>JAJZZE010000045.1 GCA_021797735.1 Thermoplasmata archaeon | reverse complement strand
ACTCCAATTTTGTCCATATAATATATTATCCTGATGGAAAGAAGCATGCTCTCTCATTCTACACAAATATGGATGTAAATGAAAACAATGTCAGGGAACTTGCAGAACTCTACAGGAATAGATGGGGCATAGAGAATGGCTATCTGGAGAAAAAGGATATAAAGGAAAGGACGCACTCACCGGATATGAAGATACGCTATTTTCTGTTCTTTTTCTCAGTTCTTCTATATAATCTATGGTTACTCATAAACCTGGTCAGGATCAGATCAGGATCTGCATGGATCACACTCATGGACTTAATGATAGCCATGGGAAGGGGTAAATGGGTGAGGATAATGAACGACAATGGATAAGCACAAATGCCGGGTACTATACTTATTACGGTGATGGAATGCCTTCATAGATGAAGCTATGGCCATGGAGAATATAATTCCATAATATTACATAAAAAATGGTAATTATAGTAGGTGATGTAGCTACATAAAACCCGTTTTAGCCCATACAGTTTCCCGTGATCAGGCAGAACACTGGAGATATGTAGGAATTGCGTATCACCTTAATAGACATGCGGAGAGTCTGATAAAATAGAAAGATTTATTAGAATATATATTTTAATGTTTTATGAATCTACCTGTTTTTCTATCGCATAGTGATACTGAAGACTCAATGGTTTCTGAACTCATTTCGGGCTACGAAAGGCAATATGGAGAGAAACCACCTGTAGAACAAATTGCTGTATGGAAAAGTTTGAATAAAACCATTAAAAAGGTGTCAGGCAAATATCCGTTGCTGGCGGAATTACCGATTTTTTCCACTGAAAGGGCAGATTATATTATTGTTGATACGGTTAGATCACTGGTAATTGAGGCAAAAGGGTGGCATAATGTAAAACAACTGAATGAACGGGTTGTAATAGCTGATAGTGAGGATCATATCGACCCATGCTACCAGCTTATAGGTTATTTATCCAAGCTTAGATATTTTCATTCCAGTGCAAACAATATGAAGTATAATGGAATTGTGTATATGTACAATAATAATACATATACCTCAAACAGATGCACTGTGGTCAATACACTTGATCAACTTAAAAGTGAAATTGAAAAAATTGGCCCACCCGGCAATGACCAAAATGCAGACGGCATTATTAACGGCACTTTTCATATAAATGAAGATTTAATAAGTTTATTAAAAGAAAATAATAGGGATCTTTTAAATAATGTATCTAATGTTCTTCTTGGTAGGGGCTACGGCCTTACCGAAGAGCAAACATTACTTGTAAATAAAATTATGGAAGCACTGAAATCGAATCAGGATAAAACATTTCTGGTTCAGGGTGAATCTGGGTCAGGAAAAACTCTTGTTGCAGTACAGCTTCTAATTGAGGCAGTAAGCAATCACTATAATGCAATTCTTGGATACAGGAATAACAGACTTCTAAATACCTTAAGGCAGGTACTTGAAATAAAGAATGGTACAATAAATCTGAGCTCATTAATTAGATTTTATTCAACAGGCTGGAGAAGGACTGGTATCGGTGAGGAAAATTTTGATAGTAAAATCTTCAAAGATATGGATTTAATCATTTATGATGAAGCCCAGAGAATGACAGAATCTGTTATAGAAACTACAAAAAAACGGTCCAGGGTAAAGGTTTATTTTTATGATGATAAACAGATTTTAATAGGTGACGAATCCGGAACAAGGGAGAATTTTCTAAAATATAATGGCTCGGCTATTGAAATGGGATTAAAATCCGCCTTCAGAGTGCCAGGAGAATATCTTAAATTTATTGATTATCTTATTTCTGATGGATCGAAGCCTGAAGGACTTGAATATGATATTAAAATTCATGATGACATATTACAGTTTCTGGAAGACCTTAAATCAAAACAGGCAAATAGTAAAAAGATTGCCCTACTCTGTGCTTTTACGGAATCAAGTGGCGATAGGGAAAACCCTAAAGGAATTAAGAATTTAAGAATAGGATATCCCCTACAATCCGGTTTTGACCTGTATAGAGGAATAGATGTAAATATTCCGTGGTTAATGAATGAAAAGACTGAATACCCACTGTACTGGCAGGGAAAGATTGAACCATTATCACATTGTGCATCGGTTTATGGAACACAGGGATTCGAAACTGATTACTCTGGTCTTGTCTGGGGACGGGACTTTGTATGGAGAGATGGATGGGAAATTCAATGGGAGCATATAACTGATGCAATAGGACAGAATAACTCTATAAAAAGCCTTGCAAAATCCGGGGATAGTAAGGCATATGACCTTATAAGAAATAGATATTATGTATTATTAACCAGAGGTATACTTGGACAGAGACTATTTTTCGAGGACAAACTCACAGGAGACCACGTAAAAAGTATTATAAACGATATAAATAAATAAACTCCGATTTTTCATAGAAACATCCTAAATTCCCATAGTATCAGGCACTATGATCCCGAGCTTCCAGAATAATTCTTTCTGCTTCTTTGTTGTTTCCTGTATTACAATTTCTTTCTCAAATATCTTGTGTTTCAGGTTTTTCAGTATGCCTGAGAGACTTCCAGAGATCCAATCTTTTCCTGTAAACTCATGTAAACTATGGGGGAAATAAATATGAGAAACATGGGGCCTCTGAGCGCATCCCCACTGTGTACCCTCAGTGGCAGAAGTGATAAATAATCCCTTGATAAAGAAATCAAATAGGAGATAAATTATTTATTAGAATTCCTGTGCTTCGCGATAAATTCATCCACATTCTCATTTGCTTCCTTTTTGAGCGTTGCGTGTACCATTCCATCCGGATCATCACTATTTTTTGCAAGTTTTTTCTCATATGTGGTATGTGTATGCCTGATATGTGCCCTGACTGCCAGTATTGCCCTATCTTCCATTGAAATCTGTTTTGTTCTGCCCACACGTCCGCTTCCAACAGTTGTAGCGTGTTCTGCAGCCTGAGAACAAATATTGTGTGCAAGTTTTGCATAACGTTTCGAGAAATTCAAATAGGAAAACATCAACTCTTCCATTTCATTTCTATAGTTATGCTCCCTCTTATCCCTGTATTTCTTTGATTGTTCTCTTTTTTCTTCTCTCTTTGTCCTGGACTCTATTTCAAGTTTATTTGCCTTTTTGATGTTACTTGCCGGGCAGAGAATACCCACATTATATGTATATGCCTTACGTCTGCGGAGAAGTATCCAGTGTGGTCCGAGCTTCTTCAGTGTCCTGGTCATAAATGCATTTCCGGCCGGAAAAAAATCCCATCCCCGGGGTTTAGAAATATCACCAAACTCCGGGCACCAGAACATGTCATCCTTTTCTTTAGAGTTCCATACACGCAATCCTATAATAGTTTTAACCTGTTTCTTCAACGAATGTTTATAATACATGTCAATATAATAATTTTGCTCAACGTTTCTGGCATATGCATGGTAAAAATTATCCACATAATGTTCCATAAATATCCTATTCATCCCTTTCATTTTGGTATTTGTTGTTATTCCGGCTATGACAACATTACCAAGTTCCTAGAACAATACCATAGCAGATCGGATTTTTGATGCGCCTGAATCCGTGAATTTGACCCTTGTTATTATTATGTCTCCTGGTTCAGGCATGTTCCCACCCGGAATAGCCTCCATCTTCCCATAACTCTTTCATTTTGGCTTCCTGAGCCTTCTGAACAGATATGACAGACTCTCTTGTTTCATCTTCATTTCTTATCAGATTTAGGATAATTTGGTTATATGTCTCCCCTGGGTATCTCCTGACCCGTTTAAGTGCTTCAACAACTGACTTATCAAGCTGTATTGTAGTAACCTCTGATTTAGACATTATTATTTATCTATAATTTATATATAACTCTTTATGTACGGATGCTTAATAAGTGAGAACTGTAACATGATCCAACTCTTTGCAAAGATAGATTAAGTGGACCGGCCGGGATTTGATTAAAGTTTTAAGCGAATGTATCTAATGAATCTGCCGAGAGGTCAGTAATCCAACCAGGAAATAAATGCCGAATTAGTTACCTATTCTGACGGCTTTAATCGTCTTGTTTTCCGTAAAGTTGGGTCTTCAGTGGTATTCGTGCCGTGGATATTTGCCAGAATCTCCCCACTCTTGCCGAGATAGGTATCGACCGGTAGAACTCAACAATGCATCTGGTGAGCACAATTGGTGAATGAGAAAGGGCATCTGGCATTAAGTCAATCTAAGGTTTATCCCAAGCTTCCTTGATAAATTCTCTAGGTCTTGAGCTACGTAGAAAAATGCCATCCATGCCCATTTGCCCCATCTTCTTTGCCCCTCTCTCTTCACAATTTCAACTGCTTTTCTGTTGTTCTCCGGTTTTTCCCCAAACAGGAGCTTCCCAAAAACCTCTGCCGACCAGACGTCTATAGGGAACCCGCCGTGTGGGTTGATTATATCAGCCGAATACTCGCCGATTCCAGGAAGTTCAAGCAGTCGTTCTCTAGCTTCTTCTTCTTTCATTTCATGCAATTGTTCTGCAGAGGGAAAATCGCCTGTGCACAATCTTTTCGCCATTCTTACTATGAATTTCGCCCTGTATCCAGCCTTGCATTTAGCGGCAATATCCTCTGCCGAAACTCCTGCTATTTTCTCAGGGCTAGGCCATGTCTTGATCTTCTTCCCGTCAAATTCCGCCAAATCGCCATAATTCTCTATGAAGGAATTCATCATTTCGTTGCTTCTCTTCAGAGGGGCCATCTGGAGCATTATGGCAAGCACCGCCTCCGGAAAGATCGCTATCGAGAAGGTGTCGTGCATTCCGTACAGGTCTCCAATGACGTGCGTCAGAATGCTGTCTTTATTTGAGAATTCATAGAACTCGCTTAAATCCTGATCCGCGCCCAGTGTTTTTACCAGTAACGTTTTAATTTTCTCTTTCTGGACGGGCGTAAGTTCTTTCGCTACAAAAATCGTCACGGATATTTCAGGATCGCTGACTTTTTCGTTTGAAGAGAGCCTTATGCCTAGGAGGTTCTTTTCAAGATTAGCGGCTGTCCACATGGTTGTGCCGTCATAAATCTCAAGAGGCGTGGACAGCGACCAGCCTGCTGGCTTCTTTACCGTCAACCCAAAATCATAGGGAGGCGTTGGCCTCAATTTAAATCCGAAATGATGGTACAGTTTCGACATGACAGTCACCCAATTGGAACCTAAATCAAGCATTATATTTTTCGTTCACGCCTGTTTTCCTTGCATTTCAATAAAGTTGGTGTCAACAAGACACTGAGTTCACAGAAACCGTCATGGTGAACTGAACTGGCTTGGGTCGAAGATTGTCCTAATGAAGTCGATCTTTCTCCCTGAAACGTGATACCATGAAGACATGTAGACTTTCTTCCCTTGAGCTACCATATCATAGAGGAGGCACACTTCATCCCCGTCGGAGAAGGTTTTCTTCATTTCGTATTTTCCACGGTACTGTCGTAGCATATCGACAAACTCCTTCGGTTTGCTGAACGATTCGCCTGCCGGCCCTATGATCCTGACGCTATCATTCAGGTATTCAGCAGCCGCGTTGTAGTTTTCGCTGTTGAGTGCTCTGATGTAGGAAAGCACGACCTCAGTTGAATTACTTTTTGTTTCCATACTTCTGTATTGCGGCATAAAGCTATATTGGTTTCCCTCAGGCGATGAGGAATTTCGACAGACTTTAATTGTGGGTTTACAATGTATCTTACAATCATGCATCACGCGGACGACCTGGACGTCAGGATAATCAAGGAACTGGGAGGTTCCAATCCGTCTCAATGGAATGTCAGGGAGTCCTACTCGAACATAGCTGAAAGGCTCGGAATCGATGAAGAGACTGTAAGGAGGAGACTGAAGCGGGCTGAACGTCTGGGCTCCTTGCCAGGCTGGAAGGTGATGGTCAGCCCACGCGTCTTGGATTGCAGGGCTGTCAACGTAAGCCTGAGAGTTAAGGATGAGAGAAAGAAACCTGGCGTCATTTCTGAACTCGGAGATCTGGATGGTGTCATCAAGATCCTCAACTTCCGCGGGGATGAACTGCTGCTAACTCTATACTACAGCAACGATGACTCGCTTAAGAATAAGTTGGATCTTATTGCCTCAATCTCCGACTACCCAAACCCCATTGTCTGGGAACTTGTTTTCCCTGAACCACAGGTCAACGTAACAGTGCCCGACTGGAAGATAATCGAATCCATGCTCGAAGACGCAAGGAAGAGCCTCAATGGCGTATCCAAAGACGTTGGATTATCTGTAAGGACGATTGAAAGGAGACTTAACAAGTTGACAGAGGGCTATGCGGTGTATCTTCAGGGAACACCCAACTTCAATAAGTTTGCAGGGTTAAGTTGCGTGTTCATCGTGTTTTGCCCAGACGAAAAGGAGAAGCGCACCGTTGACAACACCATCCTTTCCAGGGCGAGGAGAATTGAACTCGCAAATACTAGCTCGAGGCAGTATTCAATTTTTGTGTCCCTCTTTGACAATCTCGCCGAACCCGATGATTTTGTCGGCTGGATCAGCGGTCTCGAGAGTGTGAAAAGTGTGAGCATGGGCATAATGAAGGATCTCATTGTTATACAGAAATGGATGCGAGACGAAATCATCAAACGTCAATTTGCAAAATAAGCGCTTCCAGTGCATTATGATCGAAGGTTCAAAGAATCCATCCTAAGTGAGAGTCCCATTTATGTAGACTGATGCTTGAGCACGATAGTCAAGGACTGGCCCATACTAATGCCTTTTTATTCAAATAGATTGATAGAATGGACCGGTCGGGATTTGATTAAAGTTTTAAGCAAATACTACTTTTCGTCAAGAATATTAGCCTTATACTCCTCATAAAAACTACCTGTGAATTTAAAATTGGTTGAAGAAACAAAATTACCTGCTGTATAACTTTGAACAAGCTTGGGCCACTGGTCCCAGACAATCCTGAAAGCTTTCTCCCAATTCTCCACCTCTGCGTCCGTTTGGTACCACACATCGATTATTAAATCTCCCTTTACATTTCTTATTAGAGGTAATTGAGTAAATCCAAGAATTTTGGTTGTTGAGGACTTTGGCATTATCACGAACGACGGAGATATTGTTTGGAAGTCGTCAAGAGCCATTATTCCTGTAGGAGTTGGTAATCTGATAGATTCGAAGCCTATTGCATTATGAAAGATGGATTCTTTGTTTACCACAGCCTTGAATCTAACCGACTTAGCCTTGCTCCCGCTGTTTATCGCAGTAAGGGGGACCACTATGCGGTCATTGGTTATGTTTATTGCATTACCGTCAGAAGTTGCATAAGCTTGTGCTCCGATAAAATTTGTAGTTGGAAATGTAAGTTTTCCCTTTGAAAACAAGGAAAAATACATAGTAAGTAATGAAATTATTATCGATCCAATCGCTACTGTAACGGTTATCCAATCCAACATACCAACTACATAATGAGTACCGTAATAAATAGTATTCGATTAATAGATTAAGTGGACCGGCCGGGATTTGGACCCGGGCCCTCTTGCTTGCGAAGCAAGCGATCTACCGCTGATCTACCGGCCCTAATTGATTTCACTACCGATATAGGTTAACCTTGCAAGAAGTGCATCCATCTGAATATTATCGGTTCCGCCTTCAACTATCCTGAATTCAGCCTCTGCAAGTGCCATAATTATTTCCAGTTTCTGTTTTGGGGCTATCTGCTCGTTTCTTATTGATGAATGCATGCCCTTTATTATATCTATTCCTGATAAACCAAACTCTATTAACATCTTATCAAGATAATTCCTGGCATCGTTGAAATTGCCTTCCAGTGCCATGGTTATAAGGCTTTTATACTGATCTTTATTCACCTCACCGGATATTTCATATATTGATGTTGGTGTTATTTTACCTGATGACCTGACAGCCTGTAAAATATTTATTGCTTTTCTCATATCGCCATCAGAAATTTCACATATGGCATTCAGTGATTCATTATCTATATCAAATTTTTCATTTTCTGCTATGTATAGCAACCTTGATTCCATACCATCCCTATCAACGGGTTTAAATCTAAAAATGACACACCTTGATTGTATCGGTGGTATTATCTTAGATGAATAATTACATGAAAAAATAAATCTTGTTGTATTATAAAACATTTCCATGGTTCTCCTCAAGGCTGCCTGTGCGTCCCCGGTTAAATGGTCTGCCTCATCAAGAAATATAATTTTAAATCCTAAATCATTTGATGGCCTGATCTTTGCAAAATTTTTGATATTATCCCTTATAACATCTATACCCCTATCATTGGATGCATTTAATTCCAGGAAATTATCCTTCCATGCATCACCGAATAATGACATTGCAAGTACAATTGCAGTTGAAGTTTTTCCTGTACCCTGTGGACCGGCAAAAATTAAATGTGGTATATTTTTTTCGTTTATATATCCAGTTAACCTGTTTATGTTTTCATTTTCACCCATTACATCAGATAATTTTGCTGGTCTGTATTTTTCTGTCCATATATTTAACATACCATCCTAATAATTACAATCTTTATTTAAAATTATTGAATTTTTATTTATTATTTACAATAATTTATATTATTCAAATAAAAATCTAGTTTAAATACAAAGTTTAATAAAAACATTGCAATAGCTCTTTATGAAAAAAATTGTAGTTCTTGCATCCGGCAACGGAACAAACTTTCAGGCAATAGTTGATGCAATTGATAACGGGGTAATAGAGGATGCAAAAATAAGTAAATTAATATGCAATAATAAAAGGGCAAATGTAATGCAGAGGGCGAGAGACAGCGGTATATTACCTGTATTAATTGATACAAAAAGCAGTAATTATAATGATATGTTATCTGAAATAATATCTGGTGATGACCCTGATTTAATAGTTCTGGATGGTTATATAAAAATACTGCCGGAGTTTATTATAAACAAATTTATGTATAAAATAATAAATATACACCCATCATTATTGCCTGCATTCGGTGGAAAGGGCTATTATGGTAGGAAGGTTCATGAGGCTGTTATAATGTCGGGCACAAGATTTTCAGGATGCACCATACATTTTGCAACAAATGACGTAGATAATGGTCCAATAATAGACCAGAGGGCCGTAACCGTTGATGATTATGAAACACTCGAAACACTGGAAGAGGAAATACATATAGAAGAGCATAAATCACTGGTATTTTCAATAAATTTAATACTGAAAAATAATTATGAAATAAAAGGAAAAAGGGTTATACATAAAGTATAATTCCATAATATAAAATATATACAGCAAAGATGAATATTATGGCAGCTGAAACAATTTTAATATATCTTTCATATTTATATCCAAATCTATTTATTGTGTATGGAAATAAAAAAATCCATATTATGATTCCTGAGAATAATCCCGCAATTGATAATATTGATAATTCCCTCAGTAAAAAGAATCCTGCGGTGAGCCACCATAATATCTGGAAGGGATTAGTCAACCCCATTGATAATCCTATGAAATAATTGCCCTTTTTTGATTTTACTGGCATTCTTGATTTTAATACGGCATATCCGAGATATAACATAAATAATCCACCTATGATATATATAAATTTTAATATACTTATATTTATATAATTTTTTAAAAAGTAAATAATTAAAAAGAAGGTAAAATCTGCACTCATTGCTCCTGCACCGACACTTGTACCGTGTAATTTAGATTTGAGTGATTCGTTTGCTATCACGGAATTTACAGCGCCTGGTGGTCCAGCCAGTGATAAGCCCAGAACTATGCCTAATAAATATGAATAAAATATCACAGTGGTTTATATAATAAGTATATTTTAAATTATTTTATTAAGTTCATATTTTTTAAAACGATGTAACCTGCTGCTATATCCTCAAGTCCTATGCCCATGGACTTAAAAACCGTTTTGCCTGTTTTATATTTATCCATATTTATTATGAAATCCTTTAATTCTATTATTTTATTTTTATTATTCATTTCAATTATTTCAGCTGATTCTTTCATTGATTGTTCTAAATGTTCTGCTATAACAATGTCTGAATTATCCATAACATCACCGGCAGCCTCCCTTCTTTTTGGCAAATTTGATCCTATTAAATTTATATGGTAATGGTCAGGTAACATTGAATAATCAAATATGGGACTAACTGAATCTGTTATCGACGTTATAACATCTGATTCTTTAAGTATCGATAGGTCCCTTACAGCTTTTATATTTAAATTAAATTTCTTTGAAAATTCCAGTGCATGGTCATAATTCCTGGAATAAACGTATGCATTACTGAGGTTATATATCGATAACATTGCTTTTAACTGTGTTTCAGCCTGAAAACCTGAACCTATTAGTGTAAAATTTATATTTTTCTTCTTTATTAGAAGTGATGTAACCATTGCGGATAATGCCCCTGTCCTTATCTGACCTAAAGTATTTGCATCGAATATATACACCTTCTCTGGATCGGAAACGTCAAAGATCACCACCATAAATCTTACACCGTTTTTTGATGCAACGTATGTTTTTAATCCTGCAATATTATATTTTTCATAGTATGCGGGCATTGTATTGAATATCATTCCATTATTAAATATTCTATCTCTTGCACTTGCATTAGATTTTTTATTCCCGTATGAAATAAATGCATCCCTTAACTCATCTATGCACTGCTTCATATCAAGATTTTTCCTTACATCCTCATCGGTTATATAATAAATCATTATTGATTATTACCTATTATTATTAAATATTTATAGATTAAGATGATATTAAAATAATGATAAGAGTGGGATTAATTATTCCGGCAAATAATGTTGCTATGGAATATGATGTGTATAGACTATCACCGGATAATATCAGTTTCCATTCAACAAGAATGAGACCATCAAGAGGCTGTGAGCCAGAGGATCCGGAAAGATTTAGAAGGGAATTAAAGGAAACGTATAATTTATTAAGGAATGTATCAGATATCGTTGTATATGGAAGAACATACGGTACACATAAAAACATTGATATTATAAATAATGTAATAAGGAAAAAACTGGTAATTCCTGAATCCGCTGTTATGGACTATTTAAGGGATAACGGGATAAATAAAATGTTTATAGGAACGCCATATATAAAGGATAGAACCCTTGAGGAAACTGAATATTTTATGAGTAATAATTTCACTGTGTGCGGTTCTGATGGCTTAAATAAAATATATGGCCTGGATATATCAAATACAGGTGAAAATGAGGTAATGGAATTATTAAATAAAAACAGTGGCAAAATAAAAGAGGCCGGTGCAATATATCTGGCATGCACAGCATTGCCGACATATAATGTTCTCAATAGAATAAAAATGAGATATAATATACCGGTTATATCGGAAAACTCTGCAGTACTGTATAAAATATCAAAAATATTGAATTATAATTTTTTTATACCGGGAATCCGGTAAAAGCAATATTTTAATCTAATTTAAATTTATAGCCATATTCTATTACACCATTTGTCCCATCTTCCCTGATTTTCCTGAATGCCATATGTACTTTTTTGCCTATATTAACGTCGTCCGGATCACAGTCAACAATCTGGGCTGTTATTACTGGCCCCTCATCAAGCTTTACCAGGGCAAGAAGGTACGGTACCTGCCTTTTAAATGCAGGAGGTGCGTCATGAACCGTTGTATATGATAAAATTTCCCCATTGCCGGAAAACTTTACCTTCTCCATTTTGCCTATTGATTCCCTGTGGCAGTGCGGGCATATATCCCTTGGAGGAAAATATGATTCCCCACAGTTATTGCATTTAAATCCTATCAGATTATACCTGTATTCTGTTTCTCTCCATATCCTTGATAATTCTGTCATATTACTCACCTAATATATGTACTACTGATGATGCCCCGGTACCCGCCATATTATGCAACAGTGCATATCTTGCATGCTTTATCTGCCTTTCTCCAGCCTTTTCCATTAACTGCTTATACGCATCGACAACCTGGCCTATACCAACAGCCCCATATGGATCGCCCTTTGCCTTTAGGCCGCCAGAGGGGTTTACCGGCAATCTTCCATTTAATTTAATATCATCATATACTAAATTTTTTGCCTTTCCTTTTTCTGCAAATCCAAGATCCTCCAGCTCCAGTAAACCATAAATTGAAAATGAGTCGTGTACCTCCATAAATGAGATATCGTCCCTTTTTATTCCTGCCTTTTTAAATGCTTTCTCTGCTGCAAGCCTTGTTGATTTCAGGGTGTATATCGATTCCCTTGAACCCACAGATAGATAATCTTCGGCAACAGCCGAACTTAAAATTTTTACGCCCTCCTTTTTATTCTTTTTAACAAAATTTTCCGATGCAAGAACTATAGCAGCTGCACCATCACTTACCGGTGAACAGTCCATCATGTTCAGTGGGTCTGCTACCGGTATTGAATCCATAGCCTGCTGGACAGTAAGTTTGTTTCTGTACTGTGCATCGGGGTTTTTCGATGCATTTAAATGGTCATTGACTGAAAACATTGATAATGCTTCTTTTTCCACATTGAAATCGTTCATGTATTTTCTTGCTATTAATGCAGCCATTGCAGCCGGTGTTGCACCGAAAAATGCCTCCCATTCACGGTCGAGTATGGATGACATCTTTTCAAGTATGCCTGACCCGTGGATATCCGTCATCTTCTCAACACCACCAACAACTACTAAATCATATTCCCCTGATTTTATGGATAGATATGCCTCCCTAACGGCGGCTGCACCTGAGGCTGTTGATGCCTCAACCCTCAATGCCGGTATTCCTTCCGTTGATAATCCGGAAAAATCTGCTATCAGTGCTCCTATATTTTCCTGTTCGTTGATTGTCCCTGCCAGACCGTTCGCACCGTATATAGCATCTATGTCCCTTGAATATATACCTGCATTTTCTATTGCCTTTAAACCGGCTTCCACTGCTAAATTTCTTAATGATTTATCCCATAATTCCCCAAATTTTGTTTCCCCTGCACCAATAATATAAACATTATTCAACACTATCACCTGTAACTATTATCTTTCTGAATTTCGTGTACATACCATAATCTATAAATTTAACCTTTTCAATTAGTTTCTTTACCGTGGGGGCGTTATCCCTTTTATAATCCTTCATTTCACCTGTTACTGTAATATCAAAGGCATCTGACCCGGCTCCTGAACCGAACGACACTGCTAAAATTCTGTCCTCTGGTTTTGATTCATCTAGAACAGCGGATAAACCGGTCATCATTGATCCGGAATATGTATTTCCAATATATGGCGTTAATAACCCTGTTTTATACTGATCCTCGGTAAATCCAAGGATTTTTGCGGCTCTTGATGGGAATTTGCCATTTGGCTGGTGGAATACCACATAATCATAATCACTACTTTTTGTATCCATTCTTTCCATCATTGCCTTTGATGCGGCTATCACATGCTTGAAATATCCTGGCTCTCCTGTAAATCTTTCTCCATGTTTTGGATATGGCTCACCCTCCCTTCTCCAGAAATCCGGTGTATCCGTAGAAACAGATAGGGTATCGTTTATTTCTGCTATTGTATTATTTTTACCAATCAGCATGGCAGTGCCCCCGGCAGACGCTGTATATTCCAGGGCATCACCCGGTGCTCCCTGGGATGTATCTGAACCTATAGCAAATCCATATTTTATAAAATTTGAATCTACCATTGCCTTCACATTCTGCATGCCTGCCGTTCCTGCCTTGCATGCAAATTCATAATCAGCGGCAAAGTATTCAAGTGGCATGCCTATTGCTGCCGCAACAATTGTTGCTGTTGGCTTTACAGCATATGGGTGCGATTCTGAACCAACGTATATTGCCCCAATTTCTTCAGGATTTACATCCATTCTTTTCAGTGCATTTCTTGCGGCCTCAACCGATATTGATGCAACATCTTCATCCGGAGATGGCACACTCTTACTTAAAATAAATAAATTTTTCTTCATCCTTTCAGGTTCGTCCCCCCATATTCTTGCGATCTCTTCTGGTTTAATCCGGTAATATGGGATATATGAACCATAGCTGACTATCCCTGACATAAATGGTTTAGCGCTTATACATATATAAAAATTAACGTTTAACATGACGTCAATTGACTACAACTTATTATTAATAAAAATAGTTAAAGTTAAAATTTCAGTAATATAGCTTTTAACACTTAAATTTACACTATTCCTGAAATAAAATTATGTATTGTGTAAGATTCATAATGCAATTATTCTGGATCGGAGGAAAATAATGCATCTATATATATTTTGCTGGCGAAAAATAGCCGAAGAAAATAAGCACAGTATCTCAACCGGTATTTAAATATAACTTTTTTTACCCTCCGGGATTATGCCCACCGATAAATGGTACCCTAACAAAGATTTAAATATGGCTTTTCATTATTTAATTATGGCAATAAGTTTAGGATTGATAGGTTTGATAATAATTGTTTTAATAGTAGTTGCAATATTATTATCAGGAATTCATATACTGAAGGAATGGCAGAGAGCACCTGTTCTGACGCTTGGCAGATATACAGGATTAAAGGGACCGGGTCTTGTTTATGTGACACCCATTATAAGTAAAATAACTGTTGTTTTATCAACAAGAATTCAGGCTGTGGCATTTAAGACAGAATCAACATTCACACAGGATAACGTTCCAGTAAATGTTGATGCAGTAATGTATTTCCAGGTTATAGATGCTGATAAAGCCGTTTTAAATGTAGAAAACTATTCAGGTGCAACACAGTTAGCCGCACAGACAACATTGAGGGAAGTTCTCGGTAAATCATCATTTGATGAAATATTATCAGAAAGGGAGAAAATAGGAGAATCAGCAAGACAGATTATAGATGAAAAAACTGAGCACTGGGGAGTAAAGGTTTCATCGGTTGAAATCCGTGATGTACTGGTACCACAGACACTACAGGATGCCATGTCAAGACAGGCAGCTGCAGAAAGGGAGAGAAGGTCAAGGGTTACGCTGGCAATGGCAGAGGTTGAGGCTGCAGGTAAAATGGTTGATGCTGCAAAACAGTATGCAAATAATCCTACGGCTTTCCAGTTAAGATGGATGGACATAGTTTACCAGATAGGTCTTGAGGGGAAAGGGTCATTAATAATGATACCACAGAATGTGCCCACAGTAGGTGATACTTCACAGTTTTTTACAGCATCGGCATTGAATAATATGTTGGGTAAAAATACTAACTCAGAGACTCAAAAACAGTAATCAATTCATCTATATTTAATTCATAGGGTCTTCTATCACTGTAAATACCATTATATTTTAATATTGTTGATAACTTTTTTCTTCTCATTGAAAATATTTTTATTAAAAACTTATCAAAATTAATTATATCAATGTCACATTTTTTCTTTTTGATTGAGATAACGGATGAATCGACGTTTGGAACAGGCGAAAAAACAGTTCTGCTTACATTGAATAATATATTTATCTCTGACCTGATCCCTGTATTAACAGTTAACCGTGAAAAATCCTTTGTCCCCGGTCTGGCAATTAGCCTTAGTGCAAATTCTTTCTGGACCATCAGAATGGAATAATCGAAATCAAAATCGAATAGTTTGAATATAATTTTTGATGATAGATTATAGGGTATATTCCCTATAATTTTATTATAATATTCAGGTTCAGTTTCAAGAAAGCTTTCCTTTATTAGATTAAATTTTTTTGATTTGATATAATTATTATATTTTTCCAATAAATATGTATAAAATTTATGGTCAGGTTCTATGGATGTTAATTTTATGTTATATTTCAGTAATATGTCAGTTAATATCCCATAACCAGGACCTATTTCAAGAACAGAATCATTATCATTTAGGTTCAGGGATTTTACTTCCTTCACTGCAATATTTTTATCGTTAAGAAATACCTGGCCATATTTTTTTGAAAAATGATTATTCATCTGGCTACAAACAGTTTATATTTTTCATAACGGTTCTGGAGCTCATCCATTATCCGGTTAACAATCATTTTCTTTGGGTTATGGACACTTTTTACCCTCTCTGTTATATCCTCAAATGATTTAAATGGACCCTTTTTCCTTTCATCAAGGATAGCCCACATACTCTTATTGCCGAGGCCCGGAAGCAGTTCAAGTGTATGCATTCTTGAATTTATTGCCTCAGCACTGTTAAAAAAAGCGATGAATTTTTCCGGGTTTTTATCTATTATTGCCTCTACTGTATATGGCAATTCACTTACAGCTGCACTTGTTAATTCCTTATATGTAATCCTCCTCTTTATCGATATTACTTTATCCCTTAAATCAGGGGATTTACCTATATATATCCTGTCACCAACAGCTATTACGGCATCCGGTTTTGGCAGTATTTCCAGTAGCTTGAACTCACTTTCACCTATTGCAAGTACAAGAGGCGATTTTCTAAAACTTTTATCTTCTGCCCTACCCTGCGGAAGATAATCAATAATGTAAGCGTATTCTTCCATTTATATAACCTGCATAAGGTCAGTTATACCATCAAGGGACTTATCATCAAGATTTATACTATATGAATTTAATATTGCGATTAGCTCTTCCCTTGAAGTCGGCTTTATATCAATTATCTTTATTATTGCCTCTTCCGGAAGTTTGTGAACTTTATTTATGCTGCCAGCCAGTTCCTTTATGTTTATATTCTTATCATATTTTAAAAAATTTTCAACATATGATAATGTATCTGCCTCGTTTTTAGATTTGTTTTCTATGTCTATTAACGTATTATAAATTTCAATGTTTGTCCTGTAGGTTATTTTCATTGGCTTAGCCTCTTGAGATGAACGGGTGCTGATATAACCTTCCTTTCTGTACTCCCTATTTTAAGTTTGAGCACATAGCAATCGCCCTGCATTCCTATTATCTTGCCTGTCCTGCCCTGGAAATTATGGAAGGGCATACCCTTATGTATAGCAGGATTTATAACAACTGCTACAGTATCACCAACATCAAAGGTTTTTAACAAATCGTTCACCTTTGGCATACCTCTTTCCTTTATCCTTTTCGTTAACTTGCTCCTTGAACCTGATCTGGTTCCGTTTGACATTCTTGTCATTTTTAATTCACCTGCCTATATTTACTACATCCAGACTTGTTACCTGCAAATTTGACTTACATATTGAAGATAAACTTGGCACTGTTCTGCCACTATCTCCATTTATTAATTCTTTTATGTATGTACCTGACTCTGCGCATATTTTTATTCTGGCTATGTTATTACGTATATCTTCTATATTTATATATTTTATTTCTTTTTTTCTGATTAAATCAGATCTATTTCCAAGAACCCTTAATGGAGTTCTCTGCTCTATTATTTTATTTTTGAATGCACTGACTGAGTCTTTAAATTTGCCTATATCGATGTTATCAGGTAATTCTATCACGGCTATATAAGTTTTATCATATTTTGCTTCCTTTATTTCCCTTATTTTTTCCTTAGAGGTAAACTGTAAATCACTGATAAATACATTTTTGTTTGAGGTGTTTACCATTTCCATGAATTCCATTAACTGTATATTTCTTTTTTCAGGTTCAACCACCTCTATAACAAACTCACGGCCATTGCCAAGCATCATTACATCAACATCCTCCCTGCCGGAACCATGTAATTTATAATTTTTACCCATAGTTAATTCCATTAATGGTTCGCCTATTATTGATTCAATGGATTCACCACTGCCATGGATCCACCTGGTCTGTGGTATACCCCTTATTTTTTTTATGTATGTCCCATAGATATACAGGGATTTTACTGTTATTTTAACATCATCATATAATGTATTTATCTCAAATACAATATCGGCATTTTTTGAAAACTCTTTTTCTGCCTTAGAACTGAAATATTTACCGAATTCACGGTTGAATTCCTTTTTAATGCTCTCTCCCTTATTGCCAAAGTCATTCTGTATCTTTTCCTCTTTTAATAATAATTCATCATCAAATTTTGATCCGATTAAAAATGTATTGTATTCATAATTTTTTATCCTGTCATTTATAATATTATAATATTTATCAAGTTCATTAAATATGCCATTACATAACCAGCAGGAATCATTTATATCTAAATTGCCATAAAACGAATTGTATGCAAATAATAAATATTTACCCCTTTCCAGATCTGTTAATCCCGTATCCACATCTGCAAAGATTCTGCCCGAACATCTTAAACATAAATTATAACTGAATAAGTCTTTAATGTCTTTCATAAAAAATAAAAAAATTTATCTGGACTTTACAACCTTTTCTATACTCGGCCTTTCCTTTATAAATACCCTGGACCCACATTCGCATTCTATATCAGCGGTTCCGAATGATTTTTCCAGTGGCCTGCCACACCTTATACATTTATACATATTTATTTGCCCCACTGGCTATTATTTATATCCTTTATCACTTCATTACTGTATTCCGGTGTATATGACCCACCTGCAAATTTATATCTGCAGTGTCTGCACTCCCATATACCATTTGCAACCCTTTTAACCTTTTTCTGTTTGCATGAAGGACATGTGTAAAACCCTATTTTCTGTTTATATATTTTATTCCATTCCTTTCTTACAGTTACACCATATCTTGGGCCAAAACGACCTGAAGCACCTACCTTTACTGTATGTTTTGTCATTTAATTCACCTGAAATATTTTTCCCTTAATTTATTACCTATATTACTTGATGTTTTTATAGCTTTCTGTATTTCTTCTAAAGAGAATTCTCCAATTTCACCCTTTTGCATTGCGTGTATGTTATTATCCTCGGATATTGTCACGGTTATTCTTCCAGTGGAAACCTGCTCTTCCTCAAGGCTTGCATCACATATTAATTCGTCACCGAGTTTCCACATGGTGACAGCCACTGGTGTGGCATTTACAGGCAATTTGAAATCCTTTTCCCCAAGTTTTGATCCAGGTATAACGGCATTTTTCAGTGCTGTTACAGCCGCCAGTGTGCATGCATCTATTATGTTACCGTCGTAGTTTAATACATCAATATCAACAAAGATCATCCATACATTTTTGCCGGATTCTATTACTAACTTTGATGTGTCAATCATTTTACTTTCCCTTATGCCACGGTCAACCACTCTTGAGTATTCTATTGCCTGTTCACTTGGTGGGCCGGATTCAAAGGTGGGAAATGCCATTGGCAGTAATTCTATATTTAATAGCATTACACCATTATCCGGGGTATCATCAAATGGCTCTCCCTGTTCTATCTTTAGTCCTGCCACAACCTTTGTATTTCCGAGTTCCACCATGGCGGAACCTGCGGATTTCGGTATAAAATTCTCCGTTATCTTTATCTCCCTGTATTCATCCAGGGGTCTTCCATCAAGCCTTTTACCATTTTTTATGCTTTCAAGCATGAAATTTTTTCTTATTTCTGAAATAACTGCATTTGAATCCATCGGCATTTTATTCACCCTCCTCTACATTGTATTTAGACATCAAGGCATTTCTCTGAATTTCCGATATTCTTGGGATAGCATTCATCATCATTGACGTTGCCTCATCAAATTCTTCCTGTGATACATTGCCATCAAGCTGCAATAAAACAATTTTTTTGGTTCTCGGCAGTATTGCCATGGGTATATCGGCCTCACCGAAATTATCCTCATCCTTTGATAAATCCAGAACAATTTTACCACCTGCCTTGCCTGCCGTGCATCCAACCACCATATCCCTCATTGGAACGCCTGCATCTGCAACTGCCACTGAAGCTGTGGTTAAACTTGCTATCCTTGTTCCTGCATCTGCCTCAAGGACCTGTATAAAAACATCAACTTCTGCCCTGGGCAATTTTTCAAGAACTATTGTAGATTCAAGTGCTTCGGTTACAACCTTTGATATTTCCATTGTCCTTCTATCTGGACCAGGGCGTTTTCTTTCTTCTACGGAATAGCCGGACATATTATATCTTGCCTTTACTATTGCCCTGTCTATATTCTGAGCATGCTTGGGATATGCTTCACGCACATAAACTGCTGCGATAATTTTATTTGCCCCCCATTCTATATATGCGGATCCGTCCGCCTTTTCAACTACACCTGTTTGAATTTTAATTGGCCTCATTTCATTAAGGGCCCTGCCATCAAGCCTCAAACCATCATCTGTTATAAGCTTTATATTACTTTCCATTAATTTTCACCTTTCAATTTCTTTAAATATTCTGACATTCTATCTGTCAAACCAATTATGTGTGCTTCTTTTTCAACTATTTTTATTGCCGTTATTGCATTGTTTACATTGTCTACATCGCCATCAATCCATATAAAACCATTCTGCCCTACAATTACCCTGGTATCCGTTTCATTTTTTATCAGATTTATCATATTTCCACCCTTACCTATTACCCTGGGTACCTTAGGCGGCTTTACTGATATTATTCTTCCGACCTCAAGCTTTTTTAAGCCATTATCCCTTAATGTCAGCCAGCTCTCCTTTATTTCGTTTGAAACAGAAATTTTTGCATATATATAATCCCCTATATTTAAATATCTGCCTAAATCACCTGAAGAAACGTGCCATGGTGTATCGTTCATATGCAGTAGGGAATAATATGGGGAATTTATATCCACAGTCCACATCGTTGCACCTATATCCATTATCTTTCCTATAATTTTATCATTTGCCCTTGGTAAATATGGACTGTTAAAAGGAGCAATATCAATAAACTTCTCGCTTTTCTGAACAACACCAAAATATTCAGAAAAATATTCTGAATTATTTTCGTACATACCATTTCTTGGCTTAAGATCATCTACATCGACCCTATCACCAGGATAAACTATCTGTTTTGTTTCCAATTATTTTCACCCTTAATTATTTTTATGAAATATATTACTTATATATTTATATTTGCCGTGACATGCCAGTTCAAGTAAACTGGCTTCCCGCTCCATCCTGCATGCTTGTTTTGCGGTAGTAACTATGCCCACAGGCTTAAAATTGGGAGCGTTCTTCTCCACTATAAACCTGTATTTTTCATATTTATAGCTGTGTTCAAATCCCTACCGTGCTTAGATCAATTACATTTATAAATTACATTATTAAATGTTAAATCTAAATTAATCATCTGTGAATTATCAGGGCAAATTCTAAATCTATAGGTTGACATGAATACCTTTTCATACTTTCTCTTTTATGTATTTCTTTAATATATATGTTTGCATTAATTCCATAACCAAAGTTGCGGGCTTTCTGCTTAAATTCCATAAATCTACATATAAAATATTTTTATTATGGACATATTATAAATTATTTCAACAATTTTATGTCAACATCACCGTTAGTTTTTTTGTTTAGCATATCCATTAAATCCCCCTGCATTCCTGCAGGTATCTCTATTATACACATATATTCACCTCCATTTGACCATTCCTCCTTTAATATGGTTCCGAACCTTACCAGATCACCGTATACCTTACCGTATGCATCCCCAGATAATTTTATGCCCAGCCTGGCCTTTTCCATTCTTATGGGTATCAGTGGTCTTATTGCCTTCAAAACCATCTGAACCTGATCTTCAACACTTTTAAACGGGTCTATTCTGATTTTGGCTTCTTCCATTGCCTCCTCTATTCTTATAGCCGGTATCGGCGTATTTGTCTGTGGATTTGTGGCCTCCCTTACAATTTCACTGATTACCTGTTTCCTCTTGGATTCGACCATTTCCTTTCTCTGCTCCGTTGTTAACTGTATCTGACCCTTTCTTAATATCTGTATGGCTATATCCCCTATATCGGATGTTTTAAATACCTTTTTTAATATTTCTTCGTTTGTTCTATCTCCTTTCTTTGCATCCTTGAAAACTTCCGGTATTGCTAAATCCTTTTCTATATCAATTTTTCCAGCTCTTATCCGTGATTCAGCATCTGGATCTACAAGTATTTCGAATTTATAACCATTAAATTCATATTTTGCTATAACCGCATCATCAATATTTACCATAAACCATAATTATTTATTTAAATAAATAATTATACATTGGGAACCATAAAAACTTTTTTTGCCATTGACAGTAATAAAAATATTACTGCAACTATAGCAGATACCAGAACGAAGATAAATGATGTTTCATGGCTTATTATAAACAGTGCAGCAAATACTGTACTTCCAAGAAAACCGGATATTGCTTTTCCCGTATAGAATACTCCGTTATTTGCTGTTGAGAATCTCGGCCCGAATATATCCCCGATTAATGAGAAATACATTGAAATTAATGATCCACCAAAAAAACCTATTAATATTATTGCAATAACATATGATCTTAATAATAGAAAAATAGCACCTATTATTGTAAATATATAAATTATCAATACCATTCTTGGTCTGCCCAGTGAATCAGATACATAACCCAAAATAGGCCTGCTTACACCGCTCAGTAATGGAAATAATGATACCAGAACTGTGAATTCAAATACTGGTAACGTCGACCCGAGGTAGCCGAAGGATGCGGATATTACAATTAACGGCATTGCCCCCAGTATGAATGATATGTATAATACCCAGAATGTTTTATTTTTAAGATTTTTTACAGTTTTTTCTCCTGCCATCTGGTCTGATTCGGGATATTTTGCCTTTATTAACAGTAATGGTAATACTATTATTTCAACAATGCCTATAATAAGCATGGGCGTCCTGAAACTTACTGCCCTTGCAATAAATATATTTGCAATTGCCGCACCCAAGCCAAATCCCAGTGAAACAAAACCAACGGCAAAACCTCTTTTGCCCTTAAACCATTTTACAGCCAGATTTGCTGCCAGCCCATATAATATGCCCTCACCTATACTGCCCAGAGACCAGAAAAAATAGAATAAATACAGACTGTGTATAAACGATGTGCCTATAAAACCCGATGAGGCAAAAATTGCGGATAGTATTCCTATATTCCTCGGGCCATTTTTATCCGCAAAATAACCACCTATTCCCTGAAAACCTGTAGAAAATATGGCAAATAATGTAAATGCAATCTGAATTTCAACTAAAGTAACATTTAACCCTGATTTTAATAAGGGTTCAAAGGTATTCCAGGAATACTGATATAATGAATTAAAAGACATTATTATAATGCCCGTTATAAGATATCCTCTCTTCATCTTTTTAAATTGTGGGATGTTATAAAAATTTTATTTGTGTTTATTCTATTTCATCATAAATGCATTATAAAAATTATTTTTGATAATTATTAAATATGTATTTTAAATGTTTTACCAATGGAAAACATGGAAAAAATTGAAGTAAAAAATCCCGGGCAGCATTTCATAGGCAACTGGATTATTTACAGTGCGTTTGGAAATCCAGAAATAGATGCAAATAAATGGTCTTTAAGGGTTTCAGGACTGGTAAAAAAACCTATGGAATATACCTATAAAGAACTCAGTGAAATGAATAACCTTGAATATATCTCAGATTTCAACTGCGTTACAAAATGGTCAATAAAAAATGTTAAATGGGCAGGTCCTTCATTGAGAGATTTAATATTAAAATCGGATCCAGCGGAAAATGCTAACTGGGTCATGTTTGAATGTGCCGATGGGTATGATACACCTGTACCGTATGATGATGCCATAAACGAAAAAAATATAATAGCACTGAAAATGAACGGTAAACCCCTGGAGGTGATCCATGGATTTCCGGCAAGGCCATTTATGCCAGCGTTATATGGGTGGAAGAGTGCAAAATGGTTAATGGGCATAAGATTAATGGAAAAATATGAGGACGGTTACTGGGAGGCTTACGGTTACCATGAACGCGGTAAAGTAGAAGATGAGGAAAGATTTAAGGGATTTAAATGGAAATCCATTAAAAGAAATTCAGGGATTGAAAAATGATATATAATAAAATCTATGCGAACCTCCTGCAATAAACCTTTCAAGAATATCTAACGTTATTGTATTTTCTCCGGTATCCTGCTGATGCTAAGTATGATTATACCATTGAAATCACCATGTATTTTTATATTGCTGTTTACCTGGCATATTACACCATTCTCAAAACCAGTGAAATGCTATGCCAGGAACATATGCCGCCGGTATACATTACATTAGGCCTGAAAGGTTCTGAAAGTAATATATAAATAACATAGAATATTATTATCTATATTAAGGTATGAAATTATGAAGAATCATAAAAGCAGTGAGGAGAAATTTAATATTATAATGGAATCGATTAATACAGATATAACAGTGGCAGATCTATGCAGGAAATATGAAATAACATCATCCGTATACTATGAATGGAGGAATAAATTCTTTGAGGGCGCCAAGAACGGATTGGCCGGGAATAATCCTGGCAAGGCACGGGAAAGGAAACGGCTAAAGCAGATGGTTGATGACCAGGCAATGGTTATAGATGTATTCAAAAAGGCCTTAGAAAGGGGGAAAAAGTAATGGCTATAATGGAACTTAACGGAAGAGAGGCAATATAAGATGTCCATTAAAATGTGTCAAAAACTGTCCGGTTTTCTATGGGGCAGACCATAATGCCTGATTATGAAAAGTCCAGCGTGGATGAGGTCTTAAAGGATCTGTCCTGTACCAGTAACGGCTTATCCTCAGATGAAGCAAAGCAGAGATTACAGACCTATGGCTATAATGAAATCAAGGAGAAGAAAGAAAGCCCTGTAATAAAATTTTTAAAAAAATTCTGGGCACCGGTGCCATGGATGCTCGAGGTTGCCGTGGTATTAACATATATTCTCGATAAATATCTGGATATGTATATTATTGCCTTTCTACTGGTTTTCAATGCAATTATTAGCTTTGCACAGGAAAGCCGTGCGGAAAATGCCGTTGAATTACTGAAACAGAAACTGAATGTCCAGGCAAGGGTTCTCCGCGATGGAAAATGGGAGGTAACGTCTGCCAGATATATAGTTCCCGGCGATGTTATCCATATAAGATTGGGGGATATCATACCTGCAGATACTAAAATCCTTAATGGTGAGGTTTCGGTTGACCAATCGGCACTCACCGGGGAATCAATGCCGGTTAATAAATCCACCAGTAATATGGCGTATTCCAGCTCTATTGTAAAAAGGGGGGAATCCACCGGTGTCGTTGTTTCTACCGGATCAAAAACGTATTTCGGCAAGACCACTGAACTTGTTGAATCAGCCAGGGTAGAGTCACATCTGGAGAAATTAATACTGAATATTGTGAAATATTTAATAGCAATAGATGTTGTGCTTGTTGCGGCCTTAACGGCATTCTCATTAATTTCGGGCATCAGCATTTCCGATGTACTGCCATTTGCATTGATTGTATTAATTGCATCAATACCTGTAGCACTTCCGGCAACATTCACCATAGCAATGGCACTCGGTGCTGAAGAACTATCCAAGAAGGGCATACTTGTAACGAGACTCAACGCTGCAGAGGATGTTGCATCAATGAATATACTGAACCTTGATAAGACCGGGACAATTACCGAGAACCGCATGAAGGTTGGAGAACCCGTACCCCTCGGCGGATTTACAAAAGAAGATGTTGTGAAATATGCATATATGGCATCTGATGAGGCAAGCGAGGATCCAATAGATATGGCGGTGATTTCATGTTTGGAGGAAAATAAATTTGACCCGGGCAGTTACCATAGAATTAGTTTCCAGCCATTTGATCCGTCAATTAAAAGAACAGAGGCGGTTGTTCAGTACAATAATAAAACTATTAAGACCATGAAGGGAGCTCCACAGGTGATTGCAACCATGTGCACTATTGATAAGGATGCATATGATAAAATTCTTGAAGAAATGTCATCAAAGGGTTTCAGAACGATTTCCGTTGCAATTGAGGAGGATGGCAAAACAAGTATGGTCGGGATAATTCCTCTTTATGACCGTCCAAGAGCGGATAGCCGGGATTTTATTGACGAAATCAGATCACTTGGAGTAAGCCCGAAGATGGTTACCGGTGATACCAATTTAATAGCAAAGGAAATAGCAGGAGAGGTTGATATCGGAAACACCATATGCAATATCAATGATATTAAAAATATAAAGGATGAAAATAATGAGATGAAAAAAATAGAGGAATGCAATGTCTTCTCCGAGGTATACCCAGAGGATAAATATTATATTATAAAAACCCTGCAGAAGGGAAAACATTATGTGGGTATGACCGGTGATGGGGTCAACGATGCACCGGCATTGAAACAGGCAGAGGTTGGCATAGCTGTCGCCAGTGCAACAGATGTGGCGAAAGCATCGGCGAGCATGGTACTGACCCATGAAGGATTAACTGATATAGTCGAGTCGATTAAAACAGGAAGGAAGATATACCAGCGGATGCTGACATATACAATAAACAAAATCATAAAAACATTGCAGGTTGTGCTCTTCCTGACATTATCATTCTTCATTGTAAGATTCTTTGTGACAACACCATTCGATATCATATTATTACTGTTCGCCAACGACTTTGTAACCATGTCTATAGCTACCGACAATGTAAGGTATTCAAAAGCGCCGGAGATATGGAGTGCAAAAAAACTGGTTACGGCCTCTCTAATTCTGGCTTCATTTGTACTGGTTGAATCGTTCTTTGCATTGTGGGTATCGTTATACCAGAGGCTTTCAGTAGATGAGATAAATACATTTATCTTTGATATGCTTGTATTCAGCGGTCAATTTACAGTATATATGGTCAGGGAGAGGCGTAGTATGTGGTCTTCAATGCCCAGTAAATTTTTACTGGTATCCAGCATACTCGATATAATTGTAATTTCTCTGATATCCTGGCGTGGCATACTTGTAACCCCGCTTCCTGCAATATACATAGTGGAAATTCTGGTAGTTACATTTATATTCACTGCAGGTATAGATTTCATCAAAAATGCCTCATTCAAAACCGTTGGAATATGAATTTAATTTTTATATAAACACTATTTAAATTTTCACCATTTTATGATAAATATGTAATGGTAATAGAAAATTACAGTATGAAACATGATAAAAATCAATTTACCGGCTGTTTATAACATATTTTTCAAATTTTTCCTCAGACCTGTTTTATTAGCGTTTTAATGATAAAATTTAAACCTTTACCTTTTAAAAACTGAAATACCGTTAATAAACGTTTCAACCGGTTTATACATTGATATATCATTTAAATTTTTAAAGAAATTATCATCCAGTATTATAAAATCTGCCCTGTAATTATTTTCTATTTTACCCATATATTTTTCTTTCCCAAGTAAATATGCGGAACCGTGTGTATATGCCTTAATAGCCTCAAAAATATTTATTCTCTGATTGCTGTATTTACTATTTATTGCAAAATTTATTCCATAAAACGGGTTAAATGGCATACAATCAGATCCAAATGCCAGATGCTTTCCTGCATCCAGAATATGCCTGAAGGAATTATTTTTTGATAACCACTCCTTACCAAGGGCATTTTCATACATACCATTATCATTATTCCATTGTAGATAATTCGGCTGTGATGAAATTACCGTACTGTCATTCACATTATTTATTGTATCATCATTCATTAATTCAAAATGCTCTACTGAATTCCTTATTTTTCCAGGGCTCTTTGAAAATGCTTTCAATACAGTATCAATAGCTACTTCTCCTATTGCATGTACTGCTAGTGGCAAATTTTTATTCCAGTAACTATTTGCCATGCCTATTAATGAATTTGTATCCATTTTTAGATTTTTACTGTTTATATGTGCTGCAGTACCGGAACCTATGGATCCATCCATGAATATTTTTATTCCCAAATCGCCCATATTACTTCCAAAACCATTGAAATAAAAATTACTGTATATTGATTTATAGATTGTAACACAGCTACTTATATTTTTATATGCATTGTACGTTTTTAAATCAACCATATCCCTAAAGGTTGTTACACCGTAGGACTTTGAAATTCCAATTGACTTTTTTAATGCACTGATTATCTCGTTTTCATCGGGTTCTGTGATATATTCAATTTTTCGCATGAGTTCCTCGTTTATAATGCCATTATTTGAATCAATGTTTAGAGTTTCCAGCGCCTTAGAGTTCAATGCTGCCGTATGCAAATCACGACGGTAGAGTATTACAGGTTTTTTCACTATATCCAAATCCTTTTTTGTTATGTATTCACCGTGCCAGAGTGATTCGTCCCAGTTATATCCTGTTATAATCTTTTCATCGCTTAATGATCTCTGATATACCATGTTTATTATAGTGCTTATATCATTGACATTTTCAAAATTTAATTTATTCTGCTGCAATCCAAGGGTCAACATATGTGTGTGTGCATCTATAAATCCCGGTATTACATATTTACCATTTAAATCCATGGTTTTTTTAGATGGTCCATGAGGCTTCATAGATGAAAATAAACCGTTTTTAATACCAGCGGAATCGATAAATCCATCATCTGTTAATATATTGCCATTGACAAGTTTTAAATCATAATCCATGCTTACCGCCGATATTATATACATCTATAATATTTTAATCTATAAAATATAAATTACGGCAGATGTATTATTGCAGGTTAATCATATTTATTTCATATAATACCTGACTAACTGTTTCCATGCGGGCATCACGGTAATTTTCTTACCGTTTTTTCAGTAACGCATTCATAATCATGTGTTAAAATTAATAAATTATCGCATTTTAACTGGTATGGTGCTTCAATTAAACCGTTGATTTTCATAGTAGAAAAACTATGTGCCTGAAATCGATTTGAGTATTATCATATCCCGGTAAACTACTATTTATACCACAATAAAAATAGCCGTCAATAATAAAATTAGAGATACCAAATAATCCACATTTTTTGGTGTAATTTTATTTATTTTACTTTTTATGATGTTGCCTAATCCTATTGTAACGATAAATAAAGATAATGTAGATATAACAATAAATAATACAACTGCAATATATACAAAGGAAATGCCATAGATTATTGCCAGTAAGATAAAGGGTACTATCGCCGGGTCAGGTATCACACTGACCAGTAACATTGATCTACTTATACCTTTATCATTTTCATTTTCAAAATGTGCATTGATAATTATGTAAATTGCGATAAATACCAGTAAAAGGATGGAAAAAATTCTAACATAATATGCCGGGAAAAAATAAATTCCAACAAAAACTATTAATAATGATAGCAGTGCTGAGAATAACCCGTGGAGGAATCCCAAAGAAAGTGATATTACACCTGTTTTTTTACGGTCCACCTTGTTTTTAAGGGAATATGATAATATAGGTGTCCAGTGGTCCGGGGCAAGCATATGCATGAATGCCAAAATTGCTGTTGTTAATAGGATTGTTACAGGTAGCAGGATATAAATGCTATACATTTGTAGAGTAATTGCTGTATGTTATTTATATTTTATTTACTGTTCTTTGTGTTGATTGTGTCCCATTACGATTTGTGAAATGATCTGCTTTTTCTGGCTTCCGTCGTCATCAACAATGGGAAATTAATGAGGTAAAGAAGAGTAATTTCACTAATTCCTATTTTTTTATTTCTATATATATTTATTAGGCATTTTATTCAATAATAAAAGCGATAATAATATTATTGAAAATATTATACCGATTATACCTATATAAATAAAAACATTATTATGTATTAAAAAACCTTCTATAACGGCATTTATAGACAACAATAAAACAGCGAAATAGGATATTATAATTATTTTTTTGATATTCATATAATCACCTAACATGATACAATTATACCATCTATAGAAACTCCGGTTAAAGCCAATGTCACAGCCAAACTAGCTATAACAACCCATCCTATTGGATCACTTGATAATAACGCAACGATTAAAAATACTTCAAAGGCAGTAGCACCACCAAAAGCACCTATAAGTGAGTCTATGCATCCCCAATTATAATCTATTAATATACTATACGTTCCATTTATTTGCATATTTTTAATATTGTTATTTGTTGATGATAACATATTATTCATTGCTATAGCTATATATGAATATTCTATACCGAATTTATTTAATGTATTATTATTAGAATTCATATAACCAAATGATATTAACTCTATACTGTTTATTAATGTTTTCATTTCATTATTGTATGATGATTTATAGTTTAGAGTAAACTCATTCCCCAATAATATCTTAGAAGAATTTAATGGTACAATGTTGGCATAAATATCCGATATATTTTCATTGTCGTGCTTGAATATTATATCTGCAATCTGAACCTTATAGTTATTGAATTTCTCGGTAAATGTCATTGCGTGTATTATATTGCTATTTTTATCGAAATTGAATGATGTGTAATTCATATAATTATTCTTTGTGATATTTTTATGTATTGAGGTGTATGATATTATGCTATTTGTAATATTATCATTACTTTTTATATTATTTTTATATGCATAAATATTGTTTATGGAAGTTTTATTTATATTGTTTATTTTTATTATGCCATTATTGGAAACATTAAAATTATTCATGAATGTAATATTATTTATTTTTACATATTTATCTGTCTTATTGCCCGAAGCTGGTCTCTCATTTATATTGTTGATATTATTTAATGAGGCATTATTAAAAGACATCGTGATAAACATTGCAACTACCAGAATGGCTATGGCTATTACTATATTGCTTCTCTTCATAATATAATATAATATAATATATAAAACTTGCTATATATTATTTATCATGTTAAATGTTGTGTTTGATAATATTTAAATAATATTCAATACAATAGCGATTGAGTTAAATACAAAAAATAAGAATAGATGTTTTCTAAAAACCTATTCTTATTAGCTTATATCGGAAGTCTCAGAAAATTTTGGCTATAAAATTGTATAAATTCCCTGTATTTAACAGCACTGGTGACTGTTTGTAATTTCATGGATATAGACACGATTCTACAGAAATTTATATGCTGTTAAGTATTAGTAGAGTATATATGCGGACGTTGTCACCAGGATAGTTGATGGCAAGAGCTACACACGGTACATTATAAACCCATACGTTGTAGATGGAAGGGTAAGGTACCATACGATTGCAAACATATCCTAATACTCTCTGGAGGAAATGCAGACAATAGGGTTCGCACTGAAATACTGGAATAATATTTCCAGCATGATTGTGAGTGGTGGAATCATTGCCATTAAACGGTGAATGCCAATTGGTGCAGTGGTATTGAAATAGCCACGATGAGGAAGCGGGAATTAAAGTAGAAAAAAGCAATAAAACACGCAATACCTGAGTGATTTCATATCACAATTTTCCTGGAACTCCCGTTATATGAAAACGTTAAGGTATGGTATTCAGTCAGTAATATGGCTGTTATGCGGTAAGTGTAATTTTACAAATGTGGATAATTACTGTTCTTTGTGTTGATTGTGGCCCATTACGATTTGTGAAATGATCTGCTTTTTCTGGCTTCCGTCGTCATCAACAGTGGGAAATTAATGAGGTAAAGAAGAGTAGAAAGATTTTTGGTAATACCCAATAGTTGGTTTTTGTATTTTAAAAATTGGTACCCTTATCCGACATTTCATTATCCCAATTTTACTGATAACATAGTAGATTAGCATTCTCCTAATTGATGGACTATATTTATATCCTGATGACATAAACAAATAGCCTGCCATATTTAAGTGAAAGTATAGGATAGATGAAACTTATATAGCATATAAATTAAGCGAACGCTAATGTAGTGATAATACTCTGTAAACAAAAATAAATCCCTAAATCAACGAAACCACATATAATGATAATAATGTAAAGAATAAAACCGGCAAAGCCAGAATTAATCCTACCTTCATATAATACCCATATGAGATTTTTATTGCGTTTTTTCTTTCCAGTGTGTATAACCACAGCATTGTTGCCAGTGAACCTATTGGTGTAAATTTCGGCCCGATATCATTGCCAATAACGTTTGCATACATAAGTAACCCCTGATTTTTTAATCCGGATATTGCCAGATCACCAACCATCACAGATGGCATATTGTTCATTACCGCTGCATTAAATGCAAAGAAGAACCCGGAAAATATAAATGGTATGGGACCTTTAAATGAAGTTATATATTTTAAAATGCCTATATATATTATATTTAAACCCTCATTGCTCATTCCGAATACTATAATATACATCCCCAGAGAAAATAATACAATCTGCCAGGGTGCTATTTTTATTACGTAATTTGCATCTATTTTTCTATCAACCCTTGCAAGTATGTAAAAGAATAATGCAAAGGGCATTGCTATAAATGCTATATCTATTTTTATTATACCGGATAAAAAGTAAAAAACCATTAATAATACTATCATTGGAAATGCAATTTTAAATACCTTTTTATCCTTTATTAGGGCATTAATATCCATATTTTTATCTATTCTATAATCGGTTATCTCCTTTCTATAAAACATATACAGAACAGTTATGCTTGCTATTATAGAAACAGCATCAGGAAGCAGCATTATTTCAGTATATTTTATAAATGTAATGCTGAAATAACCGGCAGTAACCAGATTTACTAAATTGCTCACAATAAATGGTATGCTTGCCGTATCTGCTATAAAACCCGTTGCCATTATAAATGGAAGTATCTTGTTTTTCGGTGTATTAGACCTTACAAGGATGGCATAAACAATTGGTGTTAAAATCAGGGCAGTGCCATCATTTGCAAATATTGCTGATATGGCAGAACCCAGCAGTATAATAAAAACAAATAGTTTTTTCCCGTTGCCCTTTGCATACAGTGCAATTTTGTATGCTATATACTCAAAAAATCCAGCTTCATCCAGAATTAATGAGATAATTATTATGGATATAAACGTGAATGTGGCATTCCATACAATATCGAATACCGTTATTATGTCCTTTAATGTTGATATTCCAAGTATTACCGTTATAAGTGCACCTATTAAGGCCGAATAACCTATTCCTATATTTTTTGGTCTTTTTAATACAAGGACTAATGTTGCTATGAATACAATTAAAGATACATAAAATAATAATTTCATTCAATACACTCTGCGCAATTACATGTTTTATCAAGTTTGTTTCCGGTATTTTCCGTAATTTTTATAATGTTTATCAGTGACTCACTGGAGATTTTGTATATGATATTTCTACCTGACCTGTAACTGACCACGAGCCCATTCTCGCGCAATTCCCTTAATTTGTGTGATATCAGTGGCTGGTCTATACTGAAGGCGTTGATTATATCTGAAACGTTTCTCTCCCTTTCCATAAGTAATTTCATTATTCTAAGCCTTATGTTATCTGATAACATTTTATATATGCTTAAATCTGTAATTTTTTCAATGGTTTTTTGCATTGGTGGATAATTGTTAATATATATAAAATATTTTTCATATGAATAAATATACATATTATTTATATAATTATGTGCAATCTCTACCCATGAAACTGTTTATTATTTCGGATATACACGGAAATTACGATGCATTAAAAACAGCATATGATAATGAAAAATTTGATAAATTAATTTTTCTGGGCGATGCCGTTGATTATGGTCCAGAACCCGATAAGGTTATTGATTTTTTAAGGGATAATTCAGATATAAACATAATGGGAAACCATGATAATGCTGTTGTAAATAATACATCGTGCAACTGCTCATTTGAAATGCTTGAATTAAGCGATTACACGAGAAAAAATATATCCATGAAAATATTATCAAAAAACGATATTGAATTTATAAAGAACTTCAGCATAAATAAGGAAATTAATATAGAAAATAAAAGGTTTTACCTGACACATGGGTCACCGTATAATAATATTGACGGATATCTATTTGCAAGTGAGGCTGAAAAGGTTTTCAGGGACAAGGATTTTTTTAATAAATACGATTATATTCTCATAGGACACACACATTTTATGATGGTATACAGAAATAAAATAATAAATCCGGGTAGCATCGGCCAGCCTAGAGATTATATCCCTCTGCCATCATATGCTATAATGGATACAGACAGTGATAATATTACGTTTAAAAGGTTCAAATATGATAATCAGAAAATGCTTTTAAAATTAAAAGATGTAATGAATAACGACGGTATGTATAAAAAACTTGAAAAATACTATATATAATTAATTTCCTGGAATATCATTCTCAGATAAAGCTATAAACATTGTATTAATTAACCCGGTATGGATTATCGTGCCAGGGCTGGAATGGTTCATGCTGCAAGGGCTGTTTACGCCCTGAACTGGATGGATATGGCTCCGGCGCTTAAATACATAAAAACTTATATGGGCCTGACAGTAGTTGAACTGGGGGCACTTGTAACAGCATTTTATATGGGCCTGGCTATTTTCCAGATACTTGGTGGATACCTGTCGTCTGTAATTGGTGACAAAACAACATCGCTTATAGGACTCCTGTTTGTTTCGGTGTTTGCAATAACATCGGGCATTTCTGTCAATTTTCCTGAACTTTTAATATCAAGGTTTCTTGCCGGCATGTCCGCAGCCCTATTCTTCTCGCCTGCTCTTAGCCTTCTTGCATCCATTGTACCCGAAAACAGGTATGTGTTCCATATTAGCATTTACAATGGTGCATTTAATGTGGGTGGTGGCATCGGTGTAATAGGTTGGGCAATACTTGACAACTATATCGGGTATAGAATACCTTTCATTATAGCCGGTATTGTAACAATGGTGCTTTTTCTCATACTTGTAGCATTATTTGCAAATATAAGAAACGTTAAAACAGAAAGATCTGATATATTCAGGAGCTTTAAGAGGGTTTTTTCATCACGGCTCATTATACTTATAGCCATTACGGGTATAGGAACCATGGTTGTTGAAACAATTATTTCCCAGTTCCTTGTATACTATTTAGAGTCTATACATTACAGTGATGCCATGGCAGGAACCATATCTGCAATTTTCCTTGTTATAGGATTTCCCGGCGGTATCATTGGGGGATATCACTTTTCACGGACGAAACATAAAATTGGAACATTTGTTGCCGTTAACCTGATAATCTCCTCGACTGTCATGTTAATTCCATTTATCCACAGTATTGCATTTATTATTATCCTTGCATCAGTTGCCGGCATGCTCGCAGTTTATGGTTTTTCAATTACATATATATTTATCCGTTACCTGGCAAGGAGGGATCTTGTATCACTGACACTTTCATTCGTCAATACAATCCAGCTGTCTGTTGCCGTTACTGTTCCTGTAATATTTACCGTGCTTGTATCACAGTTTAATTACACTATTTCCTGGCTTGCAATGGGTATTATTGGCCTGGTTTTTCTGCCACTTATATTTGTGATTAAGGATGGACTTAAAAAAGTCATACCATCATAATGGCCATCCAAGTAATCCCTTATTCCTGAGTATATTTATAATTCCCCCATTTTCTATGATATCCATTAGAAATTGTGGTAATGGCTTAAAATTTATTTTTTTATTATTGCTTTTATTAATTACTGTATTGTTTTTTAAATCAATATATAATAGATCTCCCTCATCAACAGCATCAACTATGCCGGGTACGGTTAATGCCAGAAATCCAGAATTAACTGAATTCCTTAAAAACAACCCATTGATTGATTCGGCTATGACGCATGATATGCCCAAATTCTTTATATTATCTGCTGCAGGCCTGCTTGAACCGGTGCCGAAGTTCCTGCCGGCCACTATTATATCACCATGATTTACCATTTTAGACCACCCCGGCCTGTTTGCTGACATTGCATAAAATGGCTTTTCCTCCTCCTTTAGTGTATAGCATACCTGTGGGTACATTAAATCCGTATTGATATCGTCACCGAACAGCCATATTTTTCCCTCAATATTATTCACTTAAATCACCCGATATATAACCCTTTACTGCAGATGCTGCAACCGTTTTTGCGGATGCCAGATATATATTTGCCCTGCTGGATCCCATTCTGCCCTTAAAGTTCCTTGTAGTGGAGCTTATTACAGTATCACCGTCACCAACAACACCCATATGCCCGCCCAGACATGCACCGCACGTTGGATTCGTTACAAGTGCATCCGATTTTATTATCGTGTCTATATAACCCAGCCTTAATGCCTCATTATATATTTCCTGTGATGCGGGAGTTACTATAAACCTTACATTTCTGCTTACCCTGTGATTTTTCAATACGCTGGAAACATCCCTTAAATCACTTAACCTTCCATTTGCACAGGAACCAACCACTGCAACGCTTATTTCCGTTTTATTTATTTCGGACACAGGCTTTATATTGTTTATTATCCGGTCTGGCAGTGCTATCATAGGCTCAATTTTATTTAAATCAATATCATATGTTTTATAATAATGTGTATTATTATCCGGTTCTATAGCCTTATAATCATATATGTTGATATTATCCATATAATTTTTTAAAACACCGTCATAGGGAAATACTGAGAATTCGGCACTTATTTCGGCACACATTGTTGATATCGATGACCTGCCATCCATTGTTATGTGCTTTATGCCATCACCGTGGAATTCAATATTATTATTAGGTATATCCCCAGTAGTCCCTGCTATATTGAAGAATACATCCCTGTATGATGCGTTGCTGTTCATATTTCCATTTAAATCTACCCTTATGGTATCCCCGGTTACAAACCATGTTTTGCCTGTTGCTATTATATTCATTATCTCTGGTGTCCCCAGCCCACGGCCCACTGTATTGAATGCACCTACTGCAATTGTGTGTGAATCTGTATTTGCTATTAAACTGCCTGGTTTCAAAAAACCCTTTTCGGCTGCTATTACATGGGAAATGCCACCACGGCCAGCATCATAAAAATCCCTTATGTTCCATAGATCTACCAGTTTTCTTAATCTGTTTATCCTGTTTGATATTTCAATATTCGGTGGAGGGACAAAGTGGTCAAATATTACTGCAATTTTATTATTATCAAATGGTTTTACCGGTGGCTCATTAATAAATTCAGGATGCAATGCTGCCATATCCGTTATAATTGCCCTATCAACATTTACGGTTACAATATCCCCGGGAGAAACCTCTGGTATATCTTCCACAGAATGGTTTCTTAATATTTTCTCTATAATATTCATAGAATGTGATGGCAATGAATTATAAAGCTATTACTATTTTAGTATTTTATATACGATAAACGTATTCAATAAAATCTATACAGAATATATAGTATTTAATCTTATCCTAATATTTTTCGTAATCCGTTTATTAACTCCCATGATGTGGGTTGAAATTTACATATTTAATATTTTTTTATCTTTGATCGTGAATTTGTATTTTAAAAACGTATGATCCAAAAAAGCCTTTATCTGTATATTCTATATAAATACACATATAATATACATCATAAATACCGGTTAGTATTGTTACGCTGCTCTTTAAATAAGGTTAATATACTAAAATACTGTTAAGTTACCTGAATTACTAAATTACATAATAAAATCTAATAATAAATATTAATTTAACTGATATATAAATAATAATATAAAGAATAATGTATAAATATACAGGGTTAATTTCGTTAAATATGTTATATGTAAATAAGAAAATATTTACGATTAATAAATTAAACTTCAATAAAACATTACCAGTGTTTTCATACTCAATTGCAACATTCTTTTTAATGGATTTTGCATTTTTCATAAATGATATTGTTTCAACGTTGCGTTTTACATATTTAGAATCATATATACTGTTAGGCATACCATTTATAGGGAGAATGGTAACGCCATTTGTTTACTCATACCTTGGCAGGATCGGAGTCCCCAGATTAGCACTGGCATCCATAACCTCAATGGCCATAATTTCATGCCTGATGGGATATGAAACATACTTCTTTGAATTATTCATAAGTAGATTTGTAATAGGAATATTATTCGGTCTGGCCACATCGGCATCAATAGAGGTGGCATCAATAACAAAGAGCAGAATTACCATTGGATTAACAATGGGTGGCTGGGCACTCGGATGGCTACTGGGTGCAGTATTCTTTATATTTTTAAAATCATGGGAGCTTGTTTCCATTGCCGGCATTATATTTGTACCTGCAGTACTGTTTTCAAAAAAACATAATGTTATTTCACCGGCTTTGAGGAAGTTTCACTTTGATTTTTCATTTAAGGTGTTTATAATATTTTTACTGGGATTCACACCGTCATATATTCTTGAAATAGCTCCATCATATCTTGGCAGTGCAGCCCTAGAGGAATCTATAATAGCCTATTCCATAGCCATCTCTGCATATTTATTACTGCCATATATGATAAACAGATTTTCATTGAAGAAAACATTATATCCCTCGTTAATTATAGTTGCAGTTAGTGGGGTGTTATTCTTTCTGACGAAGAATATATTCATGGCTGTTATATTTACCATGATTGGCCTCGGCATAAATTCATTGTTGCCGATAATAAGCAGGAATTTAAACGTTGAACCTGATAAAATAGGGCCAAGCATGAATTTTTCTGCTATCAGTGGTTTTATTCTGCCCGTTGTACTTACAGTAGGTTATGAATCGATAAATTCATCAATCACAATATTAATAACAACAGTGTGTTTCTTTGTTTTTATGGGAATAGAATTCGGCAGAAAAAGTTATGCAAAAAAGATATATAAAATAAAAAGAAATTAAATTTCAATATTATCTATATCATATGGGTCAGGGTTTTTTGGCTTTGTTTTCTTTATTACACCGACTATCATTACTATAAGCCCTGCTATGCCTGAAATAATTCCAATAACAACAAGTGCACCACTGAGTTCAATTGACGATGCGGGGGCATTTATATATTTTACTGATGAGGTATTACCAAACACAACATACGTATAACCACCTGATGATAATCCAATGTATATATTTTCACCACTTACACTCTCTGATGGTTTTATTGCCATGGATGAAAAATCAGTGGCATTAACCTTATTTAACTGGGATGTTTTAACAAGTCCTGATGTGCCTGTTGCACCTTCTATTATAATATAATAACCCGGTGTAATGGACATATTCTCTGATATATGCTCATTATTAGTTTGTAGTGTAAATTCATTATGTGAATAACTTGATAATGTGGCATCCGATGAATAGATACCGCCAAAGAATAGGGCTGCACCCAGTACAAGAAGAATTAAGCCTATAAGAAATATCCTTTTGTTCATACGGTATAATTAATATATGTTATATAATATTTAATATTTTTTTGTTTTATCAAAGTTTATTTACCATTTCAAATTAACTATATATGAAAAATGATATTGACAATTATATTAAAAATATAATAGGGTCAGCACCTTCAGAGGAAATGTATTTCGAAGCTATACATGACGTTTTCAAGGATTTAATAAAGGAATATATACGGAAAAAAATAAATGAGGATGAGGAATTAAAAAAACAGATAAGCGAGGTTTTAGAGGAATTTATGGAGGCAAAGATAAAGGAATACGATTCCATGGCTAAAATGGCAAAGGTAACGGCAAAAATAGGCATTACAAGTGCCCCCAACAGTATAAGGGAAGAGGCAATTAATGATTTCATGAACACGTTTAAAAAGGAAATAGATGAAATAATAAGAAGGACATTATAACTATTTAAAATCCTTTAATATAGTCGTTTTTGAGTGCAGATCAAACAGTGTCATTATTGACGGATTAGGTGAAAAATTCATCATTTTTTGATAATCGGTCTGTGATTGCCATGTTGACGCATTTATATACCTTATACCTTTATAATTCCCCTGGGAAAATGAATGTATATGTCCTGTAATAAATATATCAGGCACATCCTCTATTACATGATAATCCCTTTTATACGGTATAATTGGGGTTTTTCCGCCATAAACCGGTGCCAGATGCCTTCTCTTTAACAGTTCCTCTATTGCGGATCCAACACTTGCATAACTCGCCCCTGGAACCAGTTCAATCATATCATTCAGTGACATGCCGTGGTAAATTAAAACATTTTTATCCTCCAGCCTTAAATTATATGGGTTCGGTAGCAGTGTTACATTACTATTAAAAAAATCCCTAATTTTGCTTGAGAATAACGGTTGTGGCTCTGCAAGCCTTACTATATCATGGTTCCCGGGCATTATAAAAATGTTTATATCTTCAGGTATTTGATTTACATAATCTGCCAGTGTTTCGTATTGCTTATAGGGATTTAACACTGCAAGGTCATTTTCCTGGCCTGGATATACGCCTATGCCATCCACTACATCACCGCTCAGTATCAGGTACTTTAATGATTCTGCTTCTTCATTTGAACTTTTAATCCATGAAATCATTTTATTAAAATCATCCTTTCTGAAGGTTTTGCTGCCAACATGTATATCAGACAGGGATGCAACATAAACCGGTGGTTTTTTCTCCTCATCAATCATTTTATATGGTATATCGGGCCTTATAACTTCATCCGCAAAAATTACGGGATCTTTACCGGAATTGCTTATTGAACCAATTACACCGATAACCTCGTCCTCTAGAATCAATTCGTTATTAAGTCCCTTATTTTTCAGTAAAAATACATTTATATTATCACCCAGGTCCTCCAGCAACACTCTTTTATGCCCGTTTTTTGTGTTGCTTATTTCTGATACCATGCCAACTATTTTTACCTTGCCAGATGCCTTCTTTGCAGTTTTTATTGCGTATGTTCCCCTCATTTCCGATGACTGTATAACCATTTTACTTAGTCTTTCATATCTGTCAACAAACATTTCCCTGAAATCTTCAACGGAACTGTGTGCCTTAATATCAGGTATATAAACCTCAAAATTCATTTTTTTTCTTTCTGGTTTTTTTATAAGTTTTTTCACGTCATTTTCCGTTAAATAACCGGAACTCAGGACATCCGGTGAGGCTATTTCATTTAAAAATTGACCCATGCTATTGTTTAAAATTATATCCAGTGCACCCGGAGAAACAAGAATACCATGGCCCTGAAAGTATTCAAGTATTTTTCTTCTATCTTCAAAGAGTTCCATTGAAACATTAATACAAACTTGCATTAATTTTTATTGTTAATGATTGTGGGATATAAATATTTAACCCGCCATAAAAAATCTTATATACATTTATGTACTCTTTCACAATGTTTAAAGAGAAGTTTAAAGCTGTAAATGATGGCTATACATTTGATGATGTTTTATTAAAACCATTAAAATCCTCTATAGAGCCAAAAAATGCTGATGTCTCAAGTTATTTTTCAAAACATATTAAGATAAATATTCCAGTTATAAGTTCTCCAATGGATACCGTTACCGAGGATAAAATGGCAATAGCAATGGCAAGATACGGTGCACTTGGTGTATTGCATAGAAATATGTCTGCAAATGAGCAGGTAGAAATGGTAAAAAAGGTAAAAAAAGAGGAGAGCATAATAATAAGAGATGTTTTTTCAATAGACCCGGAAACACCGATAAATGTCGCAAGAACCATAATGCTAACAAAAAATATTGCAGGGTTGCCAGTAGTTGAATCTGGCAGGTTGATAGGAATTTTAACAAAAAGGGATCTGGAATTTTCAGAGTCTAATGGTAAAATAAAGGATATAATGACAAAAGACGTTATAACAGCAGATGTAAATGTGTCAATTGAAGACGCCAAATACATTTTATACAAAAACAGGGTTGAGAAACTGCCATTGGTAGATAAAAATGGCAAATTGATGGGATTAATAACGGCAAAGGATATAAAAACCAGAGAAAAATTCCCAAATGCAACCAGGGATAAAGAAGGACAGTTAATGGTAGGTGCCGCTATCGGTGCATATGACCTTGATAGGGCAATAAATCTTGAAAAGGCAGGTTCAGATTTTGTTGTTGTAGATACTGCACATGCCCATAATGAAAATGTATTATCATCATTGAAGAAAATAAGGAAGAATATTGATATAGATATTATAGCCGGAAATATTGCAACTGCAGAAGCGGCTGAGGATTTAATATCAATGGGTGTTGATGGATTAAGGGTTGGCATAGGTCCCGGGTCCATATGCACCACCAGAATAGTAGCCGGTGTCGGTGTGCCGCAGTTAACGGCAATTTCTGATGTTGCTGATGTAGCCAGGGGTAATAATATACCGGTCATAGCCGATGGTGGCATCAGGTACTCCGGTGATATGGTGAAAGCATTTGCAGCCGGTGCTTCAACGGTTATGCTGGGATCGTTACTGGCCGGTACAGAGGAAAGCCCCGGAACAGAAATAATAATAAATGGCAGGAAATATAAATCATACAGGGGTATGGGTTCACTGGGTGCCATAATTGCAGGAAAATCGGATAGATATGGCAAACTCGGTACAGATGAATTCATAGCAGAGGGCGTTGAGGGTTCAGTTCCATACCGTGGAAGAGTTTCAGAGAATCTATTCCAGTTTGTTGGAGGTATAAAAACAGGTATGGGGTATCTTGGAGCCACAAAAATAGATGATTTAAAAGAGAAAGCCATATTTATAAAAATATCGAACAATGGGTTAAAGGAAAGCCATCCACATGACATAAGGATAGTTTCTGAGCCACCAAATTATCAAAATTCAAATATATATTGAAAAAATATAAATAAAATAAAAAATTTTCATATTATATGGATAAAAATGATATAATAAAAATTTTAAAAGATAACGAGTTAACGGAGGATGAGATAATAATCAGGGTAATTGGTAACACGGATATATATGATAAAAGCAGGGAGGGCTATTTAAAACTCGGAGCACAGATCCTGATGGAAAATAAGATAGAATTTATATTGAACAGCCTTTTAAAAAGTAACATTGTAGGAATAAAACGTAGGGGTGATTTAATGGAAAAGGAATATTATTATTTGAAATAACCTTTAAAACTGATATTAAATATTTTCTATGAGCATAAAGTTTTAAATAGAAAAATTTGCTTTATTATTTATGAATAAAAAGATAATAGGCGGCATAGTTTTAATAATATTGATTGGACTTGCAGTAGCACCTGTTTCATCGGCTTCTACCGTTACGGTACACCTTGATAAAAAAACAAATTCCGGGAACGTTACTTATGCAACAGATTCATACATAGTTTTTGAGAAGAATACAAGCAGTAGCAATAAGAATAGGGCGAATATGACATTTAACTATCTAAGATCCATGTTTCAGAACGTAAGCTTTAAGCAATCACTGGTGTTGAACTCTTCACATGATGCAAATAGATATAAGGAAATGAGAGATATTATAGCACGTAATTCATCAGCTAATATAACAAACATTAATGTATCCGTTGAAATGAAATATGTTAACGTCAGTTCAAACGAATTTATTCTGTATTATAATTCAACCCTGCATTTCAATATAACACACATATTCCATGGAAATCAGGCAAATATGAGCTGGAGAGGGTTTAACATGAAAAAAAATATGTCTGAAACCGGTAGTTCAAGCTATCAGAACTCATACACATCACATTTCAACAATATGAACTATTCTGTGTTTGAAAAATCATTGAGCACATGGCACAGGTCATATAATTCATCGGCAAACAGTACAATGTTTTCATATGATGCTGGAGATACTATGAACACATATATGAATAACACAGGATTCGGGATAAATATACATTACGTCTCGGACCCGTCATACACAATAATCGTACCTGGACATGCATATACAAATGGAAATGATATAATTCTTGGCAACCAGCCAGGTGTGGTAAATAACAGCCTATACATTGTTGCAGGTGTAGCAGCAGTAGTAATAGTATCACTTGCAGGAATAGCAATAACAAGAAGGAAAAATAAAAACTAAATATTTTTTATATTTTTAATTTATTTATTATATCAGTTTATAATCTACTTTTATGAATGAAAGTTTAATAGGTATCACCGGTTATTCCTCTAAATCTTCTGGTTTTAATGGAAAAATAAAGTATGATCCGGAAAGTTTTATAGTAAATGAAATACCACTGGATATAAAAAGAAATGAGAATGGCAAATATCATATTCTGAAAGTTAAATTATATAACTGGGATACAAATAAATTTTTAATGTACCTGGCGGATGAATTAAAAATAAGCAAAAAAAGAATTACTTACGCAGGTACAAAGGATAAAACAGGTATAACAACACAGTATTTCTGTGTAAATTTACCATATAATTCCAGTATAAGCTCATTAAATATTAAGGATGCAGAGTTAATTGAATCATTTAAATCAAATAATATAATAAAACTCGGAGATTTAAGGGGAAACGAATTTATAATAAAAATCCTATCAAATGAAGATAACAGCGATAAAATACTGGATATATACAATGAAGTTGTAAATAATGGGGGTTTCCCAAATTTCTATGGTTACCAGAGATTCGGAAATATTAGGATAAATACCCATAAAATAGGGAAATTAATACTAAAAAACAGGTATGAAGATGCCGTTAAACTGTATTTATATGACCCGGAGTATGACCATGAAGATTATAGAATTAATTTCAATGAAACGGGAGACGCAAAAAGGGCTTTAAACGAATTCCCACGGCATTTATCATTCGAAAGGTCTTTACTGGGCTATATATCTGAAAACAATACCTATGAGAAGGCATTTAACGTTTTTCCCAAAAATTTATCAATGCTATTTATACATGCGTACCAGTCGTATTTATTCAATAAAATTTTATCCAAAAGAATGAAAATTACAGGCAATTTATATGAGGTACTGGAGGGGGATGTATTATACAGTCTCGATAATTACTTTAATCCTGATAAAAGGGAAATTATACACGCAAATAAATACAATTTAGAAAAACTGAATAAATTATCAGTGGAAAACAAAATAAGGACGATTATTCCTTTAACTGGTTATAATACGGAATTGTCTTCAGGGATAGAGGGAGAAATAGAAAACAAAATATTAAATGAAGAAAATGTAAATATAAATGATTTCAATATTAAAAATAATAGGGATTTAAGCTCATCCGGTGATTATAGAATTATATCGGTAATACCATATGACTTTAAAATGCTCGATGAAAATAAAATAAGTTTTATTCTCGGTAAGGGCGTTTATGCAACGTCCTTTATAAGAGAATTTTTAAAAAATGACCTTATATAAGGCCAACTTTCTGCAATTCCTTTTTAACCTTGATTACTGCCTGTTCTATTTCACTTTCTTCCTTGGCACCGGTACATACAACTTTGCCTGAACCAAATAATAGCAATACAACTTTCGGCTCTTCCACCCTGTAAACCAGTCCCGGGAATTGTTCTGGTTCATATTCAACGTTTTCAAGACCCAGTGACATTGCAATATCGGTTAAATTTAGATCTGATTCTAGGTCATATACAGCAACTATATTCTGAACTATTATATCCGGGCTATCTGTTACTTCAATATTTGCCTTTTTCATCTTATCTATTATAATATCTATTGTTTTTTTAACATTTTCAAGATTTTTTGCTCCTGTGCAGTTGACTTTACCGCTTCTGAAAATTAAAACTGCTGTTTTGGGATCTTTTAATCTATAAATCAAACCTGGGAATTGTTCGGGCTCATATTCTGATCCTTCGAGTGCCAGAGCAATTTTGCTTAAATCCAGATGTTCAGCTAATGAAGTTGATGCCACTATGTTTTCTATTGTTATTTTTTCCATTTCACTCATATATATCACTATCTTTATATATAAAGGGTATATAAAGGTTTTAATTTTTTTAAGAATTAATGTAAAGGTAATTGAAAATAATATAAAAATAATTTTACCAATTTGCCGGATACAAAAATAATGTCACTTATAGGTAAACAGTATGGAAAAGGTGCATTAAATAAAAAAACAGATTGTACTTTTTCTGGCTTCAATTATGGCATCCACTATAACATTTATAATTATTGATGTATATACTGTTTTACATTATTATAATGGTTCTGTTTCCTGACCGGGTTTTCAGTATTATCTGTTTTATGCAATTCCATACTTACTTATTTTAGTTATTATCCTTATTATTACAGTTCTTAAAATAAATTATAATATAATAAATTAATACATGTTTAACTGTTCCCTGGCATAATCCGTCATCATATCCGGATTCCATTGTGGATCCCATACTAGTTCAATATCCGCTGCCTCAACATCTGCCAGATTCTCAACCTCCTTCTGTGCTTCAGATAAAATCCATGGTGTCACAGGGCATGTTGGTGCCGTCATGGTCATTTTTATGTATACCCTGTTATCGGTTATTTGAACATCATAAACCAAGCCTAAATTAACAACATCCATGCCTATTTCTGGATCTGATACGTTTTTTAATACCTCTAATACTTCTTCTTTTGTTACCATGATTAAATTAATAATAATTGGTTATTTAAACATTATTAATATATTCTATAATTTATTTTATTGCGTATTAAATGTATCTTCTGCCGGGTTTTTAGGCTCTTTTTTCTTCAGTACAAGACCTACAATAAGGATTATAAAGCCTATAAAAGCTGCTATAGCCCCTATTACGATTAGTGATCCACCGAGTTGTAGTGCTGTTAATGATGCATATTCATATCCAATTGCCGGTGTGGTGTTATTAAATGCAACAAATACATATGTACCTGCAGCCAGGCCTGTATATACTTCGGCACCAGCTGCCGATGATGTGGGTTTTATTAGGTAATGTCCCAGACTGGCATTGCTATTTACCTTTGATAGATCCGATGCCTTTATTAACCCCTCGTGTGTAGAATTTGATGTTACTATTAATTCGTATCCTGAGGACATGGTCATATTGTTAGTTATATATTCCGTTTTGTTCGATGGATCTGATTTTACCGCTGTATGTAAATCATGGCTTAATGTACTGGTAGTCTCATAATATCCGCCTGCAGCCATTGCAATGCCTATTATAAGCACAACTAGCCCTACAAGAGCTATCTTTTTTCTCATTATTACAACCTATTAATGCTATGTAAATTCTATACTTAAATATTTTTGTGGTTATATTATCACTCATCATTAACCTTTAGGATTTTACAGTTAGTGTGTATTTAACATCATAATAAGTACAATAATTAAAGTAATAAACATGGTATAAAATTAGATTTTAATATTCATTATATATATCTGGCCTTAACCTTGTTACAAACGCATTTCTGATTGACTCATATATTAGATCGTACCTTTTAATTCTATTATCTGAAATTAAACCTGTTATGCCCTCTCTTTTCCCTATGTTTTTAATGCCATATAATTTTTCAACATATTCACTTACATAACCGCCGGATTTAATAAAATCAATAATATTATCAGGAATTTCAAATCCAGAGCTAACACCTGTTGTTACCTTACTGTATTTATCTATTACAGTGCAGTAGTGAAAATCATAATAGACATTATTTATTTTATTATAAATTAACCCTGATTCGACCCCAATGGAATAATCATTATCCTTTAACCCGTATAGAGCCCTCTGTGTGGCAAATTTTGCTGTATCGCTGCCGAATGGCTGTTCCGAATCCGTTTTATAATCCGAATTCCTTATTACTGTATAGTTTTTCATGTAACTTTTAAGAATAGTATTCAGTGCACCTATTTTCAAATTATTATTCGTTGATATGCTTATTTTTATTTTTGTTTTTCTTTTTCCGGATTTTGTTATTTCCTTATTTATCACCCTTGTTGAACTTATTGGGAATAGATCTTCCGCAAGAACAAACGGGATTTCTATTATTTTTAAGGGCTTTTTATTCAATTTTAATCTTTCACTGTTTATTTTTAATGCGTTTTTATATGTTTCCGGGGAAACAACAAGATTTGCATCCTCAACATCAAGTGTATTGCCATATGAGGAGTCCAGTGGGTGTATTTCAAAATCATCGGTAAATTTTCTCATAAAATTTTCTACTGTATTTTTTCTTTTTTCATAATTTCTTTTTATATCTTTGTTTGAACTAACATATTTATCCGAGGTTATGCCGATTATTACATGGTCATTCGTTTCATATGCTGCTTTTAATAGTTTTTCATGACCCTTATGTAAACAGTTAAATGTACCGCCAACAAGTGTTACCATTGAAAGTAAATTATTAATTATTATAAAATATTATTTAATAACTTTTCATTTCATCATTAACAGTTTTTGCCAGCCTTTTGATTCCTTCCTTTATTTCATCATCCTGGGAATATGTGAAATTTAATCTCATTGTGTTTATTTCTGGGTTATTATAGTAAAAAGCCGATCCTGTTACATATGCAACCTTATTATCTATAGCCCTTTTTAGCATTTTTGATGAATCTATTTTTCCGTTCAATTTAAGCCACAGAAACATGCCACCATCTGGCCTTGACCACTCTGCATTTTCCATATTATCATCTAAGGATTCAAGCATTATATCCCTCTTTCTCCTGTATATATTTATCGTTTTAGGTATCTGATCATATATTATTCCCCTCTTTAGGTATTCATATGCTATATACTGTGATAATGAATCACCTGTCAGATCTAAGGACTGCTTTAACATATTAAATCTATGTATAACTTCGGGCTGTGATACTGTAAATCCTGTTCTTAAACCGGGGGCCATAACCTTTGAAAATGTTCCGAGATATGTTACAATATCGTTTGTGTCAAGACTTTTTAATGCGGGTAATTTACTGCCTGAATACCTCAAATCGCCATATGGGTTATCCTCTATCACCGGTATACCATACTGATATGCAAGCTCCAGTAGATGTTTTCTTCTATCAAGTGTCATTGTATATCCTGCAGGATTCTGGAACGTCGGTATTGTGTAAATAAATTTTGGTTTTATTCCCATTGATTTTAACATTTTTAATTTGCTTTCTAAATCTTCTATTATCATGCCATCGCTATCCATATTTACTGAAACGGATCTTACAGAATTTGCATTTAATGATGACAACATGCCTACATATGTTGGTGCTTCGGTTATAACGTAATCATTGGGATTTGCAAAAATTTTAGATAGTGCATATAGTGCCTGCTGTGAGCCAGTTGTTATAATCATATTATCAGGATTTACATGCATATTTTCATCCTTTAATAGATAGTTTTTTAGTTCATCCCTTAAATATATTAATCCATCAGTCTCACCATACTGCAATGCTGATGAGGAATGGTTATCTATTATATCATCCAGTATATTTTTTATTTCCTTTGACGGAAACGATTCAGGATTTGGCATGCCTCCACCAAATGATATCATTCCGGGTAAACGTATATACTTCAATAAATCCCTTATTTCAGACGATTTTACATTCTTTAAATTATCAGAAAATTCAAAATCCATAAATATTGATGTCATATGAATATTTAAATTTTCATCCCAAATCCAAACTATCCACATATGGTGTCAAAATTCTTTTATGATTCTTACTACGCCCGCGATAGCAAAGTTTCTACGGAAGTCCTGATTTAGGCTATTTTTTGGGACAATTTTAACCGTCATGATTCCAGAAAGATATTTTGCAGTGGAAGTTCCGCTAACTGCCTCTCTATAAAAATAAATAAAGGCGATAAATATATACAATCCAACCATCCAGTAAAAGCTGCGTAATTCCTGGTTGTTTAATAATGGCTTAACATTGTCACTGTAATTCGAGACTATTTCAAACGCAAGGGGTTTATTGCCTAATACGCTGAAAATAAGGGATGTGAGTCCAAAAATGAACAGAAGATCCAGTATATATGATAAATACCTTGAGTAATAAGGGGCAGGACAAAATACCTGCGCCTCCTGTTCATGGTTACGTTCCTTTTTATTTGGATTTATTCTTTGCATCCCTGATAGCCTTTTTAACTGCGGTGATAAAATAATAGTACCATATTCCTATGAATATTAGAAACCAAAATCCCAGATAAGATATAATAAAGGAATGCCAATATGGGTGATATTTAATTTCTGCGGAAGCTAAATAAATAGCTATAGGTAGTGACACAATTGCACCTGGCAAGATCTCAATTATCATCCTCTTCTTCTGTCTTGAACTTATTTTTTTCATACTAATCCTCCTAATAGAAAGTATAATATATAATATTATAACAATATTTCTAAGGTTTGTTGTTGTGATAACTATCGAAACTAATTCATTGATTGCTGTGAGGCAAGTTAAAGGGATTTGTGAGAAAGATAAGAGAATCAATAGAAGGAATTATAGAAATGCTATTATAGCCATTGTAGGTTTCCTTATTATTTTGATGGCGGTAACACAAACACCAATGATAGCCCCGATGTTGATACCGGGAATGGAAACCATGTCATATTTCGATGTACCAGGTAGTCAAACTGTGGCTCCCCCTCAGTTACTGTACTATTATTTTGTTGATCATGACAGCGTATTGTTATCTGTTGAGCTTGCCCTTGCACATGGGACTTTGGCTGGTTTGATAGAGGAGTTGGGTATATACATGCCTGCAACGTCGATAGCTGGAATCCTGGCTCAAGGAGTCCAGGCAGGTCTGGATGCAACGGGAATAAGCGACATTCTCATTGGTGCCCTGATTGATGTACTGCCATGGTGGGCATGGTCTTTTGTACCGGCAATAACTGTAGGTGTAACTGCTTTTGTCTCTTTCTAGTGCCATGACCAATTAATTATATTGTATAGTATTTCGAAAGTTTAATGTCAGCCTTTTCCCTTGTAAATGTCCACTTTATCTTCGCTTTTTTCTTATTCCTTCTTTTCTGCCGTGCCATAACATTAATAAAAATTCCTACTGTAGAGTCGGGAATTCATAGATTCACGGATCAGACACATGTACAAAAACATAACCTGGAGTACCTAACACAAAGGAGTCAAAAAAAGAGTTTTAAGGAAAAGTCAGTTATAATAAATTCTATTAATACACCTTGACTTCGCCAAATGAACTCACCATACTGCTATTTGCCAAATGACTTTTTTTGCATTATTACCACCTCAATTTCAGCGTTTTATCCTCATATCTCCTGATGAAATCACCAGATATATCTGTAATTTGAAGTGTAATATTTCTTGTTATGTGGAGTCTGAAGTCAGATCTATGATATACAACCGTTTTTGCATATGGAATCATGTACTGTCTGAGCGGTTTTACATTTACTATGCTCTTCTTCCTTTTATCACAAAACGTATGTCAAATTATCACATTTTCATTCAAAATGAAAAAACGTTTTATAATCGATATTAATTAAAAGAATAATGTTTCACAAAATTATATGGAAAGTCACGGTAACGGGTAAAAAGGGTTCGGGAAAAAGTTCATTAATATCGTCTGCGGCTTATAACTGCAGTTCCCCTATTGATTTGAAAGGATTTACTAGGAAGAGAATAAACATGAATTTTAACTCTGAGGAATATGATATAGATTTATTATTTCTTGAGATGCCAATAGAATTATTAAATGATAAAGTTCTATCAAAATCCACATTTGTTTTATTAACTGCGGATATAACAGATATGGGAAGTTTAAAAATTGCAGAAGAATTCATAAAAAAGTACAATGGTGATATGGAAATATTTTTAATAGGAATGAAATCCGATTTAAGATACATTTCACAGTTCTGGGAAAATGATATGGATGAGATAGGGAATAGATATAATATAAAATATTATATCTATAATAATAAACTGGTCTTCACAGATATTATGGATGAAATTCTAAAAAGTGTTTTAACAAAGATTTATAATCAGAATAAATAATACACCTCAATGGATATAATCTGCAAAAATGCCAGATTCGTTGCGTGTAATATAAGTACATCGCAGATAATAAATAAATACCATATAGGTAAAATTGTTGATAATAATTTTTACATAACACCATGTGATGCAATATATCTTTATGTAAAGGGAAAAATAAAGCCACTGGATTTGAATGGGCTAAAAGATATAATGGAAAAATTATTCGATGATGACATTTACCTGTATTATGTCTATGAAATATTAAAAAATAAGGGTTATTATGTAAAAAATGAGGGAAATAAATTTTATTTTAAAAGAAAAAGTAAGGAAAAATATGGTGTACATGTAATTTTAGTCAGGGAAAATGAGGTTATAAATTTTTCACAGGTATATAATGAACTGCCTGCTATATTCATAACTGTGGACGAGGAAAAAAGTGTAACATATTTTCATGCCGATTATATAGATCCTTATGGCCATGTAAATGATGAAATAAATGTAAAAAATGTTGAAAAAATTGATAATGTATATTATACGCCCGATGAAGCGCCAGAATGGTTCGGTGAAAGTTTCCACAGAATAAAAATTTTGAATGATTTTGAGGCAAACTATGTTACAAACACCATGAAATCAAATGAAGATTTGTTATATAATGACCTTATAAAGAGAAAATTTATAGTGAAAAGCGGTTTTAAGTACGGGCAGCACTTCAGGATTTATGCAAAATCAATGAATGACCATGCAGAATACCTCGTAAGTTTTATAGATTCTGAAGAATGGTATAAGATAAGCAGGGCAATACGGTTATCAATAAGTGTAAGAAAGGAAACAATTTTTTCTGGTTTTATAAATGGCACAGTAAGATATATAAAAATAGAAAGATTAAAAGATATTTAAATCTGTACCTCAAAGTCATCTATTTTTGAGGACATGTCATCATATGATTTTATATCTCCACGGTTTTTCAATACCTCTCTCGCCAGTAACCAGTATATAACTGCAAGCGACATTCTTCCCTTGTTGTTTGTGGGTATTATTAAATCAACAAAATCTGTTTTGTTGTTTGCATCACATAACGATATTATGGGTATACCTATTCTTATAGCTTCTTTCATTGCCTGTGTATCCGCTAATGGATCTGTTATAAGTATTATCTTTGCGTTTGAGTATGATCCTAAGACCGGGTTTGTAAGTGTTCCTGGTATAAATCTACCTATAATTGAATTGGCACCGATAATATCTGAAAATTTTGCAACAGGCCTGAATGCATACTGTCTCTGTGCAACAACAAGTATATCCTGTGGTGCATACCTTGCAAGCATTTTGCCCGCTTCAATTAATGCATGGTTTGTCTTTTTAATGTCTAGTATGTACAATCCATCGTTTCTTATCTTAAATATGTATTTATCCATATCCTTTGATTTAACCTGTGTTCCTATATGAACTCCAGATTTTTGATATTCCTCTTCTGGTATCAATAACTGCTCTTCCATCATAATAATTACCTTTTTGTTTTATATATAATTATAAATTATTATATAATTATTCCCATTCGATTGTTGCAGGTGGTTTATCCGTTATATCATAAACAATTCTATTTATTTCTGGTATTTCATCCGTTATTTCACTGGATATCTGTGATAATAATTCCCAGTCGGGCCTTGAAAATGTACCTGTCATACCATCAAATGTATCTATAAATCTTATTGCAATGGTGTTTCCATATACCCTGTTATCTCCGTGGACACCGGTTGTTTTAACCGGCAATAAAACACAGAAATACTGCCATGGCTTATTATTGCATTTTTCGTTTATGTATCCTTCCGTTATATCTGTGGCTTTTCTCAAAATGTCTAATTTATCCTCTGTTACCTCACCAATTATTCTTATTGATAATCCCGGGCCTGGAAATGGCATCACCTCTGGCAAACCTAAATAATCTGATATTTCACGTACCTCATCCTTATATAAATCCCTTAATGGCTCTATTAATTTTAATTCCATATCCTCTGGCAAACCCCCAACATTATGATGACTTTTTATTGTATCCCTTGAGGAACCTCCGCTTTCTATCCAGTCCGGTGCAATCGTTCCCTGCAATAAATATCTGGCATCAAATTTTTTTGCTTCCTTATTAAATACATCGATGAATGTTTTTCCTATTACCTTTCTCTTTTCTTCCGGGTCTATTACTCCCCTTAAATTACTTAAAAATAATTTTTTAGCATCTATTAATTGATATTTTATATTGAATTTTTTAAATAGAGTATCTACCCTGTTAACCTCATTTAACCTTAACAAACCTGTATCAACAAAAATAATTTTTATACTGTTAAATGGTGCAGCAATAGCCGCAAGCAATGTGCTATCCTGACCTCCAGAACACGCCATTATGGCCCTGTTATCCCTTAATTCTTCCCTTATTTTTTCTCTGCTTTCTTTTATGAATTGACCTGAATTCATGTGTATGTATGTATAATGGATTAATTAATATTATGAAATCGGTATGCCTGGATTATAATGATACACAATCCGGGAAATTACCGTACAGGCTAATGCCATATAACAACAGGAATAACCCTGTAATATTTTCCAGAACTTCAGCCTGATGAGTGTACTGGAATGTATTGAAATACTAAGAACTACAGGATTTCTGCCCGGTGAACATCTAACAGGTATGGTAAATCAAACACTGACAAAACGGAATAATTACCCTCTGGAATTTATGTGATTATTAAAGACGTGGGTTTACCACTGCCAGATTTAATGGTTAAAATTAATTGGAATAGAATAATATATACCATGTTAATAAATAGCACAAATAAAAAAAATATGGTAAGTGGAAATAACTGAAATATTTTAAATAATTTACATGTTCTTGTTATGTTCATTTATGTTAATATTTTTTACTTTTAATTTTGATGGTTTAAAAAAACTTTATAAAGCATGATGCATTAATACAAGTATGATAGCTTCTAACAAATATAACAAAATAAGTGTTTATATTAGAAAAGATGAGAAGGCCCTCATAGAAGAGAAAGCATTAAAGGAAGGTGTGTCGTTATCAAGATATCTTGTACTGGCGGCCCTTCACGGCAGTATAACATTTGAAAACGAGAGCATAGAATAAATTTTTAAGCATTAATGTTTGTAAATTTTTAATATATTTTTTTTATTTTCTATAATTTCAGGGCACATTAATTTTATAAGTTTATTTATATAATATATTTAAGAAATATATGGTATAATAACGTATATATTTAAATATTCGGAAAATATATAGTCAGGAGAGAAATGGAAACTATTAAAAAAATAGAAAATAGTAGAAACGTACTGGAAAGACATATTGGATTCACTGACATATTTTTCATGTCATTTGGAGGTCAGGCACCGTTTTTAAGTATGCTAACCTATGCAACTGCTGCATTACTGCTGGCACTGCTTTTTTCCCCAATAGTATTAATTATAGGAACCATGGTTGTTTTTATAAATGGCCTTGGAGTTTATTACCTGTCAAAAAAACACGACGAAGAGGGTGGCTACTTTAATTATGCCTATAAATCCGTATCACATAGATTTGGATTTGAAACTGGGTGGATATACCTGTTTTATTCACTGTTATATGCGGGAGGTTATATGGCAGGTTCAGTTTTTGTTTTTACATACGTACTTTCATCGTTTATAACTATTCCACCCCTGATTTCCTTTGCTGTAATTGTTATACCTACGTCCACATTTTTAATTATGGGAATAAGGCCATCAAGTAAATATGCTGTATTTTCGGCCTCAGTAGAATTGATTGTGCTGGTAGCTGTCATAATAGCAGGCCTGTTTGGTTCACATTTTGCTTTTTATAACCCATTTATAAAAATACCCTCACCATCAGTAGTTTTCCTTGGCATTTTATTTGCCATTGGAATACCAACCGGTTACGGTGCAGTGACACCGGTATCAGGTGAGGTCAGAGATGCAAAAAAGAATATAGGGAAAGCGGCACTGATGGTAATAATCATAGGTGGCCTTCTTGAATCACTTGTATTATATTCACTTGTGGATTATGGATTAACCACACATTCATTTTCATCCCTGATAACAACAAGCGTACCGGTTATAACCATAATGGAGCACATCACCGGCCCGATATCCCTTCCACTTTTACTTTTTGCAGCTGTAAATGATGGTATACTGGGGTCTCTTGCGTTTTTAACGGCATTTTCAAGAAACCTGTATTCTATGTCCGATAGGAACTTAATTAGCAAAAAGATAAGCAAATTACATGCTAAAACAGGCACACCAACAGTATCTGTATTAATTACTATCGTGGCATCCATAATAATACTGGTGCCGGCATTACTGTTAGTCAATCCGTTTACCGTATTCTTTGCACTTGGAACAATTGCGGGCTTGGCAAATCTCATAGTCCATCTTACCGCCAATTTCTCACTGCTTAAGGTGAACCTTGAAAGGGCAACAAGAAAACTAAGTGAATTTAGTGTCGGAATTGCGGGTATAGTAGTATCTGGATTCATTTTCATATACTCTTTATTAACATCGGAAACATATATAATAGAACTGGTACTCGGGTTTATCATTATAGGCTTCGTTATAATGGAATTAGCTGACACAAAAAATTATATGAATAATAATGCCACGAACTAATGCTTCCTGGTCTACCCACTTAATTGTGGATAGTTTTTTTATATTATAATGGTATTTTTTATTTAACACTCTTCTTTTATTTTTAATATTACTTTTAAATCTCTTATTATTTGCCCATTTTTTCCTCAAAACTATCGGTGGTAAATAATTTGCTGATATATGGGGTCTGAAACTGCTAAGAATCCCTGGAGGATGAAGGGCCATTCAGGATTACAAAGTCATTCCTGGATGTAAGGCTGTATACCACAGTAAAGAAGAAAGGAACTGAGTGCATGTCTTCGTGTGTGTACTGTCACTTCTGATTTCAGGAATCGTGTAAAAACTTACAGATGGCAACTGGTAGCATAAGGAAGGGTGTGAATATAATAACACTGCCACTACGGAAGTGAAAAAGAGAAAACTCTACATCTCAGCGAAAAACACTGATGCTCCCCGTACACTAAAAAGTCCTGGATTACCATATCCTAAGACTGGAAAAAGTGCACATACATAGATCCGGCACATTACTGCAAAACATGGAAAAGCAAAGACTCAGTAACATACATTGACAGTAATTGTCGTGCGGAACTCAGCTTATAAAATATATATTTTATTATTGGTAATATTCAGGTTTTCATTATAGCTCCAAGGAATATTAATAAGCCTATTAGAACACCGATAATTGCGGCAATAATATAGAATATTGCCGGTTCAAGTACCTGATGTACAAAGCTTACATGTAATACGGCGGATGACCCAAATATTGTGAATACCCCAAATATTATTCCCACAATAAACAGGACAATACCTACCATACGACTCTTGTTGCTACCAAAATATGCTGTTAAAATACCAAATACTATCAGGGAAAGTGCCAGTAAAGATATCAACACCATTAAAAACACATCCCAGTTCCATGAAAATACAGTTGCCATATTATTTCACCTATAACCTTATCTCTGTTAGCGTTTTCGTGTCAAGTACACCGCTTATGGATCTTATATCGTTTATAACAAGCTTGCCAACCTCGCTTATATCACCAATATCAAGTTTTGCTATCATATCATACTGGCCTAGCAACGGGTGAACCTCGGTAATGTATTTAAGTTGTGAAATTTTGTTATAAACTTCATGCTCCTTGCCAGGAATTATACTTATCAGTACAAACGCTATAGACATTAAAAGTCTAAATAGTAATTTAAATATAAACCTTTTGAAAATTTTGGTTTTTAATTATAAACTATCCATAAATTGAACATATTTAATTGTTTTCTGTTCACTGTTATTCATATTTTTTATTGTTATGCTATTATCTTTTATTTCATTATCGCCTATTACTATTGCATAGTTGTATAATGATGCACTTTTTACCTGTGCGGATAATTTCCTGTTTGTTATGTCTACCAGTGCAATTTTATTTTTATTCCTGATGTCATTTGCAATTTTTACCGGATAATCATAATTGTTTGTTGTACTGCATATATAATACGATGTTTTTAAACTGTTGTTTAACCACAAGTTATTTCTTTTTAATAACAGTTCTATTACTGCATCACCTATTGCAAATCCAACTGCAGGTATTTCCTCATCTGAGAATAGTGTTGATAAATTGTTATATCTCCCACCACCGAGTATGGCTCTTAACTCTCCCTGAATGTCAAATGCCTCAAAAACTATTCCGGTATAATATGATAATCCCCTTACTACCGAAAAATCATAGTTTATATTGCTATCTGTATAATAATTTATGATTTCGAATGTTCTTTTTATCCGGTTTATGCGGTCTTCTATACCATCATAATTGTTTAACGTTTTCCTTAATTTTTTCTCAAGATTTTTTATATTTATTTTTTCAGATAGCAGATATGTAATTTTGTCTATGCTTTTTTCCCCGACATCTATTTCCTTAAATAGTTTGAAAAATGAATTCTTATCTATTTTTCTATATTTATCTATTATTGAAAAAGCAGTATTTATATCACTTACATCTAAATCCTTTAAAATATATTCCATTACAGAACGGTCATTTATATTTATTTCATAGACACCGGATAACCCCAGAGTGTCCAGTATTTTAGATGCCAGGCCTACAACCTCTGCATCTGCTTCCTGCGAATCTATTCCGAATAAATCCGAATTAAATTGATAGTGCTCCCTGAATCTTCCTTCCTGTGGCTCCTCGTATCTCCATACCTTTGGAAATGAATACCATCTTATTGGTCTCGGCAAATCTTTCCTTGATGTTAGCAATCTAACGGTTGATGGCGTTGCCTCAGGAATTAATGTTACATCCCTTCCACCCCTGTCGGTAAAAGAAAATGTCTGGTTTACAAGTTCGGATCCGGATTTTAGCCTGTACATGTCAAGTAATTCTAAACTTGGAAAATCTATTCTTTTATAGCCAAAATTTTCTGCAGTGCTGGTCATCCTGTTGAATATGGAGTTTCTAATTTCCATATCTTCAGGATAATGGTCCCTAAATCCCTTTATTTTTCCTATTTTCATCGGGATACCTCCGGGGATACCCCATTCTTTAGGAGTGAGGGAAATTGTATATTAAATTTCAATCCTTTGCCATACTTTCTTAGCTGTACCTTTCTTACATTTACATCCATCTTTTTTTCACCTTTTTTAATAATTACACGTTTTCCAACATTATGCATTCCCATTACGTTCCACTCCTCTTTCTGGAATAGAACAGTATCTCCCGGCTGGAAGCCATATCTCTTCTTTCTTATCGAGAGTTTAAAGCCTTTTCTGTTCAACTGCAGGCAGCGGTTGTTCCATCTTCTCTGGTTTACCATAAACAATGGTGCTCTGTTCTGTGTTGACCCACCGGTTATGATGAATGCATCATTTGCATGGGTTTTCTCTATTCCAAGTGCAATGCGATTCATCTTTGTTATGGATCCAAGTGTAGTTTCACATCCCAGGATCCATGCTATTTTTTGCTTTACAACATTCATGAATGGGGCCTCTTTGAGGAGTTTCTGTGCATTCTTCAATGCTTCAGGGTGATGAAATTCCTCTGCTGTCATGTTTCCCTTCTTCTGGTTGCATTTATGCCAGGACATGGTAAGGTTTGATACCATATTTGAGCCACCTCTCGATTTCTGGATAATATGTTCTATCTCCAATGGTATGTTCTCCTTTCCACAGTATGCACACTTCCTGTGGAATTTCTCAAGAAGGTATTCCCTTATCTCGTACCCTTGAAGCTCCCCCTGCTGATATTCTATTCCAGATATTTCTGAGTTCTGCATTTTCTGTGCATCAAATTTTGCTATTTCAATAACAATCTTAGATACAGGAATAGTTTTCTTGATTTTATTAATTAATCTAATATATGTATTTATTTTATGAACCATACTTGGATCCAGCCATCCTTCTTTTTTATTTCCTCTATTTAAAAATCTTGGCTTTCTGTACATGGACTTTTCTGCGTTCAGCTTAGGAATATCAGTTCTTATTACCGCTTCCCCATATATTAATTCTCTTTTATCTGTTACTGCTGAGAATCCCATGTGCCTATAACCCGGGCCTATTCCAAGTTTAACAGGCCGCTTTGCCTCTCCTGCTGCATAGAGAAGTTGTATAGTGAATGGTGATCTCTGAACAACCTTTGCCTTAGCTGGTGTTGCTGGCATTAATGGTTTGTTACGCATGTTTAAAACGGGAACTCTCATGTCCCGTACAGCCATGCCTGACTGTAGGTCCACATCGGGGTTGTTAGAAGAGGTTTTTAAACCATGCACACTGAGAGTTCCCTCTATGTTTAATGCATGGTCACAGTTGCCACAGGCTTGTGGAGCACCAGTGGGTGTGTATGTATTTCTCTCTTCTAACTTCTGCTTTTCCTCTATGTTTTTCACATTTTCAAAGCCCCCTAATCAACTCTTGCGTTGCCCTCGCGGGACAAGCCCACAGCTTCAGTCGTGGGTAGTTGACATTCACCCTTTGTACTGTTCACCCTCAAAAATAACCTTATCGATCTTTTTCAATGTTTCCTCATCTATTTCGTTTGTAGCATGTGCATAATGAAAATGTATCCTTATCCTCGGATATACATCATCTCTTTTTTCAGCATGGTTTTCGAAGGAACAGTTCCATCCCAAATCCTTACATTTGAAATAATATGTCATGAGGGTATATTTATTTTTAATATAAAAACAATTATTATTATTGTAGAAACAATTAACCATTATGGAAAATAAAAACATACTCATAACTGGTGGAGCAGGTTTTATTGGATCAAACATGGTTGAAAAACTAATGAGTAATAATAATATAACGGTAATAGACAATTTAAATAATCATGTTGGTGATAGATTTATAAAAAAATTTTATAATAACAAAAATTTTAACTTTATAAATTCGGATATATTATCATATGATTTTAATAAGCTTAATAATATTGATATCATAATACATTTTTCTGCAAACTCAGATGTAAGATATGGATCTGATGATCCAGAAAAGGATTTCAAAAATAATGTGGTGGTTACCCAGGACATTTTAGAACATATGAGAAAAAAGGATATTAAGGAAATATTGTTTGCATCATCATCCACTGTATATGGTGAGGCAGATATTATGCCTACACCAGAGAATTACGGACCATATATGCCAATATCATCGTACGGTGCATCAAAAATGGCAAATGAAGGTTTTATAACTGCATATTCACATTATTATGGTATTAAAGGGTCAATATTCAGGTTTGCAAATATTGTGGGTAAAAACTCAACACATGGCGTTATATATGATTTTATAAATAAATTAATGAAGAATAGCAATGAACTGGAAATTCTGGGAGATGGCACACAGGAAAAATCGTATATGCATGTTTCAGACTGCGTTAATTCAATGATATTTATTCATGAAAAGTTTAAAAAAACCGATATAATAAATTTAGGAAATGACAATACAACTTCTGTTAGAAAAATAGCAGATTATGTTGTTAAGGGCATGGGCTTAAAGAATGTTAAAAATAATTTTACCGGTGGAATAGATGGCAGGGGCTGGAAAGGTGATGTTAAAAAAACATACCTGGCAATAGATAAACTAAAAAAACTCGGATGGAAGAGCAGATACACAAGTGACCAATCCGTAGAGGTTGCTGTAAAGGAAACCATAGAACAGGTGACATCCCCCCACGACTAAAACCGTGGATTTCCTGTTTCAACGACGGAAGTTGCCATTGCTGGTAGAATTACAACCTTCACAGGCGTAAATCTGGAATGCCCTACCTATTTTCTTAAAGAGTTGCTGTAGATATACGTATGCATATGGGAATAGTAACGGGCCTCTATTTTTTATATTGATAGCAGTATTCCGGTCCCCTCCACAAACTATGCAGTGTCTCTCGCTCCCTGTGCTAAAAAATTAAATATATATAATTTATATGATATAATGGATAAAAATAATTTTTATAAAATATTGTTCAGTGAAAAAATTGAGGAATTAAAAATTCATAACGGTTTAATTTTAAAACTTTTGAATTCATTAAAAAATGATGACCTGCGAATGGCACCGTTTGAAAATGCTGGGACAGTAGGCAAACAGTTCAGGCATATAATAACAATAAATGAAGCATATTATTATGCAATAATTTCGGGTAATTTAGATTTTTATGTGGACAGTATAAACCATTCTATTGAAAATAATGCCATTGATTTAACGGAAAACTTCAAAAAAATTAATGAAAACATTATAAATTTAATAGAGAATATGGATATTTACAGGCTGAATGAAAAATACATTAACTGTAAAAAATCCGCAAAATACATAGATAAAAATTACGTATCACCAAATGAAATAATTACGTATATCACAGAACATACTGTATTCCATGAGGGGGAATTAACACTATATATACGGTCATTACATAAAAATTTCCCGGAAAACTGGATGATCTGGGGATTAAAATAATAAATATTTATAATATAAGCTTATAGCAAAATATGGGAAATGCCGGTAATAAAAACAGTACTGAAATTTTGATAAGGAATCATATTATTCCAGCAATATTTATAGGTATTACAGTATCATTCACAATATTTGCATTATCATTATTCCATGTATACATTGTGCCCGTAGCCAAATTTATAGTTTTTTCATCCTTTGCGTCAACATCATTTCTTTTGTTTATGGAGTCAAAACAATCAGCATCAAGAATATCTAAATTTGTAAAAAGCTATATCATAGCCGGGATAATGGGAATTGCTGGTTTTTTTATTTCAGTGCATATAGGCATTTATTATAGTTTAGCAGTTGTGGAGACGGCAATAGCATTATTATTGGTAATAACTGAATCAGAACACCCACCGGCAATGGGCATCGGTGTTGTTTTTATATTTGAAAGGGCGAATATATTTGCACTTGCATTTTTATTAACAGGAATGGTTATAATAATATTAATGGATAAATTTTTAAATAAATTTATTTACGTCCTTAAGAATGATGTAAAGGTTGAAATAAAGAAACTATAATAAAAAGTTAAATTTTTAATCGGTATACAGTATGAATGAAAGAGAGAATTTTAGTAAACTGTGCATTACCATACGCAAATGGGCCATTGCATTTAGGCCATATTGCCGGTGCATATCTGGGTGCAGATATATTTGTAAGATTTAACCGGTTAAATAATAAGGAGGTGTTATTTATTTCTGGTAGTGATGAATATGGCACACCCATAACAATAAGTGCTGAAAAAAATCATGTAAAGCCACAGGAAATAGCAGATAAATATTACAGAGAACATACAGAAACGTTTAAAAATATAGATATATTGTTTGATAAATTTACAAGAACTACAGACCCCGAACATGAAAAGGATGTGGATGAATTCTTTTTAAATTTATATGATAAAAAGTATTTAGAAAAGAGATATATGGTATCACCGTTCTGTAAAAAATTAAATAAATTCATGCCTGACAGATACATTGAGGGGGAATGCCCCTACTGTGGTTACAGGGAGGCCAGGGGAGACCAGTGTGATAATTGTGGCAGGACACTGGACCCAGTAGAGCTGATAAACCCAGTATGCAAACTAAGCGATGAAAAACCGGAGTTTGAGGTAACAGTTCACTTCTTTTTGAGACTGGATCTATTGCAGGATAAATTAATAGATTACTTAGATAAAAAGGATTTCTGGAAAAACAATGTCCTGGGATTTACAAAAAATTTTGTAAATGAGGGATTAAAACCCAGGGCAATAACCAGAGATTTAGATTGGGGTGTGAAAATACCATTAAATGACTATAAAGATAAGAGAATATATGTGTGGTTTGAGGCTCTGATAGGTTATATAACAGGTGCAAGGACATATTCCATGGAAATTAATAAACCGGACTACTGGAAAGAGTTCTATTTTAATAATGAAATAAAATCATATTATTTCATAGGCAAGGATAACATACCATTTCATACCATTATATGGCCTGCAATGCTAATAGCACATGAGGATTATAATTTACCATATAATGTACCTGCAAATGAATATCTGAGGTTTGAGGGAGAGCAGTTTTCAAAAAGTCGTGGAATAGGTTATACTGTAAATGAAATGTTAGAAATAGTAGATAAAAATTCTTTGAGATACTACATGACGTCGATACTGCCCGAAACTGGGGATTCGGATTTTTCATTAAGGGAATTCCAGGAAAAGGTTAATTCTGAATTAATAGATAAATATGGAAATTATATATACAGACTGGAAAGCTTTATTGATAAAAATAAGTTAAATGTAGTAAAACCTGAAAAATTGGATGACGAAGATGAGGATATTATTAATACGTTAAAAAATAAATTCAATGATTATAGAAATGACCTAAACAATTTACATATTAAGAGAGGGTTATCAATATGGCTGGAACTTGCAATGGTCGCAAACAACTATTTTAATGAAAGTGCCCCATGGAAATTGATAAAAAATGATATGAATAAACTAAATGCTAAACTGTTTGTTTCGTTGAAAATTGCAGAATACCTCACGGTTATGCTATATCCCTATGTCCCATCAGCATCTGAATCCGTATGGTTAACACTTGCCGGTGATATACCCATAGAAAACAACAGTTTTGACTCACTGTTATCAATAGATAATTTCAATGTTAAAAAGGGCAATCCACCTTTCAGCAAGATTGATCTTACGGAGTATATGGATAAAAAATAGGTCAAATTGTGCTGTTATAATATAAAATATGGTTTATTATTTAAATTTTTTTTAACATGTTTAAATAAAAATATAAAGTATAGCAATGTTTTGTATTTTTTAAATTCCATGAAATTTTCTCTCAGAAAAGCATGGAAAACTTTATCTATGATAGTTTAATGTAGTTTATGCTCTAAATGATTTTTATGACGTTAACTAAATTTGAAAAAGCGAGAATTATAGGTGCTAGAGCACTGCAGATTGCAATGGGTGCCCCTGTCATTATAGATATACCTTCTGATGTTATAGATCCTATTGACATAGCGATAACAGAATTCAATAATAATGTGATACCCATTACAATAAAAAGGAAGTAATAATATTATTTTTACAATTATATTTTTTATTGTGGTGTAAGAGGGTTTATTTTACCTGATACCGTTGAATTTAATAGTAGTCTGGTTAGTAGATCTGAAACCACATAAACCACCAAAAGGTTAAATTATATATTATATATACATTTACTATGTTTACGAGAAGAGGTGATTATGGGGAAACCGATACCGGTTTGAGGGTTCGTATAGGCAAGGACTCTCCACTTGTGGACCTTCAGGGCTCTCTGGATGAATTAAATTCATTTATAGGCAATGCTCTAATAAACACAAAGTGGGATGATATAAAAAGCGATTTAATTAAAATTCAAAATGATGTTTTTGTAATAGGTGAGGATATAACTGCCCAGAGTACACATAGAACAATAAAAGAAGAAGATGTAAAATGGCTGGAGGACAGAGTGGCAGAATACAGAAAGGAGATAGGAAAAATAACCCTGTTTGTGGTGCCTGATGGCAGCATAGAATCGGTATCACTGCATATTGCAAGATCTGTTGCAAGAAGGAATGAGAGGATGGCTGTTGGCCTTTCAAAGCAGATGCCTGTGAATAAGTATATTTTAATTTATTTAAACAGATTGTCATCCCTATTATTTATGCATGCACTTGCATCAAATAAGAGACTGGGCATAACTGAAAGGATATGGGATATCAAAAAAAAATATTAATTTTAGTTATATAACAGGTATAGTTTACTGATATTTCTCTGGTTTTCATAAAACTGTTCCCTGCTACTCACCACGTGTTTCAGTCTGTGCGCAAGAGAAAGTTATACAGCGTTTCTAACCATCGTTTGCCATTGCAGTATATGGCAATAATCTTAAATATAACTGTTAATTGTATTTGACATGGTTTTTGATCGTGAATCTTTTGAGGGAAAATTTATGGAGGGGTGGAACAGCCATAGAACTGCGGAACTTCTGGAATTATATTCCGATGATATTATTTACAAACATCAGGGAGAAGAACCGAGAGTGGTTAGGGGAAAAGAACAGTTTGAACTTTACCTTAAGGGGTTATGGAGTTCTATTCCTGATTTTGAGCTTAAGTTGCTGAGAACCGTGTGGAATGGAAGCATAGGATTCGGAGAATGGCCTGGAAAGGGTACATTTTTTGGACAGAGATACGGGTACGGCAGGATTGCCGAACCTAAGAAAATTGAATATGAAGGTGTGGATGTTATAATACTGGACAGTAGCAATCTTATAAAAGAGGAAAGGGCATATTACAACATGTTAGATGTTATCAGGCAACTTCAATGAGTTTTATTCACAGAGGCTGTGGAATGAATGGTAAAATGGTGAGAAAACGTTGTGGTAATCTATAAATTGCCATGATTATTTCTATCATCCTTCAAAAATGTACGGCTTTAAAGATATACATGCCATACCGGCTGCTGTAATAATATATAATTATAATTTTTGTTTATCCAGCTTTAATATATTATCCTCAACAATTTTCTTTGCTTCATCATAATTTTTTATATCCTTCCATATATTTATGAATATTATATTACCAATATTCTTTCTTATTGCTTCCATGTGTATATCGCGGTCATCAACGTAAACTATTCTATCAGGTGTTATATCTATTCCTGATAATTTTAATTCCTCTATTAATTTCAATAACCTCTGATCCTTATCGGGTGTATAATCAGTTGAATGATAATCAAACAATTCTGTTATGCCAAATTTTGATAGGGCTTCATTGACATAATCTGTTCTATTCCAGCTTAAACTTGTTATTATTGCACCATTAGACTTTGCCCATTTCATAAAATCAAGTGCTGAGTTATATAATGTTATTATAACATTATCATTATTTTTTATGCTGGCATCGTCAACTCTCATATACGGTGGACTAACCCCTGATATGTTTAAATGGTTCCATATGGTACCGTCAAGATCCATGGCAAGAATCCAATTTTTAATCATCAATACATGTATGCATTTCATAAAATAAACATATCTATACATTTTATAATTATTTGTACAGGTAATATGGAAAATGATAACATAAAATGCAGTATAACATAAGTTTAATATATAAAAATCCCATTGAACTATATGAAAAATGACATAACGTTTAAAGAGATAAATATAGATGACCCGGAATTTAACGAAGCAATTGAAATTTATAATAATTCATTTCCAGACAGGGAAAAAAGGCCCTTAAATGACCTTAAAAATAACATTAAGGAAGATGAAAAGTTATTCATTGGAAAATATAACGATTCAATAATAATGTTTAGCATGATATGGGAAATAGAGAATACAGATTATCTTTTCCTTGATTACATTGCAGTGAAAAAAGAATACAGGAATAAAAAAATAGGTACAGTATTTTTAAAAAATATATTTAATATATTCAAAAATTATAACAGTATTATTTTTGAAATAGAAAATCCGGAAGAGGGAGAAAATAAAGGTCAGAGAATCAGAAGAATAAATTTTTATAGAAAACTGGGTGCACAGGAATTAACCGGTTTTAAATATTTTCTGCCACCGAGAAATGGGAAATCTGAACGGATGCTTCTAATGATACTGTCAGGGAATATTGATATAACTGTTAATGGAAAGGAAATAGAGAATATATTATCATTAATATATAAACACATATATCACAGGGATGAAGATGATATAACCTTAAAAAACATAGTGAACGGTATACCTGAAAAGATATATTTAAAATAATTATAATTTGTTTATGCCCTCATGAACCTTCACTGCAACACCTTCCCTGTAGGATTTCATCTCCGTCCCGGATACCGTAGAATGCCCAACAGCATATAACTCATCATTTTCACCCACCACCATAACCTCATTTCCGGCTATTATATTCTCATCAAAATCCTTTATGAATTTAAAAAATACATTAAAGTCCTTTGCATTGAACTCACCACTATCAGGTGTTACCACTACCCTGGACATGGGATATTCTTTTATTTTCTGCAATGCTGAGCCACCATGTATGGACAGGGTAAAAAACCCATCATTTCGCATTGTTGCAAGTATTTTACTATCTCTTAATATATTTCTTATATGCCCTGTTGCCTTTGATCTTACTATAAAGTCACTGGAATTAAATAAACTTCTATCACAATTGAACTGAAATTTAAATACCGCATCTATTTTGCCATGATCATAATCCCTTACCTTCCGGTCGTATGTAATACTATCATCATAGAAAATTATGTCATTATTTATCTTTTTTAATTCGCTGATAAAATAGGTCTGGTAATCCCTGTCTATAATATTTGATGATACGCTCTGGCTTACCGGATATGTATCCTCCAGTTCCAGCGGTATAAATATATTATTCCACTGAACCAGTATGTTATAATCATTAGACCCATAGAATTCTTTAACGCTATCAGCCGTGGGTACTCCTGCTCTCCAGTATTTATGGTTTAATATGACACATTTTTTGCTGTTGTTTATATATTTAAATGTAAACTCTATTAAACGCTTTACAAATGGATTTTTTAACGAATGGTTATCATAAAAATAAAACGGTGATTTCAGGGATATATTATAAAAATTATCAATGTTGCTATTTAGCATTTCAATAAATGCCCTGTATAATGAGGGGTGTGCCCTTGATTTTTCCTCAACATACTGGTATAATGTATTTTCATATATTCTTTCCTTTATTTCTGTTATTTCATTAAAAATTGCCTTTAAATTATGTTTAGACAGTTCCTTTAACCGTATTTTTTCAGTCTCCCTTAAAAGCTCTTCGGGTTTATATCTGCCGAATAATGGACTCCAGTCTGGAAAATCCCTTATCTCCTTTAAGTTTCTTGTTCCCTCTGTATACAGTACCCTGTTATCCTTTGCATATTTTATATATGATGCGGAATCGAACAGATCAACACCTAAAAGAACTGAAAATGCAAAGAACATTGGGTGGCCACCGCCAAATAAATGTATAGGTTTTGAAAAATCTGCATTTACCTTTGAATTTATTATGATTTTTATTAAATCATCGTATCTATACGATTCCAGCAATGGCACAACACCACCTATAGGTAAATAGGGGGCTTTTGACATTAATTTTGCCGATATTTTTCTTAAATCTGGATATATAGACCCCTGAATAGGCCCCGCTATAATTTTATTGCCAATATCTATTTCATTTAACCGGTTATACGTTTCATAAACTGCATTTTTTGCTGTTTCATACCCATCATCCGGCCTTGAAAAAATATCAAGAATTGTAATTATATCGCTTCCTATATTTTTCTGGAAATCAACTATTTCCTTATTATTATATTCAATATCACCATAAACATAGCTCTGAAACGTTCCAGAATCTGTCATTACAGGCCCCTGAAAATTTATTAACCTGTGGACCCCGTATTTTAAGGCATAATCCCTTAATTTTTCCGTTCGCCTTATTATATAACTATTTGTTATAACAGCCTGCACACCTAAATCCTTAAGTTCTCTCTCACTTAAAAAATTTAGATTGGGATTTATGACGGGCATAACTGCTGGCGTTTCAATCTCTCCATGATCGGTTTTGAATTTACCTATCCTGGCAAGATTCTCTTTGAATAATAATTGCATAGAAGCTTATTTTTATAAACTATATAATTATATCATGTCCTATTATAACAGAAAACGCCGGATAAAATTAATTTTACATAAATTATATTAATAAATCGAATATAAAAGCATTGAAATACGATTATTTTTCGATGTATATTTATGGTGGCAGAAATATCTGAATATAGTGGAATGAACTATGAAATAAGGATGTTCAGATTAAATGGATATTTGTAGATAAATATTTTTATATAATTTTTAAAATTAAAAACTTTTAAAACATATAAACCAATTCAATTTTATGAAATCGTGTGTACTTGAATCACCTGGCAAACTGAAATTTGCAGATAACAGTATAGAAGATCCCCCTGATGATGGGATTTTAGTAAAAACGATGGCGTGTGGAATATGTGGAACAGATTTTCATGCATATAAGGGTGAACATAAGGCAATAGAATATCCAATTGTTCTTGGCCATGAGGTTAGTGGCATAGTTTATAAAACAGGCAAAAACATAAAAAATTTTAAAAAAAATGACCGTGTTGCTATAAATCCCAATATAACGTGCGGCTACTGTGAAAACTGCAAATCAGGCAACGAGAATTTCTGTGAAAATATGAGAAGTGTCGGCATAAATTATCCCGGCGGGTATTCTGAATATGTAACTGTCCCGGAAAAGGTTGTCTATAAAATACCTGATGAAATGAGTTTTGAGGCCGCAGCCCTAGCAGAACCCGTATCGTGTATAGTACATGCCTTTGAAACAGCAAATATACCACTGGGCGGTTCTGCAGTAATTCTTGGTACAGGCTTTATAGGTTTAACATTCCTGCAGATATTAAAGGGCATGGGATATTATCCCGTATATGTAATGGGCAGAAATAAATTCAGGAATGAACTTGCAAAAAAATACGGTGCAGATAAAATTTTTGAGAATATGGATGGACTGATGCAGAGCAGTATTGTAAATAACGCAAGCCTTGTAATAGAGACAACAGGAAGTAATGATATTCTTAAAAAAACACCTGATGTGGTTTCACCATCGGGCAAAATATTTGCATTTGCAGTTTATCCACCCTATGAAAACGTTGAAATGGATGCAAATAAAATTTATAGTAAGGAGATATCTATTTTCGGCGATTTTATAAATCCATATACAATGAGAAAGGCTATAAATTTAATCCAGTCTGGTCTAATCGATGTAAACGGCATGGAGGATTTAAAGGTAGACCTGGATAACGCTGATAAAATATTTACGGCACAGACAAAAAAATTTATAAAACCCCTAATTGTATTTAAATAACATATAAAAAATAATTATATTTCCTTTACCTGGTTTTTCATTTTATTGCTTAGTTTATTTAGAATACTTTCAAATGATTTTATCTCGGCAGGGTCAAGTTCCTTCAGGGAATCTTCTATTGCATCCTTTATGAACTGCCTCATTTCATTATATCTTTTCATTCCCTTATCGGTTATTTTTATCTTTATTACTCTCCGGTCATCCTCATTGTGTACTCTCATAATTAAATTTTTCTCTTCAAGATTATCTATTATATCTGTTACCCATCCCTTTGCCAGCGATAAACTATCGGCAATGCATTTCATTGGTTTTTCCGTGTCCTTTACCATATATAATATTTTATAATCTGTTATACTCAAATCGATCTTTGATAATTTATTTTTCATATCTCTTTTGTATCCAGCAATCACATCATCAAGTAATGACCAGATATTTATTACATCGTCCATTTTTATCATCTTTTTAATTTAGCAGCAGTACTGTTAATATCCTTTTCCTTTTGAGCTTTGCCATGCCATAGTGGCTCCCTCAGCAGTGATAGGATGCCACCAGCAAGTGTTATGCCAAATGCTGTATAGAAAACGATATGCAGTGATGACATAAAGGCGGGTGCAAATACTCCAGGGAACCAGGTTCTTGCAGTTATTGTCGCATAAACGCTTTTTGATACGGTTACCCCGGTTAAGCCTATTATCTCCTTTACCGGATTTATTCCCAGTAATGCCGAAAATATAGCATCCGTGGGTGGTAATTTTGTCATGTACGGTATTAGATTGGAGGCACCTGCACTTGATAATCCAGAAGACAGTGTGTGCGGCAGTACTGATGTTAATCCCAAAATTAATATTGTAAAGAATATGCCCATGCTTGCAGTAGTTCCAACGTTTCTCATTGTTGTTAACATACCTGACGCAGATCCCCTGGTTTCAGCAGGCACAGATGACATTACAGCGGAGGTATTCGGTGCTGTAAACATTCCCATACCGGATCCAAATATGAACAGTAATATGGCCATTTCAATGTAAACAAAATTATAGGGCAACAGCACTAAAACTATTAATGCAAATGCAGATGTAAACAATCCAAGGCTTGCAATCAACCTTGAACCATATTTATCAGATATCTTCCCACTTATAGGGCCAAATATTCCCATTGCTATTGTCATTGGAAGCATAAATATGCCCGCCCAGAAAGGAACGCTTGAGTATGAATACCCGTGTAACGGTAACCAGATCCCCTGGAATAACAGTATTATCATGAACATAAAGCCCATCATGCCCATACCAGATATCATACCGGCAAAACTTCCCGCTGTGAATCCCCTGATTTTGAATAGTTCCAGTCTGAACATTGGGTTTTTTACTATTCTTTCAACAAATGGGAATATTATTAATAATGCTGCACCTATAACCAGTGCTGCTATGACGTATGGATTTCCCCAGCCCATAGTGCTTTTTCCATATGGTACTAAACCATACGTAACGCCGATTAATAATATAATTAAACCTGCACCGAATGTTATATTCCCGGGTATATCCAGTCTCTGTTTTAATCTTGGGGATGTTTCCTTTAATTTTAGGTATGACCATACGGTACCTAAAATACCGACAGGGACACTTACAAGAAATACATATCTCCAGTTTATTGCAGATAATATGCCTCCTACAACTATGCCTATGCTCATACCGGCAGTACCGGCTATTGCATTTATCCCCAGAGCCATACCACGCTCATTTTTCGGAAAATTATCCGTTATAATAGCATAACTATTTGCCATTAAAAATGATCCACCAACAGCCTGGACAATTCTGAATGCTATTAATTCCAGTGCACCCGTATCGCCTTTACCAGGGGTGAAATATAGCAGTACTGATCCAAGGGTAAAAATGGCAAATCCTAAATTAAATAACCTTACCCTTCCAAAAATATCTGATAACCTGCCTATTGTTACCAGTAATACTGCTGTAACAATCATGTATCCCATAAGGATCCATAGTAAATATGCAAAAGCACCGTGTGATAATGGATTTAAATCAATTCCCCGGAATATTGGTGGTAATGCTATTATAAGTATGCTGGCATTTATTGTAGCCATCAACATGCCTATTGTTGTATTTGATAAGGCTATCCACTTTTCCTGTACCATAATATCCTAATTAATTATTATTATTTAAATGTTAGGTTACATAAATATTTACTGATAAACCTTTTTTTATTAAACCAATACTGACATAAAAAAATATTGCTGCTTAGTTGCTGGCTGCGTTTTCCAGCTCTCCACGGGCTAATAATAGCATTAATCCTGTTATTATTCCACCAATTAATAATGCCAACACCCCAAACAGTACACTATCTGCATAATATGCTGACTTATAATCACCGTTATCTATAAATCTCCTTATTTTGATTATTATTATCAGTATATATACATTCACGATAAGTAATGCCAGAAACACTAATACTAATACGATAGCAAATGGATTGATGGGAGGAGATGCTGATACAGTTGTAAAAGCGACCGCGGATGGAACAGTAATTGCAGAAATTATGGCATAAACTACAACAGTAATAACTGCAAAAATAAGTGCAACAAGCATAAATGTCTGTGCACTACCTGTATTTCTGGTGTTGAACTTTGTTTCACGCATACCTTCTATGATATTGGTGGTATCGTTGATGATAATATTATAATATTCCTTCTCATTATTTAATATAAAAAATGTGTTGATATACCACATACCGTTTTTCAACACTGATGACTTTATAATTACATCGGTAATATTGAATTGCTTCTGTATTTCTGATCTGGCTACTTCAGTTGCCTCGCTTATACCCATATTAGATAATGGCGAAAACTATATAAAAATGTTTACATTATTTTATATAATAATATTCACCACTAAGCTTCTGTTCCCGGTCCAGTGCACTATCTGTTTTATTTATTCTTGGCCTTTTTGTTATTTCATCCCTTCTAAATGTTATTCCTAAACCCTTCAAAAACAAATTCATACCATCACGCATATCCATGGGGCCAACAGATTCTCCCATTATGCCCTGTTTACCATTGAATACTATTAGGGCATCGCTTATTAAATCGATTAAATATATATCATGGTCCACAACTATTGCACTTTTTTTGTTGTTTTCTATGGCCCTTCTTATTATTTTTGAAACACTCATTCTATACGATGAATCAAGATGTGCCGAGGGTTCATCTATTAAATATAAATCAGCCTCCGTTGATAGTGTCAGTGCTATGGATGTCCTCTGCAATTCACCACCTGATAGATCCTTAACATATTTATCATACAGCTCCTCTATATCCAGTGGATGTATTACTTCATTTTTTGTAAAAACATCCTCCATTTTCTCCTTCAGTGCATTTGAAAACATTTCGTATACAGTGCCATCAAAGTCTGATGAGATATACTGCGGTTTATATGCAATTTTTAATTCGTTTTCTACTGAACCTGAATCAGGTTTTATAACCCCGGATAACATTTTTACAAATGTGGTTTTGCCGAGAGCGTTCTGGCCCAGAACACCTATAATTTCCTCCCTGTTTATCTTGCCTCCATTAATGTTTAAATCGAATCCTTCAAAATGTTTTGTCATTTTAGTCCATGATGTTATCTCTGTTGTTACTGTTGTTCTTTTTGACGATTTTATATTAAAATCTATTGAATTTGGCCGTATCCTTACATTTTCTTCCCTCAAATACCCTGAAAGAAATGCATTTATGGCCTTATTCGTTGATTTCTCATGGGTAATAACACCATAAGCACCAGGGCTACCGTAAACCAGATTAACCTGATCTGCCATTTTATCCATTATAGCCAGATCGTGTTCTACTACCATTACTATTTTATCTTTTGATAGTTTTTTTATAATATTCGAAATTTTTATTCTTTCATTTATATCGAGGTATGAAGATGCCTCATCAAATAGATATATATCTGCATCCTTTATCAACGTCATTGCTATTGCAAGCTTCTGTAATTCACCGCCAGATAGTTCTTTTATATCCCTGTTAAGTGATGCCTCCATGGACAGTTCTGATATTATATAATCTATATTGCCATTATCATTATTTTTTAATATATTTTTTACACTGCCCCTTGCAACCCTCGGTATTAAATCAACATATTGATTTTTTAAAACAGCCTTTTTATCACCGTTATATAAATCTTTAAAATACTGTCCCATTACACTCTTTGAGAATTTTTCTATTACATAATCCCTATCATCCTTTTTATCCAGATTACCGAAATTCGGTATAACAACGCCTGATAATATATTCATCGTTGTTGTTTTGCCAAGGGCATTCTGACCAAGAAGTGCATTCACCCTTCCCTTTGAAAGTTCCGGCAGGGAATATAATCTAAATGAATCTATACCGTACTGGTGTAGGATGTTTTTATTAAGTTCGTCAGGTATGCTCACTATTTTTATTGCATCAAATGGGCATCTCCTTACGCATATACCACAGCCTATGCATAGGGATTCTGTAATTACCGGAAAATCCTCATTTTCTGGAAATTCTATTGTTCCGGTTCCATTTCTTACAGGAGGACAGTAATATCTGCACTCATGGTTACATTTTTTCGGATGACATTTTTCCCTATCTAATATCGCTATATGCATGTTTTCAGATTGAATTATATTTAATTAACTTTCCAGTAATCATCAGGAATTTCATTATAAATATCAAAGGTTGAATCTGTTTTGCTATTGTTGCTGATATTCATTTCTGACAGTTCAACAACCCTGTTTGTATTTAAAAGCCAGTAATGAATGCGCCACTCTCTGCCATCGAATAGCGTTGTTTCTTCCCTCTCTGTTTCCAGTATTCCAAGGTCCTCCATTGTATAAAAAACATCGCGGTCTTCCGGCTCAAGCATGTTATCAATAACCCTTGTACTATAACCAAAGAAATTAATAATATGCTCCGCTGACGATTCTGATTCTTCCGATCCCATCTTCCGATCCTGCAAACTCAAACCATTACTTATAGCTCTTGCTAATTCATCTATCTTTACATATACTCTATTTTTTACATTTATCACTTCTATACTACTTGTTGCCATTTTTAAGTCACCTTAAAGTAAACAATCCTTATTAAATTTTGTTTAATAAGGTTTTTCAATTCACGAAATAATATAGACATAATAATATATAAATGTTGTCAATTATTATCCACAATGCCATATAGAGTATATATATAAAATATGCTATAAATATATTATAAAAATAAACTATATAAAAAAGTATTTAAATTGATAAAATTGTACTGGAAAACGTTTAACGATTAACGAAGTTAATAATATTTATTTTTGAAACGTATGTTAATGGAATTTTTCATTGTGTAAAAACATGGCAAAATATGGAAAAAGTGGTAAAGTATATTTTTACATTAAAAAATTCGTATCTGTATAGTTTCATTGAAATATCCATGAAAACCAGCATTATATATGGTCGTAGAAGATTTATTGATCTTTTCAATCCCAGTAATTTTTTGGAGAATTACAGTATAAATAGTAGCAAACCCGGTAATTCACTAATATGGAACGTATAAACAGGCAGTGTTTCCATATTTATTAGAATGTTATTTAACCGTTCATCAAATTTACCATTAAATTAATGAAATTCCTGTTAGCATTCAGTAACACACTATCAATAAAATTTTTAATTATGTTGTAATAAATAACTATGGATATAATATTTCCATATAGAGAAGATAAAAATAAAATAGAGGTATATCTTGAGGATGATTCCGGCAATACAGCAGTAAAAGGTAGAAGATATTCAAAAAAAATCATTGATTTTGATAGGAGTTATATAAAGGAAATATATGAGAAAAATTCTATATTCCAGGGATCTGAAGATTATATAGTAAACAGCATTATCAAAAAACTGGGAAATCAAAAATCGATTTTAATGGGCATATTAAATGGAACCCCGGATTCGTTTTATCCAGGATCGCGGGTAAAAAATGAAACCATTATAGATAACATGATATCCCAGAAACCCGATATTATTGATATCGGTGGTGAAAGTACAAGGCCCGGCAGTTCAGCCATCGCCCCTGATGAGGAATTTAAGAGAATAAAACCGGTGATAGAATATGTAAAGTCAACATCAAAAATACCGGTTTCCATTGATTCCAGAAATCCTGAAACAGTAGAGAAATGTTTAAAATATGATATAGATTACATAAATGATATATCCGGTTTTAAAAATAAGAATATGATAAAAATTGCCTCTGAGAACAATGTTAAAAATATAGTAATGCACATGATAGGTGCACCACAGACAATGAATAACTATACTGATTATGATGATATTATATTTGAAATAAACAATTTTTTTTATGAAAAGATCGATGAAATGCTAAAAAACAATATAAAACCAGAAAATATTATTATTGACCCTGGGATAGGTTTTTCAAAGGATTTAAGGGGCAATATTGATATAATAAAATCTCCATGGTCCTTTTTTATAGGGTTTGATACATTATTCGGTACCTCAATGAAGGGCTTCATAGGTAAAATTACCGGTTCTGGTATAAATGACAGGCTTGGTGGTACAATAGCCACTTCAATATACTTAAGCAATAATGGCGTGGATATATTGAGATTGCACGATATACAGCAGAACAGGGATGCCATAAATATTTATAATTACATAAAGAATTCGCTAATCAACGATTAATTATAAAAGTTATTAACGTGAAGTTTATATATTTTCTAACAATAAATGAGTGTATGATTAGAGTACCGTACAAGGTAAAACTGCCTTCTGGAGAAAGGTATACGTTTATAAAAAACACGTTAAAGTCAAGGACTTTATATACTGTCTGTGAGGAGGCCCACTGCCCTAACATCAGTGAGTGCTGGGAAAGCGGTACAGCAACCTTTATGATACTTGGATCAAATTGCTCCAGAGGGTGCCGATTCTGTGCGGTAACTCATGGCAATATGCTACCAATTGACGAAAATGAACCTGAAAAAGTATATGAATCTGCCAGGTTAATGAATTTAGATTATATTGTTATAACTTCAGTTGATCGTGATGACCTGCCTGATAAGGGATCAGAGATGTTTGCTGCAGTCATAAGGAAAATCAGGTCTCTTGATATAAAGGTAGAAGTTTTAATACCTGATTTCAGTGGAATACATAAACACATAGATAGAATTATTGAGGAGAAACCTGATGTAATAGCACATAACATAGAAACGGTTAGAAGGTTAACCCCATCCGTAAGGGACGCAAGGGCGAACTATGATCAGAGTTTAGGCGTTTTAAAATATATAAAAAATACCGGTAATAAAATGATTACAAAATCATCCATAATGATTGGCCTCGGAGAAACAGATGAGGAAGTTCTGGAAACGATGAATGATTTAAGGTCTGCTGGTGTGGATATACTGACAGTAGGCCAGTATTTAAGGCCAACAAAAAAACAACTGGAAGTGAAAGAATATTCTTCCATGGAGAGATTTAAGTTTTTTGAAGAAAAAGGATATGAAAATGGCTTCTCTTATGTAGCTTCAGGGCCACTGGTACGAACCTCATATAAAGCAGCAGAAGCTTATATTAAAATGAGTGATAAAAATGATTGAAAAAACAGATATTAGTAAGGAAGATTTGTTAAACGCATATAGAAACCTTGTTATGGAAAGATTTTTGGATAAAAAGATGTTGAATGCAAGCAAGCAGGGATTTTTGCCATTTTACATACCTTTGATGGGGCATGAAGCCATACACATTGGTATAGGCCTTGCTATAAGGAATAACGATTTCTTCTATCCATACTACAGGGATTTTGGTGCTGTTATTGAAATGGGAATACCCCTGGACATGGCGTTATCACAGGTATTTGCAACAGAGAACGATAATGCCCTGGGAAGAAGTATGCCCGACCATTTTTCATTTAAGAAATATAATATTGGTGCTGTTATAACACCTGTTGCGGGACATTTAACAGCCGCTACTGGAATAGCATATGCATACAGATACAGGAAAAAGGAGGGGTCAATAATAACAACGTTCGGAGATGGCGCAACATCAACACCGGATTTTCATGTTGCAATGAATTTTGCAGGTGTTTATAACCTACCAATGGTATTCTTCTGCGAAAACAATCAATTTGCAATATCTGTGCCCACATATCCCACTGAAAACGGTGCCTTTGATCAGACCTATATGGAAACGCGTGGGGACATATACAAAAAAGCAGAGGCATACGGTTTCAAGGGCATAAGAATCGATGGTACGGATTTTGTAGAGGTTTACAGGCAAACAAGAAAGGCTTTAGAAAATGCCAAAAATGGACCTGTATTAATAGAGGCGATGTCGTATAGAATGGGACCGCATTCAACGGCGGATGATCCTAACAAGTATAGAACAAACACGGTGCCAGAAGGGTCAGCAAAGGATCCATTAATAGCAAGCCAGAAGACTATGAAGGATATGGATATACTTGATGATGGCATGATAAAAAGCATAAATGATGAAATGGACAAAAAAACTACGGAGCTTGTAAATAAATACGAAAGGGAGCCAAAACCGGATAAGCACACGATGCTGGATAATTTGTATGAAGAAGAGCCGTGGTACATAAGTGAAGAAAGGGGTGATGTACAGTGACGTCAATGACAATGGTAAAGGCACTTAACAGTGCACTGGACAATGCAATGGAGAGGGATGATTCAGTAATATTATTAGGGGAGGATGTCGGTACAGATGGAGGAGTTTTCAGGGTTACCGATGGTTTGCTTAATAAATATGGAAAAGAGAGGGTAATGGATACACCGTTAGCTGAACTTGGAATAATAGGTTTTGGCATAGGTATGGCAATGGAGGGTTTAAAGGCAATACCAGAGATTCAATTCCAGGATTTTCTATATACAGGAATGGATCAGATAATAAATCAGATGGCAAAACTCAGGTACAGGACCAACGGTGATTACACAGTACCGATGGTTTTAAGAACACCGTATGCTGGTGGTGTTCATGGAGGACCGTACCATTCACAGAGTGGTGAGGCCTATTTTACACATACACAGGGATTAACGGTGGTAACACCATCAACACCGTATGATGCCAAGGGTCTGTTACTATCATCAATAGAATTAGATGACCCGGTAATATTTCTGGAACCAAAAAGGTCATACTTCATAAAGGGCGAAGTTCCAGAGGACTACTATAAAATAGATTTAAGAAAGGCAAACGTATTGAAAGAAGGTGATGATTTAACGGTAATAACATACGGCCCTTCAGTGCCACTGGTACAGAATACAGTAAAGAAAAATAATGTAAATGCAGAAATAATAGATTTAAGGACATTAAACCCGTTCGATATCAATACGATACTGACCAGTGTTAAAAAAACCGGCAGGGTTTTAATAGTTCACGAGGCTCCAAAAATGTTTGGTGTTGGAGCTGAACTGGCGGCTACAATAGCTGAAAAGGCTATAGATTATTTATCTGCCCCAATTTTAAGGGTAACCGGCCTTGATATACCGGTTCCATTTGCCCTTGAGGATTATTATGTCCCAAATGAAAGGAGAATAATGGAAGCAGTAAATAAATTATTAAATTATCAATAGATAGGTGATATTATGTATACATTAAGTTTGCCACCAATAGGTGAGGGAATACAGGAAGGAGAACTGGTTAAATGGAATGTTAAGGAGGGAGATTCAATAAAACAGGATCAGGAAATTGTGGAGGTTATGACGGATAAAATTACCGTTAAAATACCATCACCGGTTGACGGAAAGATTGCAAAAATACTTGCAAAGGAAGGTGAAACGGTAGATATTGGTGAACCAATAGTTCAGATAGATTCACCTACAGAATCAAATGATGTTAAAATAAATGACACACGGCCTGAAAAACAGCAGGCAAAGACAGTTCAGGAATATCCCGTTAATACAGAGGAAAAGATACAGTCAGTAAAGGCAACCCCGGCTGTAAGGTCATATGCAAGATCAAGGAATGTTGATTTATTAAAAATTAAACCTGCGGGTTCCGATGGAAGAATAACAAAGGAAGATGTGGATAGTTATCTTAAGGGCAATGTTACTGCTGCCACAGAAACAAAAAACGTGAAAAATGAAGCAGAAGATGAGATATTTACACCGTCAGGAATCAGAAAAATTATATTTGACAAAATGGCAAAATCAAAACAGATACTGCCGCATTTCACCGTAACTGATTTTTTGAATACCGAAAATATAGAAAATGCAATAAACTATTATTCAAAAAAAGAATATATAAGCTTTACATCATTCTTTGTAAAGGCTGTAACAGTAGCATTTAAAGATTTCCCGAAATTAAATGCGATATATAACGATGACCAGAAAAACTATACAATAAAGAAAACGTACAACATCGGCGTTGCGGTCGATTCCCCAGCAGGCTTGACCGTCGTGGTAATTAAAAATGCAGACAGAAAGAGCATATTTGAAATTTCAAGGGAAATAAAGGATTTAGCACAGAAGGCCAGAACAAATGACCTGGCAATAGATGATGTAAGGGGCTCCACCTTCTCAATAACAAATATAGGTGCGATAGGTGGTATAATGTCAACACCTATAATCAATTACCCTGAGGTTGCAATACTTGCCGTTAATTCAAGGACGACGGGTTTTGTAAACAATGAACTGAAACATGGGCTGTATCTGACACTGGCATGTGACCATAGATTAATAGACGGTGCAGAAGCAGCACGCTATTTACAGAGATTAAAGGAGATACTGGAATACCCCCTGCTATTCATAGGTGAGTAAAATGGATTACGATGTTATACTTATAGGTACAGGCGCCGGCAGTTACATATCGGCCGTCAGGTTATTAAAGCATAAGAAGAAAGTACTGATGATAGAAAAGGATAAATTTGCCGGGGAATGTACCAATTATGGCTGTATTCCATCAAAGGCACTTATAGAAATGAGTGAAAGCGTACATTATCTGGAAACTATGCCAGGAATGAACATGAATTATAAACTTGACATGAAGGAATGGCAGAAATGGAAGGAATCCATGATTACAAGAATAAGGACAGGCACGGAAAATCTATGCAAAAGCCTGGGTGCAAAGATAATATATGGAACAGGAAAAATGGTTGATAAAAATCATGTTTCTGTAAACAATCAAACATTCTCAACAGAATATATAATACTGGATACAGGCTCATCGCCGGTAAAAATTAAGGGTATTGACGATGTATATTACAACAGGGAAATACTTGCAGTGGACAGTATACCTGAAAAACTTGTTGTTATCGGTGGCGGATACATAGGCATTGAAATGGCAACCGCTTTTAAAAAACTTGGGTCAGATGTTTATGTTGTCGAGATGATGGATAGAATTTTACCTGAGATCGAGGAGGACCTGGCTAGATCTGTGGATAAAAAATTAAGATCATTAAAGGTAAATATAATGACAGGCAGCAAGGTTTTATCGGTAAAGAGAGATAAAAAATATAAGGTTTCAGTAGAAAACCATGATGACATAACAGCCGATGTTGTTTTAATGTCCGTTGGCAGAGTGCCGAATACGGGGGATTTAGGCCTGGAAAATTTGAATATAGCTCTGGATGGCAGATTTATAAAAACAGATGAGCATAAGAGAACAAATGTAGATAATATATTTGCCATAGGTGATGTGTCGGGTGCACCGATGCTTGCACATAAGGCATTTTACGATGGATATATAGCTGCAGAAAATATACTTGGTAACAATGTAATTGTTGATTATAAGGCAATGCCATTTGTGGTTTATACAGACCCGGAAATATCATTTACAGGAAAGGCAACGGAGAAATCAAATAAGCTACCTGTACTGGCAAATCCAAGGTCACTGACAATGAACCAGATGGACGGATTTTTCAAGTTATATTATGAAAACGATGGAACACTGGCTGGAGCGGGAGTGGCAGCACCGAGATCATCGGAAATAATAGGAGAGATGACACTTGCAATAGAAGCGGGCCTAACCATGGAAGACCTATTCCTGACAATACATCCACATCCAACCGTTTCAGAGGGATTAAAGGATGCAAGTGATATAAATGGATAATTATTATATTGATTTGGGAACGGTGGATTATAATAAATGCCTTGAATTACAGTATAAACTTGTAGATTTAAGGAAAGAAAATAAAATAAAAAATACAGTTTTATTTTTAGAACATAATGATGTATATACAATAGGCAGGAAAGCGGATGTAAACAATTATAAAAATGTAAACGTCGTAAAAACTGATCGGGGTGGTGATGTTACATTTCATGGAAAGGGGCAGCTGGTAACGTATTTTATCTTCGATGTAAATATAAATGGCAAAAGAGAAATCAGAAAATTTTTGGAAAAAATTGAGAATTCCTATATTGATATGCTTAAAAAAAATAATTACGATGCTTTTGTGGGTGATGAACCCGGTATATTCATAAATATCAATAATGAAAAAAGAAAGGTTGCGTCAATAGGCCTTGCAATAAAAGATAATATATCCTATCATGGCGTTGCATTAAATATAAGCAAAGAAATTTTAAAGGGGTTTAATTTAATCAATCCATGCGGCATGAATAATAATGTAATGTACTATGCCGATATAAAAAGGGGAAAAGCAATAAATGACCTACTGGCATCGATGGAAAACTATTTTGGCACATTTGAAAAGATAGATATTGATAAAGTTATATATTAATTATTTTTATACCTCCTTAATTCTTTAACTGTTGTATATATCTCATTTCTCGAGAGATCCCGGATATTTCTGCCGGTGTACATGCTAACAGCTTTACTTCTGAGAAATTGCATAACAAAGTTAATAATACCAATAAAAATGGCAAACCCTATAATAAGGGAAAATACGGTAATTAGATTTACGTGCAGGAATAATTTTGTATTGAATACAATATAAAACAATACAGAAGCATAGATTAAAAGCATAATTATCATTACCACCACTAAAATTCTACTGATTTTAAATAGTTTATAGGCTTTTTCACGGTTATCCCCCGCTAATGAATCCATAGATGTCATTAATATAATATTTTATTATATATAAATGATATGATTTATATACAGCCTGAACTCTTCAATTTTTTAGGCACATAATTTGATTAGGTTTTTGTAAAACCCATGTTTTAGTATCCGTGTGATAGAAATATTAATATGCTATATGTGCCTACAGTAACTACATGAAGAGTTTCGATCGTATCAAAACCATTCACGGGAAACCGTACATGTACAGGATAACGCCATATTATGACAGGACGTTGAAGAAGATCCGCCAGAGATCAGAATATATGGGGCCCGTTAAGGATGGAAAGATTGTGGAAAGGTCTGCAAGGACATACACCTATGGCGAGCTTATGCCCGTAATGAAGGCTATAAAGGAACTTAACCTCCAGGAGATATTAAGCAAGATCCTGGGTGATTATGCCGGTACAGTTCTCATAATGGCCATAAACCGTGTCATAAGGCCTGAGGCAATGAACAACCTGGAGGAATGGTATGGTGATTCCTACCTGAGCCAGCTCTACACAGCCGATCTTTCACCGTCCTCACTCTCAAGGATCCTTAAGGCGGTGGGTGGAATGAACCCCAACCATTCATTTCTTGTGGAGATCCTCCATGTGGTGGGAAAACCAGATGCGGTATATTACGACCTGACATCGTTCTCATCACAGGCAGGGGATATAGAGTTCCTTGAGTATGGTTATTCCCGTTCAGATCCAGATCTGCCGCAGGTCAATGTATCGCTGGTTGAATCCCGTGATATGGGCATACCGGTATTCTATGATGTCTATCCCGGATCGGTTGTGGATGTAACAACGGTGAAAAACACAGTAGAGACACTGAGGTCTGCAGGGATTAAGAATGTCACATTCATCATGGACAGGGGAATGTTCTCATCATCAAACATTGAATACCTTCTGAGAGTGAATATGGACATTATCATGCCCGCATCGTATACAGTGAAGGAGGTTAAGAAACTGGCACTTCATGCCAGGAAAACTATAGAGAAGGGTGGGAACATGATCCGCCTGTCCGGTGATATCCTCTTTGCACAGAAGCATGAACTGAACATCGGGCAGAATACAATCAGTGCCTGGGTATTTTATGATCCAGAGAGGGATAAAAGGGAACGGATTGCATTCTATTCTGCATTGCAGGAAAGGATGGAAAGGCTCTCCGGCAGGAGTGTAAGGAAATGGGAGAAACCGCTGAAGGTAGTGAACGATATCATGGGGCCATACAGGCAATTCATATCATGGAAATATAATGGAACGTTTCAACTTAAGGTCAGGGACAGCTCTGTATCCCAGCGGATAAACCGGTGTGGCATCACGATAATCGTATACACCGGTGACCTTGATGCACCATACGTTCTGAGTGAGTACAGGAAGAGGGATTCTGTGGAGAAATTATTCCTTTCATCAAAGAGCTTTGCAGGTGGTGAGCCATTGAGGGTACATGGCATAGAGACCCTCTACGGGCATCTCTTTGTGAACCTTATAACCCTGACAATACGAACCATGGTCATCAGGGATATGAGGTCATCAGGCCTCCTGAAGAAATATTCTGTGGAGAAGATGTTCCTGGAGCTGCATAAGATGAGGAAGGTTGTCCTTCAGGATGGAAAGGAAATTACAACAGAAATCACAGGGAAACAGAAGGATATTCTGTCTGGTTTCTCAATAAGTCCAGAATATGTGCCTACATTTATGAAGAGTTAAGGATACAGCCATATAATGCATTTCTGGTGAGAGAGTGAGTGAGAAGGAAAGATTACTAAATAAGGAAATAGATGAGTATGTAGATTACATATTAAATAAAGACCCAATGGGTAAAGTCATTTTTGAAAGATTATCAAAACTTTAATTTTTAATGAAAAATATAACATCAGAAATAATTTTCAATATCCATAATGATATTGTTAAAAAATTTAAAGTGAGTGATGGCTTCATGAATAAAAATACGGTTCAGTCGTCGATTGAAAGAATGGATTTAACTTGACTTCGCCATTTTGAAAGAAAATATATAGATTAAAAGCCTGAGAAGTTCATCCTCTCTCTCAAGGAGGGGCTTGAGATAAGGCCAATAAGGCACTGGAATGGTTATTCAATAAATGGGCTTTTCTTCATAACATTCCTCACAGATTTTATAATAAATTTGACACATTTTTTAGGATCCGGCAATGGCATGGAGAGTCCACATAAACCGGAAGAAGAGAGTGGTCGGGAAAAGGATGATCCCCAGAAAAATGATGAAAAATTTGACATACATTTTGAAGAAAGGAAGAGAAAGGGCATAGTAAATGTAAAACTGCTCAAAAAATACCTGATCTCATGTTCAAAGACGGTTGTATATCCAAGATCTAACTTCAGATTCCACATCATAAGCAACATTACACCCCAGATAACAGATCTATTTGGTGATTTCATCAAGAGATATGAGGATAAAACATTGAATTTGAGGTGGTAATAATGTAAAAAAGTAAATTGGCAAATAGCACTATGGCACATTCATTTGGCGAAGTCAGGATTTAACATTCAAGGATCAAAATTGCAATTAATTATTACACTACCCCTAATATTTGTAACGTGGGAAATAAATATAGGGTGAAAATTTAAATATGCACGGCAGATATAACAGCCAGAGGTAATAAATATGGATGAAAACCCAAATGTAATAATGGTTACTACCAATTATGTCCCGGGAAAGAAAGTTGACAGGGTAATAGGCACTACCTGGGGCATTACAGTAAGAAGTAGAGGGCTTGGAGGTAATCTAATGGCCGGGCTGAGATCAATAGCCGGAGGGGAAATAAAGGAATATTCAAAGATGCTTTCAGATGCGAGGAACACTGCCATGGAAAGGCTCAGAGATGCAGCTAAACAGACGGGCGCAAATGCTGTAATTGAACTGAGATTTGATTCCTCAGATATAGGCCAGGTGATGACAGAAATAGTGGCATACGGAACTGCGGTAATTGTATCTGATATTTCGGAAAACGTTGAACGGGTATCCCTTTCCTGAAGGAATATGGATATAAAATCAGCTAAACGGTATTATACTGAATATTATATCCTCATTACTGTTTCATCCTGGAACTGCAATTTTGTTATTAAACATCCCTATGATTACCATACAGTTTCCATTATATTCTGGATTATTGCTATGAGTGTATCGATTGGAATTTTTGTTGTGGACCTCAGAAAAATACATGGAATGTCGGAAATTGAGAAACCGGAACCACCTGTTGTTTTCTAATTTTCTATCAATGCATATAAGGAAAATAATGCATGATGGTTGCCACGGATAGCAGGTTTATGACTGGAAACATATGTTAATGCATTGTGTAAAAACTGTAAGATGGTCCCATTATAGAGATATAAAACATTGCCACAGTTCATTTTGATATTAATATAAATCCAGTATATTGCTTGATAGAACTGTGCACTGAATTGATTGGGCATCCATGAGCGGATATCTGAATACGCGCCTATCCTATCTATTAATTTTTTCAAGCCCTTTTCTAATTTCTTCATAATACCTGTTCAGTATTGCTGTTATGGTCTCATCATTAAAATCAGACGGGGGTGGGTATTTTTTCAATGGAATAATAGTGGACCCGGATTGCTGATGTATTTCAGATATGGTTATTGCTGGCTCTCTCCAGAATTTATCAATAAAATCCCTGGAAATTCCTGTTCCGTTTGATGGAGCTATACCGGATGCTAAATGTTTTTCATTATGGGCTTCTGAAAACGCCTGCAGTATCTGTTCCTGTGTTTTCCCCCTGAGCTGAAGCAGTATGAATGGGTCACTGTCAAAAGCATCAGCCATAACGTAGAACACGGCGGCTATGTGCTTGCATGGGTTTGCATAATCAGGGCAGCTGCAGTTCATTTTGATATCATCTGGTTTTGCAGGGAATAATTTGGATCCTGATTTTTCAAAGAGTTCCTCAATCTCCGGGCTGAGCTCACCTGCAAGCAACAGTGAGGTAAATTCAGGTTTCTTTTTCATGGCATCGATAATGTTGTTCCATGTTCTCTCATCAATTTCCTGGAATTCAATTTCAACCCTGTATGGTTTTGCCATTGATCCCTGCACCTCTGCAGAAATTTTTCCACTTTCAATATTAATTCTAAGAACCTGCCCGGATCTTGCATATCTCCTACCCCGTTGAAGCCTGTTTGCCCATCCGTAGGAGGAAAGTATTTCTATAAATCTTTTTGACCACCATTTCTTTGCAACCACACCACCCTTAGAATTTACCCTTATGCCTCCCTCTGCCTTTCTGGGGCGACTTGGAGCATAATACGGAGAATAATTTCCATAATATTTTTTAGACATTTTAATCTTTCACCTCTGCTATTGCCTCTTTCCTGAGGGTAAACAGATCCTTAAGATTACTGGTAGACAGGTTACTAACCCATGATTCGTCTGTGGATTTGATAATTTTTTTGCTCAGATATGTTTTTCCCTCTATTATGCCATCAATCTTTTCCTCAATAGTTCCTGTTGATATGAATTTATATACACGGACAAGTTTTGACTGCCCTATACGGTAAGCCCTGTCAGTGGCCTGGTTCTCTACTGCAGGATTCCACCATCTGTCAAAATGTATCACGTTTGTGGCCGCAGTAAGATTTATCCCCGCACCCCCGGCCTTTACAGAGATGATAAAAATTTTTGGCCCTCCCGCATTCTGGAATCTCTCAATCATCTGCTCCCTTACAATCCTGGGAACATTCCCAGAAAGGAATAGAGCCTCTTCGTGGAACCTTTTTATAATAAGTTCCTTTATAATTTTTCCCGCCTCAATATACTGGGTAAAAATCAGTACTTTTTCACCATTTGCCAGGATTTCTTCCAGCATATCCATTAACCTGACCATCTTTTCTGATCGTTCTTCATTATAATTTTTGTCCCCTGAAACCAGTGATGGATGATCCATAAGTCTCTTAAGCTTTGTGATGGTAGAAAGTATTATGCCGCTTCTCTTAATGCCCTTTAATTCCTCCACATCCTCTAACATTGCCTTTACTGTTGCAGCATAGAGTGTAGCCTGTTCCCTTGACACAGGCACGTACAGCTTTATTTCCTCTTTTTCTGGAAGGTCGGATATAACATTCTTATCTGTTTTAACCCTTCTCAGAATAAATGGGCCTACAAGCCTGCCAAGTTTATCAGAAACAGTATCATCACCTTCCTTAATGATTGGTTCTGTGAAGTTTTTCTTGAAGGTTTTTTCACCTCCAAGATATCCTGGATTAATGAAATCAAATATGGACCTCAGGTCCTCAAGCCTGTTTTCTATTGGCGTGCCGGTTAAAGCAATTCTATACATTGCACTTAATGACCTGATTGCTCTGCTCTGCTTTGTTCCGGAGTTTTTAATATACTGTGCCTCGTCTGCTACAATGCCCTCCCAGTTTATCTTATACAGTATGTTGAAATCCCTTGTTAGCAGTGAATATGATGTTATAACCACATCATAATTGATAATTGTATCCACAAGCTCCTGCTCCTTCATCCTATCACTGCCATGATGTACATGTACCCTGAGTGATGGGGCAAACTTATTCAATTCGTGTACCCAGTTACTTATAACCGAGGTAGGGCATACAACAAGTGTTACACCCTTATTTTCCTGGGACTCATGCCTTTTCAGCATGTATGAAATGATTTCAATCGTTTTGCCAAGTCCCATATCATCTGCCAGGCAGCAACCAAACCCATAACCTGCCATAAAATTTAGCCATGAAAGCCCCTGTTTCTGGTATTCCCGTAATTCCCCCATAAGGCCTGCCGGCTGTTCTGGCATATCCATATGGTGTTCTTTATTGAATAGATTCTTTAGCCATCCATCTCCCTCAATGTCTATAACCGGTATATTGCTGTCCATGCCGGCCATTGAAAGTAGCTGGGCAAGCGGTACCTGTTTTTTATTATCCCGTAACATTTTCAAAATTTTGTTTAACTGCTCCTTATCTATTTCCAGCCATTTTTTCCCTATATGCACAAAGCGTGATTTAATAGCCGCCAGGCGCTCAAGTTCCCCGACACCAATAGGTTCACCATCCATAACAATTTCCAGGTCATATTTTACAAGTGTTTCCAGTCCCAGTTTCTTTGTCTGGCTGCCGGGTGATGCCTTAATTTTCAGTGCAGGTTTTCCTGATTTTTTACCCCACCATTCCGGGAATAGCACACTGAATCCGGATTCCCCCAGAACAGCCCCATAATCTTTTAAAAATTGATAAACTTCATCTGATGTGAGTGGCAGTTCAGCCGGATTAGCGGACTGGAGTGCCTTTTTGATAGGTGGAAATATCAACTGTGCCATGCCAAGCGATTGAAGAAGGAATTCCTCAGGAAATTCTGTATATTTTTTTATAAATGCCATGGCATCAACATCATTTCTTCCCCATATCCTTTCAAACGGTATAATCAGGCTTGGGTCATTTTTTGATTGAACCATAAACCTGAGCTTCCACGTATCATCATCACCATCGGGGGGGATCAGATCAAATGCCATCTGAAGTGGAAAATCTATCCTGCTCTGAATAGCCCTGGACCATGAGGAGATTTTCTGTATTGCAAGGCTCCTGCTGAATGTAACCAGTGAACTGCCGGAGGAAAGGGATGAGACCCATTTAAGGGCATCGCCTCCCTGGGCAGGAATTGTGTATGTATTTATCTGAGATCTGCAAAATGTGTCAACGGCCACATTCATGTATGTTTTTAAAAGCGTTTCAGCATCAATCTGGCCATAGTTAAAAGCGAGGCATGCAAGTGGCATATCCTTTACAAGCGACTGAACCATTGACTGGTCACTGCTTGTTTCCAGAATTGGAGTCCATCTGGATCTAACAGAGAAACTATCCTCTACTACCGTGGGAAGAAATTTCCGTTCCGCAATGATGTTATAAACAAACTGGCTGGCATTGCGCCAGAATAAAAAATCACTTCCCGGAATTATGTACTCATTGCCTTTATCGTTTCCGGATAGAATTGTGAAAATATCTGCTATGTCTACCACAGCACATGGAACTGCCCACTCTTTCAATTCCGGGTTATCGATCTCAGAGTCTTTAGTATAATCAACCATTCCAGAGATCTGGTTTGAAAGAAGTGGTGTATTTCCAAAAGTTGGGAAGTGTGCGGGCAGAGAAGTAGTTTCTGTTTTTATCTTTTTATCATTAATTATATCATTTAGCAATTTTACAGTTTTCTGTGCACTGGTGGCAAAAGGGTGGAAATTTTCTGTTTTCTTTATTTTATCGGACGTTTCAGACCACAGCAGAAACTTTACACTGTGCTCATCAATATAGCAGGTTCCATGCATTACATACATATGATCGGTTTTGCTCATTGTATAATATTATCACTTACATGATTATATCCTTTTCCTATCCTGTAGCAGAGTAAGGCGTTATAAATACTGTGTGATTTTCCATCATAAATTCTTAAAATTATGGGTTAATGAATGGATTGTTTCCTGGAGAAGGTTGTACTGCAATGAATTGCCGGAAAGGCAAAAGCATGTTTAATGGCTTAGAGTAGCCATCGATATACATCCCGGAAGATGGCTGAAAACTGCCTTATTTACACTGAACTGTTTTCCATATATCCCAACTGGCAATATATTAAGCCATCTATGTTTATATATAGAAAGCAAAAATGTATATTATTCTATATATTGTATATATTCCAACATATCCTATTGTGAATAGCATTAAATAATCATATATGCTTTTTATACATATGATGAAAATGAACTTAATAAAATGCATGGTGGTGTATTAATGCAGATCAAATTTTTAGGAAACTGGTCATCCCATATAAGGGCTGGAAAAAGGAATGTATCTATACTTATAGATAGAAAGATTATACTTGATTTTGGACCGCATACCATTGAATCATTACTGGAAAATAATATTGATCCATGCTCAATAAAAAAGGTGTTGATAAGCCATATGCATCTTGACCATTATGGAGGACTTGCTGAGCTTCTCTGGTACAGGGCAATAAACCATGCTGAAGAGGAACTTTCAATAATGGGGCCCAGTGGAATTAAGGCAGCCACGGAAAATATACTGAAATTATACTTTACGCCAGATAATGAAAAATTTAAGGTTAGATCAAAAATGCATGAAAATAATACCGGTAGGGAAGTATATGAAGTCAAGCCTGAATATATTGAAAGAACCGAACATGATTACATAGAATCTTTTCCTGGAAATCACATTATCCCTGACAGTATATACCGGCTGGATTATAATGGGTTCATCATAACATATACAGGTGATACGGCATATACAGAATCTGCAATCGTGGCTGGAGAAAATGCTGATATACTTCTGCATGAAATGACATACACCGATGAAGATAGTGATATAGCCGCATTCTGGAAACATTCTACATATTCCTCTGCCATGAAAGTTTTTAAAGATAGCCGTGCTAAGAAACTTGTACCTGTACACTTAACCAATGATACTTTTAATCTTTTAAATTCTAAAAAACATGAAAATGTAATCATGCCTGTAGCCGATATAGAACTGTAATAGATTATCATCATTAAACAGCAGATGGCACCTGACCAGGACTACAGAAGATCCAACCACTTCCACCGGAAAAATAGTCTTACACAGGAAATGATGGTAACCAGCTGGCCTACTACTGAGAGGATTAAGAACCGGCAAGCATGTGAATTCCACACAATCAATTAATGTGGAAAAATAAATGGTGCATTCCACTGTCCTTTAGTCAAGTCATGCAAAGAGGCATGTATGCCCATATTTGTGGAAATGCAGCAGCTTCAAAGACCACCGGTGTGACTTAACAGCATGAGAATTAATAAGGGTATAGGGCTGCTATACTTCTACCCTGCTATTGTACTGTACAGCCCAGGATTCCCGTGGATAGTGAAGCAACAACTGCCACAAATAGAGATGCAGTTTCTAAGTAATTTTAGCCAGCAATTTGTGCTGAATGAGGGTTAATTGCCATTTACAGACATGCGATCTTTGTCCCGCTTAAATTCAGTACCTGTTCATCCCACCACCTTCGAAACTCTTACAGCTAAAAAGGAACCTATAATGCCGAATAACACAAAGGATGGAATTGAGGCAAACATACCAAATACAATTGCCTGCCAGTCCACTATTCCACCGTAAAGCAGTGGGGCAAAGAAGCCACCAAAGAAGAGCGGGCCATCAATAGCCCATGGAATTCCTATTACAATTCCGGCAATAATGGGCATTGCCCTTGTTCTGAGTGGTACTTTTGTGGTTTCGTTATTCTTATTCTGTGCCTTCTGTGTTTTTTCTGACCCGAAACCAAATGGCTTTCCATGGGTAATGGCAATCCATAGGTCTATCAGTATTCCAAAGGCAAAAACCTGGTAGATAATGTACATAGGTTGCCCTCCAAATCCGTAATGATAGATATCCGCAAGAATGTTATAGATAAACCATCCAAGCATACCTATTCCCACTTTTCTCACCACACCCGCAAGAATCAGCAGAATCATAAATTCACCAAGGGCCCCAAATCCAAGAAATGCAGATGCACCTGATGGAACGAGTTTGTCCATAAATGGGCCAACAAAAAAGTTCCACACAATCATAAAAGCCGCAGCGATTCCAGTATATACATAATCCACGGTCTTAAGTTGTGACAGGGCTCCATTCTTTCTTCCCACATAAAGTAAAAAAAGGGAAGCGAGAGAAAAGTACAATATCATAATAGGCCAGGGCACAATTCCTGGCTGGTTCAGTGTTCCATCTATTCCGTTAAAACCCATATTTATCGATTGCCTATTTCATTAATTCTATATATAGTTTACACAAATAATCTATATTATAATATAAATCAATATATACTATATATAGAATTTCACAGGGAAAATAAATATAATGCCGGGCAATTAATTCCGCAGATCCTGATAAAATGAATTTATTATAGGAAAAATATAAATGATTTTAAGGTGGTGTAATATATTAAAAATTTAATAATTTATTATACTTATATTGAGGAATTTATGCCTGAAAAATTTATTTCTGGGGAGCGGCTACAGTTTCAACAGCATCAATTTTTGTTCCCTCTTCTATAGCGTTTATCTCCTCCAGCGACTTCCCTTTAGTTTCAGTAGCCAGGAATATTGTTGCAAGCAGTCCTATAACTGAAAATCCCGTGAAGAAGAACAGGCTCATGCTGAATCCAAAGTCTGTGACAATAAATGGAAATGTAGTTATACCAAGAATGGCACCGATTCTACTGACAGATGTTCCAAATCCCTGGGCAGTGGCCCTATCCTCAGTTGGAAATAACTCAACGGGATAAACAAAATCCGTGGATCCCGGACCAATGGCCTCGGTTATATAGAATATTAGAAACATAATAAAAATTGGTATGCCGGCTATAAGAAACTCTGCCTTGGTTGAGTAGAAATGCGTTATAATGCCCAGTATGCCAAGAGATATAACCATGCCAGAAAATCCTATAATGGTTATAATTCTTCTGCCGAGCCTGTCAATCAGCAGTATGGCAATAATGCTCCCAAGTATGGCAAACGAGTCAAACACAGCAGAACCTAAAACGGCAAGCCTGGCCTTAAATCCAAGGAGTACCAGAATTGTGGGGCTGAAAATTGAAATGCCATAGAAGGCTGCATCGAAGGTGAACCAGAATATTCCAACAAATAGCAGACTTTTAATATATTTACTGCTCAGAAGGTCTCTTAATGGGTTTTTTGTGTCCATTTTAATGTTATCCAAATTGTCTTTACTGCCGGTTAACTTCATTTCAACAGCCTCCGCCTCACTTTTTTTGCCCTTGTTTGTAAGCCATCTAACCGACTCCGGGACATCACGCCTTAATATAAGTATTATGGCTGCCGGAATCACACCTATTAGAAACATATACCTCCATGAGCTGCCGCCAAGTGGTAATAATAAGTATCCCGTTACTGCTGCAGCTGCGGCCCCTACAAACCAGGCAAGAACATTTGTAACAAGGAGCTTTCCACGGTATTTTACCGGTGTAAATTCTCCTATAATAGTTGTGCCTATTGCATAATCCGCGCCCAGTCCAAGTCCAAGTATGAGCCTGAAAACAAAAAGGGACGCAAAATTAAATGAAAGTGCCGCGGCAACAGTCATTATTATAAAAAGTACCATATCATACATATACATGCTTCTCCTGCCATAAAGATCAGTTATATATCCAAAAATGACCGCCCCAATTAGCATCCCTATAACAGTAGATGCTGCTATCAGGGATTTCCCAATATTCGTATTCAACCCAAAGGTTACCGGGGACATTACAATCAGAGCTACAGAAATTATGGATATATCATAACCATCCAGGAAGGTACCACCAACAGACAGTGCAGTTATTTTCCTGTGCAGGGAATTCAATTTTGCATTATCCAGAATATTATATTCCATGGCTTTACATTTTCAGTCTCTATTTAAATTTAGTTCAAATAGTAAGTTTAGGCTTATATATTACTATATATTACTATATATCATATCATGGCAATTAATATATATTATAGGCAGATAATGCCGGGAGGTAAACAATAATGACAGATACAGTTAAAAGCAAATCATTGAAAATGCCTGGCAGATCGGTTGTTACTACACTATCTGCAATGGGGTATTTTCTTGATGGATATGACCTTAGTGTGATCTCGGTATTTACACTGGTTCTGGTAACATATAAAATATTTCCATATAACTCATTTACAGAATCATTTGTAACAGGGTCAGCACTTTTAGGGGCGTTTGTTGGTTCGGTTCTTTTTGGTCACTATGCAGACCGGATAGGAAGAAGATACCTGTACATATTCGATCTGGTATTTTTTGCAGTATTCGCTGTACTATCCGCACTGTCAACCAATGTATATGAAATGATTATTTTCAGGTTCTTTGTAGGCTGGGGTATTGGGGCTGATTATGCCCTGAGCCCCGTATATACTACCGAGATGTATCCAGATAAAAAGCGTGGTGCTGGTTATGGTTGGGTATGGGCATTCTGGAGCATTGGTGCAGGTGTAGCGTTTCTGATGGGGTATGTATTTTATCTTGCAGATCCATTAACTGGCTGGAGATGGACACTTGCACTGGGTGCTATTCCTGCTATAATCACTGTTGTATTAAGAACTGAAATGCCTGAATCATTAAGATGGAACCTCATAAAACCCGAAAAATCAAAACTTTCAGAAGAAAATATAAATTCTATAGCCAAACATATTGGGATTACATCCGAAGATATAAAGGCAATAATTGCGGAAAGACAGTCTGAGGAAAATATTGGCGCAGGATCATTTTCTGCCCTGTTTAAAGGTGAATATGGCAAGCGTACAGCTATAATATGGTTCCAGTGGATTCTTTACGATATTGCAGGCTATGGAATAGGGCTGTACTCTCCAATTATACTTAAAAGTTTTGGGTTCAGTGGAGGATCATCATTGCTATTATCCCTTATATTTAATATGCCAGTGGGATTCCTGGGTGCATTTGGTGCTGTATTGCTCAATGATCGCCTTGGAAGAAAACCACTGCAGGCAATTGGGTTTGGATCCATGGCCATAGCAATGGCAATGTTCTTCATAGCATCCGGTGCAGTTGCAAGCATTGGAATCGTAATTGGTGTCGCTGCCTTTGTGGTAGATTACGGTGTGGGCAACCTTGGCCCTGGAAATACCATGGGTCTGTATGCTATTGAACTATTGCCAACAAAACTCAGATCATCTTCCATGGGTGGTGCAACTGGAATAACAAGAATAGCGGCATTCACATCAGCATTTTTATTCCCATATATTAGCACTACAATTGGAAAATCTTCCTTCTTTTTCGTACTGCTCAGCCTGATGGTACTGGCCTTTGTTTTCACGGTGTTTTTCACCCCAGAAACAAACGGGTTGACGCTGGAAGAGATTGCAGTAGCAACATATAAGCATGTCCACGGAATGCCGAAATTGGTGTTACCGGCAAAAAATGCTTCTAATGCTGCCTCTGGATCAAATGAGAAAACCTAGGTTTAACCATTTTTTAATTTTTTCTTCATATTCTTTTGATTCAGCTAAATTTAAATTATTTTTTTCTATCAGATTTAATGTTTCGCCAGTTTTCTCACCGTGAGACTGGTCATTAAATATTCTTAGTATTGCAGCAGTAATATTCATATATGTGCCTGAATATTCAGTCCAGTAATGTGGAAATTTAAATTCCAGGAGAGTTTTTAAAATATAGGAAAGTTTTGGAACAGTAATCCCGTTTACATTTGCTGTTATGGCGGCAGTTCGTATTATTGAACCACGTGGCGGAATTATGGTAAGAAACCTGAAAAAATCCTTAGTACCTGTTGCAATGTTTTTATCAAATTTTCTGTAAACAAATCCGCTGTTAGTTCTTATTGCAATCGATGGTTGCTTTTCACTGAGTTCATCAATATTATTATTGAAAACCTCAAGCATTTTAATAATACGTTCATAATCCTTATTTTCCTGATAAAAGAGTTTATGCCTTTCAGTGTACAGCTCTTTTATTGCCTGTGCTATATTTGCCCTTAAAAGTGCTGCTGGACTGGTATTTTTGTCATTATTTTTTGTTTTGTTTCTTCCACCAACCATACAGTTTAATCTCTTTTTCATTAATGTTTTTTTATATTTTAACAGAACTTCCAAGAAATTTTGATCATAAATTGCAATATTCTCTGTATTTAACGGTACTGGTGACAGTGGAACGATGAGAACACAGCAGTTCGCAGACCTATCTGACTGTGATTTCTTCTACATTGGTGCAATAATCAAGCCACAGGTCATTACACTGCAATCATTCTGCAATGTAACAATATTACTTTATTATAGCCCATTTAATTGAAAATTTAGTTATGGTTTATTACGGACAAATGTGTATTATCTTAAGGATAATGTACTTTATAACCATGAAAAATTTATAAAGTAAGTAAAAGTTATAATATAATATAACTATTACTTATTATGGCAGAACCTATTGGATCATTTATCAGTGGAGAAAGGTTAAAAATTGCTGAGCTCCAGGATTACGTTATTGATATAATTTATGATAATTTCCAGCCTGATGCTCTTCTCTATGGTGGTACGGCAATATGGAGATGCTTTGGTGGCCAGAGGTTTTCAGATGATATTAGTATTTATATGGATAACAATTCATTTAATAATTTTACCTCACACCTGGAAAAATATGACCTGAAACTGATCTGGAGAGATCCGGAATTTCCGTCCAGAATTCTGATAGCCCGTGGGGCTACGTCCATATTGTTAGAAACTAAACCAGGCTCTGCGGAAAATGATATTAGGGCATATTCCCGCATCGATGGTACCACCAAAACAATAAGCGTTCTCAGTCCCACGGAATTGATGATCAGAAAGATGGAAGCATATTCTGGGAGGCTATATATACGCGATATATACGATCTTTTTATACTAACCAGCTGGCTGGATAAATCTGATTATCTTGTACGGAAAAAACTTTCTGAATTTTTGAATGAAATTCATAAGCCTGTTGACAAAGATATGATAAGATCACTACTTTATGCCGGCAGGAAAGATCTGAATTTTACAATAATGATCAATTATATTAGCGGGTGGTTGAATGAAATATGAGACGGCTTTTATTGAGTTTTTCGAAAAACAAACCATTTTTCTGACGGATGATGCTAGGAGATTTCTTTTGAAACTGGGGGCGGATGATCCTTATATAAGGTTAATGCTCCATAACATGGTAAAATCCAGACGGCTTTACAGAATTAAAAATGGTGTGTATACATTTCACAGGAATGAGGGGGTAGTTGGATTTGCATTCAGGCCATTCTACTATGGCATGGAATATGCATTAACGATAAGGCAAATATGGACGCAGCAGGCAATTCCGGTAATTATAACTAAATCTAAGGCCAATCCCGGTATCAGGGAACTTCTGGGTATAAGGGTCAACCTTCACAGAATAAGGGAGAATATGTTCTTTGGGTTTGATTATGTAAATTATGGTGGTATTTATGTGCCCGTTTCAGATCTAGAGAAAACCCTGCTTGACTTCATATACTATGGTATCAGACTTGATCAGGATACGATGTCCGTGCTTAGAGAAAAAGTAAATGATGCAAAGTTGAAGGAATATAGAGAAAGAATAACAAACTGAGGTTATTTCAATATTATTTGAGTTCTATTTTAATCATTTATAATAACAATGATTCCAATAAAAATTTTGTTCTGTTTTCATAAAATTTTGCTAACTGTATATATTTAAATAACCGTTTAAAGGGGTATTATATTTCATATTATCCTGTGAATCATCACACAAATAGAAGCTTACCAAAAAAATAATTAGCAATCCACACCAGCACTCACAATAGCTGCACGCATTACTTTTGCAACAGACTTCAAGAGATCACTGGGTAAATCAATGTGCTCTGCAATCAATGATTCAGAAGTAATTTCTCCATCTTCTCCGCTTAAAATTTCAATGGCAGAACGGTACTGTTCACGGTAATAAGAGAGCAACGATTTTGAGGATCCATTTTTATAGACACCACATAGTGTTACAGAATTTTCGCTGCCAACACGACCAAGATTTTTAAATCCGGCCATTTCGGCATATTGAGTAAAGGGTGGATGCATCACAGCCAACGAAGCGTAATTGTTCTTCATCGCTTCAAGTCTTTGCGGGGTTCCACCAACCTCTAAAATATCGTAAGACACGGAACCCCATTTCTTCGCAAGGAAATCATATGCCAGAGTAGAGAAACCAGATTTTGCACTATCCACTGCTAACGTATGAAATGGAATGGTAGGATCGGTACACATCATGGAGAGTGGACCAACAGAGCCAGAGAGAAATGGAATGAGACCTTTTGCATCCTCTAAACGAAGATTATCTGGAGATGTATGAATTATATCCACATCACCATTTTGAATGGCAGCAATCTGTTCATTTCTTGACTTTGTATAGATAATTTCAAGACCATCCATCAGATACAGAGGTAAATTATGTGCACCGGGAAATACCATTACTCGAATTTTAGTCATGGGTGTTCATACTCCATTACAATTTTTAATTTTCCTTTCAGTTTATACATCCCTTTCCCTGACATATATTCAGCAGAGTATATATATTCTCACTTTTAATTTCTTCTTTTACCCTGATTAGAGGTGAATCAAAGCAGATAGCCACAATAAATAAGGTAATATTATTTGGCTTCTGAAGAAAAATATGGATTATTTGTGGTAAAATCAAAAAGATACGTGGAGGATACAGAAGAGAATTATAGTAAACGTTATTTTTACTTGCCTATATTCAACCTGTATCGGTCTTTAGGGCTTTATTTAAATGGTGTACTAATATATGGGAACTAATTTCATGATATCATGTAATGTACTTTATTTGAAATTATTTATATATCAAAATAGCATATTTATTTATATAATGGAAAATAATGATTTAATATGGTACAGGGGCAAATACGATCCGGAAATATCATTCTCCGGTAGCCTGTGGGTTACATTGCATAGCCAGATTTTAAGTTATTCTGATATAAATGACTATATAATAAGGGTAAATAAGATAAATAAAATAATGGAGTTCAGAAACAGTTTTGGTTTTGTATATACCCATTCAAATTTAAATACACTATCTAATTATCTTAATTATTCCTTAAAAAAAATGAACATAAAAAATTTTAAAATACAGATAAACGAAAACAATGATATAATAATGGCCATGAATTATATAAGGAACCGGAGATTTCTAATGATCGGCATACCTTATTTCCATATTAAAAAATATATTAAATACAACACAGTAAATCCACCAGAGGATCTGATCGAGTATTTTGTTGCATTCAATATGGGTGATGATATAATACTGGTACCCAGCATTTATACTGATGAAGTTAAAATGCACATATTAGAATTTTATAATAAAAATAGTGAAAAGCTTATAAAAATTAATTATGAAGATTTTACAGAACTGTATAAAAACATAGATGATGAACATAAAAAAATAATTTATATAAATGTTTTAAACAAAAACGGCATGGAAATCAAATCTTTAAGGGAGTTTTAGGTGTTAAAATGCTTGATATAAAAAATTACATCAGTGAAAAATACGGATTAAAAAATGACAATGAGGATATAAAACATATTATGAATGAATTTGTTTCTGAAAAATACGGCAATTTTTTATCCGTTGATAATGTTGAAAAACTTGATAAAATCAATGCATATGTCAATATATACTGCCCGGAAATTATTAATAATTATTATTTCGTTAAGCAATATAAAAATATATTCTTTATAACTATGGATATAAGCGACGGCAGGGCAACGATAACAGGGCCTGACCGTAATACCGCAATAAAACTATTCAATGATAGAAAACATGATGAAATAAAAAATAATGAAAACACTCTAATTGATATAGTGTATCAGGATCTGTTAAAAATACCGGGAATAAAAATATCATTGACACCATTAATGGAGATTATCAGGGAACTTGGTGATAAGGGAGTATTATACCTGGATATGGCAAAAACCTCCGATATAAAAAGGTTGAATTATTTTAAAATAGTTGAAAATATGGATATTTTCCAGTATGAAATAAAATACAATGTTTATATAGTAAAGCCGGCTGATAAATTTCTATCCATAATTTATGGTGATTATGATAATATATTATTATATGTATTTAAAAACAAAAAGGATCATTTTATAAATTTCACATCAATTAAACCATACATAAGAACTGCCTATGCATATTATTATATTGTCACGCTTACAGGCAGCAATATGGGGGTTGATATAAATTATTTATTAAAAGAATATAATAACCTGTACAGTAAAAAATCAGATATGATTAAATTTAAAAATTATGTAGATGCCCTGGTAGAATCCGGGATATTTATAAGAGAAAATGATATAATAAAAGGCAATGAAAATATATTAAAAATTTTAATAAAAAAATAAAATTACTGGCTATTTTTTGTATAGTTGCTTTCTCTGGATAATTCTTCCATGGATTTCCTCTTTGGCTCAGGTAAAAAGAACAGTGTAATTACAAATGCCACTGTTGAGAATATAGCCAGTATAGTCATAAGTACAGATAAACCACTTACGATTATAAATGCATCAACAAATGTACCTATAAACGCTCCAGTTTTACCTCCAGCCGCAGATATACCTGTTCCCAGACCTCTTGCTGTAACAGGAAATACCTCTGGTGGATAGACAAACGTTGTTACATTTGGCCCAAACATCATAAAAAAGTAGCTGAAACCATATAAAAAGAGGAATTCCATTATATATGCCGCCGAATCAATAGATGGGAATAATGCAAGTATACTATAAGATAATGCAAGCATTGCAAAACCTAATAACTGTATTGGTTTTCTCCCCAGTTTGTCCAGTGTAAATGTTGCAAGCCAGTATCCCGGTAAAGCCGCTACAATAAAGATCAATGCCGAATATTCTGTTGATAGTGTTAAGCCTGCTAAACCCTTAGCTGTTATTATTGTAGAGAATATTTTGCCGGACATTATGGAATTACCATAAAATGCCCAGTCCATTAAAAACCATGAACCAGCGGTTCCTATTAATGTTATCAAAAATGTTCTATCCTTAAATAATACATACCACGGAGCTTCCACTTTCTGGTTATCGGCTGAAACATTAACATCTATGCCTGTGTACGATTTTAGGTTCTTTGCTGCTTCCGTGGATCTACCCATGGAAACTGTATATCTTGGTGGTTCTGGCATTTTTCTCCTGTAGTATATCACTATAACTGCAGGTATTGCCCCAACAGCCAGCAATGCTTTCCACGTTATGCCCAGTGGCACACCACCCTTAAGAAATGCCAGTGCCAGTAATGATGAAACTACCAGGCCAATACTCTGCATGGATAATATGCTTCCCACATATTTTCCCCTGCTCTTTATGTTTGAATATTCTGCCATTATAACAGATGAAGTTGCATAATCTCCACCTATACCTATACCTAAAATAAATCTCCACATAATAAGGGCTGTAACGTTATTAAAGGGTGTCAGGAATGCACTTCCTAAAGCACCTATAACCAGTAGAATTAATTCTGTGCCATATACGGCTTTCCTCCCCAGATAGTCCAACAATCTACCAAATAACAAAGCACCAACAACGGCTGCAATTAAGGATATTGATCCAACCAGTGCACTTGCCGATTTTGTCATGTTTGTCCATCCTATTAACGGTAGTATTCCTATTACTGTGCCTATTATAAACAGGTCATAGGCATCTGTAAAAAATCCCATGCCGGCTGTTAATAATGTTTTAAGGTGAAAAGGACCTGTTGCATTATCCAGTGCCGAATTTATAGTATTAATATTTCCATTTTTACTATTATCTGTACTCATCGAAGTGTATATATTTTGTGCTTATATGAATATTACCTATTTATAATATATAGTTATATATAGATTTAATCTACTTTAAATGACCCTTTGCTTTCAACATATTTGTGGAAGGTTTCGATGAACATTGCTATTACGATTATTATTCCACCAATTACTGTATAAACTGTAGGTATCTCATTAATTATAAATATGGACGTTATCACAGCAAATACAGGTTCGCCCACATATACAACCCCGGCCGCGGTGGGCTCTATATACATCAGTGCCCTTGTATTTATTAAATATGAATATAAACCTGCAAACACAGCGGTAAATACTACTGTAAAAATTACAATAGGTACGTGTAATCCAGAAAAACTGACATGAAATGGTAAAAACAGTGATGATAAGACGCCCACGATAAGTAACTGATAAAATGTAAATACCAGACTGTCCAGAAATTTTGTATACTTATACACGTATACTGTTTGAAACGCATAAAATATAGCGCATATGAATGTTAATATATCACCGAAAGCATACTGCGGGGAGATCTTAAATGATGACATGAGGAATAACCCGGCAAAGCCCAGTAAAACTGCAAATACATCTATTTTGTTTATTTTAAGTTTTACATACAGTAATGAAATCAATGGCAGTAAAATTATATATGTGCCTGTGATTAAACCGGACTGTGATGGTGTTGTATATTTTAACCCCACGGTCTGAAAATAATATGCAAGAAATAATAAAATTCCACCGATAACGCCTATAACGATATTATTTTTCTCGAATAATTTTTTATTTTTAAATACTAACGGTACCATTAAAGCTGCAGATAATAAAAACCTGGTTGATAATAATAATACCGGGCTTATATAATATAATGTCAGCTTCATCAGTGGAAATGATAGGCCCCATAAAAATACAACTGAAATTAACAGCATAAAATATACTAATTTTTTACTCACTTCATGATAATTTATTAATGCTTTATAAATTAAACTGTGGAATGAAATTAACGCAAAACAGGAAAATTATAATGTGAAAATAGTAATAAGTAATTGCCTGTTAGTATTGCCATTAAACTTCTGGATTAGGGTGCTTTACGACCGGAATAAAAAATATTTTAATAGCTGTGGTTTTTTAATTAATATTGATAAAACTATTCTCGCAGGGTAATCTATATCACCTAAAGAGTTTATCATTTTTATTATCTCATCATTATTTATTCTATCATAGATTTTATTCAACAGTTTGTCATTTGTACTTATTTTTGAAAAATAATTTTGAATTAAGGAATCAATAAATAATTCCCTGCCTATTTCCCTTTTCCACAATTTCTGATAATATTTCATTGAATCTTCAGAAAAATCATTGTTGTTGAAACATTTATTTAGGGCAATATATGCATTCTTTGCAGATATGATTCCTGTGTATATTCCTCCACCTGATAATGGCTTTACTATTCCCGCAGCATCACCGAGCAATAGTGATCTGTAACCATATGTTTTTTTTATATAATTTATGGGTATAGGTCCGGCATTTATGCCTAATATTTTTGATTTATCAAATTTATTATTAATATTTTTAAAATATCTTATTGCTGTAACATGGTCAACACCAACGCCTATCCTTGTGATTTCTCCAGAGGGCACAGCCCATCCAAAAAATCCCCTGCTATTTTCTGAACCAATAAAAACGTTAACATCATCCTGATCCTCAAGATAAACAGACGAATCAACCTGATATGTTGATATTATCTTTTTTGGCCTTTCATAATTCAGAACCCGTCTAATTGTGCTGTTTGCACCATCTGCACCAACTATTACCTTTGATTTGGCATATTTTATCTCTCCGTGTTGCTTATACTTTACCTCGGCATATTCGTCATTTACGGTGGCACCAATTACTCTTGAACGGATATGTAAATCTGTTCCTGCAGATATTGCCATGGCCGACGCATCCTTATCAAATTCATCCCTGTACATTACTATCGTTTTTTCGCCTTTTGATATATGTATTGATTTATTATTTGGGAAATAAACATTTGCACCATGAACCTCATTTATCTTTGCCTTTGAATCTATGTATTTAAAAACCCTTTCTGAAACCAGTCCCGTACATTCCACAGGTTTCCCTACTTCCTTATGCTCTTCCAGCTGCAGTACCCTGTAACCGTTTTTCGATAATAAATAGGATAAATATGAACCGGAAGGACCGGCACCTGAAACTATGACATCATACACCCTTAAATATATAATTTTAATATTTATACTTTTAATAATAAGCGATACATGATAAAAAAATTAAATTATATATTATAATCATATTCCTATTACTATTTACATCAGGGTTTTAGGATATTCTGGAACATAATGCCTGCATTTTAGTGAAAACTGGATTAATGTTAACCTATCCGGGTTAAAGGTATACAGTAAACAGGTAATAAAAACTCAAAGATGTGATAGCCAATAATAAAATTTAATAATATATTACGAATATATTTATATGATTATAAGGGAGTTAAGATTTAATGACTTCGATGATGTTGTAAGTAATTATTATTCCTATTATGATGAGGTAAAACGTGATCAGAATTTTGGACTTATACTGTATAATAATAAACCTGACTTAATATCAGAAGTGGACTGGTTTGCCAGTGAATATAAATTAATGTTGGGGCACAATGCCATTGTGATGGTTACCGAGGAAAATGACCATGTAGTGGGATTATGTGACATCATCGGTACAAGACATGATTCAGAATTAAACCACAGTGCAGGTCTTGGTATAGCCATAAAAAAGGAGTTCAGGGCAATCGGTATTGGAAAGGCCCTTTTAAAGGAGTCCATAGAAAAAGCAAAAAATATTTTTGAGGTTATCTATCTATCGGTTTTTGAAACAAATTATGCTGCAAGGCACCTGTATACCTCTATGGGCTTCCGTGAAATCGGAATAAGAGAAAATGCAATTAAGCGCAATAATAATTATATAAATGAAATAATGATGGAATTAATATTAAAGGAATAACATTAATCCTTAGCTATATAGTGGAGTTTATAACAATATAGTCAGGAATTATAATACTGCAGCTGTAATTAATGCTTTTCCATGATATTATCAATGCATTCTATAACATAATTAAAATCCTTAATGTTCTCTTTAATAAATGTAAATGACATAAAATCATCTATTCTGGAATACCTGTGAACCAAGATATTTCTGAACCCTTTTAGATTCTTCATTATTTTACAGCATTCCCCAGTTATAATTCCTGCACTGCCTAATTTTTCCAGCATGTCGGAATCGTCATATGGTGTCCCGATATTAATGTCAGAACCTATTATATAAAACACGTCCATTAAGTTTTCAATGACGTATTCAAGCCTTTTATATATTCCATCTTTAATTATTCCGAGATCCTGGAATTTTTCAAAATCAGCAGGCATATTTATTTCAATAAGTTCTAAACTGTCATATACCTCTTTTATCTTATTTTTTATAATATCTTTTCTCATTGTATCTTCTCCAGGCCAATAATATCATAATATCCTCTTTTGAAATCATCAAATTCATATATTGTATCCCTTGCTATATCATATAATAATTCATTATTTTTTGAATATAATAACCTGCCTTTTAAAACATCTTTCCGGATGTATAGTGGCAGATCCTGGAAAATCTGCACATCAAAAATATCATTTATGCTGGATAAAACGCTTAATCTAAAGTTAAATCTCTCCTTTTTATCTCCGGAATAATAAATACACAGATCTATGTCTGAGCCTTCATGAAAATTGCCATTGATGTATGAACCATAATTAATAATAAATATTACATTGTTTCCACCGGTGGTTAATATTAAATTTACAGCATCCTTAATTGATTTTGTTATATTCATACATAGAAATAACTATCATGCTATAAAAATTTATCCTAACTCTTAAAGGTAACCACATATCTGGTAACTGGTATTAGAGGGACAGTACCTTGATGCAGCACATAACCCATAATTTACGCTTTTCAGGTATAATGTTAAATTAGCATTTTCATAAATTTATTTTATAATGCGCCAGAGGAATTTTATATAAAAAATACTGACAATTGTTATAACAATATTACTTAGAATCATATATAATGAAATAATAAATTTATCTTATGAATATATTATAAGGTATGAAATCAGAAAAAATAAGTTACTCTTCATCGGCAAACCTTGGCCCTGGATATGATATATTATCATTGAGCCACAGGGCATTTTTTGATAGGGTAAAGATAGAAACTTCAAATGGCAATGAAAGAATACGGATAATTTCCGATAAAACCCCCTTAAACCCTGAAAAAAATACCGCTGGCCTGAGCATCATGAAGATTATGGATGATAAAAATATAAATGAAAAAATCAATATACATATAGAAAAGGGAGTACCTATAGGTCTGGGTTTAGGTAGCAGCGGTGCATCCTCTTCTGCCGCGGTTAAGGCTTTTAATGAATTATTTGATTTAAATTTAAATAGGGATGAAATGATTTATTATTCCATGTATGGGGAAATAGCGGCAGCCGGTTCTGCCCATCCTGACAACGTTTCCTCGGGAATTTATGGCGGATTGACATTAATTACCTCCAGTGACCCGTTAAGAGTAAAAAAGATAGATATAAATTATGATTTAAAATTGCTATTAATCATACCTGATGTAAACATGTATAATAAAACAAGGTATGCAAGGTCACTGGTTCCAAAACAGATAGATATAAAGGACCATGTAAAAAATTCTGGATATCTAGCAACGCTAATTTATGGCTTTACCAGTGGTGATAGGGATTCCATAAGGTATGGCATGAATGATGGTATTGTTGAAAAGGCAAGAAGCACCATGTTTTCGTATTATTATGATATAAAAGAAAAGGCAATAAAAAATAATGCAATTTCTGTATGTGTAAGTGGTGCAGGACCTACAATTTTAATATTTATTGATGAGTATTCAAATAAAAATAATATATTGAATGATATAAAAAATATTATGTATTTATTTAAAACCGGTTATAAAATTATTGAAACAGATATTATGGAGGGATATTATGATTAGTGGTATTAGTGATAATGTAGATAATGTGTATGCAAGGCCTTTAACGTTTCCAATATATCAGACAAGCTCATATATTGTTCCAGAGGGGCAGAAGTATAGATATACAAGGGAATATAATCCTACTGTTGAGAATCTTGGGTTAAAGATAAAGGAATTAGAACATGCGGAAGATTATAACGTGTTTTCTTCTGGAATGGGAGCTATTACAACGACACTGCTATCTCTATTAAAACCTGGAGACAGGGCATTGACACACCTTGATACGTTTGCAAGATCCTATCATTTCTTTAAGGATTTTTTAAGAACATGGGGTATAAAAACGGATATATCTAATCCGGGAACTGATAATATAATAAAAAATATAAAGGATGACACAAAGCTTGTATTTATAGAAAGCTTAACAAATCCAATTTTAAGGGTAAATGATATTAGAGAAATATCTGAAAAATGTAGAAAAACTAATGCAGTTTTAATTGTTGATTCAACATTTTCAACACCTGTTAATATAAACCCCATTAAACTGGGTGCGGATATAGTAATACATAGTGCATCAAAATTCATTTCCGGACATAATAATGTGATTTCGGGACTTGCTGCAGGAAGATCAGATTTAATAGAAAAAATTGATGCAATGAGAAGGACTTTTGGTACTTCCCTGGATCCTAACTCTGCATTTTTAACGGATAGTGGCATTAAAACATTGAAGTTAAGGATGGATAAAATAAATGATAATACAATGAAGGTAGCCAAATTTTTATACAGTAATAAAAAGGTAAATAATGTAATATATCCTGGACTGGAAAATCATCCTGATTATGATGTAGCCAGAGAGTATATGAAAGGTTTTTCTGGAATAATTGGTTTCGAGATAACTGGAGATATGAATACATTCTTTAAGAAACTGAAATTAATAGTTCCTGCAAACACACTGGGCGGTGTGAATACAATAATTGCACATCCATATACAATGTCACACAGGTCATTAAATAAGGATGAATTAGATACATTAAAGGTAAATGATAAATTCATGAGATTATCAATTGGTATAGAGGATTATGATGACATAATAAATGATTTAAATAATGCATTATGATTCTATTTTATCTTTAACATAATTTTTTATTTTCTCCCTTGTTTCATCATAATTTATATTATCAACAATTAAAACGTTTTTATTTTTGCTATTTTCTATTGAATAATTTGATATAATCTTATAAACATCCAGTTGATCTATTAACCTCTCACCCGGAGAATTAAAATGTGTATAATTTATTCTTGATTTTAATCTATTTTTATGTATATTTATGTCCGATATATCAATATATACTGAAATTATTTTATCTATAATATTTTTATCGAGAAATTCTGGCATGAAATACAATGTTTCCAGGATAAGTGGTTCACCATTTTTTATTGACCTGTTCAGAATGGCATTAATACCCTTATACATTATTCTTGTTTGATCTAAATAACCATTTATTATATTTTTTTCATTTTTTTCTCCATAAAGTCTGTATGCCTCATATACACTTTTATTTAAAATATTAGTATTGTATGGCCTTAAAAATTCTCTTAAATAATCACCAGATAATATTATGTTTATGTTGAACTCTCCGGCAATATAGCCGGATATACTTGTTTTTCCAACTCCGGGTATGCCACCTATTATTATAACAGGAATCATATAACGTTATATTAAAAACATTATTAATTTTTTACATCTTAATAAAAATATAATTTTTCATTATCTTTACCTGTAAATTATATAAAAATTATTTTTATGTAACATAAATATATGGCTCTGGAACATACATGGTATGATACGCACCACTGTATTCTATATTTTCCGGGTATTCGGATTTATACAGGACAAAATTGAAGGGTGCTCCCGTTCCAATGTTCTCATTGTTAAAGCTCATTGTGTTAAATTGTCCATTTATATTTTCTGCAACAGACAGTGGTTGTGCTGCCTGTGCTATTGCAATGCCCAGTGAGCCCGCAGCAGCAACAAGAGACGCCGCTGCCAATACATATCCAGCAGCACCACCCAAATCAAATGCAGCCGCACTTACACTCATTATTGCCAGATCAAGGCCTAAGCCGCCCAGAAATAGGTTTGCTGCGGTTAAAACTTTATTTAATGTATCATATGCATTTGTATATGTTGTTACATTTAATGATAATGTTGATACTGAATAAAAATTTCCTGCATTCAGGGTTTTATTTAATATTTCAGTGTTATCTTTTAATAAATATTGATAAAATCCTATTGCGTATATGTATTCCCTTTGAGTTTTATTACTTATAGAGAAGCCCGTATCTTTTACACCAGAGCCTGCACTTAATACCTTTAATGTTCCATATGGATTACCATAATTTGTATGGTCCTCTGAATGTGTAGATGATGAGTGCCTTACTTCTTCCCCATTTTTATAAAAACATAGATATAGTGTATATTTATAATCCGTTACTATAACTGATCTATAATTTGTTAACTGTAGGGTTGCATTGGGAATGCCATAAATGTTTACAGGATACTGCTTTTCAGCAACCAGGGTTATATCGTTTACCGATAAATCTGGGCTTATGTATGAGGGAGTTGTGGATTGAACAGTATCTGTTGAGCTATATGTTGTTGTGTCATTGAATTTAAAATTTACATTTTTACTTGAATTGAATTCTGAAATTGAGCTGGAATATGTTGCAATGTCGGTATTATTGTTAGCGTCATGTAAATTCATTATTGAAACGGGCAAATATGAATTTTTATACGTTGTTTGATTTAATTCCTGTGTATATGAATGGTCATGGTTATAATCACATACCTTCCTTTCATGCACACAGCAATTGCTTCCAGGGCCCGGTGTTATAGATTCTGGCGTATTATTTGTATTATTACCGCTGAAAACGTATACCGGGTTGTTATAATTAAAAAACATACTTAAATTATAATTAAAAGAGTTTGTATTGATGATATTGATAGGGTTATACAGTATATTATTAAAGTATGAATAAACATAGGTTTTATTGTCTTTATTTATAAAGGCAAATCCATACAATTGCATTGATAGGGAGTTTTTATTACTTATATAATTTACAATATTATTACTGCTTTTTAAATTATTATACCACTGTTCACTTACATTTTTAATAATATTATTATTCAAGTACAGTGTATTATTTTTAAATGGCAATGTCTTGTTTAATATATTTACATTATATTTATATGGGGTTTCTGTATAATTTATATAAGAAGGTTTTTCTATATATATGGATAAACTATAAAATTCTGGTGTTATATTAGAATTTATATATGGCTTTACGTTAATTTTAAAATTGTTGTTATTAGTATCAACATTTGTGTTGTTATTTACAATGTGTATTCCAATAAATGCTGTTGTAATAAAAATTATTGCTATAATAATGGCAATATACTTTTTATTCATAGAGAGATTATCATATACTTATATATATATATATATATATATATATATATTCGCATAATGTCAGACTCTACTATACCTTACAGAATGGCTTCTATTTTTTTGAAAATAATGTAGTTTTATGAATTAATATAGTTGATAATTATACCTGCAGTATGAATATATATAAATTTTAACTGCGATTTGGCACTGCATACCTCCCTGGTTGTATATATGATAATTTATACGGTATTTATTATATTTTAAGCTATAATATTATCAATAAATTTTTAAATGATAAAATAATATCAAAAAGATTATTATGGCAGCAGAGACGTGGGAAGCAAAAGATAAATTAAAACCAAGAGGATTGGAAGGCATATCAGACCAGCAGATAGATTATCATTTTGATGTCCATTATAAGGGATATGTAACAAAGTTGAATGAAATATGGTCAAAACTACCCGATGTTGATCTGGGCAAAGCAAATCAGAATTACAGTGATTTAAGAGAGATGAAGCTTGAAGAAGCATTCAACTATGATGGGTCAATGCTACATGAGTACTATTTTGAATCGTTGAGCAAAGAACATGTTGAAATCCCTACTTCAGTAAAAGAGCAGATAGATAAGGATTTTGGAGGCTATGATAACTTTGTAAAATTATTCAAGGCTGTTGGAACAGCATTCAGGGGATGGGCACATTTAATATTTGACTTAAACTACGGAAAATTAAGAGTTGTTGGAGCAGATATACACAGTGCAAGTGCAATATGGAATGCCCTGATGATATTACCCTTAGATGTCTATGAACACGCATATTATACGGATTATGGAGCAAAAAGAGCACCATACATGGACGCATTTATGAAGAACGTGAACTGGAAAGTTGTTGAAAAGAGACTTAACAGGGCAAAGAGAACATACGAAGCTTTCAAGAGAGAATAAAAATTTTTTTTAATTTTTTATGATAGAACTTAATGATGAGCTTTCTAAAAAAATAAGGGAGATAAGACTCCATTATAATAAAAAGATAAATGATAGAATTGTAGATTTTATGAACGTTGGCAAGTCAGATAACAGGTCATTATTTATAGAGTTAAGTTTCTGTATATTAACTGCCAATACATCAGCTGAAATGGGAATAAAAACGCAGAAATATATTATGGATGGATTTATTGAATATGACCTGGATAAATTAAAGGACGAACTGAAAAAAATAAAGTACAGGTTTTATAATAAAAGATCAGATTATATAGTAAATGCAAGATTTGTAATGGATGATTTAAAGGAACTGTTATCCAGTAATGATAAAAACTATGTAAGGGAATATCTGGTAAATAATATAAAGGGAATTGGATATAAAGAGGCATCACACTTCCTGAGGAATACCGGCATATTTGATTTTGCCATACTGGATAAACATATAATGGAAACTATGATGAATTATAATTACATAGATAATGTAAAATTAAATTCTAAAAATGATTATCTGGAAACTGAGGAAATATTCAATAGAATAGCAAAAAGCTATAAATTAAAACCCGGGATATTCGATTTATACCTATGGAAAATAGCAACAAATAAAATATTAAAGTGAGAATATGAAAGTGATAGCGACGCATAAATATGTTAATAATTTTGTTAAATTCAAATCGGATACTATAAATATGATTCTCGGTAAATGCCTTGATGAAACCGTAACGCAGATGAATTATTACAATTACAGATCCGAGTTTAAGAGGAATATAAGCATGAATGCCATGAAAGGTTTTGCATTTATGTTAAATTCAGAACTTACCAAAAACAGTATAGTTTTGAATAATAATGATAAAAAGAATTATTATGCCATGGGCTGGAGATTTATCAATGCATTCAAAAAAAGTGAACTGTACGAAAACAGTTTGTTAAGGGATAGAACGAGATTAATCATAATTAACGGTGAGGTGGGCATATATGCACAGCCGGATTTTGTTGACTATATCAATGAAATAATGTATGAAATGAAAAGCTTTTCACTAAAGCCAGTACCGGAATACGTCAGGGTTCAGGTAAAAATATTTCAGCTGGCATACCCGGATTTTATTTCAAAATTAATAGCATTTCCAAGAAATGAGGGGTATATAAAAACTCAGACAGTAATAGTAAAAAAGCAGGCAGAGAGAACCAGAAAATCATTATTGAAAAAACTGTATAAATTCACAATGGAAAATGGCATGGATATGGACTATAATGACGCTGTGGGAAATAAAAAATATATAAAATATACCATTTAATTTTTAATCTTTTTTAAACTTTTTTCCGTTGAATAAAATGCACTGTACCCATTTTCCAGCATTAACGATACGGCATAGGCACTGTTCAGGCCCTTTTTACAGTAGAAAAGATAGTTTTTATCCCTATCACCGTGTTCAATAACACTGTCCAGATCCTTAATGTTTAGATTTACTGCACTGGCTATATGCCATTTATCATAATCATCACTGTTTCTTAAATCAATTATATTACAGTGGACGGGGATATCATTAACATATCTATTTTCTATTGATTTCATATATGAATCTATATTGTCCTTCCTTAAAACAATGATTTCATGGATATATTTATTCAGATCAAATTTATCCATTTCCTTTTTTAAATCGTGATATGCTACTTTAATACCGGGATTTTTTGAAAATAGAGAGCAGAACTCACCTATTGAGTCAGAAAAATACAGGTTTATAGATTTTGAATAGTTTATGGTTTCCTCCTTGTCAAAACCGATCAGTGGCCTGTATACTGGATAGTGTATATCTCTTGACATAGCCTCTATATTTTCTGGGGTTTGCGATGAAACCTGGCCAATGGATTCACCAGTTACTATCCCATTGTAACCGTATTCTATACACAGATTCTGGGCATATTCATATAATAATTCCTTAAAAATAAGATTTGAAAATTTATGGGTTGGATTTTTTATTATTTCAGTTATGAGGGTTGAACCATCAAGTATGAAGATTCTGTTGTTATAACCTCTGGAATATTGGTCAAGAAGATTCTTTGCAACCCTTAACATATAAACCGTATCTGCTGGATGTGCCAGGGAACAGAATAACAGGTCGCAGGCAACCCCTCTTTTCATTATCATATATGTTGCCACTGGTGAATCTATACCGCCGGAAAACAGTGATATTGCTTTTCCCTCTGATTTTAATGGCAGACCACCGGGACCACCAATTTTTTCTGTAAATAGATATAATTTATTATCCCTGATTTCAGCATAAATTTTTATATCCGGGTTGTCAAGGTCAACGCCGGAAGAATTATTATATAACGCATCCCCTATTTTCACTTCAATATCACGTGAAGTAAAACTATGCACGCCCTTTCTCGTTGCTATCACAGCAAATTTCCTGTTTTTAACTGAATCATAAAATTTTTCACGGGCCATTGCGGCAATAGTATCAATATTATCAAATTTGTATTCATATGCATATGAGAATGATTTTATCCCGAATATTTTCGGCAGTATTTCATATAGAAAATCGTCATTGTCTGTGTATAAAAATATCCTCCCATCAGTTTTACTGTATTTTAAATCAATATTATGTGATTTTGAACATGAGAGTATGTTGTTAATGAGGATCTGTTCCATATTTCTCCTTGTTTTATCTCCCTTTAAACCTATTTCGGAATACCTGACTATAAACATTGCATATAAATTCAATCTATGTATATATACTCTTTTTAACGTTTGCGAATGTAAAGTTCTGCTGTTTACTTAAACCTGAGTTCAGGAACTATCTTATGAATTATGAGCATTATACATGGACGTTTCAGTATATATAAATAAATATTATCACGTTGTACTATCCCATAAAGATCTTCCATATATACCGGGTAAAGATCCAATAAACGTGGGATATAACCTAATCAATTCACCATCTTCTGTTATACCTGCAATACAAACACAGTATACCAATTTTCTCCATTTATCTGGATAGACTTTTACTGTTAATAGGACTTTTTTTGTTTCATATATTTATCACACTAAAATTATGTTTTCTTAATTTATCAACTATAGCCTTCCTGTGGCATGATTTATAATCCTTTTCAACACATAAAATTATAGTCTTTTCCTCACCTGAAAGTTCCATTAAATATTCAAAAGAATCTTTATTCCTGGATAATAATATCTTATATTCCGAAAAAAATTTTTCCGGATTATTATTATTTTTTATTTCATTTCTTATACATTTTGGTGCACCTAAATTGGTGATGTGTATATATTTAATGTTGTTTTTTTCCAGATTATTTTCAAAAATTTTATTCCTGAAATCTTTTTTCCATGAAAAGGAATTCATCCTTATGTCGATAACCTGTGTTATTTTGTTTTTGTTAAGTAATTCAAGGAAATAATCAAAATTTATCCCTTCATATCCGATACTGAATACTAATTTATTTTCATGTTTATTTACAATAGTATTGTTGTGCTTTGATGGAATTAATAAGTTAATGTTTTTCATATGTATTAAATGTTTATTTATTAATAATATTTTCTTTAGTACCATGGCAATCATTAACTGTGCACGCCGGGGGCATATGTGGCTAACAGGTGTAAGTTTGGTATGGAAAATTACCTGCATATCACGTCAGTGGGAATTCCATGATTCCAGTAATGAAACTTTTAAGGGAAACTGGAGCGTGAATGTTATTCACGGGAGTTTTTTATGATTTAAGGTGCATTACAGAAAAGGGTATGTTTAACTATAAGCGTATGGCATTACACTTTCTGGCGTAGATGCAATTTTCTAATTAGTTTTTAATAGATAAGTTTTTAAACAAAGTTTTTATTGAGTATTCATTGTCAGACCTTACAGAGTCATTTAGCATAGGGGTTATATTTCAGTATTCGGCTGTATCCAGCATGTTTATCTCATCTGCCATATTTTATTTTGCACTTGCACATATGCTTTCAGTAAGCGTTGTTGGTTCAATATCATTATTATATGCAATAATGAACATATTAACAACCGTCTTTATTTTCGGGCTTGGGAATGGTCTCCAGCACTATTTATCATACCATTTGGCAAGGAATAATAATGAAATCATTAAAAAATTAATAACCAGAACGACATTTCTGGCAATACTGCTGGCGGGACTTGCATATATATCTGTTTATTTTTCTTCCTATTATGTATCAATACTGTTTTTCCACAGCACGGAATACATACTTTCTGTAAGAATAATAGGTATTGCAATATCAATGAATGTAATAATAAATGTCTTTGCATCGATGCTTCTTGGATTAAACCAGTACAAAAAATATTCTATAGTATATACATTTTTTTATGTGTTTTTATATTTCTTCCCGCTCGGACTTTTGGTTGTGTTAAAGGACACCGTATACCTTCTTTATGGTATAGCAATAATTGAGATGATATATGCCATATTTTTTATATCGCTTGTTTATAAATACTATTTCAAACTGGGCAAAAATAGTTATGTGGAAAAGACAGTGGAACCTTACAAAAACGTAATATTTTATTCTGTTCCGTTGTTTTTTGCATCAATAATGAATACCAGTGCTACATATATTGACAGGATCGTTGTATCCTATTTCATAAATCTTTCATACCTTGGAATATACAACTTTGCCCTTGTAGTTGCATCTGCTGCCACAATAATGATAATGCCAATATCGAATTTATTAATACCCAAACTGTCTTCATTTTTTTCATTAAACAATATTGATGCGTTTAATAAAAGTATAAGAATGCTGTTAAATATTGGATATATGCTTTATGTTCCAGCGGCCCTGGGAATAGCAGCACTTTCCAGATCCATTTTATATGTATTTGCAGGTCCAGAATATCTAGATGGTTACATGCCGTTGATGATAATCATGTTTTCCACGTCAATTTTTGCAGGTTCTGTTGTGCTTTCAGCCGGGATATCCAGCGTGAGAAAAACCCGGATATTTGTTATGTCCGCCGGGATGTCTATGATATCTAATGTAGGGCTTTCTATTCTTCTAATACCGAGATTTTACCTGCTTGGTGCAGCTATATCATACTCATCGATGAACGCCGTAAGCTTTTTGATTGTCTATTATTATGCAAGGAAATTCAGGGTTTCAAATTATGATGTTGGCAGGATAGTGCGGATATGGGCAGCATCACTGATTATGTTCTTTACAGTATTTGAATTGCAGCAGCATTTTGCATACAGCATGCTTTATGTTTTTATCTTTATAATTGCTGGATTACTTATATATATTGGAGAGATAAAAGCTTTTAAACTAATAAGCACGGACGAAATGAAGTATATTCTGGATATTATACCTGATAAATTTGGCGTATTAAAATACCTTATGAGGCACCTACCATACAATGACCGCACATCAGGCAACGACAGGCTGTTTAGGTTTATAAAATAAGTTTAAAGTCATTTACATTAAACTATATTCCTGTATAGCTAAAACTTATTAACAGAAAATTAATCGCATTTTATGGAAAATATAAAAATAGTGGGTTTCGGCGGTAGTTTGAGAAAGGAGTCATATAATAAATATCTTTTAAATGAGGCCAGGGATCTGATGCCGGAAAATGCAGAACTTGAAATATTAAGTATCGATAATTTTCCCATGTTCAATCAGGATCTTGAAAACGATTACCCGGAAAATGTGAAAAACTTTAAAAACAGAATTAAAAAGTCCGATGGAATTTTGATATCAACACCGGAATATAACTATTCAATACCCGGATTTTTAAAAAATGTGATAGATTTAGCATCAAGGCCATATACCGATAATGCATTTGAGGGCAAACCCGTTGCAATAGTCAGTGCCTCTATAGGTATGGTAGGTGGTGCAAGGGCACAGTACCATTTAAGGCAGGTTTTTACATTTTTAAATATGGTTCCTGTTAATAGACCTGAAGTTTTTGTTACATTCGCACAGCAAAAATTTGATGAAAATGGCAAATTAAAGGATGAGATGACAAAAAAACTTATGAAAGAATTATTACAGAATCTTGTTAATCTTTCAATACAGCTTAAAAAATAAGTTTATAATCCCCAAAATAAATTATTTTATATAATTTTTAAATCATGAATTTTAAATATATTTTAAATATATTTCAAATAAATTCTATGTATAGCATGGTAATATTATCAGTGTGCTGTACAGTCTCTTTATGATGATTTGGAATAGGTGCCTGAAACAACCCATGGGGGTTCATTGCCAAGTGGCTCCATCCCTTCAACCCTGCTTTTTTCGAGTAGTTTTTCATCTACAGTTATACCCAGACCTGGTTTGCCTGATAATTCAAAATATCCATTATTTACACCATAACCAGAAAATAATTTTTTCTTCCATTCCGGCCAGGACTCCTCAAAGCTTTCCTGTATTATAAAATTTGGTATCGCATAATCGACATTTACTGTTGCAGCACTCTGAACCGGACCAAAAGCATTGTGGAAGGCTACCGGAGTACCAAATGATTCTGCTATTGCCGCAATTTTTTTTGCCTCTAAAATTCCCTTGGAATTTGTAATATCTGGCTGTATTATATCCACCATTCCACTGGAAATGTACCTTGCAAAATCCTCCTTGTTTAGCAATCTTTCACCCAGTGCTATGGGAGTATTAACATATTTTTTGAATTCGTATAATCCAAGTTCCATCTCTGGATGTATTGGCTCCTCTATAAACATTGGATTAAATTCGTCCAGTGCCTCACCAACCCTTATTGCATACTTTGTCGAAAATCTACCATGGCATTCTATCAGTAAATCCACATCCTCTCCAAGAGCATCTCTCATAGACCCAACAATATTAACTGCCTTTCTTAAACCATCGTTTGAGATTTTATCGTAATTGTTCCCAAATGGATCGAATTTAAAGGCTTTATAGCCTTTGTTTACCAGTGCCCTTGCCTTATTAACAAAATCCTCTGGCTCAACACAATCAGAATACCAGCCATTGGAATATGCTTTTATTTTATCATTAAATTGCCCACCAATTAAATTGTATATCGGTGCACCCAGATCCTTTCCTATTAAATCCCATGATGCAATTTCAAACGCACTTAATGCTGCAGTTTCCTCTATTGATTTTGATAAATAAAATGCATTTCTATAATACTCCCTTAAGTTTTTTTCAATGTTAAAATAGTTTTTGTCCTGAAAAATTCTTGAAACTTCCCTTAGGCTTTCCTTTACCGGCAGTGTCATCAATGTTGTTGGTGCTTCCCCGAATCCTATATTACCGTTACTCGATGTTAATTTCAGTATTAAAATTGTTGAACTCCATGGTGATGATTTCTCCTCTGGAGAGCCAAGCTCATAAATATCTATATTTTTTATTTTCTCCATGTTTCATTAATATTTATCTTAATATTAATTTTGTTATTGTTTTATGTTATTTTTTATCAAATTTTTTCAGTGTGTACGATCTGTCTGTTCCAAATGGTCTAAATGGTTTACCGTTGCCGAAATAGAATTTTGAAAAGAATTCAACGTATAGTAACCTTGCACCCTGTATTCCTGGTTCAAATACTGCTATCACTATATTAAACAGTTGCCCGAAAACAAGAATTACAATTCCCATAATTATAAAATAGAATGGGCCGGATAATGTTCCCACGAAAACTGTGTTTATAACCAGTGCAAGAACTACAGATGCCAGTAATATACCCACAATTCTTGTATATGATAGTATATGTGATATTATGGATGGTATTTCCATTAAGCTCTGGCTGCCCTCAAAGACAATTACGAGTATAAATCCTGATATCAATAACACGTAACCTATAAGTGATGATATATTCAACGGGCTTAAACTTATCCTGTGTATTAGATTCAGTCCAAGAACTGCAAATGCAATTGCCATAAATATCCAGCCAAATTTTGCAACAGCCACTTTTTTATGATTTGTATATAAATTGTTAATTATGCCTATTACAAAACCGAATATAACAAAAGCTAAACCTATATAACCTGAGATTAACAGTAATTTACCCAGGTATGTAACAGGTACCGGCCTGGAAGCTATCCTGAATGGAACAGGGTATATTGTGAACCCAAAGAATTCATTGAATATTACACCAAATATTATTGCTATTATTGACGCTGGTATCAGGGCTCTGGCCAGGGTTTTTAATGAGCTTTTACCCATTATCATAAGAATAAATCCGGATATTTTCTTAGGTATATGGCTTTTTAAAGGCGGATGGTTAACCCTGTGTATTATAAACAGGGAAATCAGCAATATAACAAGTCCATAACCAGCATCACCGACCATTAAACCGAAAAATACTGGAAATACCAAAGCAAATATTAATGTTGGATCAAATTCATATTCCTTTGGCAACGAATAGAATCTTATAAAAAACTCAAATATTTTAAAACGCCCCGGGTTTGATAATTTTGTTGGTGGTTCTTCATCTGTTTTAATTCTCTGGATTAAAACATTATTATGTGAATCGTGTTCAAGTGTTTTTACTATGCTATCATGTTCCCTTTCAGGAACCCAGCCCTCAAGTGCAAAGGCATTATCTGATGATGCTGTCTGGCTCAATACCTCCAGTTCCCTTACATAAATGTCTAATTGCTCCTCAATCTGTGCTATTTTTTCGTAATTATTATCTGATATTTTATTTAATACATTATGTATCTGATCAAGTCTGGCATTTGAATCCTTAATTGTGCTTTCAAGTTCTTTTAATTTTTCCTCAGGTGTGCCGGAAAATTCAGGTATTTTTAATAGTTGATAGCTGTATGATGATAATAATGATAAAAATTCTGATTCGTTTTTCCTGTTTATTGAAACAATAAAATAATTGTTATTAAGGTTTATAAATGTTGTATAATCTTTTTTAAAATTATTCAGTAATTCTGAGTTTTCTATAACAAAACTTTCTATATAATTATTATTTAAAATGGAAAGGTCATTATTAAAATTATTTAATTTTTTTAATATATTTATATAGTTCTCATTTTCCCTTATTATTGAAAATAGATTATCCTCACTTTCCTTTAATTCATTAAGTTCGTCCTTAATATTGATTTCTAGGATGGAATCCAGCAATTCTGGAATGGAATTAAAATATTTTTTGCTCTTTACCGGCCTTTTGGGTAATATTGATAGATACCCCCTGAATTCCGATAAATAATCGGATAGAATTTTATAATTATCATTGCTAAGCACATCATCAAAAATTGTGGCAACTTCAGAACCGGCATTTTCCATCTGCATGATTCCAAGGTCGTGCAAATCATCTACTATTAAACTTTTATCCTTATTAAGGCCGATTATTCTTATTTTAACCATTTTCTCTGGTTTAAGCATTATGTTCACTCCTTAATATATGACATTAATAATTTATATGTGTACTCTTCAATTTCTTTCCTTGACAGGCGAAGTTTCATAATCTCTGCTTTTGCCCGTTCTCTTTCTGTAACATCCATCAGTTTTTTATTTTCTTCATTCTTAATTTCTTCCATATTACTGTTATACTGGTTTATTATTTCGTTTTTCGTGTTTTTGTATACCTCATTGCAATTTTCCATGCTTTCCTTGAATTCCGCTTCAAATCTCTCTTTTAAATCCTGAAGAGTTTTTTTATTTTCGTTTTCCTTATCCTTTATTACCTTTAACTGATCTATTTCTGTCATTTATAAATCACCATTACAACTATTATCATAAATATTACTGTTAATATAATATTAATTATTAACATTATCTTTCTTATTTTTTTAAATTTTTCAGTATTATTCATCTCCCTTCAACACAATGTGTCCCTTCACAAATTTTAATGTTGCAAATGTGTCCCTTTCACGCTCATCAAGATGTTCACTTATTGTTTTTAGATTGAATTTAAATCTGGGTATCATTACATTTTCTATTGCGTTTGACCTCCTGTTTGTTTTATCTATTTCGTACAGTAATTTTCTCATTGAACTTTCTTTCTGCGATACTTCCAACAGTTCATTAAATATTCTTCTGAAAAGTATTACTGCATCATAAACTGATACAGGAACCGATGCTGATAAATAGATATTGTCAAGCGAATCATTTGAAGCCCCGAGCATTAACTGGGGTATTTTTACACCCATAATATTTTTTGTAATTATATTAACATCGGGATTTGAGAACATGTATGAAAGTCTCTCTATTTCAAGTGTTCCATCAACTATTTCTGCTATTTTTATGGAATTCATGCCATTTTCTATATCCTTTCTTATATTTTCTCTCAAACCCTTAACTTCATTATTTATCCTGAAAAATTCCATTACCAGAGAAGACCTTTTCATTTTTAGAAGGTCAAGTCCTCTTGCTGCTACTTTTATTCGTTTTTTAGTATTTATTAATTCTATTCTTGTAAATCTAACATTATTTACCATTATTACCCCATTTTCCATATTTCGGTATATGTGCTGACTTTACCTTTTTCATTTCATCAACAGGTAACACGGATAATAAGTCCCACCCAAGGTTTAATGTTTCTTCTATTGACCTGTCTGAATCACCCTGATTCACATATATATTTTCAAAACTTTCTGCAAACTTTAAATATTTCTTATCAATATCGCTCAGTGCCTCTTCACCAACTATTTCACTTAATGATCTGGCATCTTTTCCTTTTGCATATGAGGAGTATAACTGATCTGCCAGCCCTCTGTGATCTTCCCTGGTATGGTCATTTCCAATACCCTGGTTCATTAGCCTTGATAATGATAACAGTACATCCACCCCGGGATAGATATTTTTCCTGCTTAAATCCCTTGATAATGTTATCTGACCCTCCGTTATGTATCCTGTTAAATCTGGCACCGGGTTTGTTATATCATCTCCCGGCATAGTTAATATGGGCAGCTGTGTAATAGATCCTTTCCTACCCTTTATTTTTCCAGCCCTTTCATAGATTGTACTTAAATCTGTATACATATATCCGGGATATCCTCTCCTTCCCGGTATTTCCTCCCTTGAAGATGATATTTCTCTTAATGCTTCACAGTAATTTGTCATATCTGTTAATATTACTAACATATTCATATCCTTTTCATATGCCAGATATTCTGCGGTTGTTAGTGCAACTCTGGGCAATATTATTCTATCCATTGATGGATCTGATGCTAAATTTAAAAATATAACAGAATCGGATAATGCTCCTGATCCACTAAATTGCCTCATAAAATAATTTGCTTCCTCACTTGTTATACCTATTGCACCAAAAACAACACCGAACTTTTCATCGCTCTTCAATGTTTTTGATTGCCTGGCTATCTGTGTTGCCAGTCTGTTGTGTGATAAACCTGCTCCGGAAAATATCGGCAATTTCTGTCCCATTACCAGAGTATTCATACCGTCTATTGTGGATATCCCTGTCTGTATAAATTCACTTGGCTCTTCCCTGGAGTATGGATTTATTGCAGCGCCTGTTATATCAACCTTTTCTTTTGAATATATCTTTGTGCCGTTATCTATAGGGTCTCCAAAACCGTTGAATATTCTTCCAAGCATATCATCTGAAACTGGCAATTTAAACGTTTCTCCGCTAAAACTTACTCCAGTGCTTTCCGGGCTCATACTCGTTGTTGAACCATAGACCTGCACTATAGCAATGCCATTTCTTGTTTCCAGAACCTGCCCCTTTAATTTTTCACCATTATCTAAAACAACATTTACTATTTCATTATACGATGCATCCTTTACACCCTCAACAAAAATTAACGGGCCGTTTATCTGGGATATTGACTTATAAATTATATTAGACATTCTCAACACCTTCTATTATACTATTATATTCATCATTTATTTCCTTTATGATATTATTATAGAACTTTTCAAAATCTTCTTCCTTTACTTCCTTCATCCTGGATATTTTTGACCTTACCGGTAATGTCGATGTTTGTGATACCTTTCTGCCGGCATCGATAACCTTTTCCTGATTATCGTTTAATGTTTTTATTATCATTAACATTTCATACTGTTTTTTCATTGAACAGTATGTGTCTATATCATCAAATGCATTCTGCTGTAAAACATCTTCCCTTATTATCTGGGCTATATCAAGTATGTTTTTCTGCTTTTCCGGTAATGAGTCATAACCCACTAACTGAACAATTTCCTGTAACTCAGATTCTTTTTGAAGCATGCCCATCATAAATGAGTGTGTATTTAACCAGTCACCGTTTACATTGGTTTTAAACCAGTTTGACAGTGAATCTAGATATAATGAATAGCTGTTTAACCAGTTGATTGATGGAAAATGCCTTCTTGATGCCAGAGAAGCATCCAGAGCCCAGAAAACTCTTGTTACCCTCAGTGTATTCTGCACCACAGGATCAGATAAATCCCCACCTGGGGGTGAAACTGCACCTATTAATGTTATTGAACCTATTCTATCATCTTCCGGAATAATCTGTGCCCTGCCGGACCTTTCATAGAATTCCGAAACTCTCCTGCCAAGATATGCGGGATATCCTTCTTCTCCAGGCATTTCCTCAAGCCTGCCTGAAATTTCCCTTAATGCTTCAGCCCATCTACTTGTTGAATCTGCCATTAATGCAACGTCGTATCCCATATCTCTGTAATATTCTGCTACGGTTACACCGGTATATATGCTTGCTTCCCTTGCAGCTACAGGCATATTTGATGTGTTGGCTATTAAAATTGTTTTTTCCATTAATGGTTTGCTGCTTTTTGGATCCAGCAATTCTGGAAATGTTGATAAAATTTCTGTCATTTCATTGCCGCGCTCCCCACAGCCAACATATACAGTTATATCTGCATCCGACCATTTTGATAACTGGTGTTGTATGACAGTATTGTGAAGAATGATGCCACCATATCCACCAACAAAGTTCTTCCCGGATTCCGGTACAGAGACATCATATACGTCAAATGGCCCAGATTCCTCCTCAGTAGAGACTATTCTATCAAAATAAATATATTCAAGAGAATCAGCAAGAGTCAAAGTTGGAGTCTCTAACATCTGATATTCATTAGACCCTTCAATCACCGTTGAAAACTTCTTGAATGCCTCCGAACCTATATGTTTTTTATTTCCTGTGTAATTGTAAATTTCAATGCCTTCTCTCTGAAGATCTGAATACCTGGTGTATTTACTATATATATCTTTAATAAAGCCGGAAGACACTGGCACTATGTCAATGGAATTATAGGTGGATTTTTCTGTCCTTAAATACGCCTGCATCTTATCAATCTTAGCGTGTCCGGGCTTCATCACATGCAGAAGTCCTGTGATGCTTTCCTTCCCGCGTACAAAAATCCTGTAATGCTCCTTTCCGCCAATTCTCCGTACACCCTGTGTATTCATTATTCCAAATCTAGTTAGTAGATATGAAATCTGAATGGAGAGCCATCTGCTTGCAGTGCTGAATTCCACACTATTTTTGTAGAATGATCCATCACCAATGAAGTAAGAAGTCAGAAATGCAGAGATAGCAGAACTGCTTGAGCTGAGAAGGATATCAGGTATCATCTTAGTGGATGCGATTTTTCCAGTATTTAAATAATTCAGAAATTCAACGAGTATTTTGCTGTGCAATAATATATTAGGCACTCTTTCCTTCTGGGTTTCCCTGATGCCCCTGAGGGAAAATAGCCTCTCTGCCAGGTATGTGTATCTTTGGAGTAGTTTCTCATCCTGGTTTGTGAATACTATGGTTTCATTTCCCCTAATATACCCCTCAGAAATGTAGAAGCCAAGGAATTCCGCAAGTTCATCACTCATTCTATCCGGAACGTGTACCGGAGTGCTCCTGCGGTCACCCACGAGCATGTGTGGTCTGGGAAGTGGTTCTCCCATTTTTGTAAAAATCTCCTTAATCCATGAGAGTTTTGGTGTCGCTCTGTTATACGACCTGGAGAGGCTATACTTGACTTCTGCGGAAAGCGACATGTCAATTCCCCTGTCATAAGAGAGTTTTAGCAGACTTGCTACCCTATCCCTAATATTTCTATCCAAAACCCTGGCTTCATCCATGGCATAGACATCGATAGGGGAGTTTTTCCCATCTATACCGGTGTATTTTGCAGATACTATATAATCGCCAGGAGACAGGTGTTTTGCTTCTATTTCTTCTATTACACCTTTTTCCGTAAGTTTGAATAGCTTATGCACAGGTGTTACCCTAACTTCACGCCCTGTTCTTGTTCTGACACGAATAACAGAATCTGATTTTCCCTTATACAGCAATGTTGACTCACTTTTCTGAATCTTGCCATTGTTAAATGAAAGCAGTTCTATAGGCTTCCTGAGGTGTATATACTCTTCATTATCAGATTGCACCACGATGCCGTCTTGCATCCCTTCCTCGTACAAATCCCTGATGTATTTTATTGAACCATTACCTAGCAAAACCGGGGTATCCCCCGTTACGCATTTTCCTGACCCAAATGGACCTGGAACTGCAACCGTGCCACCCTTTGCAACGGGGAAAAATGAGTCTATAATCCTCTGGCCTGTTATCAGGGGTATTTCTGGTGCAAATTTTAAAAATACCCTTCTGGCTTCCCTTACAGGCCATGTTTGCTTTAATTTTATTTCATAATTTTTATTATTGTTTTCAACTATACAGACAGTATCGGATACTTTAAATTTACCGGATTTTATTGATTTTATCTTACCTGAAATATTATGTGGGACCATTATTTTATTTACTATTAAATCCGTTTCCTGGACAGTACCAACAATATATCCCTGTTTAACTTCGGCTCCCTCATTTAATAATGGTGTAAATTCCCATTCCCTGTTTTCATCCAGTGGCGGAGCCGATGCACCTCTTATTATAAAATCTCCTGTTTCGGATCTTATTATATCTAAAGGTCTCTGTATTCCATCATATATGGATTTTAATAAACCCGGACCCAGTTCAACTGATAGTGGTTTACTGGTAGATTTTACAGGCTCACCTGGTTTTAATCCAGATGTGTCCTCATAAACCTGTATTGTATATTTTTTACCTACTATTTTTATAATCTCCCCTATCAATCCCAGTTCTCCTACTTTTACAACGTCAAACATTTTTCCATCAAGATCGGTTGCTATAACAACAGGTCCCGATATACTGTATATTTTTCCACTATTTTCCATTTAATCACCAATATCAATGCCTAATATCCTCTTTGCAAGGTCATATACCGATTCTTCCTCCTTTATCCCGGGAACTGGAATAAAGATAACAAGAGGATTCATTGAGGTATTGTAAATATTCAATTCGTCCTCCTGCAAATATTTTTGTAATGATTGGGATGCCATTATTGTGTTATAATTGCCTGATTTAAATAATTCCCTTAATTCAGCTACACCACCCGGTAAATCTATTATGAAGGTATCGTTTATACCGATTAATTTGAAGCCCATTACAACTTCTCTTTCACCAATAATACATGTTCCCGGCATTTATATCAACATCTTTTCTATTATATCCCTATCAAGATTGTAGGATTTTCCTACAATTATTGTTCTTAAATTATCCCTCTCTCTCTCTGCTGTAAGTATATATCCTATTATATATAATGTTGCCGTATCTCTTAACATTATGGATACATATTTATCATAAATTGCCCTTCTCATAGAAATTTCAAACATACTTAAATTTTTATTGGTTTTATAGTATTCTATAGCATCATCTATATTAAAATCCTTAAAAACATTGAGCAATTCTATTGAGTTTTTTGACCTGAATAAATCAGCCAGAGAGGTTTTTAATGTGTGCCCGTTTTCTATGATCTGGTTTTCTATATTCTCATATGCCACTCCAAGTTCCATTGCTTTTACCATTGTGAGAATATTTTTTAAATCTATTGTTGTTTTTATATAATTAATTAAAATTCCCTCATCACCATTGAAATATTTTGCATTGTTTATAAGTTCAGTATAATAGTTATAATCAAATGCAGATAACATCCCAGATATATCGCCTGTTTTCTTATAATCATCGAGATATTTCAGCAAAAAATTATAACCATAATTCAGTAAATAATTTACAAGAGATTCAATATCGTTTTTTGATAACATTGATTTAAAATCCTCCTGTTTTAAATTTCCTGCAAACATGCCCAGTGGTATGTCACGGAAGCTTATTATAAAACTATCATTATATTTTATTTCATGTTTTATTATCTTTGAATTAATTATTGCTTTTATACTCTCTATATCCCATTTTGATATGTATGTTGATATAAAGGGTTTTATCTGCGGTGGAACTGCGAAAATAGCCGTACTGGCACTGTTAATTACATGCCTGTTTATTGCAGAAATCAAAATATTCAAATCGCTTGTACTTCCTGTTGTCGATTTGTCTATATCATCCCTGTATGCTGTCTCATATAATCGTAATCTTATATCTTTGATCCCAAGGTCAAGTAATGATTTTATAAAGTCCTGGCTTAAAAAATCGATGAAATGTACCTTTAATCTCCCATAACTTCCTGAATATGTAGTATTCATAAATATCACCATTATTCAATGTTATTATAAAAATATATAGCAATATCGTCAGAAATTTTATCAAAAATAGAATCAAGTGTGAAATCTATGAATTTTTTATTATCCTTACTTGCTGCCTTAATTCCAAGCCTTATAGAATTATCTATAACTATGTTTTCTGTTTTTAAATTATCCGATTCAAGAAGTTTCTCCTTTTCTGTTCCATTGCAGTAAATAATAAAGTTTGAGCCAAGTTCCTTTCCACAGGTTTTTAGCATTTCGTTTATTATTTCCTTATATTTTACGGATTTGTTTAATGAAAGTATGTATGACCGTGCTTTACCAAGTGCATCTTTTAATAATTCCTTTTTTTTGTCATCAATAATTTTTTTTGATTGAAGTTTTATATTGTCTTCATGCTGTTTTATAATGTCTTTTTTGTCATATTCTGATTTAATTGCATATTCCCTTTTAAATTCCTCTATTTTTTTATTGCAGTTTTCAGTTACTTCATTAATTTTTTTCTTATACTCTTCATTAATTTTGGTTTTCTGTTCTTCCATCGAATTGTCTATTTCATTTATAATATTTTCCAGTGACATATAAAATCATATTACGTGAAGTAACAGTATAATTCCCAGAACAAAACCTATAATCCACAATGTCTCGGGTATAACAAAGAAGAATAAAACCTGACCAAATTTTTCAGGTTTCTCTGCAATAATACCCATACCTGCAGCTCCAATACCTTGCTGTGCCATACCGGTTCCTATTAAACCACCGGCAATCGCTATTGAAGCCGCTATAGCCAATAATGCATCTGCTGTAGTAATCATAAATATCCTTAAATGCGTATTGAAATAAATTATATAAAATTATTTATTTTAATGATTATTTGGATTTTTCTGTTACTTCTACCTTGCTGCTATTAATTTTACTTTTACCACTATCGTCATCTATAATTATCGTTATTTTTTCTTCTGTACCGCTCAATATGCCATCAATTCTCTGTCTTAAATAATTAATTTCCTCTCCAGTTCCCATTAAAGATAGTTTATCCCTAATGCTGACAATTATTCCCTCAACTGTTGTTATATAACCATTTGATGCTATTCCTGGAGCTATTTCAGCATCTAATTCTGGTATTATGATATATGCCTCGGGTGACCTGTAAACTATTGCTTTCAAATCGTTTTTGTTTGTTACCCTTAATTTTATTATCTTTGGCTTTTCCCTATCGTGCCTGTCTATTATTATATTTTTATAATAACATGATTTGCAGTGAAATGTGTGAATAGTTATTTTACCTTCGTATGCTATCTCTGTTGTATTTTCTATATAATATAAGTAACTACCGCAGTTGGGGCATATAGAATCTGTTTTAATTTCCTCCATTCAATCACGTTCTTTTAACCATGATAATAATGGTTCAGAAATTATAAATTTTGCCTTCTTCAATTCATTTATATTACTGGATGATGTTAAAAACATTGTTGTTTTTATATCTTTGATTATATTTATTATATGATTTTTTAATTCTTCATATGATGTGTCGGCATCTTTTAAAAAATTCCTTGCCATTGCACCCATTGCTGCACCCAAAATTATTGATTTGGCTATATCCTGGCCATTTCTTAAGCCACCGCTGCCAATTACAGGTAAACCAACGTTACAGTATCTAATAGATGCGGGTGATGGTATTCCCCAGTCCCAGAACGTTTCTCCTGCATGCATTTTTTCATAATTATTTATTTTCTTTGCCCTGTAATATTCTATTGCAGCAAAAGATGTACCGCCAAGGCCACCAACATCTATTGCTTTTACACCGGCATCTTTTAGTTCTATGGCATCCTCTTTAGAGAAACCATTGCCTGTTTCTTTTGCTATTACAGGATATGATTTTGATAATTCCTTTATTCTCTTTAATACACCTTTGGCATTTCTATCACCTTCAGGCTGAACCATTTCCTGTAAAAAGTTGAAATGTATTATTAAAAATTTTGCATCAATTAAATTAAAAATATAATCTATATCATTATCCGTTACTGCCCTTGAGGACTGGTTTACCAGTTGCGGTGCACCGATATTTGCAAACTTTGCGGGTATATTATAATTATTTATTACAGAAAATGTATCGGATATATTTTTGTTTTCTACTGCAACCCTCATGCTGCCAACACCCATGCCTATTTTAAATTCTTCAGCTGCTTTAGCTAAATTTTCATTTATTTTTTTAGCACGGTCTGTGCCACCGGTCATGGATGAAATTATAAACGGTTCATTGAATTTATAACCTAAAAAATTTACTTCCGTATTTATTTCATCGAAGTTTATTTCTGGAACAGCCCTGTGAATTAATCTTATATCATCCCACGGGTTGTGTTCTGCAGCTATATTTTTCGTTTCTGCTATGTTTATATGTTCCTCCTTTCTATTTTCTATCATCAAACCACTGTTCCTATAAATTCATTATTATCTATTAAATTTAATCTTTGTGGATAAAAACCGTTTATTAAATATGTTTGTATTCCAAGATTACTTATTTTTTTCATTGTCATGTATTTTCCCATAATTCCACCTGTTACATCATTATTATCTGATTTAAAATCCGTATTTACTGTTTTTAAAAGTTTTGCATCATTATATTTTTTGGGGTTTTTATCATAAATACCATCAACATCAGAAAAAAATATTACCTTTTCAGGTTTAAAAATTTTTGATAGATCATACACTATATTATCACCAGAATATATGCCCAAATAATTTTCATTTTTTAAATAAACATCGCCGTATGATACTGGCATTATATTCACTGAAAAATATTTTTTAAATATATTATAATTTTTTTTATTATTATATATTATTGATGATGGTGGTATTCCAATATTGGTTATACCATATTTTAACAGTAAATTTGATATTTTAATATTTAATTCAACCATATCATTATGAACCACGGTATAACCTTCTAATGAATTTTTATTTAATTTACCGGGTAAATTATATTTTCTTGCCATAATGTGGCCAAATGAACCACCCCCGTGAACAATTATAAAATTATCCTTTATTTTTATCAATTCTTTTATAATATTTTCAGTTTCCTTTGATCTAAATGCTTTATATTTTGTTTTGTCTGTTATAATACTGCCACCGAGTTTAACAATTATCATTAAAACTTTATAATTAATTATTTTATAAATTTATTTAATTATAAAAAATAGGTCATAAAAATATAAAGCAACCTTCTAAAACATTAATATAAATCCATTAATAATCATAAGTGGACCGACCGGGATTTGGACCCGGGCCCTCTTGCTTGCAAAGCAAGCGATCTACCGCTGATCTATCGGCCCTTTTTATTTTAATTTAATTGGTAATTGATATAAAATTATTAAATATTTCTAAATTTTAATCGGGTATCATTAACTTCGGTATATAAAATTTTTAACAAGAATTAAAATTTAAAAAAAATACACGGTATATTTCCAGTGGAGATGATTCATAAATAAGCCTGGAAATAAAAATTTAATTTTAAACGTTAGCATAGATAATAAACGCCTTTATATAACGGAGAGGGGGGTGCATTTCCTATGGAAGTGAAAAAAGGTATATCCCTCTTAAAATAATATAATTATTAAATTTAATAAATATAATTAATAATATATTTATTTATAAATCTAATATATAAATAAATAGAAAAGTTTAAATTAAAAATATCTACGCTGACACACTTTGTTTAATTATTATTAATTATTATTAATTATTATTAATTATTATTAATAAATAAAAAATTATAATAAAAATCAATTTTAAAATTTTATTTTAAAATTTTTGGTCTTGAAATTTTACCCTTAACCATACTATTTCTTATTTTTATATATATTATATCATTAATTTTATTATATTTTTTATTTATATATCCAAGGCCAATGCCACAATTTAATATTGGGGATAGAGTTCCACTTGTAATGTTACCTATTAATTCATTATTATTTGAATAAATTTCAAAACCGTTTCTGGGTATATTTTTATTTTCTAAAACAAAACCTCTAAAAATATTATCATAATTTTCCTTTGCATCCAGTAATTTATTTTTTCCTATAAAATTATGGTCATAGTTTATTATAAAAGATACAGAAGCCTCATATGGATTTTTATTTTCATTAAAATCCTGGCCAGATAATAGCATTCCCTTTTCCATTCTCAATGTATCCCTGGATCCTAAACCACATGGCAAGCCACTATATTTTTTAATTTTTTTTAATAATTCTTCCCATATTTCTGATGCTATTTCATTTGGAACAATTAATTCAACACCTTTTTCTCCCGTATAACCTGTGCCTGAAACTATAATACTGTTATCTTCTGTTAAAACATTATTATAATTTATTTTATGATAAACAGCTTTAAAGTTTTCCGGTATTTCTATATTCATATCATTTAAAACGTTGTATGAATCAGGTCCCTGGACAGCTATATGTGATATTTTATCAGAATAATTACATATATTTACATCATAATTGTTTTTATTTTTTAATAACCAGTTATATATTTTATCTATCGTAGCAGCATTTGGTATTAAAAAAAATTTATTTGCGTTTAATCTATATATTATTGTATCATCAATCATCATCGCATTTTCATCTAAAAATGACGTATATAAACACTCATTTACATTTAATGATGAAACCTTTGATGGAAATATATAATCCACAAATTTATTAGCTTCATTGCCTGATATTATTATATCCCCCATATGTGAAATATCAAATATACCTACATGCTTTCTTACTGCAAGATGTTCGTATATTATACCAGAATATTCCAGTGGCATTTCCCAGCCATGAAAATCTATCATTTTTGCATTTAATTTTTTATGTTCATTATTTAATTCGGTTTTGGACGGTATACCTTTTTTCACTTCCATAGGAAATGCACCCCCCTCTCCGTTATATAAAGGCGTTTATTATCTATGTCTAATTTTATAAATAAATTTTGCCTTTTGTTTAATAAAATATTCATTCTCCATAGGAAATGCACCCCACAGTTCCTAAAAAACTTTTTTGTTTTCATAACATAAAAATAGATATTGTATATATTATTATTTTGATTTGTTACTTTTTAAAAATATGGCGTCAAAATCCTTTTAGATATTATCTCTGATTATGATACCATTCGAGTCTTTGTAACACTCTAATTTTGAGGTTCTTCACCAATTCCTAATATGATGACATGGTGTACAAATACTGGTGTATACTATACACCATATATGTCATTCATACGGGTAATCAAGAAAGCGGGGGATGCTTATTAACAGTGAATAGTTTGAGTCAATTAAAACCTAAGTAGGGTAAGAAACTGGATTTCTCCAGCCCCTTCCACATCTAACTATACAATTAGTTTTCCAGAGTACAGCTATCCTGTATGCTTCACCTCAGGCAGCACGGAAGTATTCTATTTTACCGGATAGATTTATGAGGCCATAGTCACGGACTTTATAGTTTATTCCACTTCTTGAGGAGACTGTGGGTATTTTGTGGATAAAACAGTAATATTTGGCCATCTTCCATTCCACATATTTCTGCAGTTTTGCGAAGATGGATTTAGCATTTGTATGTTTGTAGTAACCGTACCATCCCCTGATTAATGCATTTATCTGTTTCACAGCAGCATCCATGGGCTTGATAAAGGCATAGTTCTTTGGAATTATTGCCTTTACCTTTTCCCTGAATTTCTTTACAGCTTTGCCACCTGGATAGACATAGGTTGCTTATTTATTCTTAAGCCTGCTCCATTTCCTTACGAAATGGAAGCCAAGGAAATCAAAGCCATCCCTTGCTGTTGTGATTCTGGATTTCTCTGTATTGAGTTCAAGATCCAGGAATGACATGATCCGTTTTACTGTTGCCATTGCATATTCTGGGTCTCTGTTGGTGAGGATTACAACATCATCAGCAAAACGGATTAGATGGGCGTTATGTCAGTAGGGATTGTCCATCCCTTTTCTTGTCCGAAGTGTGTCAAGCTCATTGAGGTATATGTTTGCTAAAAGTGGTGAAATGACACCTCCCTGTGGTGTTCCCTCCACTGGATATGTGGTTTTGCCCTCAAAGACCGTAGCTGCCCTCATCCATTCCATTATGAGTTTTATTATGTATGGGTCTGTTATTCTCTTCATGAGGATAAAGATCATCTTATCATGATTTATGTGATCAAGGAATCCCTTTATGTCAATGTCCACAACATTGGTATATCTGTAGTTGAGGTATTTCCTGATAGCCTCTGATGCATCCTTTGCTGATCTGTCTGGCCTGTAGACATAGCTGAATGGCTGGAAATCTACCTCAAATATGGGTTCAATGATTGATTTCACCGCCTGCTGTACCACACTATCCTTCACTGTGGGTATTCCACTGTCCTTCGGTATAAATATACTCTTTACTGGATCCACTGTGTATGTTTCATTTTTCAGTTTTTCCTAAATTTCCTTCAGGAATCTGCCCGTCCGTATTCTTTTATATCCTCTATGGTCTTTCCGTCTATTCCTGCAGAACCATGGTTTGCAGCAACGCTTTTCCATGCCTCCTGCAGTATGTCCAGCCTGCAGACCTTATCATGCAGGCTGTAGAATTTTCTGTCTGGTTCTTCCTTAGCCTTCTGGTAGAGCCTGTTACGTAGCAGTTAGAGTCTTTTCATGTCCTCATACCCCACTGTATTTCAAATGGGGAATAGAGTCCTCCCCTGCCAGTAATAGGCATGCATGCAGTAAGGCACCTTCCCTCAATGAAGGTTATACTGTCCTTTATATCATGGGTACTGTGTGCCTCTCCAACTCCCTGTGGCGCATTGCCAATTCTTTCGCCTTCTGGGTTTATAAATGCTGCTACCATTACTTAACCACCTCCCGGGGCATATTCATGGACGCCACATGGTCTCCAGATTTACAGTATATAGCTTTCCTCACATGCCACTGGCATGACACCGGGGAAGCAGTGGAGTTCTTCCTGTTTTCTATCTTCACTGTATCAGCCTTCGCCCTATCCTTACGGGCTCGGTCTTCCCATTTCGACCTTACGGTGCTGTATTTCATTCGCTTTCGCTGCGGCCTGTGATTTCGCAGGGAGAATAACTTCACACATTCCATTGCTGAAATGCATGTATTCCCCGCTGATGGGATGAACAGGTAATTTCCCATACCAAACTTACACTGGTTAGCCATATATACTCCTCGGCGTGCAAGAATTTTGACGCCATATTTAGTAGTTATAAAAAATATGTAAGTAATCTAAAAGCTATGGCGGAAATAAGCCGCTAGGAATTTCGTATAATTTTTCTTTCTGACTCTGTGATCTACTACCTGAAAGTGGGATTTATATGTATTTCATACATATGGGATACGTGACACTGGTTGTAAAAAATGTAAATATGCGGGGCAAAAACAGCTATTATAAGCCTGTTGACAGGAAAATGGTATAATACTTGCCGGTAACATAAATAATAGTTATCCCGGGATGAAAACATGAAAAATATAATGAATTATACAAAAGTAAATGAATAATCACTTATTTCCGCCATAGTCTAAAAGAAAATATTATTAAAGCAGGTTAGATTATAGAAATATGGAGGAAGTTGAAGTAGTATCCATTGAGCGATATGTTGATCCGTCAAACGATAGCCCTGTATATCAGGTAACCATAGCAAAAGTGAAAAAAATAACTGATGAAATTAGGGAGAGATTATCTCCGGATCAGATTAATTCGAGAGAAGTTTATTCAAACATTATCCAATTTGTAATACCCACCAAATACGGAAATATATATCCAGTAGGGTCAAAATGGAATATAGATATAAATGAAAATGGTATCAGTATCAAGAAAAAATGATTTTTATGTATGCCCAAAATATAATTAAAAGAAATATAAAGAAACAAATACGTGCTGATTCAAAATATAAACAGTTGCCATATCTCACAAATCCCATTGAATTTAATAGCATTGCAACCGTTAATTCAAAATATACACAACTATCGTCATTTCCTAATAAAAATATACTAAAAGTAGAGTATAAAATGCCGGTTAAACTATATCTCAATAATACATTAATTGATATGACGGGCAGTATTGCAGAAACACCAACTCCTTTCATATTACTATATAAAAATTTCCGTAATAGAGTGGAACTTGGGGAGACCAGAGAAGTAATAAAATTTTTACTGAATAATAAGTTTCTAATTTCCATAATAAATGAGGTTATTGCTAAAACAAAAAAACTTTTTAAAAATGAAAAATTAATTTTAGATATTATTCACGATCCGGAAATTAAAAATTCTGATGTTATAGCTCTAATAATAGAAACAAAAAGCGATGTTAAAAAGGTTCATAATATACTTAATGAATTTAATGACTGGTGGCTGGTAGAAAGATTAAAAACTCATGGGAAACTTATAGTATTTGAAGATTACATATGACTTTTGATTGGAAAGAATACCTGACACTTGCAAAAGAACTGAAAGATGACGCTATTACCAATAAAAACTTAATTAATGCAAGATTAAGAACTTCAATTAGCCGGATTTATTATTCAGTATTTCATATATCAAAAGATTATTTAACATTAAATGGAGAAAGGTTTAAGCAAAGCGCGGATGTTCATATAAAAGTATGTAATAAATTAGACAAATTGGCCATAAATGAAACGGATAAAATAAAGCAGAAGCAGTTAAGCAAAATATCATCTTATCTTGAAATTTTAAGGATATTACGCAACAATGCAGATTATGATGATGATATTTTAAATAATGCAATAAAATATAACGTGACTTTACATCCATTTTCCCTTAATCTCTCTGAAACCCTTCAATTAAACTAAATTTCTACTGTTTAATTGTGGGTACACAGATAATTTATTATTTGATGTATATGGACTTATTTATTTTAC
>JAJZZE010000042.1 GCA_021797735.1 Thermoplasmata archaeon | reverse complement strand
TGTACATAAACCATAATCAACTCCCCCAATTTTAACCTGTCTGCCACTTCAGTACATATATTAATTCATAAAGCTACATTATTTCTCAAAAACTGGAAACTATTCTGTAAGACATGCGGAGAGTCTGTTTATAATTTTTTGAATATATTTTATTCATAATAAATTACGTAGGATAAATGCTATGTTCTTATTTTATTCCAGTACACATTATACACTTTGCAATAAATTAATAAAAATATTTACAGTAATAACAAAATCCCTCCGAGTATAGCTAATACCGGACCTATAACAAATCCACCACCCATCACAAGTATTATTAATCCAAGGAAAATAATTATAATCCCGTTCAATGCTCTATCCTTTTTTCTACCCTCTTTAGCTATTGAATATGATACATATGCCAGTATTATCCAGATTACTGCCACAACAGCACCAACTATTGAACCTGCTATTACCGGAAATCCTGCAGGATTAAACAACATCAGTGATCCAATGCCGACAAGGCCTGAAATAAAAACACCTATTAAAGCCACTAAACCTGTTAATATCGTTATAATAGAACCCAATTTAACCATTAAATACCTTATGTTGGACATTACCGGGTTAACTATAATTTTATATTAAAACTTTATTGTACAAAATTTATTTAAAAGGTTATTGAAATAATTATCTTTTTCTCATAATTTTCCATATATCATCTGGTAAATTTTCCATCATATTAAATATGCTTGAACCATATAACCAGTCTCCACCATCAACAGTTATCACTTCACCATTTATATATGAGGACATATCAGATATGAGAAATGTGGCTATGTTCGCTATTTCTTCCTTTGTTGCAAGCCTTCTCATCGGGTTTCTGGATTTAATTGCATTTTCATAGGATTCATCAGGCAATAGTTTTGACCATGCACCTTCGGTTTTAAATGCACCAGGAGCTATTGCCACAGACCTTATGCCATAATGGCCCCATTCAGCTGCCAGGGACCTTGTTAATGCAAGTACCCCTGCCTTGGCAATTGCAGATGGCACAACATATCCGGATCCTGTCCATGCATACGTTGCAACAATATTCAATACTACCCCATTGATATGACTTTCTATCCACCTTTTTCCCATTTCAAGTGAAAAGTATGATGTACCGTTCAGTACGATTTTTAAAACCGTGTCAAAAGCCTTAGGTGTTAAATCCTCAGTTTTACTTATAAAATTGCCGGCTGCATTGTTTATCAAAACGTTTATTTTACCATCTATCTCTATGTCATCTACTGCTTTTTTGATTTCATCCGGATTCCTGATATCGCATACTTCGGTTTTGATATCAAACCCATAACCTTTCATTTCCCTTTTTACGGCATCAAGGTGATCAACATTTCTACTCAGTATTGACACACTGGACCCATATTCAAGAAAGGTTTTTGTCATCTGTTTTCCCAGGCCTGTGCCACCACCAGTTATAATTATATTTTTATCTCTGAGCAAATCATTTTTAAACATTGATGAACATATGATGAGATAATATAATAATAATGATTGGGCAATAAGTTATTTAGGCAAATTAATAGCACTAGAATAGTTTTAATCTTAAATATTTAGGAAGTTTTAAAAACAAAAAAGTCATTTCACAGGATATTGCAACAGTAATGAAAAATTTTAAAGGACCTCATTACTGTTAATATATATGTAAATTATTTTAGAATAGCCTTTGATATAATTAATTTCATTATATTTAATGCACCCTCGGCTCCAACAAGATATGAGAATATTCCCCTTGCACTTTTCTCTATTTCCGCATCCTTTGTATAACTGTATGCACCGTACCACATCATTATTTTCTTTACCACATCCATTGCTATTTGAGGAGCCCTTAATTTAGACATTGCAGCATATATATACTGATCATTAGAATTAGTATCCGCTAAATATGCCGATTTATATGTTAGTAATTTAACCATTTCAATATCTGTCCTTAAATCTGCAGCCTCAAATGCTATTGATTCAAAATCCTTTAATTTATTGCCAAATGCATCCCTGTTGTTGATATATTCAATACCACCATTTAATATTTTTTCAGATAATCCATTGCATGCGGCTGCAACCATTATCCTTGCATGGTTAAATCCATCCATTGAATAATAAAAGCCCTTGTTTACCTCACCGATAATGTTATTACTATCGATTTCAACATTATTATATTTTATTGAAGCTGTGGATATTCCCATTCTGCCCATATTTTCAAGTTTGTTTATTTCAATGCCATCTGAATCGGCAGGGATATATACCATTGTTATGCCCTTATGGCCTCTGTTTTTATCAGTTTTAACAAGGGTTAAATGTCCACCATGATTATTCTTTGCTTCAATAGCACCGCTGATATACAGTTTTTCCCCGTTTATTATAATTTTATTATTCCTTATTTCTCCGGTAGTTTTTATATTTGAAACATCGCTCCCACCGGAAGGTTCCGTTGATGATATTCCTATAAATTTATTGCCATTTGCTATTTCTGGCAGTAATTCCTTTTTTAAATCACTGTTTCCATATTTCTGTAATACATATGCCCAGGACGTATCCAGTAAACAATATACAGAAGTTGCCATGCTTATATCTATTTTTGCAATTTCTTCAGATATAATTGCTGCACCCATAAATGATAACTGTGACCCACCGTATTTATTTTCAATTAATGGAGATACTATACCATTTTCACCGGCCTTTTTAAAGAAATTGGCAGGTATCACTCCATCTTTATCTATACTCTTAACATATGGCTGCAAATTAATCTCCAAAAATCTCTTTGTATTCTCCCTCAAAATATTTTCCTCATCCGTAAAAGAAAAGTCCATTATAATTTATTATAAAATAATTATTAAATATTTCTTATTAAACATATTTTTATTACAATTATTAGACAATGGTAAACAGACTAAGTTTAAAATAAGAATAAGGACTTATCCATAGATAATAATGGAATTCAAAGCCAAATATGTTTCATGGTATGATATAGAAAGATGGTCAGAGGGCATTCTCGATATGGTGGTATCCGATAATTATAAACCGGATATTATTATAGGCATTTCCCGTGGTGGACTGGTACCTGCAAGAATGATGTCGGATTATTTGTTTATAAAGGATTTAATGACAGTAAAAACCGAACACTGGGGATTGACAGCATCCATGGATGGAAAGGCAGTAATAAAATACAAATTGAATTACGATATTAGCGATAAAAAGATACTGATTGTTGATGATATAACCGATACCGGTGAAAGCATAAAATTAACATACGATTATGTAAAATCCTTAAACCCGCTGGAGGTTAAAACATCATCAATGCTGTATGTAAATGGTTCAAGTTATGTTCCAGATTATTATGGTGAGGGCCTATCCAAGGAAAATTGGGCATGGTTTATATTTCCATGGAATATATATGAGGATACATATAATTTATCAAAGAAATTTATGGATAAGCCATTAAAAATTGATGAAATAAAGGAATTATTAAAATTAAATTATGGTTTAAACGCTGATGATATTAATCTTAAAAAGGTTATGGACAATATATCAGAACTAAAATTAATAAAAAATAATAATAATGTTTATGAATTATTTTAATTTTAATTAAAAATTAAAATAATTTTTAATATATGAATTGATATATATTTATGAGTCTGCTAAAAGATATTAAATCATCAATAAATTCTGAGAGTATAAATGATTATATAGCAAAGATACTGACAGATAATATCAACAAAAAAAGTTTTGATATACCTGATTATTTATACGTTACAGATATTATAAATCCAGTTTATTCATATTATTCAAGAAAATATCCTGAAATAGAAACACCGGAAAAAATCTTTGACAGAATGAAAAATGGAGAGGAAACACATTTTATTGCCAGGCAATGGTTTGAAAAAATTGATGGTTTTTCAGGTTCAGAAATTGTTTTAAATGGAAGCAATATAGATATAAACGTAATTGGCAGGTCTGATTTTATGATATACGATTCCATAATAGAATTTAAAACCAAAAATACTGATAATATATCCATCGATAATCTGTTTGACATTTATCTATCGGATTTAGAGCAGTTATTATTTTATTCAATTATAAATATGAATTTTGATAAAAACAATTATCTGATATTTTATGTGGATGAAAGATTCTATGTATATAAAATAAACATCGTTGACCCGGATACGATAAAGAGTGAAATTTCATACAGGATGAGTCTGATAAAAAGAAGTTTAGTAAATAACGATACGGCATTACTGCCAAGATGTTCATATTATTTATATGGCTGCAAATTTAAGGAAAACAACATATGTTCATGTAATAAACTGAGTGCAAAAAACGCTTCATGGATTAAAAATTCAATAAAGATAGAAGAGGATAAAGAATTTGAAAATAAATTATACAGCATATATAAAAATGGTGAGAATAATATAGATTTAAGATTTTATGACCTCATATATCCGAGAAAATATTATCATAAAATGATGAGGGACGAGGTAATTATTGAAAACAGTAAACCATCCTTTGACTACGAGAAAAACAATATAAAATTTTTCATACTTGACATTATAAATTCCTCGATTTTGGGCGTAAATGGTTATGAACGTGCGGAAAAGAATATGGAGAATAAAATTGAATTATATGGTGATGATAAATATATTATAAAAAACATTTATGACGAAAATTCAATAACACCATTTATTTTAAAAATAAACAATTCAAAATTTACAGGCAAAATACCTGAAACATATTATTCTGAACTGGCAGTAACATGTGCAAGGAGAAATATAGGCAATGGCATAATCATAGTTGTTTATCCAAGGTTAGATAATAAAATCGTCGTTCACGATATAAACTTTGACATAAATAAAATAATAAATCTGTGCAATCAAAAAATAAACGATATAAACTATGCACTGAAAAATAAAAATCCTGAAATACTTGACCTGTGCCCGGAGTTTACAATAAATTCATGCCCCTATAAAAATTGCAGCTGCAAAATGGAAATCATTAAAAGGTCATGATCTGGTTATAACCTTTTTAAAGGAATATACTATTGCAAGCACAGAAAGCAGTACAAATACCCCCTGTATTTCTATTAATATCCCTGCACCAGTATATCTTATTATCAAAATATATAATGTGAGGAATATTATTCTAACCATATAGGAAAGGGTTTCTAGAGACCCGTATATACGGCCAATAATATTTTTAGGTATAGTTTTCATCATTATGGTTTTCCTTATTATCCGTATTGCAGGATTGCCATATCCCTGTATTGCATCAAAACTTAAAAACAGAATAACAATTTTGAAGAAACCCATTGCTATTGTTCCCGCTGAAAATACGACCATTGATATTATTATCAGCACAAACTCATTTTTTTCATTTATCTTTGGTATTAACAGCGAGGTTATAACTGCAGAAATAGCATAGATACTCTCCATTGCCCCTATTATAATTGGTGTGCCGTTTAAATCATTTACAATAAATGATGGTTTTGTGTAATTGCCAACAATGATTGCAATAAATGGGGTGTACATTGATAGCAATAGAATAAATAAATACTTATTATTTTTAAGATATTTAAAACTGCTGAAACCTGAATAATCTCTATTATATTTTTCAAGTTTTGACATTCTGACATTTCTAAATATTATTGCACTTACTGCAAAGATAATGGAGGATATAATTATTATAAATAAAAAATTTACACTGTAAATTATTAAACCGCCAATTATCGAGAAAGCAGCGGATGCCTGACCAATAATTTCCATTTTACTGTTAATTGATTTATACTCATTTATGCTAAAAATCTGCTGTGTTATCGATGTTATTACATTCCAGTAAAATATTGAATATACAGAAATAATCATATACAAAATGAAAAGCACAGAAACATTCAGTTTAATATATTTAATTAATGATAAAAATATTATCAGGAATGATACTGAAATAATAATATTTAATAGTACAAAAAGTTTTTTTCTATCATATTTATCTATAATTTTACCTATGAAATTTGATAATGCAAATCCCGTAACCGTTCCAATTAAAATAATTAATCCATACAGAATCTCGCCATTGTGTGATATGAGTATATACCATGTTATCCCTATATACATAATACTGACTGAAATACTGGCAAGTAGCATTGATAAAACTATATACAAAAAATTTCTGGGCATTACCGCACCGGGTTGTGGGAATAGGGCACTCTAAAAAGCTGGCATATTAATATTTTTGAATCTAATAGATACATAATGTTATATTTTTTATAATCTAATAAATTTAATACTTTATAAAGTTTATAAAGTAGGGAATACCGTATAGCATCGAAACTGAAAACTCGATGGTTTTATTACGGGATTTTTATGGATGGAAGCACCGTAATACCCGAACTTTCAATATAAGGTAAAGCAACGCCCGGGAAACTCAGTTAAATATGATACTACAGGAAGGGTTTAATATATCCATTTACACAGAGTTGATAATTTATATTTTAACTAAAATTTTATATATAGTTGTTGTATGACACATGGATGATTACAATTTCACATCTATCAAAATCATTTAATAAATTCAAGGCAGTTTCTGATCTAAACCTTGAAATTAAAAATGGAGAAATAATGGGTTTCGCGGGTTTAAACGGAGCAGGAAAGAGCACAACAATAAGAGCCATGGCTGGCATAATATTTCCTACATCCGGCACAGTTTCTATTGACAATAATGATATAGTCAGGGAGAAGGTAAAGGCGTCAAAGCATCTTGGCTGGGTTCCGGAACTTCCAAATTTTGAGGTCAATGCAAAACCTATACCCCTTTTGAAATACTATGGGGGGTTCTATGAATATGGTGCCGGTGAGCTTGACAAAAAAATTAAGGAATTAATGGAGGAGTTTGGGATATATAATTACAGGAACAGGAAACTAAAGTATTACTCTCAGGGAATGAAAAAAAGGTTCTCTCTCATTGCAGCAATGATTGGGGATCCGGACAATTATCTTTTTGATGAGACATTAAATGGACTGGATCCACAGGGGGTAAAGGAGGTCAGGGATATTATTATAAACCTTAAAAAAGATGGCAAATCTGTATTTCTTTCATCGCACATACTTTCAGAACTTCAGAATGTTGCAGATAAAATTGCCATTATAAAAAATGGCCAGCTGATAAAAATACTTACAAGGGAAGAACTTGTAAATCTTGGAAGCAGTGGCATTAAAATACACATTACAAACCCTGACAAGGGAGTTATAGACATTCTATCATCCTTTGGAGAAACATCACTTACCGGTGACTATTACTTCATAAAAAAGGGTGGAAATCAGGATCCTGCTGGAATAAATAAGGAGCTTGTCATGAAGAACTATATGGTGGATTACATAGGCAGGGAAAACGAAACGCTGGAAGAATACTTCCTGGAGATGGTGAAGTAAATGAACGGATTTTTATATGATATTAAGAGAACATTAACAGGAAAATTTACCATAATAATTGTAATTCTCCTTGTACTTATTACTGGCCTTACTGCCTATAGTGTTGGAGTAACATCAAATTCATCAACTCCGGGCAGTGTTGCCATAGTCATGCCATATATGAATGACACTGGACATAATTTAACAATCAGTGATTATGCCATTAATGGGTACGGTGCACCGGTTTCTGGCCTAAAAATTTCATCACAGCTGGAGAATTTCACGGGAAATGGCACCACATATGTGCACATAAAAGGGACCACAGGTTCAAATGGTTATTTTAATACAACAGTACCATATAATTCATCCACGAATTATAACTATAACATATATCTGTCTTATAATGATGGGAGTTCAGTGGGGTTACGCATGGGAGTAGGTTTCAGCAATGGTCATATGTCCAACTACAGTGAATGTTGCATCCAGCAGAGTTATTCCATATCATATTCACACAGTAATGGCTACTCATTATACACGGCAAACGTTCGTGAGAAAGGTGATGGGAGTGCTATTAAAACTATGATTTTTAACAGGAATTACACATCCTCCACAGCACCACTGCATTTATATTATAATACATCGTCAACTTTCAATACAAATGTCTATCCAAATTCCAACTTAAATACGAAAAATGTAACAGGGTACGGCACAATGAAATCAGCTGAATATACTGTAATTCTACCATTGAGCATCAGAAACAATGGAGAGTATGTAAATTTATACCTGGCAAATGGCACCAGTGGAAGTACTAATGTGGCACCAGTCGCCTTTACCTCATTCCTTTACGTCGATAATAATCCGGGAATAGCACTTCAGGGTGCACTTGTAACGTTCTTTGGGGTTTTATTTGTACCAATACTTGGAATATTCTCCGCTTATTTCTATTACAGCAAGGACAGAGCCTCTGGTATTATAGAATCCGTTATAGTAAGGCCAATAACGAAGGGAAAACTGTTCCTGTCAAGATTCATTGGCACCTCAGTCAGCTTCCTCGCAGGCATCATAATAGCCCTTGCCGTAGCCGACATAATACTCGAGCATTACACCGGGGCTTTTATTTCCGCGGGCTTTTTTACAGAAATGCTTGCCGGTTACCTGATTGAGGCAATAGCTTTTGCAGGAATTATATATCTTGCATCCCAGTTTATAAAATCACAGGGCGCAGTTCTGGGTACAGGCATTGGATTGCTGTTTGCTTTAGGATTTATGTGGCAAGTAATCTCAGGTGCATTGTTATTCCTGCTGAAAATAAAAAGTACCACATCAGTTTACTCTAAGGATTCCCTTATACTTAATGCATTTTCCCCGTCATATTTTCCGTATATATTAGCTGACTACTATAAAAATGCATTCGGTACAGTAACTGCTGCATCCGTTGGAATAAACATATATTCTGTGATAATAATAGGTATAGTATGGCTTCTTGTTCCAGCTGGAATAGCATTTTACTTTACCCGGAAACGTGACTGAAAATCAATATGTAAATTATTTTTATATAACAAAAATACACAAATCTTTTGGCGATAAATGATTTTATATAAATTATCCCTGTGAGGAATTAAGAATATCTATGATTACCACACCAGGCGCATTACTGGATTTGTTAACTTCAATTGCTATTGTTTGAGGCCTTACTGGAACAGGTATAGCACAGAATGTTTTAAAATTACCCGTACATATAACTTATACCCTTTTCAGGATAGTGGAATTTTAATGCGCCGTAAGGGCATGCAAGTAATGCTGCACCGCATTCAACACACCTTTCATAATGGACTATCAGTATTTTTTCCTTATCCTCCTCATATGTTCCAGCAGGGCATACCTTTGTACATGGCTTATCAGTACAGTTTATGCATATGTCTGTATTAACTGCTATATGGCTTTCATTTCCAACCTCATTTTTATTTAAACCCAGTCTTTTTATTAATTCCATTATATCACCTTTAATAAATCATTAATTACTGTAAAATAACTTATATTATTATTTTTAATCTCATTCCTTATAACGTTTTTAATGTTTTCTCTTGGACTATCAGTAACCGTAAACATTGTATCTATTAAATTAGAGATGATTGATGGGTATACATTGAACGTTCTCTCGTTACCGAACAGTGAAGATATTTTTGATGCGGCTTTTAAATCCTTTAATACAAAGCTATCCTCAAGCATTTTTTCATATATGTATGTATCACTGTAATCCTTCGAATCTGTTATTTTCTTTGCGGCATTTCCGGCGATCATGCCAGATTCTATTGCCAGATCCATGCCACGTATGGTGAAGCCATCGTTTAACATGAATCCGGCTGCATCACCGGTTACCAGTAAATTATCATCATACCTTTTCGGTAAATAATCATATCTGTAAAATGGAATTAAATGTGCGGAATATTCAAGTATTTTTCCATCCATGCCCAGATTTTCCCTGTATTTTTCTATTATTTCATGGGATTTTATATTATTTGATTCCAGTGAATCCATCTTTAATGTTAAGCCTATTGAATAGCTATTTTTGTTTGTATAAACAAATCCCCCGCCCTTTATGCCATCAGTTAAACCAAGAATTGTTTTAGCCTCTCCAGCACTATCTTCAGCTTTTCTCTCCACTATTTCCTTAATGCCAAGCATAAAATTTTTTGCCTGGAAATTATTGTTGCCTAACAGATTTTTTACATTTTCCATTTTATAGTTCATACCTATATCAGATAATCCCAAGTATCTGGATACGAAGGAGGAGGCGCCATCACTTTCTATTACAAGTGGTGTTCTTATATCGCCCCTGTTGCTTTCCACAACCATTATTCCATCCTCCCTTCTTACATTTGTTACCAGTGTTGAATATGATATTGCAACCCCGCTATTTTCAGCCTCGGAGGCAAGCCACCGGTCAAATTTTGACCTCAGCACTGAATAACTATTATCATTTTCCTTATTCTCAAAGGAAAATGTTGTTTTTCTTCCATTATTATATACCTCAAATGTCTCCTTTTTTATGGGTAATTCTAACGGTGCATCCTTAAATTTATCACCAACAAGCCTCTTTAAGGAATGAACATACATTCTTCCACCGCTTACGTTCTTTGACCCGGAATAATCGCCCCGTTCCAGGACTATCACAGATAAACCATTCTTCGCAGCAGTAATTGCGGCAGAAAGACCGGATAACCCACCACCAACTATTGCAACGTCAACATCATAATCCATTTTTATATATAATTATCATGTTTAATAATTTTTTTACTATTCCGTAACTTACCGGTGGAATATGAACACATTTCCAGCATTAAATTACTGTGATCCCTGAAATTATTGAGTTTTTCGCAGATTTGGTAGAATATCTCTCGGTGTAGAATTTTAACCTAACAGAATGTTATGGCAGTCTGGTAACATACATTGAATAGATCTAAAATTTAAGTACTTCCATGCACACAATACCGGTCTGTTACTTTTAATAACGGTATAAATTCTAAATTCAGAATACTATAGCGTTTAAACTTTTGTTTATGATAAATTAACCCATCATCACATATCTCCACACATCAATTTCGGATTTTTTCTTTGCATGTAAATGCGATGTCCAGTAATTATTGATAAAATTTACCGGTATATTACCGTTATATACCCTATACGAAGAATCTTTTTTATACATATATTCAACATCCTTCAATATTATCTCCTTTATTGTCTGTTCCTTCATAATATAGTAATTATTGCCAGCAATCAGTATATACAGTAATTTTTTTCTGTTTCTGTTAAAATCAATATACTTTAATATTTCATTCTTTGTTTCCTTTGATAATCTATTTTCATAATTTATATCGTTATTTATCATGTTGTATAAATTATCCTTACCGATTTTCCTTTCATGCATGTTTAGATTCATTATTCCAAATTTATCATCGACTGCATGTAATATCCTCACATATTTATATTCATTATTGCTTAATTTTATTTTTAAATCTATGTCACTGTCCTCATAGACCTTTATTAATATTATTTTATCATCAAATATTTCAAATAACTTTATTACTGCGGAAAAAAGAATCCTTTTATTATCCGGAAAATTATCAAATTCCTTTTTAATTTTCTTTAAATTGGATTTTTTAATAACCTCTGCTTTCATATGTCATAATAATTTACGGATATAAAAGATTTAAATTATAAAATATTAAAATAAAATTCATCCAAAATAATTTAGATCTTCCTTGGTTGTTTTGTTCTGTGTTTCCTGCTTCATTTTTTCCGTTATTTCTTCCAGCTGCTTTGTTTTTTCATCTATATCCTTTAAATCAACCTTCATTTTAAGTATTTTTATTAATGCGTTTATTATTTCCCTTGCCCCTTTTGGATCTGCAAAGTAACCGGATGTTTCACACATAAGGCATGCCCCACCTACGTCAAATAACTCCTTTCCAAGGCCTAAAAGTAAGCCAGCTGACCCAACAATGCCACCATTTGGCTCACCATCTGTAAATGTAACACCAGCCTTTTCAAGGTTTTTTATAATATTCTTATCACTTACAGCACCTAAAACTTTAGGTTTTTCCACAATTTTACCTATGCTGTAGCCACCCAGTGTATAAATTTTAGAAACATTATATTTTTTCAGCAGTTCAAGGGTTTTATAGGATAATTCGTACTGTCCCTCCTGTGTTGTTCCCTGAAAATCACCTGCTAAAAATATTAAATCATTTTTTTTGTTTGTTTTCTTATAGTATAAAGAATCCCTTACAAGGTGTACTACACTATCATTTATAAAGACCTGTGGTGGCAAATATTCTGAATATATATCAGCTATTTTCTTCATTTTTAATTTGTCTATAAAATAATCTGCAGTTATTTTGCCAACATTGCCTATTCCTGGTAATCCCCCCACGAATATCGGATCCTTAAGCTCCGGTTCTTCATAGGTTTTAATAATTATTTTTTCCATTTTTATCATCCTCAATTAACCTTAATCTGTATTTCTGGAATTTATCCGCCGGAGAATATTTCATCGGTATTGCCATTACAGTTTTATTCCCACATTTTGGGCATATTTCATCCATTGTATAAATACTGCAATAATTGCATTTCCTTATTAAAGTTTTCATTACTCATCCCTTGAAAAACTATATTCGACATCACGTTTTTTACATTTATCTGCTACAAGATCAAGGTTTTTCTTTAATTTTTCTTCTGCTGATTTATAGTCCTCGTCCATGATTGAAATTCTATATTTCGGTGCACCCATATATGATATATTTATATTTTTATCCTCAGAAACTTCTTCTAATACCTCTTTTATTGAATCTATGCCGTCGGGCGCAATTGAGTACATTTCTATAACACCACCTATCTTTATCAGTGGTATTGATATGTTGTCACCCGCAATCTTAATGAACATATCTCTCCATGGTTCCTTAATATCTATCATAAAATCCTTATCTGCGGCAGCATCGTATAAAGCGTTATATATGCTTCCGTATTCTGTAATTAAATAATTTTCTATTTCCCTAATTTTACTTTTATTGCTTATTTTTGCTTCGGACATAATCATTCCGAGCAATTTGTATGCTTTCTGATCATTTTTCCATTCTTCTATTTTCTCCCTTTTCTGATGGGCATTTACCCTTTTTAATGATAGGTCAACATGTTTTCTATTTGCATCAACGTTTAATACTTTGCATACCGTTCTCTGATTAACCCTGACAAAATCTCTTATATGCCTTATCCAGCCTGTTGCAACCTCTGCTATATGTATGAATCCAGAATAACCTGGATATTCATCTAACTGAGCTATAGCACCGAAGTTCTGTACTTCCCTTATCGTTACAACTACTAAATCACCGACTTCCGGTACTTCCTTATACATATATACCTTATAATTTGACCTTTTCCACAAATTCACCCGATGTTGACAATGTTGATCCAGTGGGTTTAGCAATGGCCGACCCACAGATATTGCATGTAACAGCCGATGAAATTTTGGAATAGATTATCTGTTCATTACCGCAGTTTTTACATTTAATTTTCAGGAAGTTGTTTCCAACATTATTTAATTTTTTAAATTCTTCCATATTTATGCCTCTATTATTTCAAATTTCTTTGCTCTCTGTGTTGGAGGAGTAATTGACTTCTTGCATACAGTGCATTTTAATCTTAATGCAATTCTCTTTGTAGGTTTTTCCCTACCCTCATATCTTGGTCTCGGGAAACCCCCGTAACCTGAGGTTACTCTCCTGAACCTTCTCTGGCCTGCTCTCAATTCACTGGCTTTTCTTTTACGCACCCTTTCCACATCATGAAGAGTATGCTTTTTACAATATGGACAGTAAGTTTTTATCTGTTTTGGCATTTTCATAATTTACACCTTTTAACTATATTTTTTACTTATATATAACATTTTTACAATATAGTAAATTCTGTCGATAATTTATCATTTAATCGCAAAATAAAAACATAACTGTTGTGATAGTTTCTGTTAACATTTATTTTTAAAGATTATCCCCATAGCATGGTAGACATAAGTTATTATATTTTTTCTTAGTATCTATGGCGATTATTAGGCGTTATAAAATGGGCAGTTTGATCATGCATTTTTACTTTAATTTACGTACTGGTATAAGGATTTATATTGTGGGATATAATTACAGTTTACAATGACACTTGGGGCAAAAAAGGTTACAAGGGGAAATACCGGAAAGACTTACTACAGCATTGTGGATGAGAAGCGTGTAAATGGAAAGGGTATGAAGACGTACATGGGATATCTGGGGAAATTCCAAACTCGAAGAAGGAAGTTGAACCTATAGAGATCATTAAAGATAGAACCAGTCTAATATATCCTCATCAATCTGTATTTCTGATGGTTATTCAAGAAAGCTAGGCAACCAGGCACCTGAAATATATGAGAAGAATGTATCCGTGTTAAAAGAATTCATGAAATTTTACATACTGCAGGTATATGGAACCACAAATTAAGAGTAATATAAAATATTCTTCATGGTTTCATTTACCACAAACTCATTTATTTTCCATGATACTTACTTTTTTCGTACTCAGCATATCTGCTGAAACCGTTCATTATCACTATAAATCCGATAATACCAAGAATTATGGTTATATCCAGTGGTATCATTCCGGAGTATACATAATTTAATATATATACAGATGAAATCTCCGCAGCCAATATTATCAAAAATATTTTATTCGGTATTATTCTTTTTTTGCCTGATCTGGACAAATTTACTGACATCTTTAAAAACCTCCTAATACTGGAGTATAGCTCCATATTACAGTTACCTTTACATCTGTATTGGCGCCATGATAATTATGTAATGTCCTCTGACCGGTTACTGGCATCTCAGGACCGTTTACATGTGGGGGTATGTGACCACATGAAACTGCCCACCCATCGCTATTGGATTCCTGCCAGTAAGATCCTAATAGAGGGGAATATATCTCTGGCATCCCAAATACAAAAATAACACTTGGGCCGCTCCATGTTATAAAAGCTGTGTCAGTTTTAACAATAGATTTAGAACACGCATACCAGTGACCCGATGATACTGGAGTAGTCCATTTATGACTGGAACTGCCCGAAGAAGATACGTAGTAATAATAAGTTCCTCCCGGATCATATATGATTTTATCGGTATTACTGTTTATTTTTACAGAACCTTTTATTTGGTCATTAAAAATATAATATGCATTATTCTTGCTTATTATTGTTACTGCTGTTTTTTTGCTAAAATTTTTTGTATGCACAAAAAAGTGTACTTTTACCTCATTGTTTTTAATTTTATTACTCTCTTCGTGAATTACAATACCATTGTAAATAAAAGTTTTCTCCATTCTTCCTGATGAGAATAAATTGGCAATAAAGCTATTCATGCCCACAATATTTATATTTATGCTGGGGATATTAACGTTGTTATAATTATATTCCGGCTTAGCAACACCCGCATTCATATTGCCAGCTGAATTATCTGCTGCAATTGCAAATCCCGACATAATAAATATAAATGCCATTACCACACCTATTATCATCTTTCTATCCATGCTATGGCGATCATTAACCGTTATTTCTTTTGCAAGAAAATTGATAGGGGATCATAATCTTCCTGCTTCTTTTGAAAGAATTAGTGTAATGAGGCCTACATAACACGCAAATTTGAATTAGAAATCCCATGAATTTGTTGGTCCGCAGTGCATATAGGCGTCAAATTTCCAACGCCAAATGATCGCCATAGTATCCATGACTGTATAAACATATGACTGTATATAAATATTCGCATAATGTCCGACCCACACACGTGTAGGAACATATATAGATCGTTCCAAATACCCGGTATTTTGTCGGACCGTGAAGTATTGTCTGAATAGAAATAGTTTTCCATATGGCCTATAGTGGACATAAAGGATTAGAAATGTTGCATAATTTTCCATCAAGAATCCACTAAAATTGGGGATAAATGGGGGAATTATACTGCATGATGCAAGTCTATGCTACAATTAATTATTACGTAGACATTGATATTTACTGCTTAGGAAATAAATACTAAGGCATTGTGATGTAATTAAATAGTTATTTCTACCCTATCATAATGAAACATTAAGGCAGACAAATTCCATGGAAGGTGGAATTATGCAAACAAGTCAGAAGCGACTAACTAACTAAATTATTTAATTACAATGCCTAAGCTATGGTGATTATCTTCCGTTATTTCATCTATTTTTATAAAAATCATAATATTTATTTATTGCTTCCTGCGTGTAAGGGTTATATTCTTCACATTCAGTTCATTCTCTATGATTATCTTAGTTATTGACCATATATCATATTCTATACCAATCTTTCTGAGGATCTGATCTATATTCTCCTGTGGTATACCCTTATTCATTAGCCTCTGAACATACATTATAATCTCCTAGGGTTTGATCTCACCCCTAGAATTTGGCACTTTCCCGCGGTATCCAGTATATTTCTGTACAACCTTCCCATTCACACGCTTCTCATCATACAACTTGTAATAATCTATTCCACTTTTCTCACAACAATTGTCATATATCTACCTGTAACACACATCTGGACACTATGATCTAGATCTTTTCTGTTGGTACGTAAAATAAAGTACAAATTCACGATCAAACTACCTATTTTGTAATGGTTAATAATCACTATAGCACATCCTTAATGCCTAAATTTCAATGATGTTAATTTCATCTCATAATTTTTATAAATTATTAAATTGAAAATTAAAAAGTGTTATATATCAATTTAACCTATAAATAACAGATGGGAACTTACAATAGAAATAAATATGGTAGAAATGGGAAAAAAAGAATAAATAAAAATTACAGGGTTAATAACGGTGAAAAAAGCATTAAAAAGTTAGATATGCGAAGGGAAGAAGAATTTAATTATATGTTAGGCACAATTCTTAGGGATTTACCGGATAGTTTAAGGGGAGCCTTAAGAGGCAGTATATATTCCATTGCCTCGAAAAAGGGTATAAAGGATGCAAAGGATTATATTATCGGCAAAAAAAACGATGGTACAATAAATGACGGCATGGAAAAAAATTTAATAGATTTATTGTATAACTATAGCAAGTACAGATAATATTCAATTTTATAGCTTTTAAAATAACTACTGGCGAATGGGAATAAATGATAATATTTATTGTACAATATATTTCAAAATTAGGGATTATTATCCATTAATATTTCTTTTATATTACTCACAAACCTGTACACTTTTACCACCAGCATGTTATAGAATCAGGTTAGGGCAATTCACTTCTCCAAGATATTATTCCGGTATTCCTGTACTTATTGTTAACACCTCAGAATAGGTGGCATGCATGCTGTCATCAGCGACACACCAATCAAATTAAGTTTGTTTCCTGCTTCAGAGACACAACCAGATCTAAAACTTCCTCTGCCAGGGGTCAACCGTTTGATCCATTTCAGTTTAACGCAAAAGGAAACTTTTAGCTCATTGGGTTAGATTCATAATAAAAAATAATATATACATTTTATTACTGAACTATTAAGCCAACCACCACACATAACATATGTGGGTTGTCCAATAAGGGCAACGCAAGAGTTGATCAGGGAACTTTGAAAACATGAAGAAAAAACAGAAGTTATATTGGGTCCCAGCAGACCCCCGCAGAATACAGGCACAATTTCACGTTTCGTATGGTTCTAACCCACAGGGCAAAACTTGCAGATCCCCACACGCTTTAGCTGTGGAAGTCTGTCATGAAGGGGGAAAAGAAAATGGATGTAAATGTAAGGAAAGTGCAGTTGAGAAAATATGGCAAAGGATTGGGCTTCGGTTTTCAATTCCTCCACGCTATTTCGAACGTGTCCACCTTGGAGGTAGTTAGATGAATCAAAAACTTTATGAAAATGTAGATGTAAATAGATCGATAGTTGATATAGATAAGGAAGTGCTTAATTACTGGGAAAAAAAGAACATTTTAAATGATATCCTTAAAACTAAAAGGGGAAATAAAAATTTTACATTTCTGGAGGGACCGCCAACAGCAAATGGCAGGCCACACGTTGGCCATTTAATGACAAGAACTGTAAAAGATACGGTAATGAGATATAAATACATGATGGGCTATGATATATTGAGAAGAACCGGGGGCTGGGATTGTCATGGGCTTCCAGTTGAAATTGAAGCAGAAAAACATTTTGGTTTTAACAGTAAGAAGGATATAGAAAATTTTGGCATAGAAAAATTCAATGAATACTGTAAGGACAGCGTTTTTAAATACATAGATGAGTGGAACGAAATAGATAATTTAATAGGTTACTGGATAGATGAAGAAAATTCATACGTAACTCTAAGAAATGATTACATGGAAAGTGAGTGGTATGCATTAAAAACATTATTTGATGAAAACATGCTTGTTAAGGACTATAAAATTGTTCCATACTGCCCAAGATGTGGTACTTCTTTAAGCTCACATGAAGTTGCACAGGGATATAAGAATATTGATGACCCATCGGTATATGTTAAATTCATGGTGAAAGGCCATAAAAATAGATATTTCATAGCATGGACAACAACACCGTGGACACTGCAATCTAATGAATTTTTAGCTGTAAACCCAGATTTAGAATATGCATTAATAGAAAGTGAAGGCAATGAATATTATTTATTATCATCAATAGTTGATAAATTATTTGATAAGTATAAAATACTATCAGAATTTAAGGGTGAGGCTCTATCTGGAATGGAATATGAACAGTTAATGCCTTTTCTGCAGGCTCCAAAAAATACCATGAAAGTCGTTACCGGCAATTTTGTAACAGCGGATGATGGTACAGGCATAGTCCATGCAGCACCAGCTTTTGGTGCAGATGATTTTGAGATAGGAAAAAAATTTGGGGTGCCAATATTAAACCCGGTAAGCCTTGATGGTAAATTTAATAATGAGGTACCCTGGAAAGATAAATTTGTTATAGACGCAAATAGTGAAATAATTGGATATTTGAAGGAAAATAAATTATTATTTAAAAGCCAGAAAGTAAAGCATACATATCCATTCTGTTACCGCTGCGGTACGAGGTTACTGTATTATCCACTGGATGCATGGTTTATAAAGGTATCAAATATAAGGAAATCACTGGAAGAAAATAATGAGAAAATAAACTGGTATCCAGATTATCTTAAGGAGGGAAGGTTTGGCAATTTTCTATCGGAGGCAAAGGATTGGGCATTAAGCAGGGACCGTTACTGGGGAACCCCGCTACCGGTATGGAAATGTAATAATAAGCATTATTTAGCCATAGGTGGCAGGGACGATATAAAAAAATACGGTGGCAGTGTGCCAGAAGACCTGCACAGGCCATTTATAGATAATGTTAAATTAAAATGCCCGCAATGCAATGAGGAAATGGCAAGAGAGCCATATGTTATAGATACATGGTTTGATTCTGGCAGTGCAACATATGCTGCAATGCATTACCCCTTCAATAAAAATTATAATGTGAAGAATATACCTGTGGATTTTATCTCCGAGGCAATAGACCAGACAAGGGGATGGTTCTATACATTACATGTAATATCCTCATTATTACTCAAAAGAAACGGTTATAAAAACGTTATGTCCATAAGCTTTATACTGGATGAACATGGTCAGAAAATGTCCAAGAGCAAGGGTAATTTTGTAACCGCAAAGGATTTTATAAATGAATATGGTGCTGATGCAGCAAGGCTATTTTTCTTCTCAGGTGCTCCATGGAATTCAAAGTCAATAGATAAAAAGCTAATAAATGATACAACAAGAAAGGTTTTCAGCACACTGTCAAACATATATTCATTTTTTGTTTCCAATGCAAATCTGGATAATTTTATCTTTGACAAACTGGAAAAACCTGAAAATTTGCTGGATAAATGGTTACTGTCAAGATTAAATTCAGCAGTGGCGGATGTTAGAAATAATATGGATGATTATAACATACATATAGCATTGAGGTCTATAATGGATTTAATCAACGACTTCTCAAATTATTATTTAAGGCTATCAAGAAAAAGATTCTGGGAAGGGAATTTAGACAGTGAAAAGAAAAGAGCGTATGAAACACTGTACTATACATTATTTAATATAATAAAATTAATGGCACCACTGGCACCATTTTTCTCTGATTATTTATATTTAAAACTATCCGGTTCAGAGAAAACAGTTCATATGGAAAATTATCCTGAAGCAGATAGATATTATATAAATAAGGATCTGGAAAACGAATTTAATTATGCAATATCAATAATGGAATTATCAAGAAGGTTAAGGCAGGAATCAAATATAAAGGGGAGGCAAACCGTAAAGGAAATATTAATTTACAGTGACATGAATTTAAGCAATGAAATATTGAATATAATATCACCGGAACTTAATTCAGAGGAAATAAGGTTTATAAAGGAAGATGAAAAACCTGTGAAATATATAATAAAACCGGTATTTTCAAAAGTAGCTCCGGTATTAAAGGCAAAAACAAATGCCTTCGTCGAGTATTTAAATAAAAACAATACCTATGATGAACTCCTAAAAACAGGCAAAATAAAATTTGACAGTAATGAATTTGGTAGGGATGTACTTGAAATAACAGAAATTCCGCATGAAAATTATGCATATACATCAGATTCAAAATCAGGAATAGGGGTATTTATAAATAAGGATATAGATGAAAATCTTAAACTGATAGGTTATGCAAGGGAAACAATAAGAAGGATACAGGTTATGAGAAAGGACTTGAATCTCGGTTACTCAGACAGCATAAATACCTATATAGACTCAAACGGCGAACTGTTGGTTGCAGTAAAAAAGTTTTCATCCATGATAATGAAAGAAACATTAACCGATAAAATAATAACTGGCAATACAAAGGATTTCAGGTACTGGGATATAGAGGATAAAAAAATAGGAATAAAAATAGAAAAAATCAGTTAATTTTATTTAATATTACAAACTGCCTTATCAGTGATTTATGCTGATATACGGGAACTATTTTTATTATATCAAAATAATCCTCCGCATATGTTAAAAATTTTTTATCATTAATTATCACCGAACATTTACCATTTTTTATTAAAATATCACTAAATTTTTTAAATGATTCCATGTACAGGTCATTTATTTCATGGTTATCAATGCCAGAGCTTCTGCCATATGGCATATCCGTTACAATGGCATTTACCTTTCTACTGATATTTAAATGTGATATATCATCATTATAAATTTTATAATCCTTGATATCAAAATATTTTAGGTTTAATTTAGTTCCCATTACCATATTCAGTGAGGAATCATTTCCTATTATTTTTCTTTTCATTAGGGCTGCTTCTATTAATATTCCACCCGTACCGCAGAATGGGTCAATTATTGTATCTCCAGGCTTTGTAAATGATGTGTTTATTAAATATCTTGCATATTTCGGATGTAATGATACCGGAGAGAAAAACGGTCTCAACGGTGCCCTTCTTGATTCAAATTCCTTTTTGTTTTTTTCATATTTCAGTATACACAAATACCACCTGTTTATATATACCGCCCTTATTATAAAATCAGGATTTCTGAAGGATATTCTTCCATAGCCATTTAACACCCTGCCTATTTCATTTTCAAAATATTCCGTTTCTGTCTTATTCCTTCCTGATACCCTTACAAAAAACCTGCCATCCGGTATTTTTTTATTAAAATTTTTATAATCATCGGTTTCATCTATTACCAGTGATATATAATTTATAAATGCAGAATCTTTTAAATCGGAATAATCACCAGAGATCATTATATAGTTATCAACCGTAAATAATATACTGAAACTCTTATAATTTTCCATTATTGAATTTATTTCTGTATATGCTATGTCAGTATTTTCCTTTGATGTTTCGATTATATAGTTATTTACCATCTTTTCAATTTTTATTTAATTTTTCCTTTTCAAGGTCTGAATACATAGTTTCATATAATTTATTAAGCCTTCTTATTGTCCTCTTTATTGCAGCCTGTGGTTTGCCACTGTTTACCTTTACATATATCTCCGGGTTATCAATATCCGGATGTTTTATATAATAATGTACAGTTTCTACCTTATCATCCTTTAAAATTTCCTCTGCCAGGGGTCTTAATAATGTATTATCATAATTTAACATTTCTAATTTAATTGAATCCTTTTCCTTTGACATTATACTAAATTTGGCATCCATGATACCCTATTTTAAATAGGTATATATTTTTATCTTTGATGTATAACCGGTCACTGTTGTGTGCATGGGAAAAATTGAATCCTTTCTGCGATATCAGGTATTACCGGTTTTCTGTGGCATTTATACATCCCATACTGGAACTGGAGTCTTACCGGTATATATTCATAGCCTTAGGTAAACAGACCCCCTGAACGTTTCTTCAGGAAAACTACCCAGCAGTGGAGAAAATATTGCAATCCTCTGGAACATACCAGAAAGTAGTTCAGGGAAAATAGTTATCCGGAAACACCAATAGAAATTATATTAATCATAAGGGAGCTTTTACTGCATAATATCTACCCTTACTATGCACCGGAATGCCGTGTTGCCTCTTTTTTAAGTTTCGAAGGGTTATAGAATAACACAGCAATGCATGCAATTGCGTTCAGTATCATGATAGTAAGGATTATCTGCCCGGGTTTTACCGAAATAATTGATGCAAGGCTTAAACCAATGGACATTGAGGCAGCACCCTGTAAGGTTCTCAGGGCAGACCCAACGGTTCTGTTTCCCCTTTCAAGGCTGCCCATGGTATATGATGTGTTTGACGTCGTTGCAAGACCAGATGCAATGCCAAGGAGAATTTCGGCCAGAATAGGATTAACAAATATTGAGAGTGAAAACAGCGACATTAAAAAAAATGCCAGCAGTGGGACCTTCTTTTTTCCGAATCTATCGAATGCCCTGCCACCTGTCAGAGAAAATACTGTGAACGATAATGGAAATAGGAGAACAAGCAGGCTGTATTGTAGTGCATTGTATCCAATGGAAGCATACAGAAATACAAGGAATGCAGCAAAACCATTTCTGGTTATGGAGTGCATAAATCCACTTAGGCTGGATTTTATATACTCCCCCGGTAATCGTGATTTCAGGCTCATTGTCAGCCCCACGGTTATGATGGCTATTCCAGCCCAGATATTGAAGAGTATAATAACGACACCACTTAATGCAATACCCGGACCAAAAGCACTATGCCCAATAGATGACCTTCCGTGAATGTTACTTATCTTCAGAACAAATAATAGACCTGCCAGAGCAACAATAGAAGACACAAGGAAAAGTATTTTCCAGTCAAAAATGGCTGTGAGTCCACCCACCGGAAGCCCAAAAACATATCCCAAACTAACTATGCCATGGTTTATGCCAATAGCACTGCCTCTCTTTGAATCCTCACCCAGCCTGGATGCATAGGCAAGTGAGGATGGAAGAACTATGGATGCCCCAACTGCCTGTATGGCCCTGAAAAGTTCCATTTCAAAAAAACTGTTGCTCAGGAAAATAAGTAATCCCCCTATTGCAAGGAAGGTACCTCCCAGAATCATCCCAGACTTCAATCCAAACCGTTCAAATACTATGGAAAATGGAACAAAGAGCAACGCTTCTATAGCAACATATACTGTTATCAGGAACGATGCCTGAATGTGAGAGATGTTGAAATAATCAGAAATGGTAGGTACAGCAATCAGTATCATGGACGCTTCAAATGTCGATATGAAGCCAAGAAGTGAGGTTATTACTATCTCTTTATGCTGCATCTATGAAATACCATTCTGTACAATACTATTGGAGTTGTTTTATGATGTCCAGCATATTATAATATGCCCTCTCTTCTTTTATAAGGCCATTACCATCCAGTATTATGATATCCACGCCTTCATACTGGACTTTTTTGTTTTCAGTTACATTGCCAAAGGAGTATCTTTTTCCGTGGAATGTCCCTTTCCATATCCACTCCCCAAATCCCATGTTTCCATCCCAAACCGTGTTCAATAATCTGAATTCAAAATCTGGAATAGAGGCCCACAGACCTCTTAGATAAATTTTAAACTGCATTTTTCCCTCTATAACTCTTGGCTCTTCTCCCTGATGTTTATATACAATGCTGTCAGAATATAATTTTAAAAGGTCATCGATTATATGATTGTTCCACCCCCCTACAAATTTACTCTCAAATGCTTCCATTTTAGAATCCATACAAACCACATCATCTAATTATATTTATTATTTTTGTGACCTATTATTCCTCACACAGGTTTCTATATACTGTTTCTGCGTAATGATATTTTTCAGTGTGTTCATGGATACATTACTTTAAATTTTAACATTAACAGGAAGTAATATATTTCATCATAGGGTGATCACTGTAATAGATGTGGCACTTCACCATATGCAATATCAATAATGTGCGCACAGCATTCCAAAGTATTTCTGTACATAATAATAATCAAGGGTTAATTTAATTCCTGAAGCCTTAATAAGGCCATATAAAATCAGCATATTCCAGTAACTATCTGGTTTTGCATCCTTTATAAAATTATTATCAATATCTATTACTGTATCATCATTATTTATAATCCAATTTTTTATCATTTCATCATATTTTTCTGCCATGGGCGAATATCCATATGGACCACTTTTACTGTGGGTATGTGCCTGGTCTGCACTCATTATAAGTGATATTTTTTTATTATAATTATTTATTACGTCATACATGGTATATCCGAAATTTATTAAAACTTCTTTATTATCAAATCTCGGTTCACCTATAACGACTATATTGCTTTTTTTAAAGAATTTTAACGGTATCAAAGCCCCAAAATCTAAAAATAGATATGAACCTTCTCCGGAGGTAATGTAATTTATGCCCTCAGAAATACTGTTCGTTTTTTCATATATATTATTTGACAGGTCAATTTCATTTTTATAATTATTTATTATAATATTATTTTCTGTTTTATAATAGCCCTTAAAATTATAACTCATATATATTCCTATTTTATCACTTAATCTTAGGCCATGTGGGGATATTATTATTTTTACTGCATCATCATTTCCCGTTACATTTTTTATGGTTTTGTTCATCTTTACACTATCTTCATTGGGCATATCTATAATCTCATCGCCGTGTGGTAATATATATACATGGTTTAACACAATAATAAATACCTAAACTATTAATAAATCTATTTGCATATATTATTAAAGAAAGAAAGATATTTAAATATTAAAGTATTATATGGTAAGAAAAGGATATTATCCTTATTAAAGGTGAAAAAAATGGCAGAATTACCACATATGAATTTAGTCGTAATAGGGCATGTCGATCATGGAAAATCTACCCTTGTAGGTAGATTACTGTTCGAGCACGGAGAAATTCCACAGCATCTTATCGATGAATATAAAAAAGAATCAGAAGAGAAAGGAAAGGCAACATTCGAGTTTGCATGGGTCATGGATCGTTTCAAGGAAGAAAGAGAAAGAGGAGTTACAATAGATTTAACACACAGAAAATTTGAAACAGACAAATACTACTTCACAATAATTGACGCTCCGGGACATAGGGATTTCGTAAAAAACATGATAACAGGAACAAGCCAGGCAGATGCAGCAGTTCTGGTTGTATCGGCAAGAGAAGGAGAGGGAGTAATGGCACAGACAAGGGAACATGCATTCCTTGCAAGGACATTAGGAGTACCGCAATTAATAGTCGGCATAAACAAGATGGATTCAACACAGCCAGCATACAGTGAAGCAAGATTCAATGAAGTAAAGGAACAGGTAACAAAATTATTGACACCTATAGGTTTCAAAGATGTACCTATAATACCATTGAGCGGTTACAAAGGAGATAATATAATAAAAACAGGTTCAAACCTTACATGGTGGAAAGGCCCGACATTAATAGAGGCATTAAATAATCTAAAGGTACCTGCAAAACCAACGGACAAACCATTAAGATTGCCCGTAGAAGATGTATATTCAATTACCGGTATAGGGACAGTTCCGGTAGGTAGGGTAGAAACAGGTGTGTTAAGAGTAAACGACAAGGTAATATTCTTACCTGCTAACAAAACAGGAGAGGTTAAATCAATAGAAGAGCATCACACATCAATGCAAAAGGCAGAGCCCGGTGATAATGTTGGTTTCAACGTAAGGGGAATAGCAAAGAACGATTTAAGAAGAGGAGATGTATGCGGTCCTGTCAATAATCCTCCAACAGTAGTAAAATCATTCACAGCGCAGATCGTTGTACTGCAGCATCCCAGTGTAATAGCAGCCGGATACAAACCCGTATTCCATGTTCATACAGCACAGGTTGCATGTAGAATAGACGAAATAATAAAAACAATAAATCCAAAGGATGGAACAACGTTAAAGGATAAACCAGATTTCATAAAAGCTGGGGATATAGCGGTTGTAAAAGTGGTTCCGGACAGACCTCTTGTTCTTGAGAAGGTTGCCGAATTCCCGCAACTTGGAAGATTTGCAATAAGGGATATGGGAATGACAGTTGCGGCAGGTCAGTGTATAGATCTTGAAAAAGCAGTCGTGGCGTGATATCATATGGCATATAGGGCAAGGATTTCATTGAGTGGCACTGAAAACAAGATAGTGGACGTAGTCTGTGAAGAAATAAAATCAATTGCAAAAAGAACCGGAGTTGAGGTACATGGTCCTGTGCCATTACCAACAAAAAGATTGAAGGTTCCTGTTAGAAAAAGCCCTGATGGTGAAGGTTCACCCACATGGGATCGCTGGGAAATGAGGGTTCATAAAAGATTAATAGACGTGGACGCAGATGAAAGAACCCTGAGGCAGTTGATGAGAATATCCATACCGGATGGTGTAAGAATAGAAATACAGATAAAAAGCTAAAATTATTTTTATTTTTTAATAAATTTTGATAATAATTAAATAATGATTTTTAATATAGAATTTGTAAAATTAAACGGTGTTATTAATGGGGAGAAAAGAAGATAATGTTGCAAAAGCAATGAAATTAGTTGAACATCCAGAATTAATAAGGAACATAGATATAGCAGCACATATAGATCATGGTAAAACTACACTGAGCGATAATTTGATTGCCGGTGCGGGAATGATGAGTGAGGAACTTGCTGGAAAACAATTGTTACTGGATTATGATGAACAGGAACAGGCGAGAGGAATTACAATAAATGCTGCAAATGCATCAATGGTTCATACTGTAGAGGGTAGAGAGTATTTAATTAATTTAATAGATACTCCAGGCCATGTTGATTTTGGTGGAGATGTTACAAGGGCAATGAGGGCAGTGGACGGTACAGTAATAGTTGTTGATTCCGTGGAAGGCGTTATGCCACAGACGGAAACTGTTGTACGCCAGGCTTTAAAGGAAAAGGTTAAACCTGTACTGTTTATAAATAAGGTTGATAGATTAATAAATGAATTGAAATTAAATGGAGAGGAAATGCAGAAACGTTTTATTAAGGTAATTTCTGATGTAAATAGGTTAATAACAAAATATTCCCCTGAAGAGTTCAGTAAGCTCTGGCAGGTTAGTGTACAGAATGGAACCGTAGCATTTGGATCCGCATATAATAACTGGGCATTATCCGTTCCTGCAATGGCCATTTTTAAGATAACATTTAAGGATATTACAGAACTGGTTAGCTCGGGTAAACAGAGGGAACTGGCAAAAAAGGCACCGTTACATAAGGTAGTGCTTGATATGGTTATAAAAAACCTGCCGAACCCGGAGGTTGCACAGAAATATAGGATACCACAGATCTGGCATGGTGATTTAAATTCAGAGATAGGAAAAGCTATGTTAAAATGTGATGATAATGGGCCTATAAGCATGATGATCACAAAAATATTAATTGATCCACATGCCGGTGAGATAGCGGTTGGAAGATTATTTTCCGGTATAATAAGAAAGGGTACGGAATTATATGTAACCGGAGCTGGAAAATCAAAGGTTCAGTTGCTATCCATGATGGTTGGTCCTGATAGAATCTCAATAGATGATATAGCCGCAGGGAACATAGCTGCAATTGTTGGATTAAGGGGTGCAATAGCAGGTTCAACAGTATCGTCATTGCCGGATATGGAAGACTTTGAACCAATGTCTCACTATTCAGAACCGGTGGTTACACTGGCAATAGAAGCAAAACATACAGCAGATTTACCGAAGTTAATAGATGTTTTAAGATCCGTTTCAAAGGCGGACCCATCAATACAGGTTGATATAAACCAGGAAACCGGAGAGCATTTAATATCAGGAATGGGAGAATTGCATCTAGAAATAACAATGTACAGAATTAAAAATGATTACCATGTTGATGTTGTTACCTCGGAACCCCTGGTGGTTTACAGGGAAACTGTTGATAAAACAGGCGGTCCATTTGAGGGTAAATCCCCAAATAAGCATAATAGATTCTATTTCAAGGTGGAGAAGTTACCGGAAGGTGTTGTCCAGGCAATACTCGATGGCAAGGTGCCCAGTGGATCAAAAATAAAGGATAAAAAGGCTGTTATGGCAACGCTTGAGGAGGCGGGTATGGGCCATGATGAGGCACGTGGCCTTGTATCAATACATGGTATCAACATTATGCTTGATATGACAAAAGGTATACAGTACCTTGATGAAACAATGGAACTGTTAATAGAATCGTTAAACGAATCCCTGGATAAGGGACCACTGGCAAATGAAAAGGTCTATGGTTTAAAGGTAAGTTTAATGGATGCAAAATTGCACGAGGATAGTATCCATAGGGGTCCAGCACAGGTTATACCTGCGGGCAGGAATTCAATATATGGCGCAATGTGCCAGGCCGGTAGGGTATTACTGGAGCCAATGCAGAAAGTCTTCATAAGTGTACCGCAGGACTTAATGGGACCGGTGACAAGCGAATTGCAGCAGAGGCGCGGTGTTGTAGAGGATATGCAGCAGAATGGTGAAGAAATCACGGTGGTGGCAGTTGCACCTGTATCCGGCATGATAGGATTTGCATCTGCAATAAGAAGTGCAACAGGTGGTAAGGCTATATGGAGTTCAGAAAACTCAGGTTATCAGAGGGTTCCATATGAATTACAGACTGGAATAGTTGCAAAAATAAGGGAAAGAAAAGGATTAAAGCCAGAACCATACGATGAAGCATATTATTCATCGCTTTAATTTTTGAATATTTTTTATAAAAATTAATTTTATTTTTCAATTAAATTTTTATTTTATAATGTGTTTTCAATCCATGAAATATTTATGCTTTAACGGGCACGAAAGGAAGGGCAATGAGTTATACTGTAATGTATGCAATGAACCATTTGAAATTTTATACGATAAAAGGTATAACGATAACATAATAAAAAATTTTGATTATATAACTCATTTCATCTCCTTAGGCGAGGTTCAAACCCCTGTAGTAAGGGAAAACGATAATTTATATTTTAAATTAGATTATTTCTCACCAACATTTTCATATAAAGACCGTGGTTCGAAAAATCTCACATCCTATCTGTATTCGAATAACAGGGTAGAATCTATAAATGAGGATTCTTCAGGCAATGCCGGGGCATCCATAGCTGCCTATGGTAAAAAGGCTGGTTTTTCCGTAAATATATTCACACCGGAAAATGCAAACGAATCAAAGTTAAAGCAGATAAAGGCATACGGTGCAAATATAATTAAAATTAAAGGTTCAAGGGACGATGTTCAGAAGGCCGCAGAACGTTATAATGGCTTTTATGCGTCACACATTTTAAATCCTGAGTTCAGGGACGGAATAAGAACATTATCGTACGAAATTTTTAAACAGTTTGATAAAATGCCAGACCATATTTTTGTGCCCGTTTCCGCAGGTACGCTGTTATCGGGCTTATATTCCGGTTTAAAGCATTTATATGATTGTAATGAGATAGATAGTATACCTGAAATAATCGGGGTACAGCCTGAAAATATATCTCCATTATGCTCAAAAATTAACAGTAATTTATATAATCCTGACAATAATCTTACATCAATAGCGGATGCCCTTGTGTCAAAAAAACCGGTATTAATTACGAAAATGTTGCAGATTTTAAATAAAAATGGGAAATGTATATCTGTTTCCGAGGATGAAATAATAAAATCAAGGGAGGAATTAGCCATGAAGGGCATATATACAGAATATAGCTCGGCAACTGTATATGCCGCATATAAAAAATCTAATTTTGATGGGAAATCCCTGTTAATACTGACAGGAAACGGATTAAAAAATTAATTATAATCCTTTCCATTTAATGTATAATAATATGATACAGGTATTCCAGCACTTTTCACGGTTAATGATACGGAACAGTATTTTGTTAATGATAGTTCTATAGCCTTTTTTATATCTTCAGGGGATGCATCTCCCTCAAAAATATAATGTATTCTTGCATATCTTAACATTTTAGGATGTTCATCTCTTTTTTCACCTTCAACCTCACATCTGTAGTTTTTTATATTCTTTCTCATTTTAATTAATATATTTAAAACATCATCGCTTGTGCATCCACCCATAGCCATTAATAATAACTCTGTAGGTGAATGGTATTCATCATTATTAACCACAGAGTTTTTTATTTTTACCTCATACTTTTCATCGTCAGAAACAAATCCTATTTTATTATCGAATTTAAATGATACCTTCATAGCCGATTATATTAATAAGATATATAATATTAATCCGAAATAAATGCGGATACTATATGCCTTATTATTTCTTCGGGTAAACCAGTATTTACTGCAACAGCTCCCGTATCAAGTGTTTCTATATAATCCGTTATTATTTTTCTGTAAAATTCATCGTATTTACTTAAATTGTTTTTTAGTTTTTCTATAATTTCATCTTTTGTTTTTATTAATTCACTCCTTTTCCTATTAATTTCATCTATGTTCCTATTGGTAGTTTCCAGTTCATCCAGTAATTCACTGTTATTTCCTGAAATACTGCATTCATTATCATAGTTTATATCCATCTTTTTTATATTCATAAAATTTTTTGAATAATCTATAATTATTGTGGAGAATCCACTGGATTTATACACCTTCCTTGGAGGCCCTATTGTTGAGATCTTCATACCTGCTGATGATATCAATCCCAATTTTTCAAGTAAATCCAGCTGTTTGTTTATTGCCTGCTGTGATACGCCTATTAATTTACTCAGTTCAAGAGCATATGAATCATCATTTGCAAGTGTCTTTAGCATCTCCCTTCTAGTGTTATTTTCCAATGCCATTAATATTTCCCACAGTTCATCTTCCACTTAAATCACCATAATTATAAATTTTTATTAATAAAGTTTAAAAAATAAAATTTTTAATCTATTTTTATTGTTTTTCCACTCCTTTTATTATCTAATTTCTTCAATGTTATATCAAGTATTCCATTTGTGAATTTGGCCACTGCACTATCAGTGTCTACAGGCACATTTAACTCAATGTTTTTATAATATTTTCTCAGTTCCTTATCAACCTTTAGCTCCATGTTATTTTCATTTATCGTTAATTTTATGTCCTTTTTATCAATTCCTGGTAACTCATATGTAATGTATATGTTTTCATTGTCCTCGTTTACATCTGTTAATGGTTCCCTGTAGTTTCCCTCCATGTTACCGGAGCCCAATCTGGATCTGCCCTTGGGTACATTTCCAAATTCCTGGAAAACAGGTTTGCCATCCGGCCCTACCTTGTAGCTGAATCCATATACATATGGTCCAAGCATTTTATCATCACTTTCGCCCTTCATTATTGATTCCCAGAATTTTGCGATTTCACTGTTTACCTTTTTCATATCAAAACCAAATTCATCGTACAGGTCGTTAAATATATCATCCCAATCATCATCTCTTCTTGCTGTCATTATTATCACCTTAGTTAACAACCATTAGTTGTCAACTCATATATTCAATTATAATATTTAAAGGTTTATATTATAAGTACAAAAATATATTATTGAGTATTATTAAAATACCTCTCCATTTGTCCATATCTATAAAATTACACCTGCTGCATAACAGCCATATTACTAACTGAATACCACACCGGTGTTTAATAATAACAGGTTTTTAGAAAGCCCCGTTATTCTTTCCCCTATGCCTATAGCGCTTATATGGTGTGTGCGGTCAATTTCCGCTATGGACGATACCGAAAAATATATAGATAGTTTATTTATATATTATATATGCCAATTGTAAGTACATCTCAATCTCTTTATGCAAATAATCCGCATAACAGTCCATGGAATCCATTTGGAGAACCGCCATGGTGATAATATGTTAAGTTTATATAATTTATTATTACATTTATATATGTCTTTTGAGAACGTGTTATCACCATTATGGGCTATTACAACTTTTTTATTTGTATACGTTTATATTAAGGCAGAAATTAAGCAATATATTAAGTTTAAACCGGCAAGGATTGTAACTTATTTTGAAATTATATTAAGTATATATTTGTTCAGATTCATTGGGATAATATTTGTGGTTATACTGATATTGCCCCCATATATACTTGTAGTAGAACATACATATTATAAATTAAAAAAATCGTTAAGAGAAAAAAATCCCGGAAACGATATTTGAGTTACCGTAATAAATATTATTTATTAAGTTCTATTAATATCATTCAAAACATCATTAATATATGGGAATGATGGAAAAACACAATAACTTACATTTGAGGTTTCTCATGGAGCCCTCAGCAGATCCGATATTTTTCCGCAAACTCACATAAACTATATCTTATAAATAAAAAAATAAATTAATCTTCTCCAGTTTTGTGCAAATAAAATTCGCCTATCATTGTTTTTACTTCAATATCAGGCAATGTAAACCTTCTTATTTCTATACTGCTTTCAAGCAACATTAGTTTGGCTAAATCATCGGGATAGCCCTCGGCAAATATTATCTCTGTGATCTGTGCATTCATTATCATTTTAGAGCATGCTGAACATGGGTGTGTTGTAACATATATTTTTGAGCCCTTTATACCGGAACCGTTTACAGCAGCCTGTATAATTGCATTCTGCTCTGCATGCAGACCCCTGCAAAGTTCCTGCCTCTCTCCTGACATTACATGCATTTCATCACGTATACACCCTATTACGTTACAGTTCACCGTATGTGCCGGTGGACCATTGTATCCGGTGGCCAGAACATTGTTGTCCCTTACTATAACAGCACCAACCTTCCTGCGCGTACAGTTTGATCGTGATGCAGCGAGATAAGCCATCCTCATGAAATATTGATCCCATGAGGGTCTCCCTATTTCTTCCATATTAATGATATATATGCAATAAATATAAATATTGTTTAATCTATGTTATAACATCTCATATTTATAATTGGTAAAAAAGATAATTATATTTATTCAAAAGTATTATAGTTATAATGGAAAATACGGCTTTTGATATAGATTTCTTCAGAGATTTAAATTTTATAAGAAAGCAGTGCACTGTATGTAAATCATATTTCTGGACATCTGATAGAAATAAAAACACATGTGGTGATCCAGCCTGTGAAAGTTATTCATTTATTAATAATTCACCTGTTTATAAAAAATATACACTGGATGAAATGAGGGATGAATTTATAAATTTCTTTAAAAACGATGAACTGGGGCATAAATTCATTGAGCCATATCCGGTAGTTCCAAGATGGAGAAATGACGTACTGCTGGTAAATGCATCTATATATGATTTTCAGCCACAGGTTACTTCAGGCATGGTACCACCACCAGGAAACCCCCTCGTAATGTCTCAACCAAGCATAAGAATGCTTGATCTTGATTTGGTAGGTAAAACCGGAAGGCATTTAACAACGTTTGAAATGTTATGCCATGATTCCTTCAATTATGAAAATAGATATGTTTACTGGAAGGACGAAACAATAAGATATTCTTTCAGGTTTTTAACAGAAAAATTAAAGGTCAGGCCGGAGTTAATAACATATAAGGAGAAACCATGGTTCGGTGGGGGCAATGCCGGCAATGCAGTAGAGGTTTTTGTCAGGGGTTTAGAAGTAGCCACACTGGTTTTTATGGATTTAAAGGAGGATGATTACGGACCCATAATTATAGAAAATACAAAATATTCCAAAATGCCATTAGAAATAGTTGATACCGGCTACGGACTGGAAAGATTAACATGGTTATCACAGGCTACCCCAACAATTTATGAATCAATATTCGGTGATGCAATAAGTTTTATTTTAAAAAATTCCAGAGCACATAAAATTGATGATAAATTATTACAGAAAATTTCAGAATATGCTGCAGTTATAGATCCATACAGTGAGGCTCAACTGATGAAGGAATTAAAAAAATTTATGGATAAAAATAATTACAGTATGGATAATGAATTTTTAAATAACCTTAAAAGCATAAGAAATGTTTATTCATTGGCAGACCATACAAAAACATTATTATTAATGTTCTCTGATTATGTAATACCATCAAATGTTAAGGTAGGGTATCTTGCAAGGACATTAATAAGAAGATGCTTTAAATTTATAGATGAAATTAAATTCAAATATGATCTGCAATACCTGCTGGAATATCAGTATAAAAAGTTTAATCAGATTATAAAAAATTTTGATATAAACTTCATAAATAATATCATTTCAATAGAAAAGGAGAAATATGATACGGTAAATAAAAATGCGTATAATAAGGTAAAAAAATCTATAAAAAATAATGAATTAAAAATAGATGATATGATAAAACTGTATGAATCCGATGGATTAAATGAGGATCTAATATCAGATATATATACTGATATAACAGGTAAGGAATTAGAAATACCTGATAATTTCCAGGAATTATTAATATCAAAGCATGAAAAAATTATTAAAAAGAATAAAGCAGAAATTAATTATCCAGATATAAAAACAAGGCCATTATATTATGATAATACAAAAATAAAAGAATTTACTGCAATAGTTCTATATTCTGAGGATAAAAAAATCATTGTCAATCAAACCGCATTTTATCCCGAAGGTGGTGGCCAGCCCTGTGACCTTGGATATTTTATTTACAATGGAAAAAGGGTAAATGTTTTAAACGTTCAGAAATATAATAATGTTATAATTCATTTTCTGGATAATGACATACAGGAAAATGCAAGAATAAGAGGATTTATAGATTATGATAGAAGATATCAGCTGATGATCCATCATTCTGCGACACATTTATTACTGGGAATTCTAAGGAAATATTTCGGTGAACACATATGGCAGAATGGTGTTAAAAAGGAGGTAAATGAATCAAGGCTGGATATAACACACTATAATAAAATAGATTTAAACGATATAAAAAATATTGAAAGATTATGTTTTGAGGCAATACAGCAGAATAAAAAAATAGATGTAACATCAATAAAATGGAACGATGCAATAAATGATTATGGTTTCAGATTATTTGAAGGCGGTGTGCCGTTATCCGATAGAATAAGGGTTGTTACAGTAGAGGATATTGATTCAGAGGGTTGCGGTGGTACACATTTAGATAGCACAATACACATGGGTTTTATAAAAATAATAAAAACAGAAACATTACAGGAGGGCATTCAGAGGATAACGTTTTCTGCAGGCCCTGCGGCTGTGAGATACACCCAGTCATTATATGATATAATATCAAAGGAAGAGGAATTCATGAAGGTGGAAGAGGATAAATTATACGAATATTCCCATAATTTACTGAAGGACAATATAGAAATTAAAAAGGAATTTAACAGGATTTTAAAGGAGAAAATAGAAAATATTATAAATAATAGTAAGGAATATAATAATATAAATTTATATTATGTAAACCTCAATGAAAAGGAATTAAATCTGCTTATTCAGGGTATTTATAAAACAGATAAACCATCATTGATTGTAAACAGTAATGAAATATTAATGGTAGGGGATAAAAACAGTTTAAGCAATACAGTTAAAGAACTGAATAAAAATATAAAATTAAATGAAAAAATAAACAACAATAGGATTTATTCAGCCGTTGCCGAAAATAAAATAAGTGAAAACTTAATAAAGGAGATTTTAGTAAATGTAAGGGTATGATAAATTCAGGTGAAATAGAAAATATAGTAAAGAAATACTATAATTTCACAGATGAGGAAAAAAGCGCGTATTCAATTACATTCCATGTTAATGATTTAAGTAATGAGAAGGCTTTCTCGGCACTGGTAGACAATTTAAATTCAATCGGTGCAACGGTGTTTACAAATGATTATCCGGATAATCAGATAATAGTACTAAACAATTATAATATATCAAAGGAAAAAATTGGGGTTAAACTATTTTTATTTGCCCTTACCGTTATAACAATGGTTTACACAGGATATACATATTATTCCTTTTATTATTATTCATATAATTTTTTTAAAAATTTATTTTACGGCATGGTTTTATTTTTCATTCCCCTTGCATTTATAATATTTTTAAGGGAATATGGTAAATATATAGCATTAAAAAGAAACCATATGAAATATTATTTTCCCATTTTTATACCAACCCTGGGTTTGGGTACATTAGGGGTAATAAATTCAAACAGGAATCAGTTTAAGACACAGAGCTCAATGATAATGACAGGAAGTTACTCATTAATACTTGGGTTTTTATCATCCCTTGTTTTTATAATTGTCGGTGCTTACATAACACCATTAAATTTAATATACAACCCCGATATATATTCGCCATTAACGACATTAAATTTTCCGTTTTTATACATTGTATTTATAAACCATATATTCCCGGCAACATTACTGCCAGACCCACTGGAACTTGCCGGTTACGCAGGTCTTATTACAACATCCATTAATGCCCTGCCCCTAGGATTTCTGGACGGTGGCCTTGTTTTCTCAGGCATATTAAAAAATAAGTTCAAGTATTTTTCATATATTTCCATTTTTATACTTTTAATAATGAGTTTTGTGTATGTCTATTTTGTAATTATCGTAATAATAATACTGTTGATAGGATTAACCGGACCATTACCATTGAACAATGTTATAAAATCAAAAAAGAGCGTAAAATATCTTGGGGTAGTTGTTTTTGTTATCATCATGTTTGGTTTTGTGCCATTGCCGTTTCATATTGTTAACAGTAATGAAAGTATTTCATTAAATAACAACTGTTACATTGTAAACACCGCAGAACCGCACAATATAACATTTAATGTTACAGTTCACGGCAGTAACAGTGTTGAACCCATATTTTCGATGAACCCGGGAAAATTAAAAATAAATTCAGAACACAGATTTAAGAATGAATCCATATACAGCATGGAAATACCTGTAAGTAATAATCATTCTGGCAAAATAAGTTATAACCTTGCCATAAATACCGGAAGCCAAAAATTTAATGAGTTTATAAAGGTTTATTATGTAAATGCAGTGAGTTCAATAACATTTAACAACCGTAATCCATATAATATGACTGAACCTGTAAACAAAACCTTTACACTCTCGGTTTCCAATGAAAACAGCACATCCCTGGCAATGAAAATAATTTCAATAGCAAATAATATGGATACATACATTTACACAAATTCAGGTTATTTAAATATAACCGGTGAGCACTATATTTTCGGTGCACCGATAACTATCAACTCCGGAGGGACAATTAATTTAAGTCTGTTATCAAAAACCAGGGGAACGTGGGAAATAATGCTTTATAGCAACGGTAATGCCGGGATAGTTACAATACATATAACTTAAAATGTTTTGACCCCGTATGCCATATCCTTACTGGCATAAATAGAATATTCATCTCTGGTTACAGCTATTACACCTACAGGTACACTGATATCAAATTCGGATATTTTATTTTTCACTATCTGTTCCAGAGGCATTTTTCCTATTTCATTATATATCCTGTAGCATAACTGTTTTTTTATTATCTCCTCGCCTATGCCAGTTGCAACCACAGCTCCATTTTCACCGCAGTATATTCCAGATCCCGGTAACGGGGAATCCCCAACACGCCCCCTTAACATTAACGGTGTTCCACCGGTAGATACTGCAGCGGCAAATTCACCATCAATCCTTGCAACTGCGCCTACTGTATCACCTATCAGATCATTTATGTCAAAGTTCTTTTTCATTTCATCAAATTCCTTTATCTCACCATTTTTTATCTTAGCTATTATTTCATTATATTTTTTTTCAGCCTTTTCAGTTTTTACATTGTAGTCATCATATCCCAGCAACCTTGCAAATTTAACCGCACCATCACCGGATAATATATTATGGGGTGATCTTGCCATAACGTCATATGCCACCCTTACCGGGTTTTTTACATTTTCTATGTTTACTACTGATCCAAAATTGCCCGGTATCATAACTGCAGCATCCATCTGTACTGACCTATCTATTCTCATATATGACCCTTTTCCGGCATTAAACGTTTCATCATCTTCCATTAAAACAACTGAATCTATTACAGATCCTATAGCATTTTTTTTAACAGCCTTTTCTGCATATTTATTTAGCACCGGTGATAATGTTCCAGGCGATCCAACGCCACCATGTAAAATCAGTATATTCATAGACAGTAATACTGCCAGTTAATTAATTTTTACTGTTTTTCATTCCTTTTTCATTCTTTTTATTATTTCATCCGCAAACTGTGAGCATTTTACCGGCACTGTTTTGCCATTTCCCACATAATCCTTAGGTATTTTATTATCTATGAAGGTCTGTTTTATGGCATTATCTATTATTTTAGATGCCTCATTCCAGCCTATATACCTTAGCATCAGGGAACCGGACAGGATAAATGATAGTGGATCTGCTATATCGTAACCCTCTTCGCCCGGTGATGAGCTCTGGACAGCCTCAAAAAATGCACACTGGTCTCCAATACTGCATCCATATTCAACATTTACTATATTTATAATATAATTTATCACAGTTCTGTTTATTATATTGTCCAGAAATACAAGGTCAAAATCTTCAGGATTATTTATAAGTTTTTTAATAAAATCATTAAACTTCAAATATTCATACGGTACATCATGTGATTTTTTTAATTCTTCTCTGCACCAGTCCAGGAATTCCGGGTTTAAATCACTGTAAACTACCGTAATTTTCCTGTTTTTATTAATCCTATAAAAATCTATAATTTTTTTAATGATTTTTTTTGTCCTGAATTTACTCTGTGTTATCATTGCTATTGAAGAGTCTTCATTAATATTTATATCATAATTTTCCGATATGTATTTTATTAAATCCTTTGTGTTCTCTAAGGAATGGTAAAATGAGTAACTTCCGTTTACTGAATCCCTTATTATTGTTATGTTTATTTTATTAAAACTTTCAATGTTTACATTTATTCCCGGCAAATATTTTACTATCCTTATATTAGTATATAGGCCGAGTTTCCTCCTTAACAATGTGTTAATATCATCCTTATCTGGCAGTAAGTTTAATGTAGATTTCATGGTTATTACATACTTTTTAATTTCTTCTATCGATTCGTCGGGCATATATTTATTATATTTTTCATATGCATCTTTTCCAACAAGGATTTTCATCCATTCTATAAACTTATCACCGGAATATGCAAGTTCTATTGATGAATTTATTACCTTTATCATTGCCGATGTTATTTCAGGTCCTATGCCCTCACCCTCTATATACCCGATACTGAGATTATCAGGTATCTTCATACCATCATCATTAAATTCTATATTCATAATTACAGCATGCATTATAGAATATAACATTTTTTAATGTATTAATTAAAATATTTTTATACCCTTTAATAATCATAATATATGAGAACAGAAAGAGATGTTATAGGGGAAGTGGAAATAGACGATAATATATATTATGGCATAAATACATACAGGGCAAAAGATAATTTTAATATATCTGGTATAAAATCCAATGACCCGGATCATATAAGGGCAATGGCAATAATAAAAAAATCCGCAGCATATGCAAATTTTAAGGCAAAAAAATTATCAGAGGAACTGTATAATAGTATTTCCAGGGCGTGTGATAAACTAATAAAAGGTGATTTTAATGATCAGTTTGTTGTTGATGTTTTTCAGGCCGGGGCAGGCACATCCTTTAATATGAATACTAACGAAATTATAGCAAATATAGTTCTGGAATCCTTAAACCATAAAAAAGGAGAATACAAATATGCACACCCGAATGATGTAATAAATATGAGCCAGTCAACGAATGACATATATCCCACAATGATAAGGGTAAGCATCATGTTAAAGTCAACGGGCCTGATAAATAATATAGATGATTTAATAAACACACTGGATCAAAAGCATAATGAGTTTAAGGATATATACAAAAGTGGAAGAACACATCTGCAGGACGCTATAAGGGTTACCCTGGGAGACGAATTCAACGCATATAAATACGCAATTGAAAGAGATTTAAAAGAATTGAAGCAGTCCCTGGATTATATACTGGAATTAAATATAGGTGGAACTGCCGTGGGCAATGGTGCAAACACACCGGAAAACTATAAGGAAAATGCAGTAAAGAAAATATGCGAGGAAACCAATTTTAATTTCAGGGTAAGCGGCAATACAGCCGGGTTAATGCAGTTTATGACGGATTTCCCAAGGGTAATGAATGCACTTGCAAACCTGTCCCTGGACCTCAGTAAAATATCGGACGATTTAAGATTACTGTACTCCGGTCCCGGATCAGGGCTGCATGAGATAGTATTACCCGCAGTCCAGCAGGGATCATCTATAATGCCCGGCAAAATTAATCCGTCAATAGCAGAGGCAATGAATATGATATGCAATTCAATCCTCGGATCGCAGGCAGCAGTTAATCTATCAGATAAGGCAGGTCAGCTGGAGTTAAATGTAATGATGCCACATATGGACTATGAAATATCAAAATCTATAACAAGATTATCAAACGGAATAAAAATGTTGAATGAAAAGGCTATAGCCGGAATAAAACCCGATTTAAATAAAATAAGGGAAAACATTGAAAAGAGCTTCGGGTCAGCAGCATTACTGAACCCATATCTCGGCTATGATACAATGGCAAAAATTGTTGAAGAAGCCCTGGAAACAGGAAAAAGTATAAAAGAACTTGTTCTTGCGACCGGAAAAATAGATGAAAAAAAGTATAATGAAATATTTAGTTTCTTAAAATAATTTTTTATATTCCAACCCACGGGTCTTTTTTGTATGCCTTTGATACAACCATGGTATCGTATTTAATTATTCCACCTCTCCGGGCCAAATCATCCTCAAATTCCTGTATAGCCTCAAGGTTCAAAAATAATCCCTGCAATAATAACTGATTCTGGCTTCTTCTCCTGTACAGTGATAATATATTGGAATTTTCTGATAACGTTTTTGCTATACTATCAAGTTTATCACCATCCACATCTATTCTTATGCATACCTTTATGCTATTTTCTATTGTATGCAGATCTACAAGTGCAGAAAAACCTGTAATAATTTTTTTCTTTACCAGTTCATTTATTCTCCTTCTTACAGTTGCCTCACTGGTATTCAGCATCTTTGCTATTTCAGCATTTGACATTCTTGCATTATACCTTAAAAAGCACATAATTTCCTTATCAAGGTCGTCAAATGGCAGAATAGAAGAATCGATATGGCTCCACCTCACCGATAAATCACATTCATAATTTTTGCTATCATCTTTCTTAACACTATTTTCTTCAGTCATGAAATTGTATTTTAAAGCAATATATAACTTTTTTTATTTTTTTATGTTTGATTATAATTTAAATTTAACGAATTTGTGACTATAGATGTTATAAGCTTAAATTTGTTTTAATATACATTCATAAATATAATATATAAAAATGGTTATAAACATTATTGCAATTTAAGGGCATGAAAATATATTTCGAATCATACGGATGTACAGTGGAAAAATCCGAATCATCATTATATCTAAATAAATTATTAATGGATAAAAACAACCAACTGGTGAATAAACCCGAGGACGCAGATTTAAGTGTAATAGGTACATGTGTTGTAATTAAACACACAGAGGATAAAATGGTAAGGAGGATTTCAGATCTCTCTAAAAAATCTGAGAAGGTAAAGGTTCTCGGCTGCCTAAGCACAGTAAATGGCAATACATTAGAATCAGAGAATATTGAGGTATTAAAGCCGGATGAATTCAGAGATTTTTACAGGGGATATTTTGATGATGTGACAATAAATTCTGATATATATGATGGTATACCGATAAATCAGGGATGCACAGGCCACTGTAATTTCTGTATATCACATATAGCCAGGGGCAAATTGCTGTCAAGAAATATAGATAAAATTGTAAACCAGGTTAAAATGGAACTGGATCGGAATATAAAAGAAATAAGGATTTCATCACTTGATACTGCCGCATATGGAAAGGATATAAATACCGATCTGGCAGAGTTAATAAATAACATTACAGAAATAAATAATAACTTTAAACTCAGGGTAGGAATGATGGAGCCCAGAAATACATACGATATATTAAATAAATTAATAAATTCATATAAAAATGAGAAGGTGTTCAAATTTTTGCATTTGCCTGTCCAGAACGCAGATAACAGAATTTTAAATGCTATGAACAGGGAATATACAGTGGAGGAATCCGTGGAGATAATAAAACAGTTCAGGAACAGTTTCAAGGATATAAATATAGCAACAGATATTATTTTAGGGTACTATAATGATGATGATACAAGCTTTGAAAGAACCTTTAAATTTATAGAAAGCTCTGAACCCGATATACTTAACGTAACAAGATTTTCTCCAAGGCCATATACTCCGGATTATAACAAAAAGCCATTAAATTCAAATAAATTAAAGGAGTGGTCAAGGGAATTAATAGAGCTACATGATATAATCATGAATAAAAAACTGGATAAATTTCTGGGAAAGGAAGAAAGGGCAATTGTAACGGAGGAGGGCAAAAATAATACAATGGTCGCCAGAGATGATAATTATCGGCCTGTTATTCTAAGCAGTAAATACAGAAAATATGATACAGTGTACTGCAAGATAATCTCACATGGAAATAATTACTTAATAGGGGAATAATCAACAGCTACTATTTCATCCATAACATATTTATTATTATTTTTAAATTTAAACAGCTGTTCAAATTCTATTGGGGTTAATACTGGCATTTTGAATTTATCCCCATCATCTATAGATACCCTCGGACAGCCGGTAAAAACTACTGCATCACACATTATGTTCTCAAAATCTGATGGACTTACATTATCGGTTGTGATTATAATAGCATCCCTGCCAAGTGATTTTATCTTATTATAGATATCATATGCCAATTTCTTTCGATACTGGCCTATTTTTGTATCTATTACAACACAGAATTTTTTTGCATCAATTGCCCTCTCTATTTTTCCATACCGTTTCCTTAAGAATTTATCAACATTATCCTTAATATTTTTTATTTTTTTATCGTTTAAATCCAGGATATAAACGGGTTTATCAGAAGACAGCTGGGCACCTATGCCATGAAATAATCCCGTGCTCACCAGTAAATAAGCATCCACATATAATGATATTGAATGTGCAGAACTGAAATTACATCCAAGAACCTGGCCGGGATATTTCAATCTTTCATCATTCTTGCCTATTATAACATTATATCCCAGTTTTTTCAATTTCTCTTCCACATAAAACATCTGATTATAATACTGGACGGACGATAATAAACCTATATTTTTTATACTGTTTTCCCTTAATTTATCAAATATGTTATCGTCCAGTTCAATTTTATCATACATATACTCTATAAATATTACCGGTTTTGGATAATTTATATTCGGTATCTCGCTGTGGCCAAACTGGACTATGCAGTCTACATTATTATAAACTTCCATATTGCCTATGTCGCATGCTCCATAAAATGCCCCTGAACTTATTACAACACCGAAATGCTCTGAAAATTTATTGAATATATCAAATGATTCTGGCTTTAAACCATCTGGCAACTGCAATAATATTTTTTTAGCATTCATAGACTTTAATTTATCAATGGCATTATCAATTTTCACGTTATATAATTGCATATTCGGATTTAAATATTAAGATTTGAGCTGTGACCACCGAATATTGATGCATTTGGGGTTAAGAACTTTTTAATATAATTTATTGCATTATAGGCATCTCCGCCATCAACGGCTATCAGTGGATGTATAGATTCACCCTCTATTGTGGCTATATCACCGACAGCGTAAATCCCCTTTATGTTTGTTTCATATCCCTGGCTTACCAGTATATTTCTTCCCGTTGCATTTGTCTCAAGTTTCACGGATTTAAACACATTCGCCTTGCCTATATGCCCTATTGCTATTATCACCTCATCAATATCCATGTTTTTTTCTGTTTTATCTATTTCATTATGTAATGTTATGCTTTTTATATAATTATCACCGGACATTTTAGTTACAGATGTATTCATTACAACCTCTATTTTACTGTTGGACAATGCATCCTTTAATGTTTTTTCTGCCGCTTTAAATTTCTCACTATGGTGTATTACATATATTTTCTTTGCATAACTGGACAGCTCGTTTGCATAATCCAGTGCAGCATCTCCTCCTCCTATCACCGCAACAGTTTTATTTGAAAATCTTTTTATATCCTTTACTGTATAATCAACACCTTTGTGGTAGAACTGGTCCTCTCCTGCGCATCCAAGTTTTCTTGGTTCAAAATCCCCTATGCCCGTACATATTAAAACGGCCTTGCATGTATATTTCTGTTCTCCGTTTACCTCTATGGTAAACCTGTTATCCGACTGTATTATATCGGATACCTTACTGTTTAAAGCTATTTCACTATTAAACGTCTTTGCCTGTTCATACATCCTGTCACGCAATTCCATGGCATTTATCCTGGGTATGCCCTGTACATCATACACTGTTTTTTCCGGGTATAACTCCGGTATCTGGCCTCCAGTATAGTCTAAAGCTTCTAAAGTTATTGATTTTATATCCCTTAAGCCCGCAAGGAATGTTGCAAATAAACCGGTAGGTCCTCCGCCTATTATAACCAATTCATAGTCATTCATGCATCTAAATAAGTAATTAATACTAAAAGTTTAGCGTTGTCTGATTAAATAATATTTAAATTTTTATCCTTAGAATTTATAATATGTACTTCCATAATACTGCGATGCGCACTCTATTGATCTGTATTTTTTATCCCTATTTTTCAAATAGGTTTTTACTGTATCCAGTGCTGTATCAGGATTGTTGTTGTTCTCGCTCAGGTGTGTTAATATTATGCTTGTATTATCATTTAATACCTCGTATATTGCTTCCGCACTCTGTTCGTTTGATAAATGCCCGTGATCGCTTCTTATTCTATTTTTTAAATTCCATGGATATTTACCATTCAGAAGCATATCTAAATCATAATTAGCCTCCATCGCTATAATATTGGATCCCTTCATTTCATCTATTAAATCATCATTAACCTTACCAAGGTCGGATACAACAGATATTTTTATTCCCCTATTCTTAATTATGTATACCACAGGGTCAACGGCATCATGGTTTACACTTACCGGTGTAATATTAAAATTGCCTATGGCGCTTTCATCATTTATATTATAACCATCTATTTTTAACCGTTCAAGCGTTTTTCCTTTTGAATATATATCTGCATTTATATTTTTTGATATGGGCTTAACACCCTTTGAGTGATCTGAATGTTCATGGCTTATAAATATAGATTTTTCAATACCATCCAGATTAAATTCCTTTGTTTTTTCTGTAAATTTTTTTATTGTAATGCCACAATCAATTATTATTAAATCGTCCTCATCCCAGATTATTGTTGAATTGCCCTTGCTACCAGATGAGATCATGTAGAAATTAAGCATAAGGGTTTATTGTAATCTTATATATTTTTTTATCCATAGCAATAACTGTTTTTCGGATTTGTATTGAATTTAGATTAAGCAGGTTTGAAACGAAAATATATGCAGAAGTGTGATTACTATGAAAAAATCAATAATTAAATATTTAGTAATATTCATTATAATTATCATTTACAGGTTATAATCTGGATACAGAACTCAATAATATCAATACAATAAATCTGGGTCGGTTAAAAAATTATAATGAAAATAATTCCAATGTGGATAAAATGCATATTTTCTGCAACGGTTAAAAAATAACAGTGAATGATTGAGATGGGGACAAGCATCACCAATATTTATATATATGTTTTAGATAAGCACCCAGTGGTTATAATGGATGAACTATCACCTAATGCACAGAAAGTTTACGATGCAATGAAAGTATTAGGGGCAATATCAGAGAATAAATTAAAAACAGCAGATGATATCATGAAAAAGGCTACTGTTGGTAAAGCAATTGTGAATGCAGGTTTAAAGGAATTACTGGATAAAAAGTTAGTTAAAAGAATTGCGAGACAGAAAAGTGCAGGTTATTTTATTTATAAATAAGTTGCAGGATTTTATAAATATTTTATTTATTACTTTTTATCAATAAAAATTTAAATACTCTTATTGATTATTAGAAATGTAGATAATGTTAACACTTATATTAAATGTGGACAGGGATAACGATTATGGCATAAAAGCCGGAATAGATGGACCGGTTATAGGATACGGCGAGTGCTATAATGCTGCGTTAAAACTTATCTCTGTTGACCCTGAAGATTCGGATGCCAATGCATTATTCGGTGCAATAAAACATTATGAGGATTTAAAAAAGAAAGATGAAAATGTAGAAATAGCAGTGATAACCGGAGACGACGATGTGGGCGAAAAATCAGATGAAATTTTAAGTGGACAGTTGGATGATGTCCTGAGTATGGAACACTATGATAATTTAATTTTAATATCGGATGGTGCGGAAGATGATTACATTATACCTATAATATCATCGAGAATAAAAATAAGGTATGTCAAGCATATAATAGTAAGGCATAATGAAAATATAGAATCCTTATACTATTACATAGTAAGGGGAATAAAGGATAAAAAAATATCAAGGAAATTTACAATACCTATAGGTTTACTGTTGCTGAGTTATGGTGTTTCATTATTGGGCTTTACAATATATTCTATGTATATATCAAGATACTTTGTAATAGTACCATCAACCGGTGCAATAATGCTTGTTGCAATGGTTCTTGGTTTCTACTTTTTAGCAAAAGCGGTAGATATAAAGGGCGTAACCATAGCAATTTCTACAAAATTCAAAGAATATTCACAGGAAACAAAAATATCCATGTTATCGTATCTTGTATCATTTTTTATTGTTGTAATAGGAATAACATATGCTTATGAATACACATTAAAGGTTATACCATTAATAAATAAGGCGCTCATATTTATTACGTTACTGGCATGGTGGGTTTATGGTTCATATGTTTCCATGGAACTATTTACTGCATTTGAATTATCTATTGATAAGAAAAAGGGCGTCTCAAAGATCTGGTATGGCATTTCCTTTTCACTTGCTATCCTATTCATATTCTATGGCATGATGAACTACGTCAGATATGTAATAGGGTTTGTAAAGTTCTCATCTGTAATACTATATGTTGCATATATGGTTGCAGGTATAGTTGTGGCATTATCATCATCTCTGGTTCATAAATATTATTCCTCCTTAAAAAACAGGGATAAAAATATAATGGAGATAAAATGAATTATTATGAATGGTTACCTGTATATATTAAAATAACAGATAGTTTAGGTATAAACCGGGATTATGATTATATATCTTCAGTACACCTATCAAAACATATAAACAATGATATAAAAATTTTAAATAAATATAAAAATAAAAGATTTTTTATTATAGGCAATGGAAAAAACTTGAAGGATAATATAAATACAGTATCCAACGGGATAACAATTGTTGCGGATTCAGCATTAGATACATATGTAAATTTTTTAGAAGAACCTGATATTATTGTTACGGATCTGGATGGTGATATAAATCTAATTAAAAGGTCGTATGATAATGGTACAGATGTTATCCTGCATTCACACGGTGATAATATAAATAAAATAGATTTATATTCAAATTATTTTAATAACGGTATTGCAACAACGCAGAATATACCATTTGACAGAATCTATAATTTTGGAGGCTTTTCCGATGGTGATAGGTCAGCATATATTTCGGATTATCTGGATGCATCTGAAATAATTTTACTTGGATTTGATTTCAATAATGTAAGTATGAAAAATTATTATACAGACAGGGATATTATATTTAAAAAAAGGAAGTTACAGTGGGCAAGATATTTACTGGTATTACTCGCACAGAAACGGGGCTCGGAATTTAAGGAAGGTAATATTATTGAGATATAATTTACTTCTCAGTAATTATTTTCCCATCATTATATATAATGGGATAATCATACACATCAATATTTAATGATGATTCTATATCCCGGAATGCACCAAGTATTTTCAATCTTTTTGCACCGTGGCTGTTCCTTATTCTATTTTTGTACTCATCAATGTTTATATCGCGGCCATTAAGCTTGTTTTCAAGCATCTCAGCATATATATAATCCTCGTCTGATTTGCCATCTGGCCTGTTAGATACTATTAATGATACTTTATCACAATCTTTTATTGCATTATATGTTGCATTGAAATTTATAAATGACGATATGTATATTTTTCCAGGATAATCCATTATTTTATAAAGAACTTTTATACCGTTTGTTGATGTAAACAATACTATTTTATCGCTCAAATCAGAATTTAGTATGGCATACGGGGAGTTGTCATAATTAAAACCAGGAATTCTTATTCCGTATCGCTCACCACTTGTAACATATCCGGGATTTTTGTCCTTTAATTTTCTTGTCTCCGTTATTGTCCTTACGGGTACTACATATTTTGCTTTTTTGTATAGCATTAACGGAATAGTTGTTGTGGACCTGAACACGTCTATTAAAACCTTTACAGAATCATCAAATTCTTTCTCCTTTCTACCATCAATAACATTAATTAACATTCATCTCTAATAGTGTATTTATATAAGTTATTTTTTATTTTTAGCGTAAATAAATTTTTATAGTTTCCTAAAAAAAGAGAACAGACTTTCCTGGTTTAAATTTACACGTATTTTGCATCATAAGTTTAATTATGAACTATAATAAAAATACAGTGGTACATATAATTCTACACATACAGTTTTTATGATTCACTCATGGTGTTATATACATCACATGTTATCACAGAGAATTTGGCAGTGGCTGTAAATGGAATATTTTATTTTTGATATTTTAAATCTTATTTATGAAAATATTATATAATTTATTTCTCATATTAAATTATCATTAAATTCTAAATAATAATTCAGTAATAAAATATTTCTTAATATAATTAAATCGATATATATATATAAATAATAATGTATTAATATTTATATGAATAGGAAAACTATTATGGCAATATCCATTGTTACTGTTATGATAATGATGGCATTTGGTGGTATGGTAACAGCACAGAATAGCAATATGAAATATTCTCCCTCCAGTATTAGCAGCAAGGGCACGAATAATCCTGCTGTGAATGTAACAATATCATATGTATCACAGCTTATGGAATATTTAAATGCAAATCCTAATTATTCAAGGATAGAATTAAATAATGCACATTTTTTTAATGCGAGTGCAAATAAGGAATTAATATCCCGTGGCAATATTATATTAAATAATCTAACATATAAATATACATTCCATCTAAC
>JAJZZE010000026.1 GCA_021797735.1 Thermoplasmata archaeon | reverse complement strand
TGTTCAATTTTCTGGATTTTCGTTCAGAAAACAACATTGCCTTAAGGTCTTCCAGTAATTTATCATATTTGCTGATGTCGATCATTATCATTACGAATACCATAGCCATTTAAATATTTATCACTAATAGAAGCTATTCTACCCGCAATTAAGAAATCCAGACGTAGATCGGTGCAACATAGTGGTATACTCCACTTAAATTTGGATACCATGAATTATATGGTTAGTTTAATGAAAGCCTTTATTTTACTTTGTTTATATAGGCAACTCTTATCCCGCTATTTTTATACTATACTTGTATGATTTATAATAGGATTCCGGTAAAATAAGATACTGGACTGATTAACCTGTGGATACGTTCGGAGGTCAATAATCCTGAATATAGCAAACTCCTGGCATATTGAAATATTCTGATATATCTCATCCTTAGCTGTCTGGAATTAATAAGCGCGGATCGGGTAATTATAGATTTTATTCTAAACTAATACATAAGTGAAATTAAGAATAATCTATTGTCTTTTTTTATGTAGATAGCATATTATTTTATATCTGCCATTTATTAATTTAATGAAAAATTCTGTTTTTGGATATACTTCTTCTATGGTATTTCTCCGGAACCATAAAACTTGCAGCTTTTTTGCCGTTAAACAATTTTCTCTTATTATAATAACAACGCCCTTTATAGTTGGTGGGTTGGAGCCTGTGCATTCTGTAGTGCTTCGTTGATTGTATCTAAATAACATTTTGACATCCATATATTCAACAAAAGCTTCTTTTACATTTTTATGAAATTTATTATAAACGACCCCTCACCATTGGAATACTGTCACTTTCCTGGAGAACAACAGGGCACTGTACGTTATTTTAACTGATTTACTGAATGCAAGCAACCCATTATATACAAAATAAATGTCTTCTGTAAGGGGATTTGTTGAATCATGCTTGTAATAAAATACATCCAGTGCAGAATTCAATATGGTGATGAATGATACTTTTTACATACTTTCTAATTTCTAAATTTATATTTCTTACAGTTTTGGTTATACTTCAAATATTTTCGTTTTTCATTCGTTTATGGCATTTAAAGTCTATAATTGGTCATTCTTTACGGTACCATTTAAAAATATGCTTTTTCCCCTACAATGTGGTTTAATCCATTAAGTTATTATACTACATAGCTTGAACTTTAACTCTTAATGTACATAGGATAAATAGTATAGAGTAGGCAACATGTTTAATATAAACTTTAAATATAAAATATCTTATAAATATTTATGGCAGAAACATCGAATAGTGGTTCTAACTATAAATATAAACTCGACGAAATATTGCATAGGCTTGACGATGCTAAATTAAAGAGATTGTACTGGAGTTTGGTGGCACTTGCTACAGTTGGTGGATTTCTTTTTGGATATGACCAATCGAATATTGGCCTTGTTATACCTTTCTTTCCATATACCTCCAAAATCCCTGTGCTGTTAGGGTTGGAAGCTTCATCAGAATTTATTGGTGGTGCATTCGGGGCTTTGATTATTACTTTTCTGGCTGATAGAAGTGGACGAAAAGTATTTTTGCTTGCAGATATGGCTATATATATAGTTGGCGCTTTGATTTCCGGTTCAGCTTTTTCTTATATAGAACTTTTTATAGGGAGATTGATCATCGGGGTTGGAATCGGTGCAGATAGTGCTATAGCAACTGCTTATATATCTGAATTTGCGCCAGCTAAAGACAGGGGGAGGTTAACAGGTTTTCAGCAAATGATGGTTAACATGGCCATTTTCGGAGCCTATTTAATCGGTATATTAATTTATGGTGTTTCACCCGGCCTCGCAACTACTATTGGCTGGAGACTAATATTTTTTGTGGCTGTAATTCCCTCGGTTGTGGGATTACTCTTCAGGTATAAAATGCCAGAATCACCAAGATGGTTAATAATACATAAAAAAACAAAGCAGGCACTTAAAGCACTCAATCAATTCGGTATTGCAGCTGAAGAGAGTGAAATAATCGAAGCTTCAAACGAATGGATTGCCAAAACAAAAAATTATAAAATACCCAGATCAATATGGAAAGCCGTGGGGGTTGTAATTGGTTTTGCGTTTTTTGACATGTTCTGTGGTATTGATATCCCATTCATCTATGGCCCTACAATTTTAAGTACTATACATCTGTTTCCGAGTAATATTGGTCCTGTTACAACAGAAATTTATGACATGGCCGCACTTCTTCCAATTGGTGTTGCACTCGTAGTTGGAGGATTTTATGGTTGGAAACATATAGATACCTGGGGGCGAAAGAAAATTTCTGAGATAGCGTGGAGTGGTATGATAATCTCAGGCTTAGCGGCAGCAATTTTATGGTCTTTCAAATTATATATCGCTGTTCTTATATTACTTTACATATATACGTTTGTATATTCGGTTTCTATAGGTATGACCGCATGGGTTCTCCAGGGAGAGACTTCCACAAGTGAATCCAGGGGATTTATTGCCGGAATAATTGCAATTGCAATCTGGATAATGGATTTCGCAAATGTTACTATATACCCTATCATGTCCAGTGCAATTGGATTTACAGGCGCATGGATTGTATATTCAATATTGTCCGCAGGTGCTCTTGCATGGACTGTCTTTATGTTGAAAGAAACTAAAGGGATTCCTGCAGAAGATATGGATAAATTATATGTGAAGAACGCAGGAGCTAAATAAATAATATGGTGTACCTTTATATCTATCTTTTTTTAATTTATTGTAAGTTATTATTTTACCATGCTTTTCTCTAACTATGATGTGGGTGCACTATTACTACTATACTTCTCAGTTGAATTGCTTTTCCTATAATGGTTAATTTCTCCTATTTGAATTCCAGTTTAATATAATGGTTTTTTATTTCACTGCATAATTGATGTTAATAGCTTTCAGGTTATACATTGTTGATGTGAGTTATATATTCAAATAAAAATTGACTGCATCACCAATCACATCATTCACGACAATCAACTTTTAGTGGCCGCACTAATTACCATCTTAACACCACTTAATCTAATGGTTTTTTTATAATTCCTCTTGCTTTCTTTATCTGGTCTGTCAGTATTGGTTCAAATCTAACCTGTGTAAGGCTAGTTATAATTCTCAGGCAATTACTTTCACTTTCAATTATAATATATTGAGTTGCAATAATAAAACATATTGCACATAATATTTAAATATAGAAAACAGGTAGGATATTCTGGTATATATGAAAACTGATATAATCAAAACCCCGGCCAGGACAATAACAGAAACCGATATTGTTAGGTTCGCGGGATTAAGTGGCGATTATCACCCTGCACATACAAATGAAATATATGCATTGACAACATCCATATCAGGCAAACGGGTGGCACACGGCCTGCTTATATTAAGCATCTCAGAAGGTTTATTTTTCAGGACTAATTATTTTGATTGGGAACATGTCCCCCTAATGACGTTAGGATTTGAAAATGTAAAATTCCCTAATCCCACATTTATCGGAGATACCATACATACAGAACTATTCATTAAATCGAAAAGAGACAGTTCAAAACATAAAGGCATGGAAATAATCATCTTCCATGCAAATGTTGTAAATCAGGAGGACATAATTGTTTGCGAATATGATCATCCCATAATTGCTAAAAAACAAATTTAAATTACTTTTTCCTTTTTTAAATTATTTATGAAGTGCGCCGAGAAATGCATGACATTTTCATAGAATTCATCATTATTATACCCTAGGGGAAGGCCGGGAGATTTAATAATTCCCGGTGTTTCAGACATTTTTAATGCAGAACCGATAGTCTTGAAATTACCTATAGTTGGATGTTTGGTGTTTACTATCATATTTCGTGCTATTACCTGCGGGTCACTAATCATGTCTTCTAGCTTTTTAACAGGGCATGCAGCACCTCCACATTCCTTAACTATGGCAACGTCATATTCCATGGTATTTTTTATACTCCAGTCTGAGACTATCCTGTCAACAATATCAGAATGTGCAGTTCTATCCTTTAAAAGCTTTAATCGATCATCATCTAAATCAGCCGGTGTTCCTATTTTTTTGATAAATGCTTCCCATTTGGCATCTTCCCCGATTACTATAACTACCCATCCATCTTTAGCCTTATAAACATTATAGGGTGCAAGGACAGGTATAGCATTTCCCTGCTTTTCCACATTGCCTACCTGCAGCTGGCTATATAGCCCGATCATATAGTTAACGCCCACATCCAGCATTGATATATCTATTCTCTGGCCATGGCCTGTTCGCTCTTTATGAAAGAGTGCAGTTATAATAGCCATTGCGGTGAAAACCCCTGCCGAAATATCTATAATAGCCGGGGCCGATCTTATTGGTGGGTCCCCAGGAAAACCTGTAAGATCCATCATACCGGTTAATGCTTGAATTGTTGTGTCGTAGGCTGCATCATTTTTATAAGGGCCTGTATAACCAAAACCAGTGCTGGTGGCATAAATTATATTGGGGTTAACTCTTTTCTGTGCTTCATAACCAATACCTAGCCTATCCATAACACCTGGCCTGAAGTTATCAAGGACCACATCACTAATTTTAACCATGTCAAGAAAAATTTCTTTGCCCTTATCAGATTTCAGATTTAACGTTATGAACTTTTTGTTACTATTATAGTTCATGAAGAATGTAGACTCACCATTTATAGTAGCTGAATTATGCCTGTTAGGTTCTCCAAATGGTGGTTCAACTTTAATAACTTCTGCCCCCAATTCTGCAAGCAATCTGCCTGCATATGGGCCGTTAAGATGAAACGAGCATTCCAGTACTCTAATGCCATCAAGCGCCCCGGCTGCCATAGTACTTCAAAAGAGAAAATGTACTTAAATATTTATGTTGACAGGTTTAAAAATGGCAACAATTTTTAAATGCTGGATAAATCATGCATTTGACTTCTTTACTGGTCAACAACGTATTTTTCAATGGCTTTTTCCTTCACCTCAGAACCGGCACCTTTTATTGTGCCAAGATGGAAGTACCCATTTTCAGGGGCTATTGGATATTTCCAGACATCTGCTAGCCAATCAACATGTTCCACCATTTTTCCATTCGGCACTGAAGCAACCAGCTGTGCATGCAGCGGTTGCTGTATATTTGTATGTGGGTACACATTCAATCCGAATGCCTCGGACAGATTGGCGACCTTGAGCCATTCTGTTATGCCACCTACTTTCGTTGCATCAACCTGGACAATATCTACAGCATGGTTGACAATATAATCCCTGAATGAATACAAAGATGTCAGTGATTCTCCAAGTGCAATAGGTATATTGGTTCTTTTCTTCAGTTCTGCATGGGCGTATATATCATCCGGGTTCAGTGGTTCTTCAAGCCAGTATATATCAAACTCTTGAAGTTTCCTTGACATGTATACTGCTGTTTCAAGGTCCCATTTTGTATTGGCGTCTATCATCAATCGCATGTCCTTGCCTATAGCCTCTCTGACCGCCTTTACCCTGTAATAGTCATCTATGGGGTTCTGGCTTCCCACTTTGAGTTTGATAGATTTATAACCTGATTGCTTTAGTTTTATTGCATTGGATACAAGGTCTTCTTTTGGCCATGAAAGCCATCCCCCGTCAGTATTATAAGCCTCTACACTGTCACTTCCCGCACCAAGTATTTTATAAAGCGGAACGCCCTCCACCTTGCAAAGTATGTCCCACAGGGCTATATCCACCAGCGAAGATATATACACGCCAAGGCCATTGTACCCGAGCCTCGGGTCCCACCCAAAGTTATGGGTAGACATAAGTGACCTGTTAATGTCAAGGCGCATAAGCGGGTCCATGCCTATAAGCCGGGATGATATGTATTCATCAAACATTTTTTTAACAACGCCCAATCCTTCGGATGTATGCCAGTTATATCCAAACCCTTCTATGCCGGTATCGGTAGTGATCTTTAAAACCAGCAAGTTTATCCCGGTCACTGTATACTGTGAATCGTTGATTCTTTTCACAGGTATATTCATTAGATATGTCTTTGCTTCTGTTATTTTCATAAAATATTATTTTTTTGTTATATATATGGTTATCTTTCAACATGTTCAATTTTATAAAATAAATTTAAAATTTATGGAATTCCCATTAATAAAAATACCTTCTCATATTAACTTTTTACCTGGTTGACATTATCCAGTAATTTATCTATTTCCATATTCTGGACATGGGTTGAAATATAATAGTTAATCGTATTGGTTTCTATTTTCCTTAATTTTCTGGAAACATTGGATTTAGAAATGCCAAAAATTTTTGCAATTTCACCCAGGTTAATATTTTTATTCTGGGAATAATACCCTCTTCCAATTGCATAATTAAGAAGGTTCAGGTTTGCAATTACATCTTCATCGATAAATGGATTTGGAAAATTTATATTGTCTAACTCTGTATAAGAAACCATATCCGCAACATTTTCTATACTTTTAAGGAGTTCTTCTCTATTAGTGTCCCAGAAGAAGATATCCCATATTTCATACCCACGGTAAAATATTTCCCTGTAAAATGGCACATCGTATTTCTCTATTACAGAAGTTACAGAATTTTTAGTACTGTTCAGGAATTTAACAATAAAAATTTTAGATTTATTATAGGATTCAATGTGTTCTAAATTTTTAACAGAAACTTCTTGCTTTAAGTTTTTAAAAAATAATTCCCAATCTGTATCCTTATGCAGGGAATAAAATGCTACATTGCCTGCTATATCATTAGCAAAGGATTTTTGCCGCAGTAAAAATCCATAAATATCACTACTTTTGGAAAGTATTTGTGACCAGCATGTCTTATGATTTAATATAACTCTTATGAACATAAATATAACTACAATCTAATCACTATATAGTTATTGCGGTGATTACTTAAATATAAAGTTAGGCATTAAGCCAAATATCATTGAAAATGGAACGTATATACACAAATATTAAAATATGTCTATAGAGTTTTAATACTATGAACTGTAATGCAATGGTGCTTGAAGATTTTAACAGGCCCCTGGTAAAAAAATCAATAGAAATCAAGGAACCTGTGGGTGAGGAGGTAGTCATAAAAATTCTTGCTGCCGGGATGTGTGGGACTGATCTTGGAATTTCAAGGGGGATTGAGCTGAAACCCGGTTTTAAATTACCCATGGTGCTTGGGCACGAAAATGTTGGAAAAATAATAAGCACTGGCACCAATGTTAAAAATTTTAATATTGGAGATATCGTTGCAGTTTATCCTGCATGGGGATGTGGAAATTGCAGATGGTGCCATAATGGTTTCCCAAATCTATGCCCATATCAAACAACACCCGGGCAGACAGGCTATAATGGAGGATATGCTGAGTATATGATGGTTCCCAGTTACAGATGGCTCTACAATATAGGTAAACTAAAACCCGTTGATATTGCACCCCTTGTGGACGCTGGGACAACGTCCATGGGTGCCGTTTTGAAAATTTTGCCGTCTCTATTACCATCATCTACTGTGATTATTAATGGAATTGGTGGAATTGCTACATACGCGGTTCAAATTCTCAGGGCTTTAGCCCCTTATGTACGGATAATAGCGGTATCAAGAAAACCAGAACATCTTCAATTTGCCAGTAAACTCGGAGCCGACATAGCTATCACGCCAGCAGAGCTTCCGGAACTTATAGATAAAGAAACGCATGGAAGTGGTGTAGATGCTGCTATAGACCTTGTTTCTACGGCTGATACAATCCCGCTCTTAAACAAATTGCTCACAGTAAATGGTAAATTGGTACTTGTTGGCGCATATGGGAGCAGTGCACCTATAGACGTATTTCCAACAATGGTCTACCAGCACTCAATTATGGGCAGCAATTATGGAACATATGAGAACATGGTTGATGTGATAAACATGTATGCGAGGAAATTTATTAAAAGCTATGTTGTTAAACGGCAACTTGAGGAAGCAAATAAAGGTTTGATGGATATGGCTTCTGGAGTTATAATTGGCAGGCAGGTTATAGTTCAAAATGAATGAAGGTGATAAAATGGTAGATATATTTAGTATAAAATTGATAAAAGTGGGAGAGCATACGGTGCCATCTCCACTTGCGTACTTTATGAAGGATTTTAATAAGTATGAAAAACTTGTTTTTCATGTGGCATTAATCAATGCTGGTGGAGAGAAAATAATATTGAATACAGGGATGCCCGTCGATATGCGGCCACTGTTACAGCACTGGAAAAATACAGACCCGGGCATAAAAGCGGTAAAATTTGAGGAATTTAACAAAGCATCGTATTTTTCTGCAATGGGTTTTGACCCTGATTCAGTAGATCACGTGATCTTATCCCCTCTTGTTTCCTATGCAACTGGCAATCTGGATATGTTCAAAAATGCACGCATACATTTCTCAAAAACCGGATGGGAACAGATAATGAATAAAAATCCACTTGAAGTGATGCCAGAAAAGGAGATAAATTTTCCAGATTCTATTTTAAAGCCACTGGTAACCGACTGGTGGGAAAGGGTTAATTTGCTTGAGGATGAGGATAAAATAAACAACTCCATCAAAGTAATAAGAACTGGCGGCCATCATTTCAGTTCCATGCTTGTCATTGTTGATACGGAGATAGGAAAAGTTGGGCTCACAGATTCATTTTTCACCTATAAAAATTTAGAGGGGCATATACCTATCGGTGTTGGGGTTGACCTTCGAGAATCCATTAACTCCATAAAAATTGCTGAAGAAAAATGTGATATAATAATTCCGATGCTGGACCAGAATTTGACCCAAAAGTATCAGAATGGCATTATAGTTTAGTTAAATTATTATTTTCCTTTACTAAGATAATTTTTTAAATGAAGAAGAAAGCTTAAAAGGTAATAGTCACTGTATATTAGATCCGCATTTGTTGCTACGTTTCTTGGTTTGTCAAAACATCCGTGATTTAAAATGTAATTCTGCATAGAAGAATCAATATAAGGGGTAAATGAATAAAAAATCTCTCTTAAGAGTTCCTCGTCCTGTGTCCCCTGATTGAATAGCATTATAATATAAGACTCTGCTAAAATTGCAAGTGCAGATGTATCCAGTGGCGGAAGGGTTGCCATCGGTGCATCTAAATCGTAAAAAGGCACCATGCTGGAATTATTATTATTTTTTAAATAGAAATTTAAGGCCTGTAAATAAATCCTCTGGTACTCTGGATTGTGTGTGTGCCTGTATCCGTATGCGAGTGCAAGGAGGAACCACGCCTGGCCCCGCGACCATGTGGAATCGGAACTGTAACCTAAATTATTCCACTTTCTAATTATAGTTCCAGAGTATGGAACGAATTCAATCATATGCGTAACTGAGTAATCCTCTCTCATAAATATTCTGATAGTATTATTGAGATTATTCAGGGCAGTATCCAAATATTTTTTCTTTTTTGTTTTATCGTATGCCCAGTAAAGAAGTATATTTGCTATTATAGATCCATCAACTGCAGCAAGGTTATTTCCATGTATATCAGTACCTAATACCTTGCATTCATTTCCAAGTGGAATTAAACCAATATTTTTATTATACATAGAAACAAGGTTATCTGCCACTTCCAGGGCGATCTCCAGATCGTTATAGCGTCCATATATTTCAAATCTCCTGGCATATGAATAATAAAAAATAAATCCGGTAAATATATCAGAATCATACATACGGAGTTTTATTTTGTGGAAAATATTGTCAAGTGTTACATGCACTTTATTATCATCATGTTTGGAATCCGTCATTAAAAGCATTGATGCCCAGTGGCCGCCACTCCAGTTGCATGATTCTGTATAAAACCATTTCAATTTATTCTCTTCTCTATAATAGGGGAAGTTGGTCCTGCACTCATGTTCAATTGAATAAATTTTTGAGGTGATAGATAGAATTGCTTCATTTATATTTCGTTTATATGTAACCTCATCCATAAATATTAAAAGTTCAATCATATTTAATGGTTCCCATCAACCTATATACGCAACATATCAATAATAAAATTTAAATATTTCAAAATAAGTTTATATGCGGTAATAATGGGAAAAATTATTGATTTAACTTCAGAGGTATTGCGCGTTCCAACAGGCAAACACATAACAGACTCTATTCATTCAACGGACATTATAGAATTTGTAACCTGTAAAATTTTAACTGATACTGGAATGGAAGGCATTGGTTTTACATATACTATTGGAAATGGAGGGTATTCAATAAAGGCATTTATTGATCATTATATAAGGGAAGCCCTCATTGGAGATGACTATGGCAATATTACCGAAATCTGGAATAAATTATGGTGGATAACTCAACCGGTGGGTAGAGGTGGAATAACAACGCATGTAATTGCAGCTATCGATATAGCTTTGTGGGACCTTAAGGGGAAAGAAGTTGGAAAGCCACTTCAATGGTTGCTTGGGGGGTCCAGTAAACCTGTAAAGCTTTATGAAACGAATTCCGGTTGGCTTCATTACTCGCAGGATGAACTTGTTGAATCTGCAAAAAATGTTATAAAAACTGGTTTCTATGGCTTCAAAATCAAGCTTGGAAAGAAGAATCCTGAAGAGGACATAAGCCGGATTAAGGCCGTAATGGATGTTACTGCAGGGAAGATAGCATTAATGACCGATGTGAACCAGGCGTGGTCATACAACTATGCATTAAGAATGTCGAGAATAATGGAAAAAATGGGAGTTTACTGGATAGAGGAGCCTTTCCCTGCAGATGATATTGTGTCATATAAAAAACTTTCCAGGCATTCAGGGATTCCTGTTGCATCAGGTGAAACCATTTTTACTAAATACGAATTCCAGAAATATCTGGATTCTGGAAGCATTTCAATTTCACAGCATGACGTATGCAGAGTCGGTGGAATCACAGAATGGATGCAGATATCCAGTTTATGTGCCTCTAACAATGTAATGGTATCACCACATTTTGTGATGCAACTCCATGCTCCTCTTGTATCTTCCATATCCAATGGCATGTATGTAGAATACATACCGTGGATGGAAAACATATTTGAGGATCAGCCGCACGTTGAAAATGGGTTAATTTATCCCTCGAATAAGCCCGGGATCGGGCTCAGATTTAATGAAAAATTTTTAGAAGCAAATAGGATAAGTTAATTTAAATATGAGGTTATGAAATGAATAAGACAATAGTTGTTACAGGTTCCAGAACTATCACTGAGGCAGATATAATAATGTTTGCGGGAATAAGTGGCGATACCCATCCCGCAACAACAAACAGGGAATACGCTGCAAATACCTCAATAAACGGAAAAATTAT
>JAJZZE010000002.1 GCA_021797735.1 Thermoplasmata archaeon | reverse complement strand
TTTCCCTGAACTTCAAAAACATATTTATTATATCATTCTTTTCAGGATCCAGGAATTTATCCCCAAGGTAATTATATATTACCCTTACCCTTACTAAATAAAAATATATCCCGTGTTCTGTTATTCCCGTAATCTTCAATTCATTAATAAAATTAAAAATAATATTTCTTTCCTTCTCTGGAATATTATTATATCTTTTATACTCACCCATTATATCTCTTTCAATTTGATAAATCATAATACTATTATTTACTGTAAGCGTATTAAACTTTTAGGCTTAGTTCCGACCGGAGCATAAATATTACATGTAATTCAGTGTTTCCAGCAATGATTTTTTATCCCCTGGAACAGACAACAGTACGCCGTATAAATTATAACAGTTCAATAGTTCAATGTACTCATGTAATTTCTCAATTTTTATATATGGCTGTTTTATTCTTTCCAGTATTTCCATATTTTTATTTGTGCCTATTATAATATATGGAATTAGCCTTTCTGTTTCAATATTATCCAGCAATGTTACACTGTTAAAATTTACACATAAGAACATACTGGCATCTGATTTCAATCTTTTTTCTATATCCGTTTTATTTTTTTTAAAGCTTATTATTAATCCAGACCGGACATTTCTAGACAGACCAATTTTTAATGCGTCCTCTGACTTCAAATCATTAACCCGATTACCATACACAGGGTTATCCCCAAGTGTAAAAATCATCGAAGAGTTTATAGCTTTAGCCGCTTTTATTATTGACCTTAACTTTAATTCATTTATATCTATTAACCTCTGGTTCATTATAATTTCTTTGCTATTATAATAATCTCTTATTATATATCCTACCAATTCCGGGGGCATTGTTGGGTAACCCAGTGGGTTGTCAGGTATATCAAATCCATCGAACTCCTCCATGTCCTTTATATAATCCTTTAATTTATTTATATTTGATGAGGGATAAATCTCTGCATATATTTTCATTCATCATTCAATAATATATTAATAATATAAGTTTTTGGTATATTAACCAAAAAAATATTGTATTTAATTAAAAATTACTATTGATAATTAATTATATGTGGCTCAGTTGATTTTCTGGATATTAAATTTATCAGCCATATAGATTTCCCCTGCATCGTTATGAAAGTTCTCTATCGTCTACATTCTGTCACACGGCCTGTAAAATTATATAACATGATTTAATTAACGGATAATGAGAGAAGAATTCAGTTATGGGATAATAATATATTCATATGACAATGGCATTGCCAGATATCTATTATTAAAAAGAAATGAGGGATGGCTTGATTTTCCCAAAGGCCATATAGAGAAGGGGGAAAATGAATATGATGCCGCCTTAAGGGAAACCTGTGAGGAAACCGGCATAAGATTAACTTCTGGCAGTCTTGATGAAAGTTTTGAATATATAATAAAATATAGTTTTACATATAACGGTGAGGATATAATAAAAAACGTTAAAATGTTTATATCAGAAATTAATTATAATACTGAAATAAAAATTTCACATGAACACAGAGGTTTTTTGTGGCTTGATTACAGTGATTCTATGTTCAATTTAAGTTATAATAACCAGAAGAATATGTTAAAATATGTGAACGATTATATAATCAAAAAGAAAAAAATACAGGACCTAAATAATAAATATTCAGAACTGTGTTATAGAAATGACTGGTATTTAAGTAAAAATTTTGTTCCAGGAAATGGGAATTTAAATGCAAAAATATTCATTGTGGGTCAGGCTCCGGGTAAAAACGAGGACATTGAAAAAAAACCATTTATCGGTAGAAGCGGTAAACTATTAACGGACCTTTTAGGGAACATAGGTATAAAAAGAAAGGAGGTTTATATAACAAGTGTTGTTCAGTTTTATCCACCAGATAATAGAATACCAGATAAAAACGAGATCAATTTATGTTTGCCATTTTTAAAAGAACAGATAGATATAATAAAACCAGAGATCATTGTATTACTGGGTGCAGTTGCTTCAGGAGCACTGGTGTCGGTTAAAACAGTAATGAGCAACCATGGTAAATTTATAGATAATTTATATTTTATAACATTACATCCTGCTGCAGCATTGAGAAATCCAGAAAATATTAAAATTATGGAGAATGATTTTAAAAAACTTAAATCCATAATAAATCAATAAATACTTTTATTTTTTGTCTCACTTCCAAATATAAAATATAATACCGAACCTGCGAATCCGATCAGGTATATTATCAATATATAATATGCGTATTCATATATGTTAGCACTGAATAAAGCAAACACAGTAAAAATATATAAAATATATCCAACCGACCTTACAGAACCTATGCCTGTGCCCCTAAATTTTGTTATGAAATTTTCCGGTTCAAGCATCACCCTGGATGCCCATCCCATTTCACCGAAACCCCCATTTATTACCAGTATTATTATTAAATAGTATATATTTATTAAAATTTCATGTATAAATAAAACAACAAAAACCCATGATACTAGGAGCCCGGTAAAGCCTATAAATGAAATGAGCTTTCTTTTTGATTTGCCAAAGAAATAACCTCCGGCTATTCCAACAACAGACTCAGATAAAACCGAGAAAAATATTATTAAATCTGTGTACTGTGGGAATTTATATGGACCAATAACAAGGTCAGAGAATGCAAAACCTACAATTATCGCTATTCCAATGAACGATAATGATATGAATTTTAGAACATTTTTTAAATCTATTTTCATACTAAATTTCTTTCTTTCGTTAAATTCCCACCTTATACTTTCCCTTAATTTTAATCTTGTTATAAAGGCTATTAAAAACCCTATTATTGCTATTATACCTAAGGATAGTTTCTGGTTATATACGGATGAACCGAATAATACAAATATTCCAGCCATAAACGTAATTGCTATATTTGCCATATTTGATGATTCTATTAATGAAAATCCTCTTGATTTTAGTGGTAGGTATTCCGATAAAAATGATAATGATAGTGTTTCATCCCCACCGAGGCCAAATTCTGCAATAAAAATTAAAAATATTAATGATATATAACTATACGATATTGCTATTCCGGACAACCCTATTACGGTAATTATCACGGTTGATAAAAATAATTTTTTTCTTCCAAATTTATCTGATAACGTCCCTAAAATAAGATTGCCGGATAATAACCCTACTGGTGCGGCTGCAATTATGTAAATATCAATACTTGGTGGAACAAAATACCATGTTGTTACCAGTGGTGCTATACTCAAAGCTATGCCCCACATAAAAAAAGATATTGAAATTGTGATAAATATCAGTGTATCATAACTATTCCATGGTTTCTTATCAAGGCTATCTCTTAAATTTTTATATTTTTCATCATAATAATCCATTTTTATTCCTCCGCCGGTATTGACCGGATCAGGTTCCATGGGTCGATCCTTATCCTCTCAGCCTTTCAGGCTCCCCAGAATACGTATTTTATCAACATATAAAAATTTAATTGTAAAGATGAAAGCACATTAATTTTTTATAATTAAATTTATCACACAATCAATTTCAGGTAATAGCCTACTACCGTAACTATTACACCCACAGTTACCATTACAGTTATCCAGAAAGGAGCCCTGCCTGCAGTTGTTTTGCTTATGAAAAATCCCAGTACCGCTAAGGATAAATAGGAAACAAGCAAAGGTATGAATACATTATTTTTTATCATTAACGATGATGATAGTGGTATCATGGCACCTAAAAAACCAAAAATGGCCGCAAGCAATGCACCTATAATAGATTCAATAAATATTTCTGAACCCAGATGACCCCTCAATAAATAACCTGTAGATTTTAGATTTAACTGCATTGCGGTTCTATGCAATTCCTCATTTAAACCTGCGTACTGTGCAATAAAATAGCTGAACGTTCCGGCAAACGCAGATCCGAATGATATTCTAAACGCCAGGTATAAATCTATATGGTGTGTGTTTCCTATTATGCCTCCCGATGCGAGTATTAATGCCGTTATAATGCCATCAGATAATCCTATACTTACAGGAAATAAATATTTATTTTTCATTTCACCAAATGCTTTCCTGTAACAACCTCATCTATAGAATGTATTGCACAACCCATATCCTCAATAATTTTTACAAGATAATTATAGTTTATGTTTGTACCCTCAACTATTATACTTGTCCCCATTGTTTCCATGTCCATTTCCGTAACAGTTATTTTAACAGCATCAACCCCCGGTACCTCTTCTATGGAACCGGCAAGTTCAGTTAAAGTAGGTCTGTTCAATCCCTTATCAACATCGAGCAAAATCCGCCTAAGATTCATATTTCATTCAAACTCCATCCAAATGTGTTATTTTTAGATATAAACATATCATTCCAACTCACTTATTTCTACAGTTAAACATTAAAAACATATTTATTAATTTTTTGTAATGTTATAATTATACTGTCGATTATAAATATTAATAAATACAATCTTATAATAATGTAATTTCATATTTTCCGAGTATTTTAAGTGAATTTGTTATTAATTTTATCTCATTTATTGCCTTTTCGCTACTATCATTATTCTCGAAGTCTATAAAAAATATATAATTAAATGGAGAAAATTTTACCGGCCTCGATTCAATCTTTGTCATGTTTATATTATATTTATTTAATATTTCAAGTACCCTATTCAATGAACCCGGTGTATTTTCGGCTGAAAAAACAATGGATGTTTTTGATTTTTTATCAGTATCTACCATCTTTTTTGAAATCAAAAAAAATCTTGTATAATTATTTTTATTGTTTTCTATGTCCCTCGCCATTATTTTCATATTATATACTTTTGCAGCCAGTTCACCGGCAATTGCAGCATGTTCTGTACTATTTTTATCCCTTACTATTATAACACTGCCTGCCGTGTCGTACTCATTTATCGCTATATAACCATTTTTATAAATAAAATCGGAGCACTGTGCAAGGGCCTGTGGATGTGAATGAACAAATTTTATTTTATTAATCTCCGATCCTTTAATGCCTATTAAACAGTGTTTTATTCTTAAATAATATTCCTCAACAATAAAAAAATTCATTTTATACAGATTATCATACGTTTCATTCACCGATCCCTCTATGGAATTCTCTATTGGAACAACACCATAATCTATTTCATTGTTATTAAGCGATTCAAAAACAGACTTTACAGATTTCAATGGTATATAATCACCATTTACCATATTTATCGCAGCAATATTGCTATAAGCACCCTTTTCACCAAAATAACCTATTTTCAATATATTAATATTATTAATTTGTATTTAAAATTTTATTTCATTATTCTCTCCATTATTCTCATTATTGTCATTTTTCATGTATTTTGGATATTCATATCTGTCCCAGTACCTGTATAGCATAATGAGAAATACTATTATAGCTGCACCCGGAATCCACATGAATAAAGCATTAAATGGATGTGCAGTCTCTTCAATTTTTATCTCCGCAGCTTCTATAGCTCCGGCAAAACCAAGCTCTATTATTACAAATAAATACATGTAAATTATCGTTCCTATACTTCTTTTTGCTTTTCCTGAAACTTTTTTATACATTAAATAGAATAGAAATATGGCTACACCATCCACTATTACATCAAACAGAATCGAACCTGCAGAACCTGTAAAGTCTTTTGCAAAGGCAAAATACGATCCAAATTCTATTACTGAAACCAAAATATATGTCCAGAATAATTTCGCTATACCCTGATTTTTATACCTGGAATATACATATATTGCATATATTCCGGTTGAAGCGGCAACAGCATATGCTGGTAGTTCAAGCCATGAATGTGGTAAAAGCATTAGGGATGCAAATATTGCAAATCCACTTACATGTGTCGCTGTTCCCTCTACGGAAACAACAACGGCAGTTTCTCCCATTGATATTATAAACATGAGTAGTCCGATTACCGGTATAAACTCTATTGAGCCTATCATCAAATTATGTGGAAATATAGATAACCATAATGAAAAATATGGCTGTGAAGTAATTGCACTACGCTGACCATTGAAACTTGCATATAGAGCCGGATCGCTTATAGGTAATGCTGATATTATGGCAAATGCCACCAGTTCGGCTATAAACGTAATTAGAAAAATTCTACGTATCCTTGGTATTTTTGGTGCCTTTGATTCCATATTACCCTATTTAAATTATATTATTTATTATTTTTGTTTACCTTTAATATTCTATCAAAAAAATATTTCAATCAAGTTTTTCCAGATTTAGCTCTTCTACATTCTCATGATATTTCTTCAGTACGTTGTTTAATGTTACTATACCCATAAATGTACCATTATCAACAACCGAGGCCCAGGTAGTCCTATTTTTCATCATCAATTCCCATGCATCCTCTGCACTGTTATCAGGTTTTAAATACGAGATTCCGGGTTTATAATAGTCCTTAACATAGCCATATGGTTTATTTTCAATATCATATAGATAAATGGCGCCCATCAATTTGCCATTGTAAACTACAGGCAAAGCAAGCATTTCATTTTCCCTCATTATGTTATCTGCCTTATATATTGTATAATATAAATCTGCATAAATAGAGTCTACAATATCTATATCCTTAACTTTTATATCCAGTAATACCGGTGTATGGTATTCGCCCATGTTTGCCGGTGAATCCTTTCTACTGTCTACCTGGGACTCATATATGCTATATTTTGTACCTGAAACTAAATAAGCTATTGCCACAGCCAGCATTGCCCCCGGTAATAACTGTAAACTACCGGTCATCTCAACAACCATTAATATAACCGATAGTGGTACCTTTCCAGCGGCACCAAAAAATGATAACATGCCGATAATTACGAATGGTGCAACTATCGGAACTATGGACGGCAGATACATATGGAATATTAACCCCACAAGTGTACCAAAGGAAGCGCCTATAAAAATGCCGGGGGCAAAAACACCACCGCTACCCCCAGATGAAATTGTAAATGAAGTTGCCAGCATCTTTGCAAAGGGCAATAATAACAGGAATATAAGTAGGGGTATGCCAAATGTCACAAGTTCATTGAATTTACCATCTTCAAGCAACTGTACCCATCCATATCCTGTTCCCATTATTTCAGGGAATGCCAGGGCTATCATTCCAGTTACGGCACCGCCAATCATTGGCTTTACATGATTCTTTATTTTCAATTTTTTAAATAAATTACGTATAGCGTAGAATAACCTTATATATAAAATTGACCCGAGGCCGCACACAATGCCTAAAATGGCATATAAAGGCAATCTATACACACTGAAAGCCTCTAAATAATAGCCGAATATCGGATTGAATCCAACAACCGAGGCAAACATTGAATAACCTATTGACGATGCTACCAGGGACGGAAATATAGCCTCAGCCTCAATATCTTTCCTGTATAATATTTCTGAACCCAGTATTGAACCACCTATAGGCGCCTTAAATATTGTTCCTATGCCGGCACCGATACCGACGGCAACTGCTATCCGTCTATCTCTCGGGCTTAAACCCAGAATATCAGAAATAATTGAGCCTATGCCTGCAGCTATAAGTGCTGTTGGTCCTTCTCTACCAGCACTTCCACCGGAGCCTATAGTTATTGCAGATGCTATTGTTTTAACAACGGGCGTTCTTCTTTTTATTTTACCCTGATTATAATGAAATGCCCTTATTGCGGCATCTGTTCCATGACCCTCTGAAGACGGGTCAAATGTATAAATTATAAAACCTACAATTAATCCTCCTGCTGCTATTACCGCTGGTATTAGATAATATCTTGCTGCATAAAAGTGATATGTTAATGAACCGCCTTCTCCAAGTGGATGTGGTATATTTATGCCTAAGGCATATGTAAAAAATATTAGCTCAAAAAGCCTGATTGCATAATAAAATGCCAGTGCGCCAAAACCCGCTACAATACCTATTATTGCACCGACAATAAACCATCTCTGGAAATATGGCAGAGATGATAATTTAAGGTTCACCACAAATCACCTGTATATATCACCATGTTAGACAGAGTTAATATAAGAACTTATTTAAATATTTATATTATAACAGTATTTTTGTAAGATCGGTGTAAAAAGTAAATGCTCCAGTTATGGGAGAAGAGCGGATGCGTGGCTGTGAGGGTCAGCTTATACATGCGAGGAACACAGCCATAGCCTGTACTCTCCTTTCCGTAATGATAGGAAAATTTAATGAGTCTCTCTGTAAAGATTCCAAAAACAACATGCCAGTGTTCAGCGAAAATAAAGAAGGCTTTTTTTCAGGAAAAACTACAAATCAAGGTTATTTTCTGGATAAATGCAAAAATACTGTAATAACATTAAAATATAAATTCATATTTTAATATTGATGAATACTTTCATAATCTTCATTGATTTTGATTACTTTTTTGCGCAGGTTGAAGAAATACTGAGGCCAGATATACGTGATAAACCCGTAGTTGTATGCGTTTATTCAGGAAGAAATGAACAAAGTGGTGCTGTTGCAACATCAAATTATTTAGCAAGATCGATAGGTATAAAATCGGGTATGCCATTATCACAGGCGCTAAATATTGGAAAAGATAAGGCAATATTTTTACCCATAAGAAAAGACCTATATAAGCAATATTCAGATAAGGTGATGAAAATTATATCATCATATTCAGACAAAATAGAAATAGCAAGCATAGATGAGGCATATATTGACGTTTCAGAAAGATGTAATAATTTTGATGATGCAATAAAATTGGGATATGAAATAAAGAATAGAATTTATAATGAGGTATCATTAAAGGTATCAATAGGCATTTCAATAAATAAGGTTATAGCTAAAATTTTGGGTGACATGGCAAAGCCCAATGGCTTAAAATATATTGACGAAAATAATATAAATGATTTTCTGTCAGATTTAAAGGTCAGGCAAATACCGGGAATAGGAAAAGTATTATCGAAAAAACTGGAAGATACAGGTGTTACATACATAAATGACATAAAAAAATATGATAGGGACAGATTAATTTCAATACTGGGCAATGCAAAATATAGTTATCTATATGATATAGCAAATAACAGTTATAATAAACCAGTGGAGGAAAGGGTTAAAAAGAATTTTGGAAGGTATATGACATTAATAGAAAACACAAGGGATCAGGAAAAAATAATACCATATCTGATAAAATCAATAGAATCTTCATACGAAAAGGCTCCCGGAATACCTGCGGAACTAAGTGTTGTTGCAATTATGGAGGATTTAGATATTATCTCAAGGTCATTTACAGGTAAAAGGATAAAAAAAGATGATGCCCTGAGCATATCAAAAAATCTTCTGAAGAAAATTTTGGATGATGATTCCAGGAATATACGAAGGATTGGGGTAAGGTTAAGTAAAATAACCACTACCGAAAGTTTGGATGATTTTTTTTAAAGATTATTTAACTGATAATCCAGCCCATTTAAAAAGTTTTGAAAAATATCCGTTGAGGTTACAATGCCCACACCCCCTGGAACAGGTGTTATGGCCTTAACCTTATCTACCAGGTTATTATAATCAGCATCACCGTATACATTGTTGTTCTCATAGTTTATGCCAACATCTATGATTATTGAGTTTTTGTTTGTAAAGCTTTCATCAAGAAAATTTTTTTTGCCTACCGCAACAACTATAATATTGCTATTTTCCGTTATATTTTTTATATTCTCAGTTTTACTGTGGCATATGGTTACTGTATAATCTCTGTTTAAAAGCATCATTGACAGTGGCCTGCCAACAACAGGTGACCTGTTAATTATAGATGCATTTCTCTCCTCTATATTATAATATTCAAGAATGTCCACAACCGCCCTTGCAGTAGCTGGAGCAATCATTTCATTTCTTAATGATAAATTCCCCTCATTGTATGATGTCATGCCATCAGAATCCTTGTAGAACGGTATATAATTTATAATTTCATAAAAATTCAAATTTTCAGGCAAAGGAGATTCTATCATTATTCCATTTATATCCCTTTTAATTGAATAATCTTTTATTTTATCTATCAACATCTTCTTTGGGATATTATCAAATCTCTCCAGTGTAACATTTATTCCCAGTTTTTTCCCACGATTTATTTTTGACCTTGCATATATACTGCTTGCCTCATCATTGCCTATCTGGATTAATTTTAATTCAGGTGTAAATTTATATTTATCAGTTATACCATCAATATTCTCTTTTATTATGTCCATCTTATTTTTCGCAACTATTTTTCCGTCCAGTATCATCAAAACCACTTTATTAAAGACTTTATCTCTTCCGCCGGTTTTTTCAGGAATATTGATGTATCATCCGGTTTATATTCTCCCGTTATTAAATTTTTTATAACAGACCCCTCAGAATAATTCCATTTTTCAAGATATTCCACTGCCTTTAAATAGTGTATTTTTGAGCCATCAACGGACCCTGCCAGTGTTATATTTCTCTCTATTATATAATCTATATCCTCTCCAGACATACCGGCCTCAGGTGCCTTACCGTTTGTCCCAAACAATATTAACACACCATTGTAATTCAATTTTCTTAGAAATCTTATTATTGTAGCCGGGTCACCTGATGTATCTATTAATAGATCTATTTTTTTTACTTTATCTTCCCTGGTATAATCATAAAAATTTGCATTTATTTTGTCCAGTATACCTTTTTTGTAATCTGTTATATCATGCCTGTTTACAAGGTAAACGTTCATTCTGTATTCCCTTGCCATAAAGGCATATAAAAACGCTTCACTACCTGTACCTATTATTACGCAGTTCTTTTCAAGATATGTAGAATCTTCATTTTCAAATATTGCCCTTTTTGAAACCCTATTAAAAACCTCGAAGGCTTTCATAACATTTTTTGTCGGTTCCGTCATTGCAGCCGTCATCACCATATTTTTATCATTTATTTTTACCAGATTTTTTGCATCATCAAATAAATATTCCCTATTAAATCCATGAATGCCCCTTATACCCGTTTCATGTATGTCATGGTCCCCGTCGGAACAGTTGTCCTGCCTGCCTATTCTGCAATTCACGCATTTCCCAGGTCGTCTTACAATAGGGACAACATAATCCCCCGCCTTTATTTCAAATTCATTTTCTTTTGCATCTATAACTTCACATACAGCTTCATGGCCAAGAACCATATAATTGTAACTTACGGGATTGTAGGTAAATGATAAACTTCCAGAAACCTCAGCACGATCTGTTCCACACAGTCCAGTATATAATGGTTTTAGTTTTATTTCATAATCAATATCATCCCTTATATTTATTGATCCATATGTTATGCCACCCTTCGGTGCATCTGTTGTTATGCCATTGATATTTGCCATTGTGATTAATAATATCTGTTTATTTAAAACTATCTGAAAACACATATAAAGCATGGACAAATTTTTATAAATATGATAAGAAATATTAAAATATATTATAATAATGATTAAACGGGGTAATATGGACGCAAAACAAAAATTAGATGAAATAAACAGTATAATGAAGGAGGTCAGCAATGATGATACAGATTTTCAGTCATCATTTATGGCATTTATGGGAAGTACAATGTCTGGCGGTTCACTTGATATAAAAA
>JAJZZE010000017.1 GCA_021797735.1 Thermoplasmata archaeon | reverse complement strand
ATATCGAGTCGAAGGGTGGCTAATCTATGCAACGGCCTCGAAGGCCAAGAAATATGACAGCCACCTTCGATTCTCACAGCTATACCGTCATATAGCTGAGGTCAAATAAAGTTTTTCATGATATCTATTTCATTTTTTTCATTTTTTTCAGCTGCATATCTTGGTGTTTCATCAACCCTGCGCCTCAGAATCAAAACTATTATTGCAGGTATTGCCCCGATTCCAAGAAGCCATCTCCAGGTTGCACTGCCCAGGGGTAAAAATAAAAGTCCCAGTGCAACTGCTACGGTACCGCCAATCCACCATGACATTAATCCAGTACCGAGGTATTTGCCCCTGTTTTTTACTGGAGAATATTCACCTATAATTGATAACGTCAGTGCATAATCTGCACCTATCGCCAGTCCTAGAAGTGCCCTGAAAGCAATTAATTCTATGTAATTCTGTGATAATGCACTTAAAATAGCGAAAACAGCGAATATAAGCATATCCCATTGATATATGACCTTTCTACCTTTCATATCGGCAACAAAACCAAATATTGCACCCCCAATTAACTGGCCTACAATTGTTGCAACACCAATAAGTGCAGATATTACCGCTCCAATATCAAATAATGGTCCAATAAATATCAATGCAGGCCCTATCACCAGTAGGTCATAGCCATCAAGAAAATATCCCATATCAGATAGTGCATCTATAAAATAATGATACCTGCTGGGTTTCAATTTATCCATTTCCCTGAGAAAATTTGCATCCTCATTTTTTTTCATTAGGTGTTAACCTTTACCTCTATATTAATATTTCTAATGTTATATTAATGATATGCCGTTTTATTGTAACGGGCATTCTACCTCAAATACCGGTATTCTTCTGTATAAACACAACTCTATACAGGCCCAAAGTTGCAATATACACTAAATAAACTCAGGATTTCATGCCTCTACTTATATACCTATTTTAGAAGTATACAAATGTTTTTTTCCCTCTTCACGCACTATTCTCCTAAATGTAACATTGTACTTACAGAATTAAAAATTTAAGGTATATACAGAAATTACATAAACATTTTATTTATAGTTGATTTATGTATACCATGAATATACCTACATATAAAGAAGAACCGTTTGAATGGTATAAAAAAATGAGAAAGGAAAACCCCGTTTATAAGGAGGGGAATGTAATATATTTGTTTAAAAGTAGAGATATAATGGATGTTCTATCGGATTATAAAACATATTCATCACAGTTCAGAAACCTGCTGGGAGTAGAAACAGCGCAGGAACTCAACAACATGGTATCGCCAAGTATATTAATATCAGACCCGCCAGCGCATACGAATTTACGAAATCTTGTAAGCAGTGCATTTTCTCCAAATACAATAATGTCCTATGGGGATAAAATAAGGGAAATAACAGTATCGTTAATAAATAATTTAGGAAATAAAAAGTCCTTTGACCTGGTATCTTCATTATCATCCCCGTTACCCCTCAGTGTCATAGCAGATATATTAGGAATACCAATAAAGGATAAGGATCTTTTTAAGAAATGGTCAGATAGGCTGGCAACATCACTTGGACGTGGCCCTGATATGCAAACACAGATGGAAATGTCCGGGTATTTTGGTAGGATGATTGATAATAATTATAGCAATAATTTAATTAAAAAATTAACCGATGTTGTTATAGATGATAAAAAATTAACAAAGCCTGAAATAGCAAGTTTCGCAATTTTATTGCTGGTAGCCGGCAATGAAACAACAACAAACCTGCTTACAAACACAATGCTTATTCTATCAAAAAGGCCAGAAATATATGAGAGGATAAAAAATGATAATAAATTTATAGATTCCGTAATAGAGGAAGCCTTAAGATACGCTTCTCCAGTGCAGTCTACAAGAAGATATGCAAAAAAGGATACGCATATAAACGGCATTGGAGTAAATAAAAATGATTTTATTCAGTTATACCTGGGTTCCGCTAACAGGGATGAGGACCTATACGAAAACCCCGAAGAATTTAATCCCGACAGGAAAAACAAAAGGCACATGGCATTTGGAAACGGTATTCATTTCTGTTTGGGCGCTCCCCTGGCAAGACTGGAATCGAGAATCTTTTTAGAGGAATTTTCAGGGGCAGTTGATGGATTCGGCGTTATAGACCCGGCACCGGATGATAAAATAGACAGTGATATAATGTACGGTTATAACAAACTGATTATAAAAATATAATTTTAATATTAAAAAACTAAAAATAATTTTATTACTGGGCTGCAGCTATTCTGTAACCAAAGTTGAATATATTTAAACATTTATTTAACTTTATTAGTAATTTTTGGTATTCATATATATAAATTGCATAAATTATTTCACTATGTTTCACATTTTATCATATTACTGATATTTATTTATAGTTTTTATATAAATTGGAATTATGTTGCTGAATAAAATTAATAAATTTTTTTTCCTATTATTACAATCCATCTTTTAATAAATGTTTCATTTTTACTATCCCATGAAATATCCCTTAAAAAATCATCAGAGGCATTTAAAATGAAATCTCTACATTTCTTTCCTGTATTGGAATCCACAGATATAGGCCTTAACCACTCTGAAAATGGTATCACCCTATTGAAGCTATATAACTGAATAACATCGAAATTATTATTTTCAAACGTATTAATCCATTCTGATTTTGACAGCATTTCAACATGTGACCTATCCCTTATTTTTTCAAGGTTGTTTAATGCATCTATGGATCTATTATACGTGGTCATGTCATCTATACCGAATAATCCATTATTTTTTAACACCCGGGATGATTCTTTCATAACTTTATTTTTATCATGAAAATGATGTGCAGCCCTTCTACATGTTATTACATCAAAGTAATTGTCATTAAATTCCATGTGTTCTGCATTTTCATTGATAAACTCAATATTATCCAGAGAATTTTGATTTGCAAGTTTTTTAGCCTCATTTATCATATTATCCGTAATATCTATAGCTATTACGCTTTTTATGTGTTTTGCCAGTTCTACTGCTGTAAATCCAGTGCCGGTTGCAATATCAAGGCCGGTATAATTGTCTTTTAAATTTAATGAATTAATTAAAATCTTTAAATCGTCATCATTTGCATGTGATTTGCTGGTTGCATAGCTATTAGCATTTTTATTAAAAAAATCTTCTGTTTCCTTATATTTATCCATTTTTATAAATTATATGTTTGTATTTAATATTAACCTTAATATGGTAATTATAAGTTGTTATAACTGAATTCTAACCATTCACCGGAAAATTTTACAATTTTCCCGCAGGTACCACATAATAATCTACTAATGGGATGCCAAAAATTTTATCATTAACAGCCATTTTATTTATTATTATTCCTCCAGTAATTTTGACCTTATGTAACTATCCAGATCTGCATCATATGCCTTTCTTGCAACGATAAATATTAGATAACCCGCAATAGCTGAGACAAACAATTGAAATGTTGGCTGTAGATAAATAGATACCCCTGGAGTATATATTACAGATGGTATCATTATAGCTGCAACTATTATGCCTGCTATGGCCGCAATGATCATTGCAGTGCCAGATACAACATTCTCCCAATCCTTTTTTTCCTTTTTTAATTTTATTTTTATTACACCGATGCCAAGTACAGCTATTACAATAAGTATAGATATTGATCTTAAAACTATAACAGTTATTCCAATAACTGATGTATCTATTAAAAATAACGATGCAAGTACTGCAGTTATCAAAATCGCAACATCCGGGGCTTTATACCTGTTGGTATGCTTTATGCCCTGTGGAAATATTTTATCCTCTGAAAACGCAAACATTGTTCTGCTACTGACCATCATTCCGGGTGCCAGTGTCTTTGCTAGAATAATTGTGATAATTATTGAGATAAAAATACCCACAATTCTTGGGGTTACCAGACCTATGATCCCGGGAACTGTTGCATAATATGAATGTTTGGAATTTATAATGCCAATAATTAAATTTGCATGTGCCACATGGAAAATGGCATATGCCACGGATGTAAATAATATTATAGCCGTTAACCATGCATATATTATTCCACGGGGCATGTTTTTCTTTGCATTTTTACTTTCACCTCCAAGCATAGGTGCCCCACTTAGCCCTCCGTAGGCAAATATGAATAGTGTTACTGTGCCTAAAAATCCACCAAGGGTAAATCCTGGTATTATAGATGACGGAGTATTACCATGGAATACATTTGATGACAGCAATGAAGAAAATGTAGCAGCCGATGTTGTTAATCCAAAATATATATTTATCACCGCACTTAAGATTATTACACCGAACAATACTATAACAAACATTCCGTAATTTTTTACACCGGAATAGTGTAATAAAAACACTGTCCAGATGGCTATTATACCTATAACAATGTGCCCGTATAGTGTTGCAAACCATGAACCGGAACTAATGCCCATAAGAACCAGTGCTGAAGCCAGTGTATCACCTATAGTGTATGCTATAAATCCCATGGCTGCAGTCACACCAATCCACCATATAAACTGAACTATAAATCCTATCATTGGAGACACACTTCTCGACATCCATGCATACTCACCACCACTACTATTCTCGACCCTGCTGTATCTCTGGAACATATATACTTTCGGAATTAAAATTAGGCCTGTAATAAACATGGCAAGTGGCACAAGGTTTCCCACGTTGGGATAGGCACTAAGGGAGTCTATAGCAACATAATTTATACCGGATCCATATTCCTGGGAAACTGCTGATGCCATAATAGCAAGTGGGCCAAGCACTTTTGCAAGTCTTAAGACCTGTGAACTCTTCATAGACGTGTAATTGCAATTTATATATAAATATATAGTAAAAATATCTGTAAGTTTTTACTTTCTGTATTGTTTATTAATAAATATTTCTATAGAATACTGAATAATATTCCGGATAAAATGGTAAAGGTTTTTTAATATAAATGCATATTACATTATGTTAAAAAATTTTCCGGAGAAGGCTGAAACGTTGGAAAACATAATGGGAAGATTAAATGAATATGGCAGGAATGATATAAAAAATAGCAGGGGAAGATTATTCACATATTTTTATGATCCGGGAATAAATTTACTGGATCAGACCTCGGAAATATTCTTAAATTTTTATAATAGAAATGGAATGGATTATCACGCTTTTCCGAGTACACTAAAAATAGAAAATGATGTTATTGCCATGATGGGGTCATTAATGCACGGTGATGATAATCTGGCAGGTACATTCACAACAGGTGGCACTGAAAGCATAATGCTCGCAGTCAAATCTGCACGTGATAAATATTTTGAAAGCCATAACGGAATCCCTGAAATTGTCATGCCCGTTACGGCCCATCCAGCATTCGGAAAGGCTGCGGAATATTTGGGGTTAAAAACTGTTATATTGCCTGTGAATGATAAATATATAATGGATACTGAGGAATTAAAAAATAGCATAAATGATAATACCGCAATGATAGTTGCATCTGCACCATCCTTTCCATATGGTGTAATTGACCCTGTAAAAGAAGCATCTGAAATAGCTATGGATAAAAATAAATGGCTGCATGTGGATGCATGTGTTGGTGGCATGATACTGCCATTTTTAAAGGATCTTGGAGTAGAAATGGAGAAATTTGATTTTTCCCTGCCTGGAGTTAGTTCTATATCAATAGATTTACACAAATACGGTTTTACACCCAAGGGTTCATCTGTAATTTTATATAAAAACAGGGAATTAAGAAAACATCAGATCTACGTTAATGCAAGATGGCCAGGATATCCCATGTCAAATTCCGGGTTACAGGCGACAAAATCTGCAGGCCCACTTGCAGGTACATGGGCAATTTTAAATTTTCTTGGAAGAAATGGCTATGATAAACTGGCAGAAAAAACGTTGAAGGCATATAGAATAATAAGTAAGGGAATAAGTTCCAGCGGGTTTAAAATTGTGGGAAAACCAGATGCAACAATATTTGCATTCACCGGAGATAATATCTTTGATACCGGCGTAAAAATGATAGAAAATGGATGGTACCCACAGATCCAGCCTGCAAATGTAAAAATGGATCTGCCACCCTCAGTGCATCTTAATATATGCCCTGTCCATTTAGAGGTTGCAGACGAATTTCTCGATACACTTAAGGCAATAAAAAATAATAATCATAATACAGATGAAAATCAACTTGAAATATTAAAATTAAAAAATAAATACGAAACTGTTGATAAACTTGTTAAAATGATCAAGGAAGATAATAATAAAACAGTTCTGTTTCACATACTGAGGAATTTTGATTATAATACAGGTGAGAACATCTTCAGGATTATCACGGATGAAGATTTTACAGCCTCAAAAAATTAATAAATCAAATAATAAAAATTACCATATAATATATTTTAATATCCTGGAGCAATATATGCAACAGGAATCAACACATTATTATGTCCAGTGACGTTATTATACCGTCTTTCCAGGCATATTATCCCACCAATCAAAGCCTCTATGGGTCTCCCCGCTCACTAAATAAAATTCCGGATTCATAGCCACCACCCCTATAAGTGACACAGGGGTTTGCATAAACATTTGGAATTTGCAGAAAATAATGTACACGATCTGCAACAAATATTATTATATCAATTTCCAATATATACATATATGGAACACTCCGATAAAAAACTAAGGGCAACAAAACGGGGCGATATCAGGAATGATGTAATTAATGTTTTAAATGAAAATAATACTTTTAAATGGATGATAAATACAGGAGTTGTTAATTATAACTCACTATCACGTATAATTCAGGAGGAAATAAAAAAGAAATATGGTTATAACCCTAAAACAAATACAGTATCAACAATTTTAAGGAAAAATTATACCATAGTCAAAGAGAAAAAGGGGGAAAATCCCTTTTCATATATGAAAATTAATATTATCACAGGTCTCTCACTACTTTCCTGTGATTATAACGTTGATGCAACGAAGGCATACTTTCCATATTCTCGTGCAATACGTATAATGCCTGAGAACAGTACCATGTGGGTGATGATTTCTGGGAATACGCCCGAAAACATTATAAAGTCATACCCAGGAAAATTATATGGAGATTATTTTGAAATTAATATTACCATAGACAAAAATAAAATGAATGAAAATTCAATACAGACATTCCTGGAAACCTTATCATTTAATTACATAAATGTTTCACAGTTTATGATATCAAAGGATGGTTTTGAATTATTTATCAGTGCAAAATATCTTGACAGGGTATTAAAACTTATAGAAACAGTAAGGTCAGATAAGCAATTTTAAATTAAATCATGTTTTTTACTGAAATATTTTAACGATTCCAGCATTATGGTAGTTTTTATAACACTTATAATAATCTCATTTAAGATTATTATTAGTATTAAATCCTAAATAAGATTACTTAAATAGTATAATAATATATACAATTATGTACATATTCTATCTCGAGTTTATCATACTGGGGATAATTGTTGGTGCATTAACAGGTGTTCTTGGATCCAGCGGTGTTGTTGCAGTTGTTCCTGCATTAATAATTATAAATTCTGAATTGCCACAGAATGCTATAGGCACAAGCTTACTGATAGATGTTATTACCTCAATTACTGTTGCGTATGTATATTTCAGGAGGGGTAGGGTAAACATAAAAAAGGGCATACCCATGATTGTAGGTGCAATAATAGGTTCTCAGATTGGTGTCAGAATAGCATTTCTCATCCCACCCGAGTATATAAAAATAAGCTTTGCTATTTTTATAATCGCCATGGGCATTTACTCGCTGATCAGAAAGGAAAACATGCCTGAAAGCGAAGGCAGGAAAAATACAAACATCAATACATATGGAATAGTTCTAATAACAATACCTATCGGGCTTGCAACCGGAATACTTGGAGCCAGTGGAGGAATAATGTTTCTTATTATATCAATTTTAATACTGAAACTGGATATAAAAACTGCAATAGGAACAGCAACGTTTGTAATGGTCATCTCTGCCCTTTCAGGCACCGTTGGATACCTGATTGTTGGGCATATAGTAATTCTGGCTGCTATTATAATAGGCATTGTGTCTATAATATCAGGATTTATCTTTTCAAGGATAGGGAATAATTTAAATCCTGCAACTACATATAAAATCCTCGGCACCGTTTTCATAATAATAGGCATAGCCCAGATAGCTTTGTGATGGTGATCTTATGGTTATAAAAGAATATAAATGGGTTGTTCTGGTTATAATGAGCATTTCGGAATTAATGGTTATGAGTTTATGGTTTAGTGCATCTGCCATAGCACCAGAACTTGCCAGTATCTGGGGCATTTCCGGAATAGGCACACTTATTGTAACCTTAATGGTACAGTTTGGCTTTGTGATGGGTGCCCTTATAAGTGCATCCCTGGGTCTTGCAGATAAGATTAATCCAAGGAAACTATTCGCATTTTCTGCTACTATGAGCTCCTTATTCGCGGTAATGTTTGTTTTTCTATATCATTACTTTTTTATTGAAATGATTTTGATGCTGTTAACCGGAATTATGATGGCAGGTATTTATCCTGTTGCGGTTTTAATCGTATCAAACTGGTTTCCGGCAAGAAGGGGGCTTGCACTTGGCATTGTAATAGCAGGGCTTACACTCGGATCTGCACTGCCACATATAATACTGGATTTGCCATTTATCCGGGAATGGGAGGCATTGCTGGAATTTTCCTCACTGCTGTCAATTTTAGGAGGGGCTATAGTTTTTCTGACTCTGCATGATACTAAAAAATATATAAATACACCCAAATTTAAATTGGATACAATTAAACTGATAGTAAGAAACAAACCTGTAATGCTTGCGAATTATGGCTATTTCGGGCATCAGTGGGAACTTTACGCCATGTGGACGTGGATTCCCGTATTTATACTTTCAAGTTTTTCCTTTTATTACACAGGAAGCAAATTATTATTTATGGCTGGCATTATTTCGTTTTCAATTATTGGGTTATCCGGTGTAACTGGATCTATACTTGGTGGCCTCATATCAGATAGAATAGGAAGAACACTATCAACATCAATATATCTCGGCATAAGCGGAACTTCAGCAGTATTAATAGGATTAACATATGGGGCTATGCCGTATATTACAGTAATCGTGGGCATTATATGGGGAATCACTGTAATAGCAGATTCGGCACAGTTCTCAACAGCAGTTACAGAATTAAGCAACGATAAAATAAGGGGAAGTGCATTAACGTTCCAGATGGCACTTGGTTTTTTAATAACTACAGGATCAATTTATGCCATAGATATATTGAGAACCACCGTTGGCTGGCACTGGGCCTTTTCATTTCTATCAATTGGGCCATTGCTGGGCATAATTTCAATGATGAGGCTCAGGTATAAAAATGAATCATCATTAATGTGCAATGGTAAAAAATAGTTTTAATAATTTAAATAAAATTTCTTTTTAAAAATTATTTTTTCCTTCTTGACCTTACTTCAATGAAAACATCAAGGATTACAATTAATAAAAGTATAACATCAAATACATTTACATTTAATGCACCTATTAAACTGGTTGCAAGAAATGAAACGCCAAGGGAATCAAATAACGGTATAAACACACTGTTCAGTACTTTGAGCCAGTTTTCCCCGGGATTTTTAATAATATACGTGTTTGAGATAGCATTGAATGATTTATTATTCATACTGTACGAAATATTAGCGTATGGTACAAACTCTCCGGGACCATTTAATTTAACTGTATATGAGAAGTTTTCATATTGACCAGGTTTTAATGTTACACCATTTACTGACGGTGAACCGGATATAAGGCTTAAGGCCCCAGTTTTATTATAATTATTTACAAATGTATTTTCTGATATACTTACATTTCTCAATGTAGAGCTATCCTTATTTTCCATTGTTGTATAAATTATGGTTCTATTGTTATATGTTTTATATGATATATTAAAATATATATACGCAGGAAATGTATAATTAACATGGTATAATACAGTATCCGGGTTTATATTTGATGTATAATTGTATGTTGCGTTTGAACTGTAAGCAAAATTTTTTGCAAGGGTTTGATTATTTGTGTAAAACATGCCTCTGTTTTCTACTTTATTATTGACCGTATTCGGATATATTAATCCCATAAATGATAGTGTACCTTTATTAAAAACTATTGTTTTATTATAGTTTATTATGCCTGAAAGGCTTAAATTGTGATATGAACCCGATGAATGATAAACATCCTTCTTTTCAAAAATGCCAAGTAAAAATTCCTTATCACCTGTTACATTGTTTTTAAAAATCAGGGAATAATTGCCATAGCCATATGCCATTACGGAAGATGTTACACTTTTACTATTTGCTCCAGGGATAAAATAGCCATTGTTTACATTGCCCTTCATCACGTTGAATAATGATAGATTCGTGTTATAACTGTTTACCATTGCATTTGCTGATTTACTAAAATTAACATTCTGCCCATAAACGTAAAGGTTAAAGCCCTTATATGTAGAATTATACAGTGTTTCGGGGTTTGTCATTCCAGATATTTTAAGCAGATTGCCTGTGCCATCACTTCCAGGCGTATATGAATTCTTTGATAATACAATCATCAGGGAATCAGGCATTAATTTTATTAATCCTGAAAATCTGGAAAATGCTAAATTATTATTAAGGAATCCACTGGAAATACTGGATAAATTACTGTTTAAAACTACAGCCGCAAATGCAATATTTTTATTTCCTGAATAATTGCTGGCAAATGCCACTGAATTGATCAGTGACCCATTATGTGTTATAATATTTAGAGACCCCTGCATTGGTTCTGACAGACTTAAATTTTTTAAGGCAAAATTCTGGTTGCTAACTGTATTCACATTATTACTGTTATTTGCCTGTGGAATAATAACGGAAAATATCAAAATTAGAACTATGATTATGGAAATAGCAGCAATGACCTTTTTCGTATCAACGTGTTTTTTTCTTTTTATAAGGGATCCAACTATTGATGAAACTATTATTAATATTACAAGGTTCTCCACAACATTTATTATCAGCGGTTTAAATGTTGTTATGCTTAATCCACTGGTAGACCCGGAACTAATGAGTGAGGTAATAATAGAATATAGTGTTGAAATAACCGGTTCATTTTTTATTGATACAATACTTATGGCAGGGATTATATATGGCAATACCCCTGATATATCTATAAATTTCTTCTCAATTATGGTTATATTAACCGTTAGAAAATCCATATTAAACATTGATAAAAATATCAATGCCATAAACGATGCAGTTAAGGAGAAAATAAGTATTGATGCACCTGCGGCCCTTAAGCCCTTTCCCGCAAATACACCTATAACAACACCTATAATTACCCATGATATTAAAATTATTAAATTTGTAAACGGATTGCCTGCAACCAGCCCCAGGATTCCAATAAGCAATGGAAATTTATATCCCAGAAACGGGCCAAGCAAATTAATTAGTGGATTAAACAAACCCGCAATTTCAAAGTATGCAAGCAATGTTATGCTTATTATTCCCGCTATAACAGCAGATAATTTTCCCATATAAAAGTAAATCTGATGGATTATATAAATATTTGTAAATTAAAGGTTTTGGGACAAAATTATTCGTGAGTTCCCTTTAATATTTTTTCGTCGTCCCCGGTCAGTTTTACCTCGCGAACGTGCAGTGTTAAGGGATATTTTCCAAGGAAATCAAGCACCTGAGGCAT
>JAJZZE010000004.1 GCA_021797735.1 Thermoplasmata archaeon | reverse complement strand
CCGGGATGTGGCCTGGCTGCAAGTGCCCATTCTGTAAATGCTTTAGATGTGCCTGACAGTGCCTCAAAGGACATAATAAACGATCCCATTGCACTGTTAATAAGCTTTTCAGCATTTTTTAACTCAAGTGCAAGTATGCCACACATGGCAGATGTACCATTAATCAGTGCAACACCCTCTTTCTCCCTGTAATGATATGGAACTGCACCCAGTTCCCTAAATACCCCTGCAGCATTTTCTTTTCTCCCGTTATAAAATACATCACCCTCCCCAATAATTGCCAGGCCAACGTGTGCCAGAGGTGCCAGGTCCCCACTCGATCCCACGGATCCATATTTAGGTACAGCCGGAATTATATTGTGGTTCAGCATGAATAAAAGAAAATCTATTAATTCCGTGGAAACGCCAGAATACCCCTTTGCCAGTGTATTTGCACGCACCACCATTATTGCACGTACTGTATTCTCATCAAGTGGTTCACCGATGCCAGAGGAATGGCTGCGTATAAGGTTAACCTGAAGCTTTTCCATTAATCCATCCGGAACAGCGGTATTTAACAGTGAACCAAAACCAGTGTTTACACCATATACCGGTTTTCCAGTTTTAAGTATTTTAATCAGGGACTCCCGGGAATTTTCAATCTGTTTCAGGGCATTTTTGTCTATGGCGATCCACTCATGGTTAACTGCAACCGCCACAACATCATCTATTGTTAGCGTATTGCCATCAATATAAATCATGATTATATAATTGTTATTGATATATTAATCTATGCCAGAGCTGAAAATTAACCATTCCGTGCAAAAAATGCACTGGTTTTTTATTGTTCATTATGCTATGGCGATTATTAGTGGTCATAAAATGGACAGTTATATATGGCTATAATTCCAGAAAAAGTGCAGAGAAAATGCGGAAAATACATGGAATACATCTACTGTTTTATAACGGCAAATAATTGCCATGCCTAAATTTAAATATTGAAGAGATATATAACAATTATGGCCTTTGATATTATTCTGAGGGATGGCAATGTATTCTATGGAGGAGGACTGCACAGAACATCCATAGGCATAAAGGATGGAATTATAACAGCTATTGGAAGCATTGAAGAAATTGGCGGGAATAATACCATAAACCTCCATGGAAAACTTGTGATCCCGGGTGGTGTTGACCCGCATACACATATTGAGGGGTATTCTTCTGCCGGCACCATTAAAAACGGCACTACCGGTGCAGCCATTGGTGGTACCACCACAGTACTTGACTTTTCACAGGCTACTGAAAATGAGGATACTGTCAGGGCAGCGGAATCAAAGATAAAACGATTTTCGGAACAGAGCCCACTGGATTTTACAGTAAAACCCATGATGGTAACAGCGGATTTTGAATCTGAGGAAAAACTTGAGGGCATCTTTATGGGGCTCCAGAAATCTGGAATCATGGCAGTAAAGCTGTTTACAACATATAAGAACCTTGGGAGGTATGCCAACAATTACCAGATTTTAATGGCAATGCAGATAGCCAGAAAACACGGCATAATGGTGCAGATACATGCTGAAAATAATGATTTCATTGAGGGGAATATGGATGCTCTTTTAAGGGCAGGCAAAACAGGTCCAGTTTACCATGCAAGGAGCAAGCCGGATATAAGTGAGGATATTGCTGTGGCTGATGCTGCAATTGCGGCAAAGGAATCAGGATCAAAGGTATACTGTGTACATCTGTCAACAAAAAACTCGCCGGAGATCATTGACATGGCCAGGAAAAATGGGACTGATATTTATGGTGAGACCTGTCCACAGTACCTTATTCTGGATGAGGAATACCTTAATGGCGATAGGGGAAATGAGTATATATGCAGCCCGCCACTGAGGAAAAAATCTGACATTGATGCCATGTGGAATGCACTGGCCAGTGGAAAAATACATGCAGTTGGATCAGACCATGTACCGTTTTTGCGTGAACAGAAAAAACCGGGAATACCATTTAATAAGGTTCCAAACGGTGTGCCCGGTATTGAGACAAGGTTGCCACTGCTATTCTCTGAGGGCGTTCAGAAAGGGAGGATTACGCTTCAGAGATTTGTTGATCTCATAAGCAGTGGACCTGCAAGAATATTTGGCATTTATCCACGGAAGGGGGCTATTGATATAGGCAGCGATGCGGATATTGCTGTTATAGATACAGAAATGGAACATGGCTTAAGGGCAGAGGATCTGCATATGGGAACAGATATCTCCCTTTATGGCCATATGAAAACCAGGGGATGGCCTGTACTCACACTGGCTGGAGGGAAAATTGTGGCTGAAAATGATGTATTTACTGAAACAGGAAGAAGGGGAAAATTTCTCGGAAGAGGTGATATAAATGAATGAACAGGATAGATTGTATAATATATTAATGGAACAGGGATCCATAGGCAGAAAAAATGGCAGAAGAATAGAATCACCTGATCTATTAACTGAATCAGATGGTGTAACAAGGCCAGCCGGAACAGAGAATGATAAAAAGACCAGGGATTATTTCGTAAGTTTATGCAGGAAGAATGGTTTTGAGCCATTTATAGATATTTATGGAAATATCTTTATAACACTCCCCGGGAAGGAGAGTGACATAATAATGATGGGGTCACACCTCGATTCTGTTATTGATGGTGGGATGTTTGACGGTGCCATGGGTGTATTCAGTGCCCTGGAAGTGCTCATCCGCTTAAGGGAGGAGAAATATAAAAACAGGAAAACCATTGTTGCTGCAGCATTTACAGGTGAAGAGGGATCAGCATTCCACCAGCCGATGCTTGGCAGCCATGGATATGCAGGATTAATCAGTAAAGATGATTTATGGAAGCTAAAAAACAGGGATGGAAAAGATTTTAAATCGGCAATGCAGGATATTGGATACCTCGGCACATCAGAATTTACAGGAAAGCCCGGGTATTATATTGAATACCACATTGAGCAGGGGCCTATGCTTGAAAAAATGAATATGGGCATTGGAATTGTTACCTCCATAACTGGCCAGTGTGTTATTAGGGTAAATATTAAGGGTATACAGGGACATTCCGGCACAACACCTATGGACATGAGGGATGATGCACTGGTGAAGGCGGCTGCTATTATAAAAAATGTGAATTCCACTGCAATGGAAACATCAAAAAAATTTAACAACCACAGCGTGGGCACTGTTGGTGAATTAAATGTTGAACCAAACAGGTTCAATGTAATTCCAGGCCATGTATGTATGAAAATTGACCTCAGGAGTGAAGCGAGCGATAGCCTGCATTACATGAAAGATATTGTGATCAGTTACCTGAAAACGTTTAAGGCTCCTGTGCAGTTTTCAATAATAACTGATGTAGAACCATCTATCATGTCGGATGATGTAATAAACGCTATAGAAAAATCTTTATCTGACCTGAGTTTTTCAAGTATGAAAATGCCAAGTGGTGCAGGCCATGATGCAATACCTATTTCAAAAATTTCTGAGGCAGGAATGATATTTGTGCCCAGCCATTTAGGGCTTAGCCATACACCACTGGAATGGACAGATTTCAGTTATATTGAGAAAGGTGTGCAGGTTCTGCTTGGCACGGTTAAAAATCTTGATGCAGAAAAATAAATCTTCTGTGCTATTATAATGGCATACTTTATACTGCGTTTGGAAATCAATAGATAGATTGCCAGTGTAGTTACTCCATGAATGGGTACACATATTCGTGAGAGATCGCAAAGGGAAATGAAGTAAAGATAACTCAGGGAATAACATAATTCTTAACAGTAAACCCAAAGTTGATGGGAGGATAAATCAGAAACAGATCTTTATATCAAATTTCCGTGATAAAATTTTACTCCGGTATAATTCCTTTAGGATATATTCATAACTCACATAACTTGCAGCCTACCTTGGGCTTTTCTGATAGTATCAATTCCTTTAAGATTGCATTTCTAACAGGATTAAAATTACAACGTTTAAAGTTCGCAAACATAAGTATCTGTTACAGATTGCCATGTAAAATCTGCACTTAAAAAAATGAGAATGCAAACTTTTTAATAAATATATGCATTATCAATTAATGAATATAAAAGATGTGCTTATGAAGCAGAAATATGAACTGGAAAAGGCTATGGATAAAAAAACTTTAGCAGACAGGGATGTGATGCAGCAGTTAAGCAAAATGGCCGATAGCAATCTTGCCAAAATAGTTACTGGCATAAGGAGGTCGGGCAAATCAACACTGATATATTTATTAATGCACGGCCTTGATTACGGTTATATAAATCTGGACGATATAAATCTATATGGCATAGATTTTAATGACCTCTTTAATAATTTCATTGAGCTGTATGGAAATGTTAAATATATTTTTATTGATGAAATTCAAAATTTAGACAACTGGGAGCTATTTGTAAATAACCTGCAGAAAAATTTCAATGTTTTTATTACCGGATCAAATTCAAAACTTTTGAGCAGTGAGTTATCATCACATTTAACGGGCAGGCACCTGCAAATTAATTTATTTCCATTAAGTTTTAAGGAATATATGGAATATAAGGGTGTGCTTAATGAGGGATATTTAGACCCCCCAATTTTACGGAATAACCTTTCCCATTATATCGAGATGGGAGGTTTTCCGGATATACTGATTGGTAAAGAGGACAGATTCCTGTATCTTAAACAGCTATACACAGATATCATCGAGAAGGATATAATAATCAGGCATAAAATTACATTTGTCAAAACGTTTATTGATATGTCACAGGCCATATTGAATAACTATTCCGGATATATCAGCTATAATAAAATAAAAAATGTTTTTGGCATTGGAAGTGTCCATACGGCTAGAAATTATATATACTATCTTGAAGAATCATTTCTGGTTTTTACCCTGGACAAATACTCACATAAATCCGCCGAAATAGAGAACTCTGTAAAGAAAATATATTTGATGGATACAGGCCTAATATCAATCCTTGATAAATCCAGTGCCGATTCTGGCAGATCTATGGAAAATGCTGTTGCCATAGAACTTAAAAGAAGAAGTGTTGAAAACAATTTTAACATCTATTACTGGCAGGATTATAATGGCCACGAAGTTGATTTTGTTGTTAAAAAGGGGATAGAAATTACCTCACTGATTCAGGTTACCTATTCAACCACGAATAATGAGATGCCTGCAGGGGAAGCAGCAGCACTGGTAAAGGCATCTGAACAGCTTAACTGCAATAATCTGATAATAATAACCTGGGATTTTGATGATAAGTTGATGTTTAAAAACCATAAAATAATCTATATATCTCTATGGAGATGGCTTTTATCAGGCAACAGTATTGCATAGGGGAAAACTGAGCATATAACATGGGATTTATACGGTAACCGGCTTCAGGATATTGCATTTATTAAAAATAATTATAATGTAAATTTGCCAACTTCTTCAAGGGCTTCCGGCTTCCTTGCCCTGTAATACGAGTGCTTTATGGTCAAAATTAGTTTCTTTGATACCTTTCAGTCTGGAAATGCAAGTGTTTATTCAGATTTTTTAATCACCATGCATTCTGCTTCTAACAACGTATAATAACAATATAATTGCCCATGAAATACTTCCTGCTAGCCATATTAATATCATAAAACCCTGCAGGAAGTAAAATCCCTGTGGCAGGAAAAATGTGTTTAGTATGGGAATAGAAACCAGCCACGTAATACCTGTTATACCAAAAAACAGCCCTTTTCTGGCAACTTCATATAGTCTGTACATAGCAATAATTAAATATACTCAGGGTATAAACATTTCATGGAGAGGAAATTCCTGAGCAAAAGAAAATATATAGCCATAAATATTATTCCGTCTGCGATTGTCTTTACATTTGTATTCTTTACCTTATCATTTAGACCGGGACTGGTTGGCTTCATTGGAATAGCTATATTTCCGGCACTGGCTACACTTTTATTCGGAATTGCTACATTCCTGGCGGTTAAAAAATCAATTAAAAAAAATCCACGCAACCGGATATTTGCATTAAAAGTATTTGCATTCCTGGTTATTGCCTTTTATGCTGGAATAGAGTCCGTTATGGCTATGATTGTAATACATACATATATCTCCCTTCTTCTACTAATACCTGCTACATTTGCAATATTTAGTGTTCCAGCACTGAGCCTTACAGGTTTTGGGAAAAAGGATTTTTCCAGCCATGGAGAATTGAATCAGGAACTTACGGAAAGGCTTTCCAGCCTGATAGGAAAACAGGGGCCTGAAGTGTATACATCCGAATCCGATTATAGATTTGGCCTGGCCAGTATAAGCGGGAAAGATCCATGGAGAATTCTTGTAAACCAATCTGCCATGGTACAGCTTACAGACGCGGAAATGGATACATTACTGCTGGAAAAATATTTTTCAAAGGAGTCAGAGGGAGCGAGAAAACTTCTTACAGGTATTTATGGATATTTTACACTGGTGGTGTATATATTAATGATTTCATATGTGCTTTCCATGAATTCCTCTCCGGGCACTTTGCTTAATCTTGCCATGCTTGCGCTGTTATTTCTTGCAGTAGTCCTTGTATTCCTTTCTCCAAAGATAATATTACAAATGGTGCTTAAGTATAATATTAGTACAGATATCCTTGTAATTAAAAAAACGGAGGATTATGATAGCTTAAAATCCTTACTGGACATAGAGGCTAAAATTCCACCAGCCACAATGATGACAGAGTCCAGGTATTACAGATATATGGATAGAAGGGCAAAGAATAACACATTGAGATTGAACCGGTTAGAAAGACAGATAAGAAATTAAAATTGAAATATTTTTATAACCATATCAGAGATCATAGATATACGGGCTGTAAGGGCAGGAAATAAGACAGGGTTGGTCTAAAATTAGAGTTACCGGTAAACATCAACAGCCTGTTTTAGCAAAGTATTAACAGGAGCAGTAAAATTGTGCTACCGTATCGGGTATCGAGAAACATAATTTTTTACCTCCTGCTTTTTAATAACAGATATATACATGCCGGAACAACAAATACATCAAATCCTATATTTATAACCGAGAAAACTTCAAACCCGTAAACATGAAGCCGTACAACCGCAAGTGAAGCACCCAGAAATGGAAATATTATGCCTAACAGGTAAAATATTTTAAAGCCTTTTGACAATCCAGCAGCTATGAAAAGATAGATTGTTCCAAATATTATGCCAGCAATTAGTGTCGGTAACGTATCCTTCAAAATAAATAACTGTAGGTAATGAACGTATGCAGCTGTGCCCATCACAACTGCTGCGGATATTTCAATATCACGTCTGCTAATACTCAATATTGCCACCTGCATGCCTATATTCTAATACACACAAACTAAACAGGCACTGATCTTCTATCCGGTTTGAATATTTATTATTTGCCCAGCGTACATAATTACTGTTTCCCCTATAATCTCTTCCCGGTATAACTAAAACATCAAAACAGATTATGGTAAGCCAGATACGTTATAGTGGACATGGTATGGGCATTTTTAATGCACAGACAGTGTAAATCAAACAGGTTTAACTGGATAAACAAGTTGTCAATGGATGTAACGGAATACACTGTATTCTGGCCTAAAAACCGTAATCCATATCAAGATAATTATTCACTCTGTAGTTTGCTTCTTCAAGGTTGAAATATTCGGGGTCAAACTCCTCACCTATCCAGTCCTTTATACTATCATATTCATCATTTTTTGGGTCCTCCAGGATATTGAGCATACCTAAATAACCATATGGGCCTCCTGAATCTTCTGGTGGACAGGCTCCTTTTCCCGACACACACCTTGGATAGTCAACATCTCTATTTGCGGGGAGGATTTTATCAATTTTTACAGTGTGTATCCAGTCGTCGCCAAAATCATATTCATATATCATTGTGGCACTTTTATCCATAAAAACAAGTTTATTGATATAGGTCTTTTCTGAATTTTCATCCTCACTGGGCCATTCATCTGACGGAACAGAGAAGCGCGTCCTTCCAATAGTGAAGTTGTAAAGGTGGTAATTTTCCCATCCCATTGCAGCCTGTATTACCAGATGAAGTTCGTGCAGTGTGAAATCATATGGAACCTCGACCCGCCTCCATATTGTTGGTCTTATGCCCTTCAGGCTGATTTTAATAGAAAAAACTTTTATATCATTTTGCTTTTCTTCTTTTTTACCGGATTTACTTACTGCTGGTATTCCCATATTACTTATAATAATTGATTAAATAAAAGTCTTACGCTATAAACATAAAAATAACTGTATATAATTAAAAATGAACTAAATGTTAATATTAGTCGAGGAACGTCGTGGAGTTATGTATATTCATAAAACTCCTGTTGCCAGTATAATTGCCTGTTAAATGACGGGCATGACGGTGGGAATAAACCTGGTGAAATTGATGTGCATTTATCCACTCCAGTGGTGATTCAGTATTCCTTAAAACTATACAGCATAAATAAAATAATGAAGGTAGACTTAAATTGAATATCTGTGTTATTAAAAAATTATCGCCGGTAGTCCTTAACCATGATGTAATCCTCTCCACTATCATTGGTGATTATAAATCCGAACTGCTTATAAAATGATATTGCATGTAAATTGAGTCTATTCACTTCAAGGAAGCACTCTCTAACCATAAATTTTTTAAAATGCTTTTCTAAATTTTGAAGAAGGCCTTTTCCATATCCCTGTCCAATTTTATCTGGTTTCAGGTATAATCTAAGTAAATGGGCACCTTTCCCGGATATATTACATTCAATAAAACCCACACAGATAGAATCCTCAAATGCTCCCAGAAAAAGCAGCTTCTCATCATGCAGGGATTTTTCTATTTCTTTTTTTACTGCCTCTTCACTGTAGTGATCAGCCAACCACCTTTCTATATAATCATTACTGTATATTTCCCTGTAAGTTGAGTGCCAGGAGGAAGATGATATATCCGACACAGCATGCGCTTCTGATTCATTCAGTTTCCTCACAGACATTACCATTAAAGTTGACATTACCACACAGCATATAAATAGAATTGCACGGATGTTTACATAGATACAGGCAAATTCGGATGTTATTGTAATCAATATATGGCTTTATCCATAATTATACGTTGTGTTATGTTTATTTGACCGTATGTGTTCTGGTTATCTGCAGAGATTTTTATGAAATGTGGGGCATTTTATTTAATATTTATAATTAATAAGCCAGTACCATAAAGGTATAAAATTTATTTTGCCCCTTTCAAAATAATCCCATGTTATAATAGTTAACCGGGAAATACCGAAATCCTTTTCTGCCCTGAATAAAGAATCTATTTCGCGTGATTTTATATCATCATGTGACATTGCGTATGTGACATTTATTAATTCCCGGGAACCATCAGTATATTTCAGAACGAAATCAACCTCCTTCCCATCGGATTTCCCATATTCTTTCCAGTAATTAATTTTGAATCTGGTTATTGCCACGGATCTTCTATATAATTCCAGAAATACACAGTTTTCCATTAACCTACCATACTCGGGCTTTAAATTTTTCATATATACTATTCCATTGTCAACTATGTATAGTTTTCTTGGGGATTGTTTTGCATTTTTAAATGACCTTGACTCAATTTCAACCTCAAAAAGTGCAAAAACTTCTTTAAAATATTCTATCAGATTTAATGGGAATTCCTTTGAAATTTTATAATTAAGCGTTTTTAAGTAATTATATATTTTTCCACCACTTATGTATTTTGAATATAAATTTATTGCATAATCAAAAAAATTTGATAATACAGAGGGTTCAACTTTAAATCTTTCACCCACGTCTTTTATAATTATTGTTTGGATATACGAAATTAATATTTTATCCATTAAATCTGGGTTCAGTATAACTTCAGGAAAACCTCCATATTTAATATATTCCATTAAAATTTTATTTAACTCGCCGTGTTTTTCACTGTAAATTAAAAAATTAATATTCTCAATATCTACCTGAATTTTATTAAAAATTAAAAACTCCTGGAAGCTCAATGGGAGCAATAAATAGTCTACACTCCTGCCACGCAGTTCCGTTGAAAGTTCCAGGGAGAGTAATTTTGACGATGAGCCTGAAATATATATCCTGAAATTTTTAGATTCGTATATTCTATTTATCCATTTGTGCCAGTCCTTAACAGTCTGTATTTCATCAAGGAACAGGTATATGGGAAACTCCTTGTTGTTTCTGGATATCTCATAATAAGCTACAATTATGTCACTTAAATCATTTGCATCCAGATTCCTGAGCCTTTCATGCTCAAAATTTATATATAGTATATTTTCCACTGGTATGAATTTTTCAAGTTTTAATATTGTACCGTATAATAAAAAGGTTTTTCCCGCCCTTCTTGGGCCTGTTACTGCAACTATCATTGATGTATCTGTTGGCAATGTTATATACCTATCCATAACATACGGTATTTTATATGTCATCCAGTTGCTTATTACAAATTTAAAATCCTCAAGCCTCTTCATATGTGATTATTTATAATAAATATATAATCGTTCCCATTCAGGGTGATTTACATATAAAATCATCCTACTGTAGGGTGATTTCATAATATTTTATTGGATTTACTGAAAAATACTATGTTACAAAACGAGATGAGATTGAGAAATCAGCATCAAAAAATTAAAAGTTACCGGTTAAAATTCCACTGGTCTTATCAAACAACAGCTCATCTATAACATCCCCCATTTTAAAACCTTTGTATCTATAGGTGTTATACTGGGTCAACATTGATCATGTACATAATTTTGTGTATTTATAAAATGTACTTCTCAGTAAATATTTCCCCTATGCCGCCCCTGCATTTAAAGTAACTATTCATCTTCCTGAATATATACCTTAAATTGAACTCCACAGATTTAAAATAGAAGAGCTTCATCGCTGGAGCTTGGTCAGGGAATGATGAAACAACTTCCCGAATAAGGCAATTTATTTTAAATCTTTAGGGGATATAAGTGCCATATACCAAACAGGTATAATTTTAACTTTAATGTCATCAATAATTTCGTCCTTAAACAAATCATTGCTTATAATTACCCCATAATTTAAATTTAGTTTTTTCAATATTTTTACAAAGTTCTGTGTGTTTATATTTTTCCTGTATCTGACCTCTACAGGTATTATAATATCATCCTTTAGGATAAAATCAATTTCGTCGGTTTTTTCCCTGTAATAATATTTCGCATTTAAATGCTGCATTACAAAATTTTCTATTAGTTTTCCATAATAATTGGAATCCATAATGGCCTTATAATTATATAAAAATGATGAATTATAAAAATATATTTTTTTCATTTTCCTGGAGGTTGCAATAAAGGATTTTCTAATATTCAATACCGGTTGAATTATCAATGAATAGTCAAGATAATAAAAATAATTAATTAATGTCTCCTTTGAAACATTAAACGACCTTGACAGTAAATCATAATTTAATATAAAGCCTGGTTGATCGCCGATAATATTTAATATGTTTTTTAATAATTCTATATTTTTTATTTGAAATTCTTCCGGTATGTCAATTAACACTATGCTGTTTATAATTGTTTTTATATATCTTTTTATTTTTTTATCATCGTTTTCATCTATAAGTTCTGGAAACCCCCCTTTCAATAAATAATCATTAAATACTTTACCTAACATATCCTTATATAGCACAATGTTGTCCATCTCATACTTTATGTTTTTCAGGTTCAGAAATTCCTGAAAATTCATGGGATTTAATAGAAAATCATACATCCTTCCTGCAAGGCTTTCGTTTGAATTTCTTTCTATATTAATTGATGCTGAGCCGGAGATTATGAATTTTATATTTTTATATGTGTCATAATAAATTTTAATTTTGTTTTGCCAGTCTTCCAGTTTCTGAATTTCATCAAGAAATATGTATATTTTGCTATTTTCCATCATTAGAGTATTTTTCAATATATATTTTTCATATTCACCTATAATGTTTTTTAACTCTTCATTATGGTAATCAAACGAGAAATACAGTATATTATATTTGTTAATGCCGTTTTTCAATAAATAATCAATAATATGGTACATTAATGTAGTTTTCCCCGTTCTTCTTAAACCGTAAATGACAAGTATCTGCCGGTCTTTAATATAATTTATAACATCATAAAATAATTTCCTTTTATGGTCAATCGGCGTGTCATTGCCAATGTTTCCAGTTTCCCACCACGTATTATACTGAATAATATTATCAATTAACATATTAGTAAGGTATAGTTTACTAATATTTTACTTTTTAGTTGGGTCAAGTTTACTAATATAATACTTATCAGTAACTTATGCCGGTATATAAAAATGTATTTTCCTAAATACTCATATCCTTACATGGCTAATAAAGGCATAAATTACATTATTATTGAATTTCTATCTACTCATCCATTTTGATTGTTTCCAGAATGTGAAAAAACCATATATATTTGCTATGAACATAATCAATAAGCCCAGAGCACCGTATCCTAAAGTTTTTAATCTCTGTTTCCGTACCTTAATCATTATCGTTAATATAAATATTGAATTGCCTACTATACCCATTAAATAGGTTGCTAATCTATCCATGAATACAAAAAGCAAAAATTTTCCTAAACTGTGTATGGAACTGCCAAGCCTTGGCAGATTATCACCCATGGGCAGTATATTAAATATAAGGTAATGTTCAAGCTCTGTAAATGATGCCCCATCAAAATGGCTGAAATGGTTAAGTATTAAAAATAACCTGAATAATAAAAACGAAAATCCAAGAAACGGCATCACATACATATAAAGCATATCAAAGTTATAAAACCACCCTGCCTTTTTTGATGTGCCATTTAACATGTTTTTAAAGAAATAATACCAGCCATTTCTTGCCCATCTAATCTGCTGGTGCATAAACTTTTTTAAATCCTTCTGTGCATCAGTTTCAACAGAGATGTTATAATCCTCAACCACCCTGTATCCGTTTTTGATTAAATAGCCTGTTAAATCCCTATCATCACCAGAAATTGTAGTTTTGCCTAAAACCTGCTTATCTTTAAAAGCCGGAGACAGTATATAATTTTTTACCACATCAGTTCTGTATAATGCACATCTCCCATCCACAACAATAATGCTTCCATGATATGACATTGCCCTGAATATAACTTCCTTGGTTCTTTCTATAAATTCAGATGCGTATGAAATTACTGTATTATCATTCTTCATTTTTATATTGACACCCACACCTGCCACATTATCCTTAAAGTTTGTTAGCATATCCTTCATTGCATTGGTAGGTATCACTGTATCACTGTCAACAAACATTACATAATCTGTATCCACATATTTCATACCCTCTGCAAGTGCTTTTCTCTTACCACCATGATCCTTTAAAATGAATTTGCCACCATACTTTTCTGTTATTGACCTGTATGGTTCATTGCTGTCGATACCATCACCAACAACAATAAACCTGACACCCTGATATTTTACTGCCCTTATAACATTTTCAAATGTTTCTACATCCTCCTTATATACAGGAATAAGGATCATTGTATTGTTTAAATTAATATTATTTGAATTTTTTACCTGTTTATAATTTGTAGAATAATAGACATTTAATATATAGTAAATAAATGATATCAACGTTAAACCCGTAAGAACTGTAAGAATAAGTAAATCTTTAACCATTAGTTTATCCATTATACATTTAATTACACCGTAAATATTTTTCTATGTGTTCCATACCAATTATCCAGAATTATTTTTTAATTATTCTATAAAGTAGATATTCCAAGAATCAAAAAAATTATATGTTGTGTTATCTCATGATCATAGAGGGCTTATGGAAGATAAAGTGATTTATAAAAATGATGGTTATATATCATGGATAATATTAAACCGGGCAAATAAGTTAAATGCACTGGATTATGACTCGTGGAATCAGTTATATAATTTATTGATAAGGGCAGATAATGATGGAACAAAAATCATAGTTTTAACCGGGAGTGGCCGGGCATTTTCCACCGGTGATGATATCAATGCAATGTACGGTATCGATGGAGTCCAGCAGAGTGAAAAGTTTTTTAATAGCATATCTAATGCAGTAGAGGCGATGATAGATTTAAAAAAGCCACTTATTTCCCTGGTTAATGGCTTAGCCTATGGTGGTGGCTGTGAGATTCTGCTTTTATCAGACATAGTCATAGCTTCAAGTGATGCAAAATTTTCAATTCCCGAGGGAAAACTCGGACTAATACCGCCGATGGCAGTAACAATAGGTTATAAAACACTTGGTAGAAAGATTATGAGATTATTATTAACCGGTGAGGAAATAAATGCAAATGAGGCAAAGGAAATAGGAATAGTGGATTATATTTCACCTAAAGAAAAACTTAATGATAAACTCAATGAGGTGATATCTTCCATAGATAAAATTGCTCCAGAATCCATAAAATCTATCAAATCATGGACCAGAAAGGATAAAAGACTACTGGAAAAAGCCATTACAGAACTCTCTTTTATGGTCACGACACCATCAGCAAAAGAGAGAGAGAAAATGTTTATGAATAAAAAATAAATCCGTTTCTCCACTTAATCTGTGCCTACCCGTGAATAATAATTCTGTGCCACGCTATTAGGTTTATTATGTGCAGAATATAGGGTCTAAGAATTTATTATTTAATATGGAAAATGTACTCTGGAGAGGTTCGGGAGAATGAATTAACCCGGCAACTGCTGAAATGTATTACAGTCAACCCAGAGTACATAGGATACAGTAAGATTTTGTATTTAAATGCTATAGGTCGTTACCAATTGCTGGTTACACCTGGTTACATATATTTATTTAGTATTTTAAAGGAGTTATATAATAATGTAACAATATACCCAGATAAAAAATAAATACCTCAGGAAATTATCAAACGGTACAGTGTTAGAGATATTATCATCAGGTGGCATACATCCTGGTAGAATAAAATACTATATGGAGAAAACAGATACGGAATACTCTACTGTCACCTGTGCTAAATGATTCACTTCATTTCTCTGGAAAAATTTTGAGGACAGTAGAAGAATGTTCAGGGGCAATGAATAGGATTTTTCCTAACAAAAACTATAAAATTGGGTTATTTTCAGAATAAACGCAAAAGCATTGTTAATTTTATTCAAGTCGCTCAATTATAGCTCCATTGGCCATCCCCCCGCCCTCGCATATTGCTATGAGCCCGGTTTTCATTTTCTCAGTTTCAAGAATGTTCAGCATTGTGGAAATAATACGTGTGCCAGTAGCACCAAGGGGGTGTCCAAGTGCTATGGCACCTCCGTTAATATTTACCTTTTCTGGCGATACTTTCAATTCTTTTTCCCATGCAAGGACCACTGATGCAAAGGCCTCATTTACCTCAAAAACATCTATGTCTCCTATATCCCTGCCCGAACGCTTTAACAGTTTCTCTGTCACCGGTATGGGACCCTCAAGCATGGCTACGGGATCAACAGCCACAGCACCCGTAGCTATTATTTTTGCCCGTGGCTTTAAATAAAATTTATCCACCGCCTCCTGGCCTGCCAGTATTGCCATGCTGGCACCATCGGATATCTGGCTGGAATTGCCTGCAGTAATCATAGTTATACCCGGAAATGGTGATGCCAGAGAATTCATTTTCTCTAAATCAGGGTTTTGCCTTACGCCCTCATCCTCCTTTAGTATTATCTTTTCATCGCTTTTAACTGGAATAATTTCCCTGGCAAATATTTCCCTGGCTCTGTTCGCCCTGGTATGGCTATTATAGCTCAGCAGGTCCATATCCTGCCGGGATATATTATATTTTTTTGCTATAATTTCTGCTCCCTTTGCCTGGCTGAACCATTCGTCCGAAAGCCCGTACCTGCTGCGCAGTGAGTCAGTAATCGGTGTATATTCATTTATTGTGCTGAACATGGGCACTCTTGTCATGGATTCCACACCACATGCAATTGCCATGCCATAATCTTTTGCTACAATTCCATTTGCTGCAAATTGAAGTGACTGCAGGCTAGAACCACACTGCCTGTCCACCGTAACTCCAGGCACCGATTCAGGAAATCCCGCCGATAGCCATGCATTTCTTGCTATATTTATGGCCTGGTTGCCGATCTGGTCCACACATCCTGCAATAACATCGTCTATGTTCTCAGGATTAATGCTATTCATTTTTACAGTTTCTTTTATTAAATTGCCTAAAAGGTCAACGGGGTGAACATCCTTTAATGATCCGTTGCGTTTTCCAATAGGTGTTCGTTTTGCATCAATTATATATACCGTTTTATCCGATTCCATAGATCTTCAATAATGTTTTTAATATTTAATTTTATGGCTCTCCCAAAAATGAGCTTACTGTACTGCTATTTGGGATGTAACTTTTTTTATATTATTACCACCTCAATGTTACATCAACTAATAATTTAAAGGACGTTTCCTAATAACTCCATTTTCTGATGTGATTAGGGAATTTGATTGCCATGGCACGAATAAAGGTTCATACTGTAGAGGCAGGAATTCATATATTTACGGATCAAACATGTGTACAGAAACATAAAGGGATATCTGACCAAAAAGAACCAAAGAGGGGTTTTTAGGAAAACTTAAAGGTAAAAACACAAATATTTAAATAGAGTAGTTTTATAAAATAATATGGATGAAAACACAGACAGCAACAATTCCGGTATGAGGAGTGGTTCAAAGGTAGGTGGTCGTGGCATTTCTAGCATAAAGAGAGGTGCGTTTCTGGGTATTATAAGCATAATAGTAGGTATACCGCTATATTTTATTGATCTTATATATATACATGATATAACGGGAATAATAGATGCGAGTTTTTATCCGGTAAAATTGCCGGCTAATGCATTCATCATATATGATATATTCATAATATTCACACTGTTAGCATTTATACTGTATATTATGAGCATAATAAATTATAGAAGGGGTTTCAGGGATATGATGGCGGTTGATAAACGATTCTCCGGGCCATATTCATTTTCTAAGTATATTATTATATTTTTATTTATTATAATAATAGCTATGTTTTTCCTGCTTTTAAATAGTTCTGGTGTATTTCGTATAACAGTTGCCCCTCCAGTTACTGGCTTCAACATTGGTGCTGTTATTGCTATGCTTGTACTGGCGATTATAGTCATGATTCTTAGCATAATGTCCCTAATTGGCGTCATATATCTAATTATAGGATTATTCAGATTTTCTGAAATGCATAATCAAAGTATAGGAGAGATTGGAGCAATCTTTTACATAATACCTTTTGTAGATATGCTTGCCCCAATTTTTATTTATATCGGTGCATCACGTGTAGAAAAATCTGAAAAATCAGAATGATTATCTATTTATAATTCTTAATAAAAAATATTTACTGTATAAATCACGATGCCCCAGTATTCTTCTGATCAATATGGGGTCATGGGTATATAACTATATCCCAGGCATTGAATGGTACGGCATATCCAGTAAAAGGATAAATTACAGTAAATACTATAGTCATATATTTTTTATTTGCAAAAGAGTATATATAAATCTTAAAGCAGTAGAATTTTAAAAAGTAATATTTTATATATCATGTGGGTATAACAATATTGTTATATGGAAATGATAAAAAGACTGTCATTATATAAAATCAGGGATCTGGCTCTGAATTCGGGAATATATGTATATAATGTGCAGCAATTTTCAAATCTAATTAACAGGGATAAAAATATATCAAGGGTTTATATGAACCGGATGGTTCATAATGGCCTGGCAATTAAACTTTTCAATGGCAGAATTTCATTTATTGATGATGATTTTATTATAGCATCACAGATGATTTTTCCATCGTATATATCTATGAACTCTGCATTATTATTCCATAACATGACCGAACAGGTTGCAAGATATGTGGAGTGTATTACAACAATTAATTCAATGAATTATTATGATCTGGGAATAATATACCATAAAATAAAACCCAGACTGTTCTTTGGTTATAAAAGATATGCAAAGAATGGAAGTTATATCTTTGTTGCAGACCCTGAAAAGGCCGTATTTGATGGTCTGTATTATGGAATATTTTCCATGGATGATGTAAGGGAATTTAAGGAAAAAATAGATTTTTCCGGTTTAATCGGTAATTTAAGCATGCTGCATGATAAAAGAATTTCTGGTATAGTGGGGGCATTGTCATGATAAGCAGGGAGGAAATAATCGGGCTATCAAAATTACATGGTATACGTCCATGGCAGGAGGAACTCAGATATATGCAGGTTTTAATACTTAATTCGCTGTATAATGAGGATGTTGTATTTAAGGGCGGTACATATTTATGGCTTTTCCACGGACTAAGGCGATTTTCTGTGGATCTGGATTTTACAGCAGGTTCTCCACCGGATAATAATTTAGCTGAAACCGTTTCCCGGAACCTTGCATTAATTGGCATAAACAATCAGTTTAAAATTATAAGAAACAACAATGTAACCTTGTCATTCAGGATAATCTCAAATGGACCTTTAAATACAGGAGTACTTGATAGGGCTCCTGTTCATGTGGAAATAAGTAAAAGGGAAAAGGTAATTATGGAAAAAATTCCATTGAAGTTCGATTTCCCGGAATATAATTTACCGGTACGGATATTATCAGGCATGAATTTAGAGGAGGTTCTTGCGGAAAAGGTAAGGGCTATTTATACCCGCAAAAAGGCTAGGGATATTTACGATATATATTTTCTAATAACGTATAAAAACGTTAAATTCAATAGGGGTTTGATAAATCAAAAATTAGAATATTATAATATTGAATTTCAAAAAAACTCATTTTTAAATGAAATAGAAAAACAGCATAAAACTTTTAGCACAGAGTTAAAGAATATAGTTATGGACAGGATTCCGGATATAGCCCAGATTATAGAAACCGTATCTTCAGAAATTGAAGATACATAAATAAAAAATATATCATAAATACCACAGTAATAATGCGGATAATTTTATAAAAAATTTTTAAAACTTTTATACAGACAGAATTAATAATTTAGCATGTTTAGTGGTTTAAAAAATGGCTGGATGCCCCCCAATCCGTAAGGGAACTGGGATCATTGAATCAGGGATTGGGGATATTGGTGATGTTATTTACATAGATTTCTACACCCCGATTTTTGAAGTTGCAGGAATTATATACAAACATATTCAAATTAATACTGCCTGATTTTATAAATGGCAGAAACATTTTGCCGGGTATTGATAATAATATGATTCATGGGGCATTGAAAACGAATAAAAACAGTTCGGGTAGTGTTGGCAATATGCCCTTTTAAATTATTTTTATAATAAAAAATATAATTAGGTACCGTGCATTATTTATTTTGCAGAAATATAAAATGTTAAAAAAAATTAACTGTGGTGTATAAATATGGAAAATAACAAAATGAATTACTGGTATAATCAGTGGGAAAAACAGCAAAATGCACTTATAGAGATGCGTGAAGAACGATTTAATGTAATGTTAAAGCTTATTGAAAATCAGGGAAAAGCCAATCCTAATGCACTTGATCTTGGATGTGGACCAGGATCACTAAGTAAAAGATTCCTTGATAAATTTCCCGGAGGGCATGTTACTGCTATTGATTATGATCCTGTCACACTTGAAATATTCAGAAATACCATTAATAATGATAATATAACAATACTTAGCCGTGACCTCCGGAATGTAGAATGGCATACGGGCATTAAAGAGGCAGACTATGATGTAATTTTTACCACCACCGCACTTCACTGGCTTCCAGAGAAATACTTAGCTTCTGTATATCAAAAATCATACAGGTTATTGCGTGACGGGGGTATATTGATGAACGGAGACCATTTCAATTCCAGTGAAACAGATCAGAAAATAACTGGATTGTATAATAAAATTAAGGAGGATGAACATACCACCAGCAGTAAAAGCAGTGCAATGAACTGGGATGAATGGTGGAATAATTTAAGGAAAACGGGCATGATGAATGAATTATTCGATGAAAGAGGTAAACGGTTCAATAGTGGAAATCACGACCAGCGTGTAAGCCTGGAAAAACACATAACACTTTTAAGGGATTCGGGCTTTCAGATAATAGATATTCCATGGAAATACCTTAATAATATGATAATAATGGCATTAAAGTGATGTGATTATAAATAATCCAGAATTCATAGCAAAACCGGTATTTCTTATAAAACTGGTACGAACAGAAATACAAAAATCACCGGGGCAATTATGCTATGGAATGCCATAATATAATCTATTTTTCTGTTTATTACACGCACTGGCAAGGTATGAATATGTATCAGATATTGCATCAATAATTCTTATTTTTATCTTAATCCGGGCATCACTTATACCTATTTTTCCAACTATATTTTCAAGCGCCCTATCTTATTCTGTCAGGTTATGCTTTATATAATTAACAGCTATTATTTCAGGGAATTTCCTATCAGAATTACTGGATGCATATTTAAAATCAAATTTATCATAATTTAATGATACCAGGCTGTGAAAGTCGTTATAAGATCTTATGGCATTTTTGTATAATAAACTACTCTCAACCAGTTTAACATTAAAGTTTATACTGTCTATCTGTTTAAGTAGGTCTTTCACCTTATTCTATGCTATGTTTTTCATCACCGGGGATCTATGCTCTGTTTTTCCTTCCTGATCCTGAATTCCTCCGTTTTCTCAATCCCATTTACCCTATTAATCAGGTATAATTTCACTGGGGCAGCGGACTCAAAAAAGGATTGACCTTAATATCATCCGCATTTTTCAAAAAATAATTAATCATTGATTCTGTCTATCCACGTTCCTTCAGTGAAGATTTTGCTATATGTCTATTAGAATTATCCATGATAGATTTCATAGGTAGATGTATTATTCTTACAAAATATTTCTGGAATAAAATTTTGGCTATATATTTAGTCAGATATAATAAATATAAATTAACGTGATTCCCTCGTTTCAGGAAAACAATAGAAATTTATTAATCAATGTTATATTGCCGTAATCCCTCCCCTTCTTCTTTCCATACCTATCATAATAATTACCGAAACCGATAATATTAGTATAAATATAAAATATATAATCATGGAATTTATTATTCCGGTTAATTCAGAGAATAAGCCGATAACCACAATGGGAATTCCAACACCGAGATATATGGTAATGTAAAACATGGAAATTATATACCCCCTGTTTGAGGGTGAAACACTTCTGGTAATTAATCCCATACTGCCGAGGAATGCAAGACCCTGCCCTGTGCCTGCCATAACTGTGGCAATCAGAAATAATATAACATTATTATATATTCCCGAACATACAATAAATAATAATGCCATTACCGAGATAATTAGCCCTGAAATTAACATTTTTCTGGAATTGAAATTCCTTGATAACATCTGCGTAATAAATGAGATTATAAGCATTAAAAATACTATGCCACCGGTTATTGAAACATCCGTAATATGTAATAACTGATAAATAAATGTTGATGCTAAGGACATATAGAATGCAGTTATAGACCATACAATAAATGCACCCGTGGATGCTATAACAAACACAGGCCTTATTTTTTTCGGGATACTATAATGCATACTGTGAAAATCCTTACTGTTAACATTGTGTATATTTTCCCCTATACCTGTGAATACAATGCTTATAGAGATTATTATAATGAGGTAAATTATATACACAAGATGGAATTTATACGGTAAATACTGGAAAATAATTCCACCCATTAATGGCCCTATTGCTGTTCCACTGCTGGTTGCCGATGCACCGATCAGTGCTGTGTGGTTGCTTTCTGTTAATTCTCCAATAAATGCCGTTGCCGGACCTGCCACCATTCCTGCTGCAATTCCCTGGATGCTTCTTGCCAGAAATAATGATGTAATGTTTTCCGCAAACATGAATAATAACGACCCAGAAATTGCAAGAACCATTCCTGATATTATGATACTGCGTTTTCCATGTTTATCTGACCATCTGCCGGAAAATAGCATGGAAGGAATTAATGTTATTACATACATGGAAAATACAAGAGTTTCCAGAAATGTACCGAAATGAAAATGTATAGAATACATCTCATATAACGGTGCCGGTATATTTGCCCCGATCATTAAAATACATAGCAATAGCCACATGATTATCAATTTTATTCTGATAGACATATGCAAACATTAGCGGTGATCTATTAACAATTTTGTCTGAATCTTGCAAATTTATAACTGTGTTGATAGATCCGGCTCTATTAGATAAAAATTAAAAAAGCAAGAATCCGGCAAAATGATTATAAGTTAGTACACAATTAATTTTAATGAAAGACCAGACTTCAGGCACGGTTAATAAAAAACATTATGGCAATAATAATGATAAATCCGGAAATAAGATGAAACTTGTATCATCCATATGTGATTTTATCAGGTTAAATCCAGATGCGGACCTATCACTGGATGCACTTGAAGACCGGTTTAAAATAAGCAGGTATCAGATTCAGAAAACCTTTAAGGAAATTATGGGAATTACACCGAAGAAATATGTGGAGGAATGCCGTATAGTTCTTCTAAAAAATAACCTTAAAATGGGAATGCCGGTACCAAAAGCAGTGTATATGACTGGACAGAATTCACAGAGCTGGCTTTCAACTTCAACTTCATCAAAACTCGGGATGGGCACAAGGGAATACCGTAATGGTGGTAAGGGCATTACAATAAAATACATGATATCTCCATCAAATATTGGTATGCTTCTTGTGGCAGAAACCGATATGGGAATATGCAGCCTTAATGTTGCCGATAACAGCGAAATATTATTAAAATCACTGCATGATGAATACCCATCCGCTATTTTAATAGAATCCAGCGATTTAAGGGGAAGGGTTGATGCAATACTGGGATATCTTAACGGTGGCAATCTCAATATGCCTGTGGCTCTCCATGGTACGGAATTCCAGTTAAGGGTCTGGACAGCAATAAGGACAATACCATATGGACAGACAAGATCTTACAGCGATATCGCAGAGGATATAGGAATGCCAAAAGCCTATCGTGCTGTGGCCAATGCCTGTGGATCTAACCCTGTGCCATTAATTATACCGTGCCACAGGGTTATCAGGAAAAATGGGGCAATGGGTGGGTATGCCCTTGGAGAGAATAAAAAGAAATTTCTGCTGGAACTTGAGAAAAATAATAAAGACAGGGTTAACAGCAGATGATTCTCCGTTCTGGATAGCATACGGATATATTCTGTATACTGAAAAATATTTTTAAAAAATAAAATAATACGCCATTTATTTATATCCTAACCTGCCATTTTCATCATGCTTTCCGGTTACTACACGTATGATATAAATATTTATGATGGTACTATATCCCTGGCAAATCATAGGAATGGGTAATTCTTAAGGATATATAAGTGAAAGACAAATGTAGAGAAAAATAAATTTAAATATATTCATACATTGGTATTTTATGGATACTTTAAAACCCAATTCTGTTTCTTTTACCGGTCAGATTGTTTGGGCAATAGCAGGTATATTGCCTATTGGTGCCTTGCTTGGAAGTTTAATAGCAACAGGCGGTTATGCATCTCCATTTGTCTTTATTCTTACACTTGGCCTTGTTATACTTATTTCCGTGCCCATACTTGAATATACGAGGCTGGCTAAATTCTCAGGTGGGTATTATGGTGCAGCAGAACTCGGCTTTGGAAAAACTGTAGGCAAGTTTGTTGCACTTACCAATTATGTATTTTATATAGGCTGGCAATTAGCGAATGCATCTTTTGTGGCATCTGTTTTTGCAGTAGGTTATTTTGCAGGTTATGGTACCTACCCTCCTGCATACTCATATTTTGCGGTCGGGATCCTTGCACTTATTGTTCCACTTTTAAGCTCTATGACCAGTGTTAAAAAAATCTCAAAAATTGTGATAGCAGCAACATTCATAGGCATTGCCCTCAATGTTGTTGCACTGGCAGTTTTAATACCCCACGCACATTACTTCAGCCTTAACCAGTTTAACCCATCATTTGCACGGGGAGGGATTGATGGTGCATTTTTCAGCCTGGTTGTTTATGGGTTTTTTACATATGCTGGATACGGATTTCTTTTATTTTATTCGGAAGAGGGCAAAGCACCATATAAAAATACGTGGAAGGCTGCAATAATAGCATTAAGTGTTGCAACATTTATTTCAGGACTGGTGGCATATTTTATTGACGCAGTTATTGGTCCTTCAAATATACTAAAGGCAGTAGAATTTCCACAGCCAGGGTTGCTTCTGTATGTCAAATATCTGGGTATATATGGAGAACTTGCGGTTACCGGTATAATAATAATCCTTGTGGTTTTTTCCTTTGCTTCCGGTGTGGGGGCACAGGGCAGGATTATATATGCGTTAACAAGGGACAATTTTATAAAGCACAAATGGGTAGGAAAACTTAATAAAAATCAGGTTCCAATGAATAATATGATATTAAATTTTATCATAGTAGTAATAAGTTTCCTGGTGATGGGTACCATATTTATACCTGTATATGGTTATTTTGATTCCATATTTTACCTTTCATACATTCCTGCGGTAATATCAACAGTATTCTGGTATTTCCACCACCTGATTCCTGACCTGTCACTGGCATCATTTTACAGGAAAAATAAGATCAGAATAACCAATATCAGGAACTTTACGGTAAGCGTAATTACACCTGCAATTACAGTTATAGTTATCTCGTTTTCAATGTATGTCAGCATAATATCTGATGCAGTAGAGCCATATTTTGCAGGTATTATACTTGCAGGAATTATTATACTAATTTTATTAATATGGGTACTTTACCGGTACTTTACAGATACTATAGGAGAATCATCCATCAACGCTGAATTAAATGATCAGGAAATAGCAAGAATGAGAGGCATGAATGCCAGTAAATCAGGAGGCAAAAAATGAACGAAAAAATAAAAATAGTTTATATAGGTGCAGGAAGTGCAGCCTGGGCTTTAAAAATTGTAAGAGATTTGTGTGTAACCGATGAGCTAAAAAGTTCAGAAATTGTATTTGTGGATATTAATGAGGAAAAGCTTACAGAGATTATGAGACTGGCAAAAAGATACAATGAAGTAATTGGGGGAAAACTGAAGATAACAGGAACAGCATCAATGAAAGATGCCCTGAAAGACGCTGATTTTATAATAAATAGCGTTCTTGCCGGGGCCGGACACATTTTGCAGGAAAAAGTAAGAAAAGTAACAGAAGAAATGGGATATTACAGGGGTATAGAAAGCAGGGAATTTAACATGATTTCAGATTACGCAACAATGTATTCTGCAGTAGATCAGTATAATTATATTAAAAATCTCACAATTAACATCCATGATATTTCTCCAGATGCGTGGTTATTAAGCGTATCAAATCCAATGTTTGAGCTCCAAACATTAATTAACAGAGATAAGGAAAATAAGATCAAATCCGTAAGCTACTGTGATGGTACACTACATTTAAACCAGATAATAAAAAACTTTAATCTTGACGGCCACAATATCAATGTCGCAGGTATAAATCATAATATATGGATTACCAGATCAAATCAAAATGAACTGGAATTTTATGAAAAACTAAATAACTGGATAGATAAAGACTCGGAAAAACACTGGAAAAACAATTCTTTTTATAATACATTCGATAATGAAATTGACATTCGTATTATATCAGAAAATGTGCAGTTTAGTAGAGCTGCAATAGATATGTATAAAAGCTATGGACTTTTTCCCGTTGGTGATACAGTCAGGAGCGGAACATGGAAATACCACTATAATTTACAAACCAAGAAAAAATGGTATGGCCCATATGGTGGTTTTGACTCGGAAATCGGTTGGGGTAGATATCTGGCAGCCTTAGATATGATCAGTCAGTATATGAGTAATTTATATAATGTTGATAAGGGTACGTTGCTTTCAATTATTCCACCAGAGCCTGGAGATGACCCGGTAATACCGTTTATTGAGGGCATACTGCTGGACCGTAAAATCAAAGCGTTTTTTGATGTTAAAAATATATTTCATGGAGATACTAATGTAAAGTATTTACCAGAATATGCAGCAGTTGAAATTCCGGTTAACGTTGATAAAAATGGCATTCATCCTGAAAAGGTCTTGGGATTAAACGATAGGGTAAACAAGGATGTCCTGGTTCCAAGATGGGTAAATCTGGAAATGGCAATTTCCGCCTATGAAACAGGAGATAAGTCAGTACTTCTGGATGCTCTGTATAGAGACCCAAGGACAAGGTCAAATGAGCAGGCAGAATCAACACTTGAAAAGGTCCTATCCATACCAGAGAACGTTACATCAAGAAATCTTTACAGATAATTTATTATTCCGTTTCTAAGCCTTACTATAAAAAAAGGTAATATAATTTATAATTTTAACCCATTGCTTTCACATATTTCCTTATATACATAGGCTGATGGCCTAATTTTTCTTTTTTTATTCTGGTAATCAACCTCGAAAAGCCCAAAGCGCATACCGTATCCTTTTGCCCACTCAAAATTATCAATTAATGACCAGTGATAATAACCTTTAACAGGTATTTTATCTATATTAATTGCATTCCATAGTTCTTTTATGTGTTCCTTAATGTATTCTTTCCTTTTTGAATCTGAAGAATCGGCTATGCCATTTTCAAGTATGTACAAGGGAAACCTGTATTTTTCATAAATCCAGTTTAAAACGGATCTTATTCCCGGTGGATATATGTCCCAGTCAAAATCTGTGCAGTTTTTGCAGGGAAGCTTTACTATATTGTTTGCTGAATTATCATCATAAACATAGGTTTCCCTGGAATAGTAATCAATGCCTATATAATCTGTATTGCCAATATCGTTTTCCTTTTTATCAATTACCATATCAATGTCATTATCAAAATATCCATTCACAGCTGCATTGATAAACCAGTCACTGCCCATATAATTCATAAATTTCACGTATTCAATTGTCTCAGGTTTGCTATTGCCTGCCTCACGGTACTGGGGGGCAATTCCGAATCCGACCGGGACACTGGTAAATTTTTTAATATTTTTATAGGCAATGTTGTGTGCAAGGGCAAGATTATGAAGAACCTGAACGGCAAGTTCCAGATTATTCAGACCGGGTAAAAACCCCGATTCATCTCCGTAGAAATAACCATTAAATGAAATAACTTCGGGCTCATTTATGGTTTCCCATATATCTACATATTTTGAGAATACCTTTGAAGCGTATAAAGTATATTTGCCAAATTCAATTAATGTCTGGTCATTTAGCCAACCATTTTTATCCGTATTCTGAATATTAAGATGACAATTTACAGGATCATGCAGCCATAATGGCAAAGGCCAGTGGTATAAAGTTAATAATACATTCATGCCGAGGGATCTTGCATAGTTAAATATATCAATATAATGATTCACGGAATCCTTATCTGCAATTTTACCCATCTGCAAAAGGCTCTTATCATTTAGGTCTATGGCAGTTATGGTATTATTCTCATTTTTTTTAATGTTTGCAGGAATGTCAAACGTTGCATCGGGAAAAATGCGTGCCCACTCTATACTCATTCTAAAGGAGTTCAATCCAATTTTTTTTGCGTTGTCCAGATCAGTTTTATACATATCCCAGAAGCCATCTCCATCCTCGGGATTATCACCACTCACGAGTTTTTTAGAGATTATATCTCCAGAATTAGCCCACACATCCCAATCTGTTTTTGGATTTCTATCTTTGGAATTTCCCATTTCTGTCTGGAATGCAGAAATAGCAGTCCCCCATGCAAAATTTTCAGGAAATTTTAGAATTGCCATATATGTCAATAAACTTAATTTATAATAATTTTATTATTTTAACAGCGTGAACGAAAAATCCCCCACCACCTACTAATGATAAAAATTATACATATTTTTCCTGCAATGCATTATACTGCCATGTCGCATATGAAACTGCTGTGGGCAGAAACTGTATTACAGGCATTGCATAACACCCTGCCTTAATTCCGGAGAGGCTAATTTAGTGCCATGTACAATAATTTACAGTAATATTTGTGATGGTTAAAAATTGACCAATTCAAAAAATAATTAAATAATAACATATTAATGACATATAATGTCAAATATGGAAAATGAGATAATGGAACAGCCGGAGTCTGTAAAGGTTGCATATGAAAACTCAGTTGAAATGGCAAATACCGCAAAGGACATCATAAGTAATGGGAGAAATATTTTTATCACAGGCAGCGGAACAAGTTACCATTCTGCCATGTATCTTAATTATATCCTAGACCTGCTGGGCATAAATGCCAGAAGTGTCCAGTCATCACAGATTTCGGGAATACTTAAAAATTATGAAAAACAGGGGGGAGTGCTGGTAGCATTCAGCCAGTCCGGTGAAAGTATTGATGCATTAAACGCCATTAAAATTGCCTCTGAAAACAACTTTAAGGTAATTGGAATAACAAATTCTGGCAATTCAAAACTTAGCAGAGAAGCGGATATATCTATTGTTACTGGTGCTGGCAAAGAGATGGCAGTAACGGCCACAAAATCATTTACAGCTGCCATGATGGCATCTGTTGCAATATATGATGCAGTAACGGGAAATAAAACTAACACCGGAATATTAAGTGAGGGCATATATAGCATACTTAAGAATAAAGAAATAATAGACATTGCAGCACGCATTAACAGAAAAACTATAGTGCTTGGCAGTGATGGTATGTACCCCATAGCCCTTGAAGGTGCCCTGAAGCTAAGGGAAACTGATAGCTTGTATGCTGAGGGCTTCCCATTCAGGGAATACCTGCACGGATATATTCAGACACTGGATAACGAAACCTCCGTGATCTGTATAAATGATGAACCTCCCGGTGAAATTAAAAAATATACAGGCAATATAATAAAAATAAGAAATGATGTAATGAATGTTAAAAGTGTTTCAGGCATACTGGATCCAGTTCTCCATATTGTTCCATTGCAGTTAATATCACTTTATTATGCTGGATCCCACGGATTGGATCCAGATAAGCCAGAAAAACTGCATAAGGTGGTTAAGCAATGATACTATCTGTAGATGGGGGTGCAACAAAAACTTTTGCAACGCTGTTTAATGATAGGACAGGGGAAATAGGGGGCATTGGGATATCCGGACCATCAAATTATTTCTCTGTGCCTGTCCCGGTTGCCAGCAATAATATTAATGATGCAATAAAGAAGGCACTGGGATCAGGTAAAATCGAGAACCTGGATGTAATTTTTGGCATAGCGGGTTACGGTGACTCACAAACTGCGGATAGCATCGGCACAGAAATGGTAAATGGAATTATGAAGGGCAAAGACTTCAGGCTTGAAAATGATGGTACGTTTGCATACAGAATGGCTAACCTTTTTTCAGATGGTGCTATTTTTGCCCCGGGAACGGGCAGTATAGGCATATACCAGGAAAATGGCATACTTAAAAGAATAGGCGGGTGGGGATGGTTTGCAGGTGATGATGGATCTGCATCGTGGATTGCGAAACGTGCTATCACGCTGGCTGAAAATCAATATGACGGCATAGCAGATGGCAGTTCTTTAATAAAATTAGTTGAGGAATATTACAGAAACACATTTAAGGAGGCAATAAACCAGTTAGAAAGTAACCATCCAAAGAGGGAGGTTGCCATGATGGCACCACTGGTATCAGAACTTGCCAGGCAGGGAGATGGTTCTGCCATGTCAATTTTAATGGAGGCGGGAACCTATGATGCAGCTGCATTGAATTCAATGCTCAACAGGTTTAAAAATCCCGTAAAGGCCTCTATTGTGGGTGGAACTGTAAGGGCTGGAAATATCTTGCTGGATGTGGTAAGGAAGAATGTAGGGCAGAGGGTCAGTTCATATTATGGATATGATGTTTGCATAGGCGGTATAGCTATTCTCTATAAGGAACTTGGATATAACTTCACAGAAAAATTACGTGACAGCATGATAAAAGATATAGACGGGATGCTTGAAGACCAGGATCCGGAAACGTTAAAAAACTATCTGGGCATTTATAAATAAGTAGGATTTGCTTTTTGTTCTGATAACATTTCATTTCTTTACATTTTTAACAGTACATACGTTTGTAAACCTGAGTTATATAGAATAAAAATTAACCAATATATATATATATATGGAGCCGATAATATTTTATCTGTTGATAGGATGGAGATGCTGATGATTTCCCGGGAACAGCTTAATAAATTTATTTCCAATGTAAACATGGACGGTGAAAAACAGGATAGAGTGTATCATTATAAGAAAATAGTGGCAGTATCCCCACACCCAGATGATATGGAACTCCTTGCCGGTGGACTAATGAAACTTTACACATCCAACAGCAGGGATGTTGATTTAATTGTTGTAAGTGATGGCAGAAAGGGGTCACTGGGATATATGGATGAGGAAACGCTTATTGATATACGGAGGGATGAACAGCTTCAGGCGGCAAAGGTACTGGGATTAAAAAAGGTTCATTTTCTGGAATATGTGGATAGTGAAGTTCCATGCCCACGCATACTGAGGAAAAAGATTCTTCCTCTCATAAGAGAATTAGCTCCAGACCTGGTAATTACGGTAGATCCTTTTCTACCCTATGAGTCACATCTGGATCACGTAAACACAGGAAAGGCTGTAATGGAAAGTGTCCTCTTTTTTGAACATGGGGGCATAGAGAAGGGGTATGCCGGTGGAAAACGCCCTGATTTGCTTCTGGCCGGTACTGCATATCCCAACATAATTGTGGATATAGAGAAATATTTCGGTGATAAGGAGGCTGCCATCAAATGCCATATTTCACAGTTTGAATCTACAGATTATATTTTTAAAGCCATCAACACACTGGAGAATGCATATGGAAAACTGATAGGGAGTGATCATGGGGAGCCTTTCCGGCTATTATATTCCAATGAGCTGCATCTAAATACAGTAATTAATCTTTGATTTCCAGAGATAAAAGTTTCTCTTTAATCTCCAGCTTTTTTCCAGCGAGTTCGTCCCTACTTACCAGGTTTTGCGGGTCATATGAGAAAGCTTCTGAAAGTTCTGCAAATCCCACAACCGGCAAATTGCCCAGGTATGATTTCTTCTCATCATCGGAACCACCTTTTTTTGTGATTGCAGACTGTCCCTCAAATCTCAGGGTTCCCAGATCTGCATTCAGCATTGGGTTAAAAACATACTTAACACCTGAGAGCCTCTGGGCAATATAGTAGGCAGAATCCATCCATTCATCTGGCTGCCACCTGCCATTTCCAAGATAGGAGAGCCAGTTTTCGTTATTGGCATCTGGCTGAATTATGATATCAGCACCTTCAAGCCTTGAAATGTACTGGGGAACAAAGGCATCCAGACTTATAGCTATCCCAAGTTTTATATTGTTTATTTTCAGCAGCTTTATATCGTTATAACTCCCTGCCGCCAGTCCAATTGTTTTTTCCGTACCTGTTAGATTTACTTTTGTCTGTTTAAATATCCGGGCACCCTCTGGGCTAAATACATAGGCTACGTTATAGACTTTATCCTGGCCAGAAGGCAATATGGATTTGCTGAAAGGCAAATTACTGTCGTTATTGCAGGAAACTGTATATACACTATACTTATTCGAGAGATGTGAGAACAGTTCATGGAAATGTGAGAAAGTATATTCAGCAAAATATGAAACCACTGATCTATCATATACTGTTTTTCCCCCACTATCCCCATAATTTGACTGGGGCATCTGTACAACCTTTTCCAGAATGTCTTCTAAATTTGTTGAACTAAACCTCTGGACAAGACTCATAAGGCCAATCTCTTCTGGAAATATAATGACATCACCGGGCAATGTTTTTTTGTAAAATTCCTCCACATGCCTTGAAAAGCCATACCCTATTGCATCCCGTGATTGCAGCACAAACTGAACAGCATGGATATTCATAATATATTTAGAATGGATATATCAATATAAGTGTTTCCTAATCGGTTTTCAAAAAATGAATTTTTCATTTTACCATTATACCGTTTATAACATGGCTATTCTATCCCTGCCTACCAGAAAATGATACGCATTGCATCTGTCCACGTACCCCTGTTTTTATTCTGATAGAGTAAAAGTTCCATTCCATGTTTTAGAAACTTGAGACAGAAGTTTCAACCGGTAACGGTGCCAGTGTTTACCATTATAATATGAATGATTAATTTATCTTTTAATTCTTTTAAATATGTCTCGGGCAAAATATTTATTATTATCATAGTATAACGTTTCCTAATTAACCTTGCAATACTATATATCAATTTTCCCTGGCATTTCATCCATCTTCCATTTCCATGTGAATACAACAGGTTCGTTGTTCACACCCTCTATATAATCAAGCATCCTTTTCTTCAGTTCTTCCTTTGAATCTACCCTTATTCCCCTAAGCATTGACCTTGCCATCTTGCTGAAGAACATCTCTATTATATTAAGCCATGATGCATGTGTTGGCGTGAATATAAAATGAAACCTCCATGGCCTTGATGATACATATCTCATTGTTTCCTTTGAGGAATGTATGGAATGGTTGTCCAGTATTATATTAATTATATAATCATCAGGATAATATTGATCAACAAGCTTTAACCAGTTTATAAATTCCATACTCCTGTGCCGGTCCTCTATATATGGTATTATATGCCCGTTGATCAGGTCTATGCCTGCAAGGAGTGATAGTGTGCCATACCTGATGTAATCATGGTTTCTGTATACCTCACCATGGTTAGAATCTGGCTGCCTGTCTGGATATATATTTCCTGTTGCCTGTATACTGGGTTTCTCATCATATGAAAGAAATGCAGCAAGAAAACTGCTGTTATTTTCCCTCAGTATTTTTACCTCCTTATATACATGCAGTACCTCTGCCTGTTTTCTTTCATGTTCATGGTCTGTTTTCTCCATATAGTATTTTATCCTGTCTGGATGTATGCCACCTGATGATAGTATCTTTGATACTGTACCGTTTGATAATTTCATGAGTTTATATTCCCCGGGTGCATTCTTCCTTATGTATTCTGTTAATGATCTGTTTGTCCATAGTTCATATGGGTAACCCAGATCCTTTGGCTTTGTGCATGCTGTTTTTATTATATATGCCCTTGCCTCATCATCTATTGTCCTGTGCCTTCCCCTTCCTGGAAGATCCTTTAATGCGTGTTCTATTCCAAATGATAGTGCCTTGTTAATGGTAAGGTATACCCTTGTCCTGTTTGTTTTTAATTCCTTTGCTATGGCATTTATGGCATTTTTATCTGCATCCATTAGCATAATCCTTGCCCTCTCATTCTCCATTACTGAGGACTTCCTGGAGTTTACAATCTTCTCCAGTTCCTCCTTTTCTTCAGGCTTTAAAATAATATGCGGTTTTACTTTTTCGAACACCATAACATTATATTGCATTAAAATATAAAATAATTGCTATGTTAATTAGGAAACGTTATAATAGGTATAATTAAGCAGGTAAATAATTATGACATATACACTGGGTAGCAGGAGGAGGATACTATATTCCACCGGAAACCTTGGATACACGCTTCCGGGCTTCTTTACCCAGACCTATTTGTTTATTTTTTATGCTCCCACATCTGGCAGAATAATAATTCCTAGCTTTTTAGTGGGAATATCTTTCTTTCTGGGAACCCTTGTTCAGGCAATTGCAAATCCCTTTGTTGGGAACCTTAGCGATAAATCCCGGTCCAGATTCGGAAGGAGGAGATTCTTTATAATTAGCGGTATCATACCCTTTGTCATTTTTTTTATTCTTCTCTGGTTTCCTTTTGAAACTGGAATACATGGTGCTGTTATACTTTCCCTTGTTTTTGTTGCATATAACTTCTTTTTTGCATATGTTGTGGCTCCGTACCTTTCCCTGATCCCGGAAATTGCCAGCACACCAAATGAAAGGGTGCGCCTTACAACCATCATGGCATATTTTTCCATTATAGGGATTATACTGGCATCTGCTATGCCTGTACTGTTTCTTGGACTGGGACTCAGTATTCAAATTGTAGGCCTTGCCATGGGATTTTTCATTTTACTTTCATTTTTGCTTGTTTTTTTCTTCACAAGTGAGAGTGTAGTTTCCACCAAAGCACCAGTAGAGTATACTTTTAAGCAGGCTTTCTTACAGACTTTCAAGAATTCCATGTTCAACAGATTTATTGTTGCATATTTAGCCTTCCAGTTCGGTTTCTATTTTCTTCTTTCTTCACTGGGTTACATAACAGAAGATCTGGTATTTCCTGGGAACCCTCATTTTGAAAGTTATGTTGGCATATTTACCCTAATTGCAATCCTTTTTGCCATGGGCTTTAGCCCTGCCATGATAAAGTATTCGGATAAATATGGGGAGAAGAAGGCATTTATAGTCTTTACCTCCATCCTTGGCATTTCTTTTCTGTCAACTTTTTTACTGATTTTTATTCCACTGGACTATAGAATTTTTGCAACAATCCTAATAATGGCGGTAGCCGGCATGGGCCTTACATCATACTTTATTCTTCCCAATGCCATTTTAGGAGAGGTCATTGATAGGGACGAAGAGATTACAGGATACCGGAGGGAAGCAATGTATTTTAGCGTCCAGGGGCTTATGGAAAGGATTCCATCCTCGATGGCGGGGCTGGCATTAGGATACTGGATCACCTATGTATACCTGCCACACCGTTCGGAAGTCTTTATAGGATTACTGGGGGTTATAAGTGGCATTACATTGCTAATAACGGCTCTATTATTTTTTAGGGTTCCCCTACCCAAGAAAGGTATTTGAATTACATGCAGAAGATTACAATAATGAAAGCCCTGTAATTCAACATGTATCAAGGCCGTAAAGGCTGTTGAAACGCAGGGAATATATGGACAGCAAGATAATAGCATCTACTATGAAAAAATACTTAAATCCATTGTAATATTTCATATTACCATAGCAGCAATTATTATAATTATGCACATAGGGTAACATATAAATTAAACTTGCTTCCTGCTTCAACGTTTGCCTGTATAGCATTCACATGGTTTAATTCCCTTACTGAGGAGAGCCTCCACGGTTAGGTCAAAAAATGTTAGAAATATCGTGATATTTATACATGTTCAAAACTGTATGTGTATCAGTTCTTTCTATTTCGGTTATTTTTTCCAGTTCGTTTAGTATATTTACATAATCATCTTTATCCCTGGTCGCACAGAATAAATAAAAGTCAATATCACCAAGAAGGAAAAAAATATCTATTACACCCCTTATTTTCATTATTTTTTCTGCAACAACATCGTGGTACTGGGTTCCATATTTTGCCCTTACAAAGGTTACTGTAATAAAATTGTAACCCAGTTTCTTGAAATCTATCTCTGCCTTAAAACCTTTTATTATACTGTTTTCCTGCATTTCCCGTATTCTCCGGCTTATTGCTGATGGAGAGAATATTCCTATAGATTTTCCTATATCCCTTAATGGCTTTCTTGAGTTTTTTGAAATTTCCTTTAAAATTCTTATATCAAAGTTGTCCATGAATAAATATATAAATTTTATATAAATATTTTTCTTTTAATTGTCTATTTTATAGCTATAAATATTGCTAAATATAAAACTACAAGAATATTTTTCTTTAAATTTGCAGTATAGAAGAATTATAGAAATGATTATATTATTTAAAATCTTACATTTGTTATGGAATTAAATGAATATAAAAATTTACCAAAAATTATTACAGGAATACCAGGACCAAAAAGTAAATTATTACTACAGAAACAGAAAGATATGGAATCAAAGACGGTAATATATCCTGATAGTTTCCCGATAGCCATAAAAAGGGCGGAAAATTCCTTAATAGAGGATCTTGATGGAAATATTTTTATTGACTGGGTTTCTGGGATAGGTGTTCTGAATCTTGGATATAACAGTAATATAAGGAATGCAGTTAAGGATCAGCTTGATAATATATGGCATGCACTGGAGATACCAACAGAGACAAGAATAAATTTCCTTGAAACCTTAAGGAAGAGTTTTCCGGCAAACATGAGAAATTATAAAACAATATTTGGGATAAGCGGTGCAGATGCATGTGAAACAGCAATAAATATTGCACACGCAGTAAGAAATAAAAATGCTCCCACAATAGCTTTTGAAGGTGCCTATCATGGCATATCTGGAGGAATAATATCGGCAACTGCGGGGAGTAAATACAGGAATGCAGTATATAGCGATGGGTTTAAAATCATAAGGGTGCCGTATCCATATAAATTATGGTATGGCTATGATACCCCGGATATAATATCGATGATGAAAAAAATAATGGATGATGATGAATCGGGATATGAAAAACCCGACTCTGTAATAGTTGAGCCCATTCAGGGTGAGGGAGGATATATAGTTCCCCCGGATGGATTTTTAAGAGCAATCAGGGAATTCTGTGATGATTATGATTTAACCATGATTGTGGATGAGGTACAGAGTGGTGTTGGCAGATCAGGTAAAATGTGGGCCTTTGAATATGAAAATATTACACCAGATATAGTATGCGTAAGCAAAAGTATCGGTGGTGGATTGCCGCTATCCCTTGTTTATTACAGGGATGATTATGATAAGAAACTGCCGAAGCCATTCCATATGGGTACATACAGGGCCAATCCACTGGCACTGGCTGCAGGAATAACAGTTATTAATGAAGTACCAGGATATTTAGACAGGGTAGTTAAAAATGGTAATGATATGATAAATAAATTCAGGAAAATTGATTCGGATTTAATAGGTGAAGTTCGGGGGAGAGGTTATATGATAGGCATAGAATTAATAGAAAACAGTAGGCCTATGGATGCAGAAAAGGTAATGCAGATAAAGCACAGGTTGCTGGAAAATGGATTGTTAATGCATACATGTGGCCATTTTAATAATGTTTTCCGGTTTATGGGTGCTTTAAATATGCAGGAGGAATTAATAGATAGCGGAATTAATATTTTTGATGAAGTTTTAAGAGGTGAATCATATGGCAGATGAACTGAAAAAAAACGTTGGAGGATTATGGGCGGGTACATTCCAGTCCATTGCGTTTATTGCACCGGCGGCAGTAGCAGCATCATTTCTAGTTGTTGAGACTGGTTATGTTGGTGCTTCTGCACCTTTTGTATTCTTATTTGCCATTATAGGTGTAAGCTCTGCAATGTATATGAACTATGTTTTTGCCGGACGGATAGCACATGCAGGTGGTTACTATGCATACGTTGCTGCAGGCCTGGGCCCAAAATTTGGCGTATTCTCTGGATGGTTATATTTCATTAATGTACTTGGTGCTTTAAGTGGCTTTGCAGTTCTATTCTTTGCTGGAGTCCTATGGCCATTGATACCTCAATTGGCATCAAATTCATATGGCTGGATCCCGTTAGCATTTATACCGTTAACCCTAATTCTTGTGTTATTATACCGCGGTTTACACCCCTCATTATTATATACTATAATAGGTGCAAGCGTTGAAATAGCCTTTCTGGCAGTAATATCAATATTACTGATAATCAGGGCCGGACCCTCAAATACAGTTGTACCGTTTACACCGGATGGTAACAGCCTTGGCAATCTTGGGCTTGCAACAATATTTTCAATACTGGGATTTGTTGGAGTTGGATCCGTTATAACACTTTCTGAAGAACTGAAAGAGCCTAAAAAGAATGTAAAAAAATCCATATTTATAGCTATGGGAATAACGGGTGCAGTTTATTTACTTATTTCATATTCCTTTGTTGTTGGCTGGGGAATAACAAAAATAGGGTCATTCAACACAACAACCAATCCTGGATTTGTCCTTGTAGATAGATATTTTGGGCCTGTTGTGATGATTGCGTTTATATTAATTACATTAAATAGCTTTTTATCAAACGGCATAGCTGAGGGAAATGCTTTTAGCAGGGAAGGATTCGCACTTGCCCGTGATAATATATTATTTCCAAAGAGTATGGCGGTGGTGCATGATAAGTATCATTCTCCCCATAAGATAATAATTGTGGAATGGATAGTAATAGTTGCATTAACCCTGGCGGGTGGATTAGAATTTGGCCCAATTTTAGGTGCCACCCTTATAACCGCTGTTAATGGAGTTTCCCTGTATATTGTTCATATACTGGCTAATTTCTCACTGCCAGTATATGGAAAGAAAACATTGAAATATAAAATGAAAAACCTTATACCACTTGCACTTGGCCCTCTGGCAGCAACAGTAGTATATGCATTTGCAATATACGGTGAATTTGTTCCATTTCCATCAGGGGCATATGCATATGGTGCGTGGGCAATAATAGCGGTTGTTGTTGCAGGGGTTTTATTAACAGTTGCAGTATACATTAGAAAATCCAGTGACGACATGGAAACTATAGGCAAAACAAAAATGGAAAGCATAGATAAAAATGAGGAGGTAGAGAATTAAAACTACATATATTTTTATTTCAATATTTTTCAAACATTTAAAAATAGTATTCAATCCTGCTATGGCAGTATAAATGTAATATATAGAGGAGAACACTCTAATAGATGCCATATATATAATTTTTGAGGCAAAATGGAAAATTTATGTGTATATCTGAAAGCATTACTGTGGAATAATATCACCTGAAAACAAGTGCATATAATTTTATATTCAGCCATTTTCCTATATCTGCATCAAGTTTCTGGGGGTTAATGCTCCAGATGGAAAAATCAGCACAGGATCCGGGCTTTATAGAACCGATATCATTCCATCCGGTGACGGCAGAACTCATAGATGTATAGATTTTGAGTGCATCTTCAGGTGTAATATTCTCATTATTGCTGAATACCGATTCTTTCCTACCACTTTTAACTATCCGGTAAATGGATGAGAATATGCCATATACAGGAGAATATGGAGTAACCGGGCTATCTGACCCATCTGAAATATTGATTCCCTTTTCCATAAGGGTTTTTACGGGAAACATGCACCTGCTCTCACTATCTTCAAGATTCTGTTGCAGTGCATCACCTATGAAATAGATAAATGCTGTCTGGGTTTCAATGTCAGTTGAAAGTTTTTCTATCCTTTTTATAAGACCATCGTTTAGCTTGTATGCATGGACAAGGGCAAATGATGATTTCACTCCTTCTGACTGTACATACTCAATTGTATTTAAGGCCTCCTCTATGGCCCTATCGCCAATTACATGTATGCTTATATGATTGCCTGTTTTTGCAAGCCGGTGTATCGCCTCACGGAAACTGTCAGTATTCCAGAGTGGCATGCCATTTCCGGTTTTATCAGACTCTTTCATTTTTTTATATGGATTCTTCATCCACGCTGTCCTGGACATAATAGAACCATCCAGAAAAACCTTAAATCCAGCGAATTTTAGAAGGGCATTTTCCTTAATTTTTCTGGACATTGATATCCTGTTATCAACATCCTCTATGGAATATACTGGCAGCGCAATCATTAACCTTAAATCAATTCTTTTCCCGATTGATAAATTATTGAATGCCATGATCCTGGTTTCCTCATTGATATCAGCTCCTGTACCGCCAGTATCCTTTACTGCAGTTAAACCTGATTTCATATACATTTCAGATCCATATATGATTGCGTCCTCATAATCATCAACGTTATATTCCGGTATGAATTTTTTGACAAGATCCATTGCACCTGCCTCATACAGTATTCCATTGGGGTTACCATTAAGATCCCTGCCCAGCCTGCCATTTGGTGGATCATCCGTTCCACTGGTTATGCCGGCAATATCCAGTGCCCTGCTATTACACAGGGCATAGTGTTCTGTAACATGCGTAATAAATACCGGTATATCATTTATAACACTGTCTACAACATGCCTGTCTGGAAGTTTTCTTTCATTCATTATGTACTCATTTAACCCGTATCCCTGGATCCAGCCATGAATTATATTTCCCATATTTTTGCGTAGTATTTCCTTAAGTTCACTAAATGACACTGAACTGCCAAAATTCACCTGGTATGCCATTTTCAGGGACGTCAGTGTGAAATGGTTATGTGAATCTATTAACCCAGGAGATAGAAATTTTCCCCTGAAATCAAATGTATTGCCATGTTTCAGCAGCTCATTAACACTTCCGGGTTCTGAAGTTTTTACATTCAGTATTCTTCCATTCTCCACCTCTATTACAGTACATTGATTGTGTATATGTACGCCATCAAAAAAACTGTCTGTAATTAAATTCTGTATCATATTTACCATCCCTGTTTTTTCTCCGTGAAAATAGGATTATTGTATTTAGGAGTATCTATTTTTCCGGATTTTTGTAGCACTGCAATAATCGCAGCATGTGGAAACATAACATATACTGCACTTCAGTGATTTGGGTGTGCAGATTTTTTTGACCGTGTATAAAACTTATAACCGGATGTTGTTACTGATCCAACAGGTATGGTATTCATAAAAATCTTTAATTATTATACATTTATATGAAAATATGGAGAATAATTTTATTAAAAGTGTCGAGGCCATTGAGGGGCATAATGCTGGAATGCCAGTTAAATTAGTCTTTTTGCCTGATATCCCCGGAAAGAATATAAACGATAAAAAAGATTATTGCATAAAAAACCTTGATTATATACGAAAGCTTTTAACCTATGAACCCAGATCAGCTTCAAATTCCTACGGTGTAATAGTAACCTCAAAATCATCGGAAGATGGTGATGTATCCGCAATATATTTTGATATATCTGGATGGCATGATATGTGTGGCCATGCAACACTGTTTTTAGGCAGTTATCTGGTCAAGAAAAAACTTATAAATTCCAGTGATAATGGCATTACAGAGGTTAAAATAGATGCACCGGCCGGAAGAGTTGTGGTAAATGTAAGTTCACTAAACGGCACTGTAAAAAATGCATCCCTTAAAAACGTCCCATCATTTATTCATTCTGTTTACAGCATACCATTGAATGGAAAAAATATTGAGGTAACAGTTGCTTTTGGTGGTGACTTCTATGCAGTTATTGATTTAGATGATTTAAATTTAAAATATTCAAAGGACATACTGCCAGAATTACATAAAATTGCATTGCAGGTAATGGAAAAACTGTATAGCAAAAATATAGTGCATCCCCTAAATAGCAATATTAATGGCTTATATGGTGTTAGATTTCAATCAATAATTGATAGGAATTCAATGTATGGAATATTATTCTTCGGCTCCAGGGACAGGCTAATCCTTGACAGGTCTCCTTCTGGAACCAGTAGTTCTGCACATCTTGCATATTTATATTTTAATAAAAAACTGGAAGTAAACAGGGAAATTAAATTTTTAAGTTCAATAGATACGGTTTTTAGGGGAAAGGTTTTAAATGAAATAAAATTAAATGGCTATAATGCAATAATACCTGAAATATTAACCCTGGATAGGGGATGCTATATAACAAAATTTTCTAAATATGTAATTGATATGGACGATAAAATTAATGAGGGTTTTGAACCACCCCTATAATAAAAAATTTCGGATGATGCACAACCAGGAGAGTTTTCAGCATTTAACCAGAATCATTTTCATGGCTATATTTTTTAAATTGTGGTAAGCCTGGATACCGTATAAACTTCTCCTGTTATAATCCACCATTTTTATATTTTTTAATTAATGATTCGGCTATAACCCTTTTCCTTATCTCATTTGTTCCTGCACCTATTGTCAACAATATTGAATCCCTGAATACCCTTTCTATATCAAAATCCTTAATATATCCATATCCACCAAATATCTGCAACGCCTCCCTTGCAATATACTCTGAGGATTCTGAGGCATATAATATTGATGATGCTGCATCCAGTGCATCCATTTTATTATCATTTACCCTCTTTAACGCCTCAAGGGCAAATAGCCGGGAGGATTCAAATTTTGTATACATATATGCAAGTTTTTCCTGTATTAACTCAAATTCGTGTATAGGCTTATTAAACTGTTTTCTTTCCATGGAATATTCTACTGCTAAATCCAGTGCCCGCCTTGCTATGCCTATTGAATTAAAGGCCAGTACAGACCTTTCCATATTTAATCCACCCAGCATTACATCCTTTCCCCTGTTATATTCACCAATAATCCTGTTTTTATTTATCTTAATACTGTCAAAATAGATTTCTCCCGTAGGTGAGCCACGCATGCCCAATTTATTGAATTCTTTTCCACGTGAGAAACCATCATCCTTTGATTCTATTGCAAATGCTGTAATGCCGTTGTCCGTTCTTGCATAGACCAGGAACACATCGGAATACGGTGCATTTGTTATAAATGTTTTACTGCCATTTATGATGAAAGTTTCATCATGTTTTGTAGCCCGTGTTTTTAATGATAATGCATCGGACCCTGCGGAGGGCTCTGTCATGCCTAAAGAACCGATAAATTCTCCAGAACATAGTTTTTCCACATAACTTTTCCTGATATATTCTAACCCATTCCTGTATAAATTATCCAGGCATAAATTGCTGTGGGCACCATATGATAAACCCAGAGACCCTGAAGCATAACTTATTTCCTCCTCTATAATAGCCTGTGAAATATAATCTGAACCCGAACCACCATATTCCTCAGGTACAGTTATACCCAGATAACCCATTTTGCCCATTTTTTTAAATAAATCTATAGGAAAGTAATTATTCTCGTCTATTTTCCTCGACAGTGGCATTATTTCCTTTTCCGAAAATAATTTTACATTTTCCCTCAGGATATCATATTCCTCATCCAATGTATCACCATTTAAGTATATTTTAAACGTATATAAACAGCATTGATTGGAAATTTATTTTAAAAATTATAAATATTAATATATAAAAACCGGTAAGTTATAACTTGCATACTTTTTAATATGTTTATAAATTTACATACCATGTCATCTTTAAGTGGAATTAAGGTAATAGACTTTACCCAGGCAATGGCAGGGCCAGTAGCAACAATGATTTTTGGAGATTTAGGGGCTGAGGTAATTAAAATAGAGCCATTTACAGGAGAGCAATCAAGAAAATGGGCTCCACCATTTATAAATAATGAATCTGCATATTTTTCCGCACTTAACCGGAATAAAAATGATATATGCATAGACCTCAAGAGCCCGGAATCGATTGAAATAATTAAAAAACTGGCAGGCAGTGCAGATATAATAATAGAAAATTTCAGGCCCGGCATAGCCAAAAAATTAAATATTGATTATGAAACACTAAAAAAATATAATGATAAAATTATTTACTGCAGCATTTCTGGATTCGGGCAAACCGGCCCTGATAAGGATAAACCTGCCTATGATTTAATTGCACTTGCCAGATCAGGCTTAATGAGCATAACCGGGGAAAAAAATGGTGAACCTGTAAAATTTGGTGTTCCAATAACAGATATAACAAGTGGCCTTTTTGCTTCAATATCTATACTTTCGGCCATTTATTACAGGGAAAAAACTGGCAGGGGGCAGTATATAGACCTGTCAATGCTTGATATTAATGCTTTTTTGCTTGTAAACCAGTTTATGAACTATATTGCAACAGGGAATAATCCCGGGAGAGAGGGATCCAAACACCCAAGTATTGTACCGTATCAGGTTTTTAAGGCCAGTGATGATTATATTGCCATAGCTGTGGGTACAGAGAAGTTGTGGTCGTTATTCTGCACAGCCATACATAGAGAGGACTTAATAAACAATGAAAAATTTAGGGATAATGGAAATAGGCTAAAAAACAGGGATGAATTAATAGATATACTTAATAATCAACTATCAAAAACAGGTGTTCAGGATTTAATCGATATACTGAATAATTATGGTGTTCCATGCTCTAGGGTAAATAAGATCAGTGATGTTATTAACGATGGTCAGATTAATTTCAGGGATATGTTTAAAAACTTTGACGGGCTAACACTGCTGAATTCTCCCATTAGAATGTCAGAAACACCAGGAAATATAAGGAAATTGCCACCAAAGCTGGGCGAGGATACCCATAGCATATTAAAAAATCTTGGATATAGTGATATAGAGATAAAAAATTTTAGGGAAAAAAATATTGTTAAATAATTAACTATAGTAGTTATGGAGGTAAATTAAGTTTGTATAGGGTCTTATTGGGCTTACTGCATTAATACACTATATAAACTAAATATATACAATGAAATATAAATTTATTGTTTTAATAATTTTCCTTATTCTCAAAATTAAAAAAAGATTAATTATTTCTTTGATGCCGTATACTTTTCCTCAGTAATATTGACATCGTGATAATACCTTAAATTCAGTAATTTATTATTTTTAAACATTTTTGATATTTCTTCAACCGATAAACCTAATGTTTCTGGCATTATATAGTATAATGTAATAAGAGCTATGAAAGAAACAATGGCAAATGCAATGACTGAATTCCCAAGACCCAGGACAGTTTTCATATCGGGGAATATTTCATCTACAACAAAACTTGTGGTCCAGTCAATCAGAGCCGTAATTGCCGAAAATAACCCCCTGGAAACAGTTGGGAAATATTCCCCCTGAATTAACCATGCGACCACACCACCACCAATACCAAAGAAAATTAAATAACCTGCAAGCCCTAATAATAAGCCAATATCTATGTTCACTAAATATAAAATACCACCAATTAAATCGCTTATGCCCATTCCTGCAAAGCCAATTAATGCCAGTTTCCTTCTTCCATATTTGTCAATACTGATCATTCCATAATAAGTTGCTATAAGCATTATCGCCACTAATATCGCTGTTGCGCCAATTGAATATGCATTCGAAATGGCAGAATTTGACACAGACGGAAATATATGAAGGCTTGAAATTATATAAGGACCGTAGATTAATGGTATATTTACACCATTCGCAATATAAAATATCATAAAAAGTCCGGCTATCAAAAGCGCTCTTTTGCTGCCGTTATCAAATTTTCCTGCAACGTTTTCATCTTTTATTATTACGTTGTAAGTATAATCTATATCCTCGTCCTTTGCATCTATACCAAATTTTTTTAGTGCTTTTTTTGTTTTTTCATAATTTTTCTTAAGAATTAGCCACCTTGGTGATTCCGGCATTTTTACCCTTATAATTAAGGCAATAATGGCGGGTATGATTGCCAAACCAAGTATTATTCTCCAATCTATAGTATATGCAAATTTTGGTATAATAAGAAAGGTCACCATTGCGACTAAAAATGATAAGAATATACCAAGTATAATCATATACTGCTGCATGGCTCCAGACCTGCCTCTCCTTGATTTTGGTGTAAATTCACTTATATATGCTGTTGCAACAGCAGAATCTGCACCTATGGCAAAGCCAACAACTGTTCTTGCAACCATTAACATGACAACATTTATGGTCGCAACTGATAGAATAATTCCTACTGCATAAATAGCAATATCAGCAATTAGAAAGGATTTTCTTCCATATCTGTCTAATAATAAAGCTGCTGAAAAGGCTCCAAGGGCAGCACCTAATAATGCACCTGAAGCTATATAACCTACAACAAAAACAGATGCATTTTTATAATATGGAATAAACAGTAAAACGGAACCTATATCTGATTGGTCATAACCATATAAAAAACCGCCAAGTGTTGCCAGAAGAACCAACATAAAAATTTGTGAGTTTCTGTTTTTATTATTATCTAATTCCAGTAATAAATTCTTCATTATTTAAAAAGACAAATACATATTTATACTTATTTTTATTTCAAAAATTAAGTATAAAATTTTTCCTTTTTATTCTATTATTTAAATATTTTTATAAAAAATGCTCTTTGTGATATCCTATTATTCCTTTATTATATTTCTACCTGGTATATATAGGAAATATTTACGGAATAGTATAGTTTTATGTTAATTTAAAAAAATATAAATATAAAATAACATTAATTATATAGTGATTATGTGGAGGAAAAGATACCCGACTTCGTAGTTAACTCTAAGAAGTATGAGCTGGTCAGCCCGGAATATTTTAGTGAGGATGCAGATCTTATTGAGGAATCAAAAAACGACCGTGAAAAGTTCTGGGAAAGGGTTGGCAATAATATTTACTGGTACAGAAAGTTTGACAGGGTACTGGAGGGGGACTTTCCAGATTTCAAGTTCTACACAGGAGGAATTTCAAACGTTTACAAAAACCTGGTGGGAATACACGTAGAAAGTGGATCCGGCAACAGGGCAGCACTGATATTTGAAAGCGAAACAGGGAATAGATCATTCTACACATATTCCATGCTTGCACGGAATGTTAATAAACTGGCCAGGGCTCTGAAAAATCTGGGCATGAAGAAAGGCTCACGCATTGCTATATTTATGCCAAACATACCTGAAACACTCATAAGTATACTTGCCTGCTATAAGGGTGGTTATATCTTCAATACCATATTTTCAGGTTTCTCTTCCAAGGCGCTTAAGGACAGAATAGACGATTTCGAACCTGATATTATAATTACTGCTGATGGCACATACAGGCGATCAGCTGTGGTAAACCTCAAGGAAAAGGTGGATCAGATGCTGTATTCACGCCCTCATAAAACCATTGTTGTTAGAAACATAGGAATTGATATAGAAATACATAGAGATGATCTGTCCTTCGAAGACCTGATTGAGAATTCCGATGAGCTTATAGAGGACGAAAAGCTCGAGGCGAATGAAACGGGCCTGGTTTTCTACACATCCGGAACAACCGGAAAACCAAAGGGAATAGTTCATTCAGGTATTGCCTTTCTTGTAAACGATAAGTTTTATGCGAAGCATCAACTTGCCCTGAAAGCAGGTGATGTTCTCTGGTGTACAGCAGATATCGGATGGCTAACAATGCATATCTGGGGCATCATAGGCGCACTCTCAAACGGTATAACTACGATTTTCTACGAGGGAGCACTTGATTACCCATCCATTGAAAATTTTTACAGGGTCATAGAAAGGTATCAGGTAACAAAGCTGTTTGTTGCCCCAACTGTTATAAGGATGCTTATGAGATCTGAAAATAAAGATTCAAAGAGAGACCTGGTAAAGAGCGTGAGGCTGATAGGCCTGGTCGGTGAACCTTTAAATCCAGAGGCGTGGCACTGGATGAGGAATAATTTTCCTAAGGTTTACATAAATAATACCTGGGGCCAGACGGAGACTGCAGGCACACCCCTATCAGGCATAGCATTTCACACATCCATGAAACCTGGCTCCAGTGGGATTGAATTTTACGGTGTCAAATGCGAAATAGTTGATGAGAATGGAAACAGTGTTGGAATAAACAGGCCGGGCAACCTTGTGATTAAACACCCCATTCCCATGATGGTAAGGGATATATGGCACGACCACGATAGATACCTGAGAGAGTATTTTGGCCCCGTAAAGGGTTATTATTTTACCTACGATGTTGCTGTCATGGATGGTGATGGACATTTCTGGGTACTGGGCAGAAATGATGATGTCATAAATGTCGCAGGACATCGCCTCAGCACAATGGAAATGGAAAGTGCCGTGATGGGTGATAGAAGGGTAGCAGAATGTGCAGCAATAGGCGTACCTGATACAGTGAAAGGTATTGTCCCGGTGATCTTCTATAGCCTCAGGTTTGGGTATGCTTATGATGAATCCATAGATGAGGACATAAGAAATACAATAGTGAAGGATATAGGGAAGATAGCTAATCCAGATGCGGTCATAGCAGTCAAAGAAATGCCTAAAACACCAAGTGGAAAAATCCTGCGAAGATTTCTGAGGGATATCTTTGTGTATGGCAATACACGTGGCGATGCCACTGGCCTGGAAAACCCGGCATCCATTGAATCCGTTAGATCCGCTATAGAGGAGTCAAGGGAGAAGTAATTTCACACATAACCTTACAGAAACTTTGGAGATTTCCTTTATTCGGGTACTGCTGAATAAGCTTACTGTTATAGTATGCGGGGGTACAGCAGAAGTTGCAATAGCTTTCAGCTTAAGTGTATATACACAGTATTGCAAAGAGTGCTAGCCTGAATTATATAGGTACATAAAATCATGAAAATGTGTTAATATTCATTCTGTATGTTGAAACGATTTTAACACTGGTGTGTACCCGCCTCCATATTGAGAGATATTAAATAATACCCACCATTTATTATATTTAGTAACTGTGCACGACAAATATACTATTTTATGGCTATTCTAACCATACGGCTATATCAGGATGTAAATAAAATAGAAATGCTATTGGTTAACATGCCTCCGGCATTCTGTACTGAAAGAATGATTGCGCATCGGGCTGCCCCGGTTACAATTTATCATAAATTATATATTTAATAAAAATATCCATAAAAATGTGTAGAATGTTTGCTTATAAGGGCAATTCAATGGATGAATTAAATAAATTATATAAGGCATTAATAGAATCGGCAAGAAATGATGCTATAGGAAGTAAATTTGGATATGGCAACCATCCTGATGGCTTTGGATATGTTATATATAATAAAAGTGATATATGTTATTATAGGTCGGAAAAACCAATTTATGAGGAAAATGTTAAATTGCCTGAAATTAAGGGGGACATTTATGCAATTTTTCTGGCAAGAAAGGCTTCCGGTAAAAAGCATATTGGTGTAGTATATTCACACCCATTCATGGATAATTACGGTGAGAACGTTATTTTTATGGCACATAATGGATTAGTATCCGAGGATAAATTAAAAATAAAATTAAATTATAAATATGATGCGTCCGATACGGAATTGGCACTGTATTATATTTCAAAATATGGCATTGAGTCCGTATACGAGCTGATGAATAATTATACAGAATCATCATTGAATTTGCTTATGCTATCAATATCAAAGATAAATAAAGAAACATCACTGTATTATCTAAATTATTATAAAAATAAGGAAAAATCAGAATACAGTGATATGTATAGGGCAAAATTAAACCATGGAGAGGCGATTATATCATCAACGTTAAGATTGAATGGAATAACCACGGATGAAAAAATAGAATTTGGGAAATTATTAAAATTATAAAATTTATTATGTATTATTAACAGTTTGTTATCTAATTTCGCAAACAAAAAATTAAATATTTTATGTGTATAGTTATTCATGGCAATATGCCCAATATGCAATATAAAATTTGATAATAATGATTTTACATCCCTGTCTGAACATTTTATAGATAAGGCTAATTCCAGTGAACCATTACATGTTATGTGGTTAAATAGGAATATAACAAAAACAAAGGTCGATAAAAGCAAACTTGGATTAGCATTTAAAAACTTCTATGATTTAAATACAGCAGGATTAAAATTGTGGATAATTAATCGATTCATAAAGGACTACAGGGGTGAAAATCCACATCCATTTATAATAAAAATGCAGGAGTATAACCCGTATATAATGGAGGGCTATGCCGTTGAACATTATTTCTTTTTAAAACAGTGGGTAAGATCCTGTTCTGCAATAATTTCAAAGACCGATTATGCAGATATCCAGAACTATGAAATGGAAAATATGATTACTGAATACTTTGGAAAAAATAAAAAGGCACATATAGAACTATTGCTGGAAATGGCAGAGGGATATGGTATTGATAGAAACAAAATAATGAAAACAACCCCATTAAAAAATACGGAGAATGCAATAAAGAGATGGAGGGAAATAGCAGAAAAGAATCAGTGGATTGAAATCATGGCCGCAATGCATTCCCTTGAACTTATAGCAAACAGGGCATTAAGGCCATATGGTGCCAGATATGATTATTTTAATTATGATGCATTTGACAGCAGAAACGTACCGGATGGTGTCAGGGCATTTTTGATGGAGGGATATAGAAGTGATGAGGCTCATTCAATGGCGGCTCTCGAGCTCATAGAAAAATATAGCAAGAATTATAATGTTCAGGATATACAGGATACATATTTGGCCTCAACATATGTTTTTTATAACTACCTTGAGGCAAGAATAGAAAGGGGTGAGATGATTGAAAACAAACAATACTGAAGGCTGTGCACTGTGCGATGCAACATGGGGAGAATATTACCGGGAAATAGAGGGAGAGAAAACGTTTTTCTGCTGCAACATATGTGCGGATATATTTGAAAACATGGTTAAAACAGTTAAAAAGGAAACGGGATGGAATAAAATAGATTATTTAGAATTGAATGGAAATTACAGTAAAGGAAGAATATGCATGGCAAAATCCGGAGATAAAGAGTTCAAATATTATTACAGAACTTATGGCGATGGCAGATTAATGGAATTTAAAAAATTATAAATTTGTAAATATTTATGGCTAATGGTAAACAACGTGATATGCCAGACTAATATTTGTGGTCTGTAAGATTGCCTGTACTGTTGCAATATTTTGGAACCACATCAATAGTTTTCATTTACATTATTGCTAATGTGTGTGCTTTTTGACGTCTTTAGAATGACCAGTTTTGTTTATTAATAAACATTTTAATACTTTAATATATTTTTTAATTATGGACAGTTCAAGGTTAATAATTTCATTGCTGCTGGCAGTTCTTATGGGTGCGGTTGATTCTACAATTGTACTTCTGGCACTGCCAACAATAACCGACAAACTTAATACTCAATTATCATCATCAATATGGATTATACTGATATATTTACTTGTCATTGCGGTTGGAACAACACAGCTTGGAAGGCTTGGTGACATTGTTGCACGCAAAAAAATTTTTATTGCTGGAATAGCTATATTTACTGTAGGTTCTGCATTATGCGGTGCATCGGCAGATATTGCTGAATTAATTTCTTTCAGGGTTATACAGGGCGCTGGAACTGCAATGATACAGTCAAACAGTGGTGCAATTATAGCTGATAATTTCGTGCCTGATAAGAGGGGGAGAATTTTTGGGTATACATCCGTTGGTTACAATGCAGGTGCAATGCTGGGAATAGTTCTGGGCGGAATAATTACAACCTTCATAGGGTGGAGATATATATTTTATATAAATGTGCCTATTGGAATATTTGCTGTTTATTATGGAGCTAAATACATTAACAGGAGTACACCGGTAAGGAATAAACTTGACATTTCTGGAATGGCGGTTCTCGGTTCCTCACTAATATCTATATCATATGCGGCGGTATATATATCATCATATGGAATGAATACACTGGATATCCTGCTTCTTGGTACGGGCTCCATTCTTATCATAGTGTTTGTATATATTGAAAGAATAGTTAAAAAACCATTGCTGCCATTAAAAATATTTAAAATCAGGGTTCTATCCTACTCGTTACTTGCATCATTTTTCCAGAGCCTTGGCTTTCTTGCTGTTGTTTTTATCATTATAATGTATTTACAGGGTATACGGGGATTAACCCCATTTGATAGTGCATTGCTATTATTTCCTGGGTATTTAATAGGCAGCATGCTTGGACCGTATTTTGGCAAACTTTCAGACAGGATAGGAGCAAGAATACCTGCAACCGTGGGACTTTTAATGATGGCTGGGGCCATACTGGTATATACAACATTAACCGTAAACTCTTCACTTTACATAATATTACTTGCCTCCGCAATTACCGGTACTGGTTCATCCATGTTCTATCCTGCTAACAACAGTGCTGTAATGGCAAATTCACCTAAGGAGCTTTATGGTGCAACCTCTGGATTCCTGAGAGCCCTGGCAAATATAGGCATGTTAGGCGGCTTTGTTATCTCAATATCAATAGCAAGTTTAAGCGTACCGAGAAGTGTTGCCTTTGAGGTATTTGCCGGTGTTGGTAAACTTCTTGGTGGTGTTTCAGCATCTTTTATGGTAGGAATACATTATTCATTATATGTTTCAATGGCAATAATAATGATAGGTGCTTTTCTATCGTTTTCCAGAGGGAATGATGAAAGAAAAACTGTTGAAACTACGGTTAAAAACTAATCTACTTTCTGAAATAGTTTTTACCGGATAAATTATACATCCTGTTAGTATGCCAGATAAAATAATAAACAGCATACTAACATTTCAGGGTATAAAACGAGTAGGAGCATTGTAAAATTATAGTTCCATAAATAATCTCTGTTAAAATGCTTCAGAAACTGGTGGTAAAACTTGACTTCGCCAAATGAATGTGCCATAGTGCGATTTGCCAATTTACTTTTTTACATTATTACCACCTCAAATTCAATGTTTTATCCTCATATCTCTTGATGAAATCACCAAATAGATCTGTTAT
>JAJZZE010000034.1 GCA_021797735.1 Thermoplasmata archaeon | reverse complement strand
GGTAGGGTTGTGACCGATGAAGACCTGGAAAAGATAAATCTGGCCAGAAATGAATTCCATGGTGACTGGAATTATACAATTAGAACCAGATAAGTGTAAACAGAATTGTTATTTATTCACAACTCCTTAGCTTCTGGTTTAATTTATATACATTTATTCCTGTAAAAAATCTACTACCTGCGTGATATGTTCCAGGAATATAATAGTAAGCTATAAGATATTCGGCTTTAGAACTACCGTATGTTAAATTAACATATTTTAATACGGAAACTCCCGTATTTTTTATACAACTTTTTAACTGACTGTGGTTTATTGTATTGATATTATGTGGTTCTGTATCTAAATTATAACCTGTAAATGAGATTATAATGATGAGTATAACGAATATTACTAAATATTTAATTATTGATTTTTTCATAATAATCACTTATTTAAATTAAGTTTGGCTGATAGCCTTCAGGGTATAATTATAATGAAAGTACTGTTCTTTCCCATCAAAGTGGTATATATACATATTATATACCGGTATTATACTGAATGAAACAGATATTGACTTATTACCTGCTGTAGAAAAACCGGACTGTATAGATTTTTCTATGGTGTTGTTACATATATATGTTTTGAGGTGATGATTACCTACTAAAAGCGAAGAATGAGAAGAACGATTTTCAAGTTTAATATTTTTTATTTCAAGTGATATTCCTGTTATTGGAGAATTTAGTTTTTGACCTAATTTATATACGTTTATTTCTGTATAAAAGAAAGTACCTGCATTATACACTTGTGCAATATAATGGAAATCTACAACATATTCGGCTTTTGAATTGCCATATGTCAAATTAACATATTTTAATACGGAAACCCCTACGGAAACACTTTGATTCTTTATGGTACTTTTGAACTGACTATGGTTTATTGTATTGATGTTATGTGGTTCTGTATCTAAATTATAACCTGTAAATGAGATTATAATGATGAGTATAACGAATATTACTAAATATTTAATTATTGATTTTTTCATAGTAATCACACTTCTGAATACTGCCCCAGTTTAAATGTCTCACTTATCTGAGTTTCATATTGACCGTTTTCATTTTCAACAGGTTTCTGGTAATTATTAACAATCTTAAATGTACTTGTATACGTTATGTAATTCCAGTATGGGTGAGCATATGTGCCGTAATTACACTGAAAATGCATGTCTATACAGTCACCAAATTCATGAGCATTTTTAATGTGGCATACCGGAATGATGCCCCACGCGTGTGTCCAGTATTCGTACTGTATAGAATTCCAATAAGCACCGGCTTTTGGTGATGTTGTTACGCCTGCGTTTGCTGTTATTTCAAAGCCGTTGGTAACTGTCCCGGCAGATACGTCATTGCTTGCAGAGAATAACGATGATGGATTCGGTACTGATACACCAACAACTGCTAATATTATATTAAGGAAATAGAATGCTGCATTTATATCTTTCTGCATTGTTGCAGAGGTTCTTTCCTGATGGTCCTGCAGAAAACTCTTATAAGTGTGTTCTACAAAATTTCCACTGCCCCCATTATTATCTACTATTTTCTGTTCTATACAGTTAACATTATATGACGATGATGTGGGACTGAAGGTTGAATCAATATGGAGGCAAATAGGCCCCGAAGCTGGGCGTACAAGAGATCCTGTCTGTGCAGTTTCAGTTATAACACCAACCTTAGCACCATTTGAATTGAATACACACCCACCTGTACTTAAACCGGATGTAATATTGCCATGTGTAGCACAGTTTGATGCACCTGATGAATCTGTTATTGCAGGGTCTATTGTATACGTTTCATTCTTCGTCAGGGTTATGTGGTACTGCATGTTTAAAACTGCATAGTTGCTGTCCTTTACTATCACTGTTGATGATGGTATTGAGTTCAATGGGTTTACCATGACATTGCCAAATAGTAATGGGTTGTATGTCCTTTTTATATTCATAACATTCATTCCATTGATGTAGTTGAAATGTTTATTTATGCTATGATTGTTTGATATTTCCATAACATTATTAGATGGCAGTATTACATTCAACTGCACTGTATAATTTGCTGTTGAATTATTTAAATTCTTTATTGCAACACTTGCATGGACACCACTGCCATAAAATGAATATATGTATGCCACACTGATATTATTATTTTTGAGTGTTTCAACAGCAGAGTTCTGTACCCTGTTATTTATGCTCCTGCTGTTCAGTGTGTTTAATCTCTCCCTATTGGAGTTTTTATTCAGTACTGACCACTGTGATGGGTAATACTGGTTATTTAACTTTATATATGGATCATTTCCTGAAAATACCACACCGTTGTTATTAGAATTATATGCCATGCCTGAGGGTTTTATATTAAATATGGATGTTTTATGGTGTAGTTTACTGCTTATAGCCGGAATATATAATGAATTGTTTGAATTATTTAAATTATTTAAATTATCAGCCAGGGGAACAAATGCAGTTGCCATAAAAATTGATACCATTATTACACCTGTTATCTTCCTTTTATTCACAGAAAGTTTAACATATGACTATATAAAAATGTTTTTATAATGTCCGCCCTTCACAGGTGTAGGAAATTATGCCAAATTTCTGCTTATACCCGGTGTTTCGTCGGACTATAAAGAGTTATCCGAATAAGAATAGTTTTCCATATAGCTTTATCAAATACTGTACTTATCATTTTTTATTGTATATTGTGGATCTGTATGCTTCATTACCATGATTTCATCTACGAAAGTATCTCATCACTGTAATCAGTGCTGCACACAGTCTGAATGATTATCTGTTGCAGTTCATAATTCTCACCTATTTTTCATTTACTGAATTCGGGGTATATACTCCCCTTTCTACCATAGTTAAGACAATTGATCCGGGTACTCTTTAATTATTTTTCTAAACTGTCCCGGAATGTTATAAATATTTCAGTCACCCGGTGAGAAACCATACCCTGTCATAACCCTGTCATAAAGAGGATCTTTAATGGTAGCCCTGTGTTTAGATTGCAATCTATTTACACTTGTTTCCATAGAAAAGGGGGTACAATAGCTGCATGTATAAAAAATAAATAAAAAATTAAGGAAAATTAAAAACAGTTCCATCATTTTTTAACAAAAAACTAGGTTAAAGAAATTTTATGGGTGGTTGAGTAAAAAGAGAGAGGTTCCGAAATACCTGTGGAATATTACACTGGTAAATTTTAACCGGGTCTACACTTTATTTAAATAAAAACAAGCAATATATGATATATGATAGGATCATTATTTGTTACAGGACCTGCGGGAACAGGCAAATCTACTTTTTGCGGTGCATATAAGGATTGGTTAATAAGGAATGACTATGATGCCATAATAGTTAATCTGGATCCGGGTGCAGAATTTTTGCCCTATGAGGCGGATATAGATATCAGAGAATTTATTTCATTGAGTACTATTATGAGTGACTATTCCCTCGGACCGAATGGTGCACAGATAGTAGCAGCCGACCTGTTACTGGATAATGTCGATAAAATAAAAAGTAAACTGGAATTATATACAGATTATTATGTAATATTTGATACTCCTGGACAGATAGAATTATTCAGTTTCAGACCGGGAAGTACAATGCTTGTAAGGGCACTGGCAGGTCAGAAGGCCATGCTTGCATTTGTTGCCGATGCAATAATTTCACAGACGCCTTCTGGATTTATTTCGGAAAAGATGCTGTTTGGTTCTGTGTATTCAAGATTTTATATACCGATGATGTTTATATTAAATAAAATAGATTTAATAGGTTCAGATAAGGTTAAAGAAATATCCGTGTGGGAGGATGATCCAGACATTTTATATGATGAATTCAGGGACGAGAAAGAGGACATGATAAAGGATTATTTCCTGAATATAATTAGGTCACTGAAAGATTCAGATATAATAAATAAAATATTCCCCATATCATCAAAGGATATGTTCGGTTTTGAGGATATATATACAGATATGTCCAACTATTTCACCGGTGGAGAAGATACGGATACCATGTACAAGGACGAATGATTATTAAAGGCATTACCATGCTATTTATTACAGGATTATTCTAACATCAACAGCAAAGGATCCCTTATCATTGACCATTAAGGGATTTATATCCATTTCCTTTATATCAAGGTCTATTAACATGTTTGATACTTTTGTTATAGCCCTTACAACACTATTAATATCATAATTCCTGTTACGTGCGGTTAATATATTATATATTTTGCTTTCCTTAATCATATTATATGCTTCCTCTTCTGAAACCGGGCATAGAGAATAACTTAAACTCTTTAAAACTTCCATGTATATGCCACCAATGCCCGCAACTATTGCTGGCCCAAATACCGGGTCCTTTATACCACCTATGAATATTTCCACACCCGGCATCTGCTCCTGTAAAATTACCCTTTTGTAGTTTAATTTTTTAAATGCCTCTTCTATATCCTCCCTTTCTAAGTTCATCAGAACCCCATTAATATCGGTTTTATGCAATGGCTCATCAGGTGATATTTTCATTACAAGCGGGTAACCTATTCTATCCGCCTCTTTTTTGGCTGTTTCTAAATCTTCTGCCACACCGTATTCCGGTGTTCTGATACCGTAGATTTCCATTAGTTTCATCGCTTCAAAATCCTTTAATGATGTTTTATTTTTAATTAAAACTGATGCCTCTTTTATGGGTTCTGGTATTCTCAATTTTTTTGTTGGGTTTGGTCTATTTGCCATGTATTTTATAGCTTTTATTGCATCCTCTGGAAATTCAAATGAGGGTATTGAAACAGAATCGAGAAGTTTTGATGCCGCATCCTGATCCAGCCCCATTGTGACTCCAACAACGCTTTTACCCTTATAGTTCATTATTGCCCTTGCAACATCCGAACATGTAATCATCGGTAAGGATTGAACTATAACAACTTTTGTACAGTCAAGATTTTGAACAACCCCAAGCGCATTATTATACCTATTGTAATCCGCATCACCTGATAAATCTATAGGATTTCTTGGCTTGCTCTGTGGTGGTATTACCTTTATCAGGTCATTTTTTAACCTGTCCGGTATTTCTATTTCATTTAAATTGTTTACATCTATTGAATCCGTTGTTAAAACCCCATGACCACCGGAATTTGTTATCACTAATATATCATTATATACATTTTCACTGGATAGAATTATTTTTGCAAGATTTAGCATATCTTCCAGGTTATCGACAAATATGCCACCTACGGTTCTAACAGCAGCCTTAAATATATCAATTGAGCCTGCAACACTGCCTGTATGCGTTTTTATTGCCTGTGCACCCTTATTGCTTATACCACCCTTTAAAAATATTATTGGTTTTTTCTTTGTAACAGCAGGGACATACTCTAAAAATTTCTCTCCGGATGATATGCCCTCTGTATAGGAAAATATTGCCCTTGTTTCTATATCGTTTGATAGAAAGCGAAATACATCGGTTTCATCTACATCTGATTGATTGCCAAGGCTTACAAAATAACTCATGCCTATTTTTGTTTCCTGTGCCCAGTTAAGCATATAACCACCTAAACCGCCACTCTGTGCAACTAAGGCGGTATCTCCCATTTTAACATCTGAAAATGCAAATGTAGCATTAACTTCAGGTGTTATTAAGCCTATTGTATTCGGACCCAGAACCCTTATATCATTTTTCCTGGCTATTTCTACTATCTGTTTTTCCAGTTCAGCACCGTGATCATCTGTTTCCTTAAAACCCGAGGTTATAATAATGGCCGCACCTGCTTTTATTGCCGCAGTATCATTCATAATATTTACAACAGAATCTCTCGGAACTACAATAACAACCAGATCTATATTATCTTTTATATCCCTTAAACTTTTGTATGAGTTATAACCCTCTATTGTTTCACTTTTATCGTTAACGGCGTATATTTTTCCATTAAATGATGATATCACATTTCTGAAAAGTATGTTTCCCACCTTTAATTTATTTGATGACGCCCCAACAACAGCTATGCTTTTAGGCTTAAACAACTGTTCTATCATAGATATAGATATTGGTTAAGTTTAAAAATGTTTTTAACTGGTTAAATATACATTGGAAATAAGTGAAGTGTCTCTGGTAATGACTATTCCATATACCAATATTCTCAGCCAAATATGGATCTATCAGTTTCTCTATCTTTTCCTTTACCGTTTTCATTATAGCTTCTTCAAATTCCGATATATTTATATTGTTATATTCCATATTTCTCTACCTCCTTGTTGTTTTAGAAGAGGTATTCCCTCCTGTTATTTAATAGGTAATTCTATCTGTAACAGGGGGGTTTATAAATACACAAAATTATACACACAACCAAACTGTAAAGGCTAAAGGGAAGAATTGATAGGATTTTGAACGACATTAATGCACTTAGGTAGGTATCTATGGATGAAAAGATGGTATGCTGTTGTGGGAAATTCAGTTCGTTGGGTTAAAATTTATACATCATATATTAACATTAAATCTCTCGTATCAATGATATCAACAAACTGGCTTATCATTTCAAGACTCTGAAAGTATAATCTTTCTGAATATGTAGAGGTTATGTCAGATATTACTATTGTATTAAATTCCCTTAAACTTGCCTCTATTGAACTTATAAATATATCGGTATCTGTAAAAAATCCACCAAGTAATACTGTATTTTTATGATATTTTTTTATATAATTTTCAATATCTGTATCATAAAATATATCCTCTTTTTTAACATTTATTTGATTTTGTATTTCTATTTTATCCCTAAATTGGTTTAAAAATTTTTTATCGTATGATGTTTCTGGAGGTTTGTTTTCAATTCTTTTGTTTTCCTTTTTATCTCTTGCTTCCTTAATATCATTGTTTTTTATTTTATAATTCAGTTCTCTTTTCGTAAATAGTACTGGAAGGTCAAATTTTTTTATTAAATTATTTACATAATCCATTCCCATCAAGAATTCCATTTTACTGAAAGTATTTTTAAAAAAATCATCATCATAATTTAACATTATAATTATTGAGTCGTTTATATCTATCATTGTTTTTGTATAACTTTAACATATTTTTAGGTTTTCAATAAATATAAATAAAATTCCACAATAACGTTGTAAAGCGGAGATTGCCGAGCTAGGAAAAGGCGATGGATTTAGGGTCCATTTCCGTAGGGATTCGAGGGTTCAAATCCCTCTCTCCGCATTCTTATAAAAGTTTGGTGCTAATTTTATCTGGTATGTTATCCGTATATTAAGTTATTATTTTTATGGGGAAATGGGTTAATGTTGCGTGGTATTCTCCGATACTGTAATAAAAAATTGAATATTCCTTATATAACGTAAATGAAACTACGGGAACATAAGTTAAATTTCCATTAATGGTATATGGATTTTTGTTATATGTATAAGACATGGTGACCTGATCACCACCCACAAAGCACTTATCACAATTGTGCACCCTGAAACCCAGACTACTGTTGTATTCAACGTTGTGCGTTTGATTTAGAAATTTAATAGAATTTATCATAATCCCTATTCCATTAATATTGCTTTTTAATAAGAATAATGAGTTTGTAACTCCCATTATTGTTCCTGGTTGGCTTATATTTATTGCATCACAAAGAATAGCATTATGTGAATTATTATGACCTGCACTCAGTAATGGAGAAAAAGCAAATTCTAAATTTCTATTATTAACTGATACGTTAAATGTCTGGTACATAAGTGGACCCAGATCTGTTTTAGTATCCTTCTCACTGGTTCTGACCAGATTATTGTTTAAAGATATTACTTTTGGCTCTAATAGACCCATAAATATTAATGACGAGGTTATCGCTATTATAATTATTATTGTTAATACTATTCTAATTTGTTTATACATCTATTTCACCTTTATTTATATAACTGCCTGGCAAGTTCTGGATCGTGACTACAATTTAAAATAAGGTTAATAATTATAATAATTTTTTTATTTGTATATGTTTCTATAATAATGAATATATAAAATATTCTATATTTAAAAATGTAAATCTATACACTGTGATAAAATTATAAATTAATATTGTTTTTTATATCCTCATAATATGATCGTATTAACTCTGCATAGCTCCATGATTGAATAATGCAACCCCTGGGCTTTCCAGGATTTAAACCATCAAATACTTCTGGTACATATTCCATTGAAAATAGATTTTTAAAATAATCGTATAATTTGTTTTTATCGTAACCTGATCTTACAGATGCAGTTATATACGGACCGACAAGCCATGGCCATATAGTTCCGTTATGGTATGCTGAATCCCTGCTGTACTGGTCTCCCACATACAGTGGCTTAAAATTTTTATCCTTGGGGGATAGGGTCCTCAAACCGTATTCAGTTAATAATTCATTATCTACATCATCTTTATACTCTTCAAAATTATCCAGGATATTAAATGGCAGTGAAAAGGCAAAAATAAAATTCGGTCTGAATGAAGCATCATCCGGATATATCGTATCCATTAATCTCCCATTTTTTGAGTAATAATTTTTAAAGTTGTTTTTCAGTAGATTTATTGTACTGCCGTATACACTGTCAAAAGTTAAATTTAATTTATCATAAAAATATCTCATTACCATTAATGCGTTGTACCATAATGCATTTATTTCAATGGCACCTCCATTTCTTGGTGTAAAAACTATATCCTTGTATTTCCCATCCATCCATGTTAAATGTCCTTTTTTTAATATAATAAAACCATTGTAGATTTTATGTAAATCATTTTCATTTAAATAATAATCTACTATTTTTTTAATGAAGTTTATATTATTTTTTATAAAATCCAGGTCTTCTGTATAATCATAATATTTTTTCATTGCGTATATGAACCATAATGAAACGTCCTCACTCACATCGTTTGAATTAAAATTTGTTTTCATAGGCACATTTAAACTGATATAATTTTCTAAAATTTTTCTTGCAAGTGCATATTTTTTTGGTATAAGGACATTGCCAGGCAGGGAAATCAGTGTATCACGTGCCCACGCACCGAACCAGTAATAACCTGCGATTATGTTATTTTTTGTTAAAAAATATGTTGATATATTTACCAATTTTTTGATGTCTTTATAATTTATATCTGATAATAAGTTTAGATATTTATTTAACAGTGAGTTAAAATCAATATTATTATTTGTATCAGAGTATATATTTACTTCCAGATTATCTATATTATTGAATTCAATGCTTCCTGGAGAAAATAGGTTTTCTTTATAACCTGAACCACGGTCCTTATCAACAGGATATGTAAAATTATAATACCATAGTGGATTATGATTGAATACACCATTACATTCAATATTTAAATCTGTATTATTATAATTTATATTGATGCGTTTATTTCTATTATTAATAATGTATTCAATATTATCACTGTTTACTGTACCGTAAAAGGACCTGAATGCAATTAATGGTGTTAATTTAAAATTCTTAATTTTTTCAGAAAAATCATATCTTATTTTTAAAAAATCATTATCCGGGTCCAGTAAAATTCTTTTTTTAATTTTTGTGTTATTTATTTTATAATTGAATTCCGGCACTGGAAATTTATTATAGTCTATTAAATATTTATAACCTTCAGGGTAAATGTAAATATCGTTGTACTGATTTGTATCAAGATTGTAAATATCATTGTTTATACTTATTTCCTCAAATAATTTGGATAATAATACATATCTCTCAAATGAATCATTCATGTTTTTTACAAACAGGCCATGATATGTCCTTGTATTCATAAATGAAACTGTGCTTGAAGAATATGTTCCGTTTCTATTTGCTATAATCCATTCATCATAATTTAACATTTCATGTATATATTTTATTTATTTTTAATTTTATTGCTGTTGTATTATATGCCTGTTAATAGATTTAGATAAAAATGTATAAATTTATGGAGGAAAGTTCAAAAGCGACCTCTGTGAATTGGGGAGTCATTAAATTTCCTCATTTTTATTATTTAGAATGTAATAATTTCGTAATCATCGTTTACGAATTTTGCAAGGCGTTCCCCAAATGGTTGAAGCTGGACTCCTATCTTTATAAGTTCATCGGATATGTTGTAATTTTTTGCCACTCCAACACATGCGGAATCTATAGCACCAGCCTTCATAAGATTATCAAAAGAGTCCTTTGCCATGCCATCAAGCTGTATAACATATTTTTCAGATGGACCGTAGAGCAGGACTTTTACATCTTCATACCTGTGTGAGCTCAACTGATGATCTGCCGTGATTATGCCCAAACTAGCCCTCTCTGGAGAATCTGATCCAGAAACCAATAAGAAAAGTACTTTTTTCATGCAAAAACTCATTGAGTTGTGCCTAATAAATATTATGATTGCTATAGGAAATGTGATATCCTGAAATGATCCTTTCTTTATAATATAACACACATGTTCTACAAAAATTTTTATATATTTATTATTATTATTATAGAAAAGCACATAAATAAAAAAATTATTATAGCAATATCATTTGCTACAATTATGGTAATGGTTGGCTTTACAGGATTAATGTATTATAATCCCGAAAATAATCATGGTAATAAGGTAACTATACCTAAATTAGGTCATTATATTGAAAAATACAATTTTAAGGAGGTTGATAGCATAAGTCACACGACAATATTTAATAATACAAATCCTGATGTTGCAAATAATACAAATAAAAATACAACGATAACAATGGGTTATACATTATACAATGGTACCAATAATGTTACGGGAACATTATTACATGTATATAAAAATGATAAACTATTTCATGAATCATTAATGGTAAATAGTACGGATAATAAAAGTTCTAATTACAGTGTAATACCGTTATATTCAAAATCAGGTCATTATAATATAACAACAATAACAAATAATACAAATGCAACATCAACAAAAAATAATAATGATGCTTATATTGATTTATGCGGTGTTTATAGCTCGGGGTCTAATGGATACGCTGATGCTTTTAATCAGGGTATGACAAATCTACTTATGCTTCTGATAATTGCAGATGCCGGACTTATAGCTCTATTCGGTGGACCTGTGGGTGAAATAGTGGGCTATATTATATCAATTGGAGACGGATTAATAAAATTAGAAGATAATTGGGGCGGCGATAATGGTGTGTTTTTCACCTATACCGAATGGGGGTGGATGGGTTATCCAGGTATTGGTTCACCGTATAACACTGTACCATACGACTTAAGTAATTATAGGTCACAGCCGATAACATTATATGCAGGAAACGGAGACATTCCATAAATATTTCATCATAGGAGGAATAATAATGATAGAAAAAGATAAAATAAAAAAATATAAAAAATATAGAACGATTGTATTTATAGTTTTCATATTTCTTGTCGTATTAGAATTTTTATTAGAATTTTTATTAGGACTAAATGGCCACAATAAAGCAACTTCCTTCATTTTTTGGGCTACTCTAACTTTAGTTATGGTAATTATTTACATAAACACTAGATATATTTTTCCTCTAGAAAAAAAGAGGAATAATTTTTCGGAAAGTGAAGGTGATGGTCATTATAAACTGAAAAGAAATTTAATAATCATTGGTGTTATGGCAATAATAATCTTTTTTATAGATTCCGTGATTCCAAGATTTTTAAAATTCCCATATAGCCTGATAATAATACCACTGTCATTTATAGATGTCATCCTTGTGCTGGTTGAGATTGCTTTAGGCGTTATATATATAATTCATAATATTAACCATAAAAATTACAATGATTGAGTTTTATTTTATATAATTTTTTAATGTATTTTCAATGAAATTTAGAGGTATTTTAATCCATGAGGGCCTGTTATTTATCTCATAATATAGTTCATACGATGCCTTTTCCAGTAGAAATATGTCCAGTAATTTTAGTAAATCATCAGCATCTATATTGAATATATTGCTTTTTGATACTATTCTAATATAGTTATCCATAAATCTACTCTTTACTGTATTAAATAGATTATAATCATTTATGTTAAAATATCCAATTAAATAATCTATTGACCTTATTATCCCTGCAGCATCCTTTAATGGGGATAATTTTTTGTTTCTCTCTTCTATAGTTTTTACCGGTTCGCCCTCAAAATCTATTATATAATAATTGTTTTTATATAATAAAATCTGACCTAAATGATAATCACCATGAACCCTTGTTTTCATTATTTTATTGTTCTTGAATATATTAAAAGTGATTGATTTTATATTATTATAGTCCACATCTCTTAAAATATTATTATAACCTATATTCTGACCATCCATATATTTTAATGATTTTTCTATATATTTATCTATATTATCTATTATATATAGCATATCATCTATATTCATTGCCTCTGGAATAAAGTCCGGTTCGCTTATTTTTGATAAATTATATGCCATATTTCCTGTTATATAGGATATATTGTCTGCTAATTTTATTATTTCATCTTCAAAGTTTTTATTGTCTTTTAAATAATTTACATAATATGACCATAGATCTATAGAATTATCTAAATACTGCATAGCGTTTGCTAAACAGATTGTTTTATTGCCATTTTTATATAACATATATCCATATATCTTGGGTACGCTGTAAAAATTGTATTCGTTTAATTTCAGTGCCATAAATATATCCGGATTATTACCGTATTGCAGATACCTGTAATTTTTAATTATCATTGAATTTATAATAAAAGAACTGTTACTCTGCTCTGAATTTATTGTTTTAAAACCATTGCTATCATTTTTATAAAAAAATTTTGTTTTTATAAATTCTATTTTAGAATTATTTTTACTGTTTTCAATATTTTTTACAATGAATTCAGCAAATTCCTTAAAATAAAAAGCGTCATAAACATTTATCTTTTTGCCGTTTATATTAAAATGTGTTATTTTATTATCAGATTCTAATTCGGATAAAAATAATGGCAGATAATACAGTGAATGCTTATCATCAAAGTTTATTTTTAATATTAAAATTACAAAATCGTCCATATTTATATAATCGTAGATTTCCATGGATTTTTCATTTAATGATTTATCTCCATACCACCTTTTATTTTTCATATAATTTAATATATTATATAAACTATCATTTAAGTAATCATAATAATCAGTAATTATCCTCACCCTCAAAATCCATCGAATCGTCTGTTTCTGGTATAATTAGATTGAACCAGAAAAATCCTCTGGGTGGAATTGTTATAAAATAATTTAAATCCCCTATTCTTGGAAATGGTGCCTTTGTAAATGCTTCTATTGGTTTTAAGCCCTTATAATTACTTAAATCCAGTTCAACATAGGTAGGCCTTCTTGAGAGATTAAATAAACATAGCATTCTCTGATTTTCATATTTTCTTATATATGCCAGAACCCTCTGGTTTTTATTATTTATAAATTCTATAGCCCCCCTGCCAAGTAACTCCTTATAATCCTTTCTTACACCTATTATTTTTTTCATCCAGTTCAGCAGAGATGATGAGATTCTTAATTCAGATTCAACATTCACACTTTCATAATGATAATTCGGGTTAGTTATTACCGGTGCATATAACTGCTCCGCATCAACCTTTGAAAATCCAGCGTTTCTATCGTATGACCACTGCATGGGTGTTCTTACACCATTTCTATCGCCCAGATATATATTATCACCCATACCCAGTTCATCACCGTAATATAATATGGGTGTTCCCGGTAATGAGAATATCAATGCATTCAAAAGTTCAATCGTACTCCTATCATTATCAACTAATGGTGCTAATCTCCTTCTTATGCCCATATTCAAACGCATTTTTGGTAATTTTGCATATTCATTATACATTATATCCCGTTCTTCATCTGTTACCATTTCTAATGTTAATTCATCATGGTTTCTTAGAAATATGCACCAGTCACAGTCATCCGGTATATCTGATATCTGATTTATAATATCTATTATAGATCTATTGGATCTTTTTGCCAGAGATATAAATATTCTCGGCATCAATGGAAAATTAAATGCCATATGAAATTCATCACCATTGCCAAAGTATTTTTTAGCCTCCGTTGGCCACTGATTTGCCTCTGCAAGTAATATTGTTCCGGGAAATTCAATATCCATCATTTTTCTGATTTCCTTAAAATATTCATGTGTTTCCGGTAAATTCTCACAGCTTGTGCCCTCCCTTTTAAATAAATACGGTACTGCATCGGCCCTGAAACCATCTAAACCAAGGTTTAACCAGTAGCGTATAACATTTTTCATTTCTTCCCTTACCTCAGGATTATCATAATTTAAATCCGGTTGCTGTGAATAAAATCTATGGAAATAATACTGCTTTGTACCTGCCTCGTATGCCCAGTTCGAATTTTCTGTATCTATAAATATTATCCTTGCATCCTTAAATTTATCGGGAGTATCATTCCATATAAACCAGTCCCTCTTTTTTGAATTTTTATCAGACCTTGCATCGATAAACCACTGATTCTGGTCTGAAATATGGTTTATTACAAGGTCCGCTATTACCCTTATACTGTATGAATGTGCCTTACTAATAAAGTTTTTAAAATCTTCCATTGTGCCATATTCCGGCAGAATGGAATAATAATCTGATATATCATAACCATCATCCCTCAACGGCGATTTATAAAATGGGAGCAACCATATTGCATCTATTCCTAAATTCTTTAAATATTCAAGTTTCATTGTTAGCCCATTAAAATCACCGATGCCATCATTATTTGAATCGTGAAATGATTTTACCGCTATTTCATAGAAAACGGCATCACGGTACCATAAATTATCATTCATAAAATCACCTTTAATATGTGTGCATTACGATATCCTGGAATCAACCTAACATAGTTATTTTCTCCGTGCCATGTATATTTACTGTTATCCAGTAAATCTATTACATTATATGTAATATTTTCATCCATATTTAATGCCCTCAATGGGATTCTGACCATATCGCCCTGTACATTGTTTGTATCCAGATTTACAACCACTATAATTATATTACTTTTATTATCACTGTATCTTAAATAGGAAATAATATTTTTATTATTATTATCGCAGAATATTAGATTAAATGTTTTCAGAGCATCATTTTCAAGCCTTATTTTATTAATTTTTGATATTAAATTTTTTATGTTTCCGGGTTTATCAGAATCTCTTTTTTTAATTTCGTATTTCTCTGAGTCTAAATATTCTTCACTGTTATCATTTAATGGTTGATTTTCACATATTTCAAACCCGCTGTAAATACCCCACAGTGGGGATAATGTACCCGCTAATAATGATCTCATAATAAATGCATCCCTGTTTTTGTTTTTTAATGATTCCGGCAGTATATCGGGAGTGTTTGTAAAGAGCATTGGCCTGAAAAAGAGGTTATTTGGGTGTGAGTATAATTCATTGAAATAATTTTTTATCTCATCGTATGTATTTACCCATGTAAAGTACGTATATGACATTGAAAAACCGATTTTTGATAATTCATACATTATTTTCCTTCTTGTAAATGCCTCGGCTAAAAATATAACCTCAGGGTATTCGTTTTTAATACCATTTATAACATAATCCCAGAATGAAAATGGTTTTGTATGCGGATTATCAACCCTGAATATTTTTACACCATTTTTTATCCAGAAGATAATTATATTTTTTAATTCCCTGTACAGATTTTCCTTATCTTCAGTATCAAAATTAAATGGAAATATATCATAATATTTTTTGGGGGGATTTTCGGCATACCTTATTGTGCCATCAGGCCTTTTATAAAACCAGTTATCATGTTCCTTAACGTATGGATGATCCGGTGAGCATTGATATGCTAAATCCATTGCTATTTCAATATTCATTGACCTTGCAGTTTTTATTAAATGTAAAAAATCATCTAATGTACCCAGATCACTGTTTATAGAATAATGACCACCCTGTGAATTGCCTATTGCCCATGGACTTCCCGGGTCATTTTTATCGGCAACCCTTGAACCGTTTTTACCCCTTCTGTCCGTTATACCTATGGGGTGTACCGGCGTTAAATACAAAACATCAAATCCCATATTTTTTATATCAGTTAATTCCTTTTCTACCCCATTAAAACTGCTATATGACCTTGGGAATAGTTCATACCATGATGAAAAGCCCGATGCTTTACGGTCAGAAAAAACATATAAAATCTTATATTCAGTATAATCCCTTTTTTCCTGATATTTTAAAACTATATTTTTTAATTCATCACCCTTTAAAATATTTACTGCCTCATAATCATTTGAATTATTTATTAAATTTATTTTCCCCTCAATAATGTTTTTATCACTTTCCAGTGAATTTTTTTCAATATTTTTCAGTATATTTATTATATCAAACAGATCGGATTTTATTGATTCCCCAGCCCTATACCATGATTCTAAATTTTTCAGTAATGTATTGTATGTATCTGTCCATGCAGTTATTTTATACTCGTATAAGCCGGTATCATTCAGTATAAATGAACCGTACCAGCGATCATCATTCAAATATTCCATTCCAGTCTGGTTCCAGTTTAAATTTCCATTTTTCCTGTACAGTAAATATGATTTTACTGTGTCCGTTCCAGCTCTGAATATATCGGCATAGACATTAAATTTATCATTTACCGTTTTTTTAACATAGAATAAACCATTATCTATTTCAGGATATACATTTTCTATTGCAATATTATTCATCTGATTACCTCCATAGCTCTACACCTCTTTAGTGGGAGGGGCTGAAAAAATATCCGCAGAAACGACGGGTAGAACATCCCCGTGCCTGTACGGGCTGCGTTACCCTGTGGAGCCACATAAGGGTTATGAAAAAAAGTTTTTAAACCCGACACACTGAGAGTTTTTTCTCTGTTTAATGGCCTTAATACCCAATTCTGTAGCGGGTCACAGTTGCCACATGCCTGTAGGGCATCTCCGTATGTATCTCGCCGGTATAACTTCTGCTTTCCTTTCATGCTTTCAAGGCCTCCTTAGTAACTCTTTTATTGCCCTCCTGGAACAACCCTCCTGCGTTCTCTGTGGGTAGTTGATTTCTACACCTTATGTATAACCCACACAGTGGTGGCAATGTTATTTCTATTGAATATTTTCTACCATGCATACCGCGTTCATATGAGTGAAGATTATTATTTTTTATATTACTGCCTCCATAAAGTTTTGAATCTGAATTAAATATTTCATCATAATATGAATATTTGTTTACACCTATATTATAATTTTCCCTGACTACCGGTGTGAGGTTAAATACACATAATATTTCATTATTTTTGTATTTTCTTATAAAGCTTATAACTGTATTATCCCTGTCGTTGAAATCAACCCATTCAAAGCCTTCATTGGAATTATCATAATGGTATAATTCACCATATTTTTGATATATATCGTTTAAATCCCTGACCATGTTAATTAACAGTTTTCTATTTCCATTTAACTCTTCCCAGTGCAACTGATTCAAAACATCCCATTCCTCTATCTGCCCAAACTCAGTACCCATAAATAATAATTTTTTGCCTGGATATGAAAACATGTAGCTGAAGAACAGTTTTAAATTGTTAAATTTATCATTACTGTCTCCAGGCATTTTACTGAATAATGATCTTTTACCGTAAACAACCTCATCATGTGATATGGGCAGTATATATTTTTCACTGAATGCGTATGAAACTGTAAATGTTATCAGGTTAATGTTATATTTTCTATACAGTGGGTCAGTTGAGAAAAAGTCTAATGTGTCATGCATCCACCCCAGATTCCATTTATAATCAAAGCCGATCCCACCATCTTCTATTTTTTTTGTTATACCGTTGTACGCACTTGATTCTTCGGCAACGGTAATTATACCCTTAAAATTTTTATGTGCCTCACTGTTAAATTCCTTTAATAATGAAATTGCCTCTAAATTTATATTGTCGCCGTATATATTGGGTAACCATTTATTCCTGTTAAAATCCCTGTAGATCATCAATGTTACAGCGTCAACACGTATACCGTCAAAATGGTAGAAATCCAGCCAGTACATTGCACTTGAAATCAAAAAAGATCTCACCTCATTTTTGCCGAAATCAAAAACGTTTGTTCCCCAGTCCGGTGTTCTCCCCATTAATGGATCGGAATAATCATATAAATGTGTGCCATCATACATTGATAAACCGTATTCATCATCTGGAAAATGTGCCGGTACCCAGTCCATTATAACACCTATGTTATTTTCATGCATTTTATCTATAAAATACATTAAATCCTCTGGTTTGCCGTATCTTGATGTGGGGGCAAAATAATTTATAACCTGGTAACCCCATGAAATATCGAGAGGGTATTCCATCAATGGCATTACCTCTACATAATTAAAATTCATATTTTTTAAATAAATTATTAAATCATCCGCCAGTTCTTTATAACTTAAGAATTCCTTATTATTTTTCTTCCATGAACCTAAATGAATTTCATATATTGATAATGGCTCTTTACAGTTCATATCATTTCTTTTACTTAACCATAAATCATCATGCCATTTATATTTTATATCCACTGTAATTGATGCTGTCCTTGGTCTCTTTTCAGTATAAAATGCAAATGGGTCCGTTCTTACATTTATTTCACCGTTGCCCAGTTTCAATGCAAACTTATAATATTCATTTTCCTTTATGCACGGTATAAATAGTTCCCATATTCCTGAGTTGCCTACATCCGTCATGGGGTTCATTCCTGTAGTCCAGTGGTTGAAATTCCCTATTACAGATACTGCTACTGCATTGGGTGCCCATAATATAAACCTTACACCCGGTATATTATTTATTTTTGTTTTATGCGCACCAAATGTTTGATAGCCCTGATAGAGTTTTCCACTTTTATATAAAAATATATCATAATCGCTTAATGTTGTTTTAAAATTATACGGGTCATATATTTCATTTATATATTTGCTTTCATCCACATATATTATTTTATAGCTGTTTATTTCATTGTGGGAACTGTAGGAAAAGAGGTTATCCTTTAAATTTTTCATTCTATATTTATTATTATTTATTTTTACATATGCTTCTTTTGCTACTGGCAGATATGCCATTATAAAATATTCACTATTTAATCTGTGTAAACCGAGTGTTGCCGAAGGGTTACTATTTCTAAAATTTATAATATTATCTATATCATCAGAACCCATTGTGTATAAAAATAAGTTTATTATATATTAACTTATTTATTAATGTGCAATTTGTTCAAGTTGTTTTAATAAACCATTTTCAACATGGTCAGTCCATGCTATTTCAGGTACATCTATTACAAGAAATATCTCGGATAATAATATCGTTTCTATTGCTGTAATGCCCAGATTCTGCAATAATTTTGCAACGCCAACATGAACGTTTATATTATCATCATTCTTCTCAAATACAAATGTTAAAGCCCTGTCTGCTGCTATAATATCCCTTAGAATTCCTGCCTTCTGTGCCTGTAAAATTGCTTTTCCATTCTGTGTATTGTTCTGAACTTTCCAGTTAGCATTTTTTAAATATGCCGAGAAATCATTGACCAGCTGATTCAAATCTTTACTTGTCTGTAAAACCCTATCTTTTTTAAATATCTCCATGTGGATAGATGTTTTTCTTGTTTAAATATATTTTTATAGAATGGGGAAACCCAGTGATGCACCGATTATTATTCCAAGTGCCAGTACAATAGAGGCATAAATATTATAATAAAATGCCCTGCCAAAATTGCCCTTGAATGCCATAATAAATGCTGCAAGCATTATTAATCCATGAAATGCCGTAGCTATATATGATACGGTATATAGATTATAAACTATATCTGCGGCAATGGCAAGGCTTACGGACAGGAGCTGATTCATTCCTGCAAATTTTAATGCGTGTTTACCCAGTAATGTTGCAAAACTATGTAAATTATTTTTTATATCATAATCCATATCCGGTATGTGATTGTACAGGTCAAAGCCAAGTGCCCAGAATATAGTGGCAAAAACAAATAGCCATGGTATCCTATATATTATATAGTATGGACCGTGAATGCCTAAAGCGGCTATTGCACCGGCCATTACAGATAATCCCTGTATAGATGCTATCTGGTAATTTGCGAATGATGTATACCTTTTCATATATGGATAACTCATTATAACCAGAGCACCCAGTGGTGATATGGAAAATGCTATAATGTTTATAAAATATGCAGAGATGAAATAACCGATTAAACCTATTGCTATCAGGGTATACGCGTTTTTTACCGTAATTGCACCGGTTACCAGCGGCCTTGTTTTTGTTCTCGGATTCTTTGCATCGATAAATCTATCCGCCAGATTATCGTTTGTCATACCTGCTATTCTCACAAAGAACAATGCCGAGAATATTAATAACAGAACACTTATTGATGGTATACCACGCACAGCGAGAAAAGCTCCCAAATAAGCCATTGGTAAACTAAAAAATGTCTGTTCCATTCTTAGAAATCTTAATGTTATATACAGTTTATTACGAATATTCTTAGTTCCTCCAGGATCCCAGTACACGTAAAGTAATATTAAAATTATTAATAAATTTTGTGAGAGCAGAATGTTTTAATGAACTGTGCTTCTTTATCGCTGGAAGCACCACAAGTTATCAGGAGTGTACTCAATTTATAGTTAGCATCTCCTTAATCACAGTCCTTATTTTATTTACCTGATATTCTTCCACCCTGCCTATCTGGATCCCTGTTATCCTCATCCTATCTACAGCTCTTACCTGGAACACAAGAGCAACACTATTCTCTTTCAGGTTAGTGTGCCCTGTTTTATTTATCTGGACGGTATAGGGCAGATTAAGGTGGTCGATGTTGCTGGTTAAAGGTATAACTATGCACATGCCAAGATCGTTTATTATTTTAAGCATTATTGCCGGTCTGGGATATCCCTGTTCATGCCCTTTGCCAGTACCAAAATCTACATTGTATATACTGTATTCTTCCATATACTCATCGTCCGAATTTATTCAGGCTCTCGTTGGATAGTTCATCCCAATTATCACCCTCTTCCTTGAGTGATTTTATTAGCCTCTCCCTAAGTTGATCTGTCAGTAATAATCTCTTTATGTTGTTAGTGCCTCTCCAGATATCCTCCATTTTTAGGTGTGGTTTACGTTCCTCCAGTACCTTTTCCGCTGTTTCTTCATCAAGATGGAGTTCCTTTCTGAGATAAAGCAGACTGGCAATTATCTCCAGATCGTTAATGGTAAATGCCATAAGCAGTGGCTTTATACGTTCTATCCCGCCGGATTCGGCGGCTGTTGGCTGGTAACTACTTCTGCCATTCCTGAAATCACTGGAGTCTGAAAAGTATTCGACAGCCAGTTTTTTTGAGTAAGGCCCTCTTATGTAGAAATTAAAGTCATCGTAGAGGTCTGTGTTGAGAATTGTTTGCAGGATATACGCCAGTTTTTGTGCCCTTATTCTGGATTCAAAAACATCACTGTCTATGCCTACACCTAACATTTTTAAATATGCTATTAACCTGTTTTTTTGTTCAATCATTCTCACACCCCTTTATCTAAACCGTCATGGTGCAATAAGACATCCAGCCAATTCTTTACCCGTTCATAGGCAGACCTTCCTTCCTGTGTAATATAATAGACCACTATGCCATGACCTTCAACCCTCTCTTCATGAGATTCAACATACCCATTATCCTTAAGCCATGCCAGATTTGGCCCCAATGAACCGTCGGGAAGTCGAAGAACGTCCTTTATATCCTGGTATGGCAAACCATCAGCACCATAATAGTCAAGCATCGCCAGTACACCTATCCTGGCATACAGCAGTACATGCCTCAACTTTCCATCTATATAGGGCGGGAAGTTATTATTTTTAGCTGTTTCAACTGTCATATCTATTGTATATACATTAGATTTATATAATTTATCATTTTAGGTTTTCTAAAATTGAATTAAAGATATTTATATAAATATCATTTTAATATTTATAATGGTAAAATGTATGTGCTGTCCCATTAATATTTCCTTTATATACCTTATAAATTCATATATATTTATTTTCCCTGTGTGTACTGGAAGAATGTATATGAATGTGAAGATAAATTAGAGTTGCACAGGGCATTTTGGAATTACAGCAGTTTGTGCACACTGCCATGAGACTTTTTTTATTTTAAAAAATTAAAAATATTTAATAAATCCCATTTTTCCTTTTCTTATTTTATAGTATTTACTTAAATTTTTTGTCATTAAATTATAATAATGTGAAATATTTACATGTTGATAGCCGTTATTCCATGGTACTTTGCTTTTTATTCTCATTGATAAACCCTTATAATTGGTAAATGTTGTTATAAATACAGGATCAAAATTAATACTTCCATTTTTTATGTACTTGCCCGTATAAATACCCTCACGCATGGATAATTCCCCGAGTTTTATGGGGGATTTAGTTAAATCACCTATCGCAAATATATTTTTTTTATACATAAAATTTTTATCAACTTCTAAAAATTTATCAAAAAAATTTGGCCTGCATTCAGGTAATATATTATCACTTTTTTCCCTATATTTTATTCCTGATAACTCCATAAAATTTCTAAGTTTATTGCTAACGTCATCGCCTAAAAATGATAGAAATTCACCATTATAATGGAAGTTTTTACCCCTACTGTTTAAATATAACAGGTATTGAATCAGTATATAATCATCGTATTTATTTTCCGAGGACAGTGTCAGGTTATCGTATTTTTCCATGGTTTTTAAAAAATTGATCTGACCACTTCTATCGCACCCCAATGATAGTATTAGTTTATCACAATAATAGGTATTTTTATTGGTTTTAACATTTAAATTACCGGTATCTATATCTGTTACTGTTTCATTTTTTATATTTTTTACATATATTTTCTCAATGCCGGTTTTTGAATAGTAATTAAAATAATTATTATTATTTATTAGAACAACATCATAATGATTTTTTAATTCATAATATGCATTTATTCCAGAATAACCTGAACCTGCAATAACTATTTTTAATTTATTCATTTAAATGCATTACCAGAAGTTAATCTAATAAAAACTTTCCTCAAGAAAATGATTTAACAGTGTCCTTATGGTAATGTTTAATTTTGTAGGGGTTATATTCAATGTTTTTGATAATTCAATTAAATTTATCTTCTTAGGAACATCAAAGTACCCGAGGTCGAATGCCTCCTTTAATATAAAAAGGGATTCTGACTTTACAGCATTTCCATGTTCTATCTTAATTGAAACGTTATTCCCGGTTTCCTTTTTTAACGATTCCCCGAGCATTTTTATATCATCCATATTTTCAAGGGATATTTTCCATACGTTATGCTTATCATCTATAGTTTCATTGTTTTCAAAATCTCTATTTCCATTTGAATATTTTTTCATTGCTGAAATTAAATTGCATACTTTTAGCGTTGACCTTATAATAATGATCTTCTCATTCTTATATAAAATATCTATGCCGATAATACTGTCCGATTCCTTTAGGGTTTTTATTATATCATCATAATTGTTGTTGTAATTTATTTCTATTATTTCATACATTTTATTATCATTAAGTTCCCTTTTCAGTATTTTTAAATTGAAATCGTATGGAATTTTACCTAAATAACACTTGCTATAATTCAATGTATATTTTACTTTCATATGATCACTTCCAGAACCCTACGCATCTTTAGTGGGAGGAATTTAAAAAATATCTGCAGAAATGACGGACGGAATCCTTCACATGATCTTAATACGCCATTCTGGGACAGGACACAGTTACCACAGGTCCGTAGAACACCCCCGTATATATCTCTCTGATCCAACTTCTGCTTTCCTTTCATATTTTCAAAGCCTCCTGGGCAACTCTCTTATTGCCATCACGAAACGAGCCAATCTCTTTAGAATAGTTGATGGTTTACGTTATCGCTTTCTACGTATGCGGTTATATTATTCTTTAAGTATATATTAATATTTGCAAGATGCGAAAACGCATTAAATTCTAAGGATGATTCGATTAATATATAAAATTTATAAATAAATTAATAATAAACCTTCGTGTTTGAAAATGATAAAAAAATTGCCGCTGATGAGGCAATAAAATATGTAAAAAGCAATATGAAAATTGGTCTGGGAACCGGGTCAACAACAAAATTCTTTCTTGATAATCTGGGCGAATTAATAAAGGATGGAGAAATAAAAAATATTACCGGTGTCCCAACATCCAAAAAAACGGAAGAAATAGCAAGATCATACGGAATTAAAATAGATAATAATTTAGATAATATAGAGATTGATTTTGATGGCGCTGATGAATGTGATATTTACGGTAATTTAATAAAGGGTGGTGGTGGAGCCCTTGTAAGGGAAAAAATCGTTGCCTATAACAGTAAAGATGTTTATATAATGGTTGACGAAAGTAAATTTTCAGAAAAATTACATAACTTTCCCCTGCCCGTTGAAGTAATACCATTTATGGAGGATATAACAAAAAAAAATATAGAAAAATTAGGATGCAAATGCTCTTTCAGGGATAATAAAAACTTTATAAGTGATAATGGAAATTATATAATAGATTGTAGATTTAATTATACGGATGTTAAATACGAAGAAGAAATAAAGATGCTCCCTGGTGTTGTTGAGGTTGGCATATTTAAAAATATTGCAACAAAAATATTTGAGGGGAAAAACAATAAATGCAATACAATTTCTATAAGAAAATTATAATGTTATTTCATTATTCATTGAGAGAACCATGTCCATTGCAAGCTCAGCAATATCTGTAGAGTATAATCCTATCCTTGATATTTCCTCAGATGAGGATGATACTGTAGCTATATCCGATGAATTGCCAAGACCTAATAATTCTTTTTTCTGTGTCATTATATTTTTTTTGGTTGATATTATATCATTCAAACCGATGTATTTCCGGGCGTAAAATAATGCTATTGCCCTTTTGAATAAATCCAGTGAATAGGTTAAATTTTCAACCATCTTTGATGATGGTATTTCTATTATTAATTTCCTATTTGTCCAGATATCACACAGATTCACAGCATGATCCGCTATTCTTTCCAGTATCCTTGATAATAACAGGTAGAATATATTATTATCATCATTGCCCTTGCTTTTTACTTCCCTATAAATGTACCACTGGAATCTATCGATTTCATCATCGCGGTTTATAACATTTTTTAACAGTTCCGCATCATCCTCATCTATTCCCTTAATAACATCGTATATCATTGACTCAACGTTTAACGACATTCTTTTTATTGAGTTGTATACAGGATATGAACTTGAATTCAAAACATTCTGTAAAACAATCTTTTTTGAGTCCTCTTCAAATATTTCTATGCCTATTACGAGTTTTGAAAATTTTTTTATTGTAGCCCTGATTTCATCATTGATGTAATTGAAGCTCCTGATTGCCAGCGTATCAAAACCAGAGATATATAATGAAATTAATGTCCTTTCAAGACTTTTATTATCAAGCTGTGTGTTTAATGTTAATGTTTTATTTATCTCCGTTTTTACATCCATATTGCCATATAGAATTAATTTATCCTTTTCTTCATCTATCTTAATTTCACTGCTTCTTACAAGATTGTTCTTTTTAACCCATTTTGACGGAAGCGAAACGATATACGTTGAGCCACCGGTTAATTGTATTTTTCTTACAGACGACATGATATATATAATAATAATAACTATATATATTTATCCTAACTTAAATAAAATATATAATTTATTTCTTTATAACCTTATTTTTATTAAAGAAATATGCAATAGATATTCCCATAATATATAATATACCTACAGAGAACATATATTTGAAGGCTATGGCATATATATAGTATTCAAATAAGGTAAATCCACTAACCTTTATGGGACCTTCCACCTCCATTGTAATATTCTTACTTATTGTATAATTTACAACATAAAGGCCTGTTGGTAAATTTTTTGCATTATAATACATATATGTTTTATTGTTTTTTGTTTCTGGATGCAGACTACTGTAATCTATGGTTTTATTATATCCCGATGAGGTTATTCTTAAATGCGATGAGTTTAAGGCACCCGTATAATTTGTTATGACTGTTATATTATAACTACTGTGTATACCAGAATATGGTGTTATCGCCGTTTCAATTGATGTATTGCCTACATTTTCACTCTCAATCCCGTTTGATGTATACAGTAAATTGGAATATGCACCGGAAACAATTATTAATGCTACAAATAAAATGACTATACCACCAAAAAATCTTGGTCTAAACTTATATATATTAAGATAATGCATTAATAAGAATATTACAACCGGAATTAAAAAAATCAGTAAAAGTAAATCAGGATTTAGCAAGGCAAGGTAGAACACAAGGACAGAAAATAATATACCGAATACTGGAATGAAGATACGGTTGTGTTTTCTCAGAATTTTTTTGATGTCAATCTTTTTAATATCCATTATAGTTGATAATAAATTATAATATAAATGATTATTTAATAATAATACTGCTTAAATATTTTAAATTTGAATTAAAAACAATAATTATTAATAGTAATTTATTATAGCAAATAAATGCTTCCCAGTATTGAAGAATTAAGAAAAATGCGTAAATCCCTTGGTATAAGCCAGAAGGAGCTGGCAAGGGTAAGTGGCGTAAGCCAGTCATACATAGCCAGATTGGAAAAGGGTGAGATAAATCCTGCATATGATAAGGTAAGAAAGATTTTTGAGTATTTAAATAGCTCAGGAAACAGGGCAAGGGACATATCAATAAAGGCAGGACTCATCATGACAAAGGATGTGATAACCTGTGATATGAATGATTCTATTATATTTGCACTGAATAAAATGCGTGAAAAGGGATATTCACAGCTACCGGTTGTAACATCCGACAAACGGATTATAGGAACGATAACAGAGGCCGATATAAATGATATGTTAATAAAGGGTACATCTATTGAATCCTTAAAACATTTAACTGTAAGAAAGGTTATGGGCAATGTTTTACCCCAGCTGGATAAGGACAGCCCGATCTCCATGATTTATCCGTTATTAAAGTATTCAAATGCGGTTTTAATAGTTGATGGTACAGAATTAAAAGGTATTATAACCAAGGCTGACATACTCAAAGCGGTAGAAACATATGGTTAATATTGTTTTATTTACTGTATATTCGATAATATTGTTTTTGCCGGCATTTATAGCAAATCCCGGGGCAGTTATTACCGGCGGTTATATAAAAATAGACCTTGGCAAAAGTTTCCATGGCAAAAGGATTCTGGGTGATGGAAAATCCTGGTCGGGTTTTATCGGTGGCTCTTTAATAGGCATATTATCCGGTATAATAATTTTTTATGCTGTAATGTTTCTGAAAATTCCATATGGCAATTACGGAAAAACCATTTTAGATGCAGTATATGTTTTAATACCCATGAGCTTCGGTTCCCTCATAGGAGACCTATCAGGTTCATTTATAAAGAGAAGAATGGGCATAAAACGTGGTGCCAGGGGTTCTATACTGGATCAATGGCCGTTTGTATTGATGTCGTTTTTATTACTGTTCATTTTTGCCAGACCATTTTTTATAAAATTTTACGGAGATTTTATAGCTATAATAGTGATACTGGTAATAACGCCACCGGTACATAGGGGCGTAAATATACTGGCATACAAATTTAAAATGAAGGATGTTCCATGGTAAAAATGGTAATAGCGATGCGGAAGGATATAGATATGGGCAGGGGTAAAATTGCGGCACAGGCAGCACATGCAGCTGTTGCATGCACATTGTTGTCTATGAAGAAAAATAAAAAGGTTTTCAATGCATGGTATTCGCTCGGACAGAAGAAGGTTGTAGTTAAGGTCGATAACGTTGAGGAGATATATAAAATAAAGGAAGAATGCAGGGATTTGGGAATAATAAGTGAGATAATTACAGATGCTGGATTTACCCAGTTAATGCCGGGAACTGTAACGTGTATAGGTATTGGTCCTGATGAGGATGATATAATGGATGAGATAACAGGGAAATATAAATTATTATAATTTTTTAAAAGAATTATCAAAATCGCTTATTATATCATTATAATCCTCTATGCCCAGCGATAACCGTATTAGATTTTCCGTTATACCTGTTTTTTCTCTCTCTTCTGCAGTTAAGGATAAATGCGATGTTTCCACTGGCAGTGTTATCAGGCTTTCAACACCTCCTAAACTTGCAGCGTATGATGGTATTTCCAGATTTTTAATGAATTTATGAGCATCGAGATTACTATTTAATTTGAATGATATCATTCCCCCAAAACTTTTTAGATTTTTTACTGCAATATTATGATATTTATTATTTTTTAATCCCGGATAGTAGACCTCTGCAACATAATCTGAATTATATAAATAATCAGAAATTTTATTACCGTTTTCATTGTGTTTTTCCATTCTTAAACCCAGTGTTTTTAAACCCCTATATGCTAAATATGATTGAAAAGCATCCGGTATTGCACCAAAGGTTTTCCTGGCATTAACAATATCATCATAATATTCCTTACTGGATGTACCTGCCAGGCCCAGCAATAAATCGGAATGCCCTGCAATATATTTGGTCCCACTATGAACAACAATATCAACACCTAAATCTACTGGCTTCTGGTTATATGGTGATGCAAAGGTGGCGTCGTCTATTAGTATCATATTATTTTCTTTGCAATATTTTGATATTTTTAATATATCTGGGACTTCAAGCAATGGATTTGTTACTGATTCTATGTAAATTGCTTTGTAATTTTTCTTACCTATATTTAAATTATTTAAATTATCAACAGAGATAAAATCAACATTTATTCCATAATTTTTTAATGATTTTGAGAACAGACCGTAGGTCTGGCCGTACAGCTCATTTATTGCCAGTAAATTATCTCCCTTTTTTAAAACGCTTAAAATCACGGAACTTATTGCCGCCATGCCGGATGAAAAAGCCAGGCTATAATCACAGTTTTCAAGAGATTTATATTTCTCTTCGAGTGACTGTATTGTAGGGTTCCCCCATCTTGAATAGACATATGGCAAATTCCTTGTATTATCAGTATATGCATCTTCGTTGCTATTTGGATATATGAATGTGGAGTTTTCAAATATCGGTGTAACGACATTTCCTATCTGTGGTATTTTTAAATCACCTGCATGTACCGCCTTTGTATTAAAACCTGTAAATTCCATTATAATATATTTATGTAAATATAATAAACTTTACCGATTGTGTGGCTGGCATTTTCTGATAACTCTCTGTTTTATGGTGGTATATAAATTGATCAATATTCCCTATTTTTTCATTGTTTTTCAATGACTGCCGCTATTGCTGTTATCAGGGCTCCAGTTGAAAAGATACCTTAGTTCTTCAAATAAATCCCGGATCAGTCTCTCCACCATTTTCATTTGACATTTTTACTTACCAGATCCTTTGCGGCTGCCCGTCCATAGATACCAGTTCTGCAGGGTACGGTATATTCTGACAAACATTCACAGATTCAATTAATTAAATCTAACACCATAATAAAAATCATCGATAGAATAAATAATAATTTATAATGTTTAATTATAACCCTTTATGCTTATTAACATAGAGGGCATTGATGGCAGCGGCAAAACCACACTGGTAAATTATCTTAAAACAAAATTTAATAACATATATTTCACCAGGGAACCCACTGAAAACTTCGAATATAATAATTTGAAAAGATTAAATAATAAATATGATTCTATCTATAATTTCTTTTTGTTTACATATGACAGAATTAATCATCAGGAGGAGATTAAAAATAATATTGATAAAATTATAATTTCTGACAGGTATATAACATCATCTATAGCATATGAAGGACCGTTAATAGACCAATTTTTCAGTAATGTCGATGAAACAATAAATTATATTTTAAGTGTGTCAAAAATGATAATATTACCGGATATTATAATATATCTTGACCTGGATATTGATACTGCTATTGGCAGAATAGAAAAAAACAGGAAAAACCTGGATTATAATAATAAAATATTATCCATACTTGAGGAGAAAAATAATTTAAAAGATGTAAAGATATATTATGATTATTTCTTTAATAATCTAAAGAAATTTGTAAGTAAGGATATAAAGGTAATCAAAATAGATGCAAATAGGGATAAAAACGAAATTTTTAATGATGCATATAAAATAATAAAAAATTTATAGTTATCTTGTTGTAACTATAATCTCATCACTCAAAATCATTATTGTATGCTCTGTCTGTGCTATCATGGATTTATTGTGTTCTTTCAGTACTGGAAAGCCAGAGACCTCCCTTGCAGATATCATTTTTTTAATATATGCCTGGTCGTCTGGCATTAATTTGGCAAGCCATCTTTCAGCAAAAGGTATTGTTTTAAAATTTTTATATATAATTTCGTCCTGATTTTTCACTTTTGGTGCATCTATGATATATATATTCCCTAAAGGACCATTATGGATCATGCCTATACCAGTACTTGCAAATGGTTCTATTGCAATAACTTTCTCGGTTTTAATTGTCTCATCATTGCCATCGTCATAGTTCGGTATGAATATTTCTGAATGCAGGTCATATCTATTTATTCCATGGCCTCCAAGATTTTTTATGGGGTTAAACCCGTATGATGTTATTATGTTTTCAATCTCCTCACCGATCCTGTATATATTTATTAATGGCCTTAATACCTTGATAGCGGCATTTAGAGCTTCTGATGTTGATTCAATTAAATCTGAATACTTTCCTGTGTTACCGACCTCAACGGTGATAGCAGTATCTGACATATAGCCATCTACCATTGCACCGAGATCTATTTTGACCAGGTCTCCGGTTTTAAACTTTTTTTTGTCACCTTCATATGGCGTGTAATGTGCTGCCTCATTATTTATTGATAAATTGACCGGAAATGATGGCATTGCACCATTATCTCTAATAAACTGCTCGGTTTTTTCTGCAATGTCATAAAATAATGCACCTGGTTCGATAAGTGATTGAGCATATTCACGTGCATCTTTACCTATTTTTCCTGCAAGTAGATATTTTTCCTTTATATCTGAATCCATGGCTTTTAATTTCTTTATGCGTTATTAAATTATCTAAATCATTGATATACAGGGTACAGAACAGTTGGTATAAAGTCATTTACTCATTGATAGCCCCACACGATTCAAATTATCTCACCATTGCAATTCATAATATAATAATCACAAGTTTCTAATGAGTTTCATTAAAATTAAAAAAATTATTATTCTGAAACGTTTTTTGGCCCCTGCGTTCCTTCGTCTTTTGGTAAATCCTCATTTGTAGCTGTTAGATTTGTGCCAGGGGTTTCAGAGACAACACAAACCTGGCTCTATTAAAAAATGAAGGGCACTCGGCAATTACATGGAGATGGCACTTCGTTCCACTTCCACCATGGAAACCCTTAGTGATATGTGCGGAGAGCTTAATCCCGAAACTCAAGTTTAAAATAACAAAAAATTTTAATGAAAATAGAATATTATTATTATGGATTTAACAAAATATGCAAGACAGCTATCATTAGACTTTATTGGTGCGGAAAACCAGAAAAAACTCTTAAATAAAACCGTTCTGATTGTTGGCCTCGGAGGTACCGGCAGTACCATAGCCGATTTACTTGCAAGAACCGGCATAAAAAAGATGATCTTAATAGACCGTGATAAAATAGAGGGGACCAACATACACAGGCAGATATTATACGATTATAATGATATAAATAATTTTAAGGCTGAAACTGCCTGTAAAAAAATAGGAAAAATAAATCCCGATGTTGAGGTTCAGTATTATAATGAAACATTTGATTCATCAAAAATTGATTTGGTAAAAGATGTGGATCTCGTATTCGACGGTACCGATAATATGCTAACAAGGTTTATTATAAACGATGCATGCAATAAATTTAAAATTCCATGGGTATTTACATCCGCAAACGAAACCTATGGGGAAATCAAAGCGGTGATACCTGATAAAACCTCATGTTATGCATGCTATAATAGGGAGCCACGGGAACTGCCATCATGCTCTGTTACCGGCGTTTTAAGCACGTTACCCAATATAATAGGTTCCTTTGCAGTCAATCTGGGCATAAAGATATTGCTTGATTATAATATTTCCGGGGATCTGTATTTCTTTGATGTACTAAATTTTGAATTGAGAAGGATCAAAATCAATAGGAATGACCACTGTGCTTCGTGTTCATTAAACGATTATAAATACCTGGATAAATATTATTCAAATTTGGGCAGATCTATATTACCCTAAAATGGTTATTTTAAATATTTCACCGATTATAACAAGTATAAATATAACGCCTAGAAACCTGTATATATACTTCTGATCCAGTTTGTGTGCCAGTATGGAAAAATAATATCCAGATATCAATGCAACAGCGCCTATTAATATTGCAGCGATATAATCTATATGGCCTATACGGTAATAACCGAATGCACCACTTGATGCTGATATAAACATTGCCAGGGTTGCTGTTCCCACCATATTCTGAACCTTCATGGTAAATAACAGTATAATAATAAAAATAAATAATACCCCGCCACTTGTCCCTATTATGCCTGTAAGCATCCCTACGGGAATAGACAGTAAAAAGCCAGCAAACAATGCAAAATTCCTATTCAGGTTTATGTGTTTCATCGGGCTATCCATATGGTATGATTTATGTATCGTGTAATATGCCATATATCCCATCATAATAGTAAATACAATTTCCAGTGGCAATATGGGTACTATATGTGCTATGTTTGCACCAACCTGGGCTCCAATCAGGGCTCCTGTACCCATAATTAATCCCAGAATTATATTCAATGTTTTTTTCTTTAAATATACATAAATCACTATTGTCGTGGTTATCACATCAACGAGCAAACTTGTACCTATATCCGTTTTAAAATTTATGCCCATGTATGATAGAACCGGAACAACCACCACTACACCGCTGCTGCCCGTTATGCCTGTAATGGCACCAACGGCCACGCCAATAATTAGGAATAATATGTAGAGTAAGATAAACATAATATTACATATTGATAAATAATTAAAATAACCTTGTAAAAACAATAAATTCTTTATATTTATAAACAGATAAGTAATATACTATTCGATAAATTATATATTGTATGTTCTGCCCTCAATACTGTGGAAACGTTAATTATGAAAATGCTATAACAGTATTATAAATTAAAAATATTGATATAACATAAAATATGTTATATTAGAATATAGTTATAGGAGTAATATTATGTTATATATTATTGATACATCAGCGATATTATCCGGAAAAATAAACATTACCAGTGATAACTATATATTTCCTGATAGTGTTATATCTGAGATAAGGAAAGGTAATTTAAAAACAATAATAGATTCAGTAGACAGCATAAGAATAGAGATGCCGGAAAATGAATACATAGAGAAGGTTGTAACATTTGCTAAAAAAACCGGAGATTATTATGTTTTAAGCAGAACTGATATTGATGTTATAGCCCTGGCCCTACAGTTAAACGCGACGATAATTACAGATGATTATGCAATACAGAATGTTGCGAAATTAATGGGTTTAGAGTATTCCGGGGCAGGCATAGATGCAATTAAAAAGGAGATTAAATGGAAATACAGATGTACCGGATGCCATAAAATATACAGAGATTATATAGAAATATGCCCCATATGCGGGCATAAAACAAAAAGGTACATTAAAAAATAAATTATTTTCTATGCATATTATAATCTATCTCATCCAGAATTTCCCTGATTTTTTCCTTATAAATCGTGAAGCTGTTATATAAATTCAGTACAACCGGCATCCATTCTATTAAATTATCTGGTGGTATCAGTTCAACATTATAGTTATCAATAAATTTTGAAACTACTTTGTTTTCCGGTTCATATAATACCTTAAAGGTTTTATAAATACTTTGGTAATACTGGAATGGTTCATAAACAACGGGCTGTATTATGAATAGATGCTCAAAATATTTTCTTGAAATTTCAACATGTGCGGATATTTTACCATAGTACTTCTTATAATTAAATAACCTTAAATGCATCTCCCATGGAAACTCAACTTCTCTTGACATACTGTACCTTTCACCCTTAAAAATGCTTGGTGTTGCATCTTTAAATCCATGTTTTATAAGGTTTATTGCTATATTATCTGTATATTTTTCAGGATATAACAGGGAAAATAAATTCTCATTGCCCATCATATTATTTTCTATTTTCACCCTTGTTTTATCCTCAAGTAATACATGTTTTGGGAATTTTACATTTAATTTGTTTAATTCCATTGATGCATATAGTATAATAATAAATTATATTTTTCATTCTGTATTTCTAATAAAATGTTTTATTATGTATTTTTAAAAACAATAAAATAAAAAAATTTATAGAGAATATAATAGATATAAATACAAATGCATATTTTAAAATATAAAACGATAAAATAAATCCCATTGCAAAGCTAGGCAGAGCACTGGCAAGAGTGTTAAATGTGCTTTTTAATCCATATATACTGCCTGATACCTTTTTATCTATGTACTCGAGATTAATAATGCTGTGGAATAAGGAAAGTATTGATTCCATAAATCCTGCTGTAAACAACACAAAGTAAATTGAGTATATATAGTAGTGTGATAAATATATCATGAAGTAAAGGAATATAAACAAAAATGATATTAATGCATAATATTCATAAATAATTTTTTTGCTCTCTGTTTTTATCTTTGAGGCAAAAAATGTTCCAGTAAAGCCGCCTATTAAAGAAAAAACATAAAACGATGTTAATATAATTGCGTTTACCTTTATTATATCCTCTGATATAAATACAATAAGGGGCATAACCATTGCCATGGCCGCCCCATTAAATATTGCCAGAACTGTGAAAAGTTTAACAGTATTATTATTTTTTAAATATGTTATTCTATCTTTGATGCTTTTCAATTTGTTTAAACTGAATTTTTTGGTTTCAAATTTTACCCCTTTAACATCTATTGTTAAAAATGCTGAGGTACTCAACACGTAAACTATAAGCATGAATAATACTGGATATATATAGTCGTACGTTAATAATACCCCAAGAAAGAGAAGACCAATGATTGACGGGATAAAAATTACCGAATGCAAATTTTTAAAATATTTTTTGGAACCTTTACTGTTGATTATATGTTGTTGTATTGCCATAAAACTGAAATTTGAAAAGGTGGATAATAACCTCAGGACAAATAATAATAAAAGAAAAATAATATAATTATAAAATGAAGAATTTAACAGATCTATAATTATAAAAAAACAGAACAATTATTTTAAATATATCAGAAAATGCAAACAACAATTTTTTATTTTTTATGCTGTCTGTTAATGGCCCTACAACAAATGAAAATATAGCAGGTATATAAAACACAGATAATGCTATACTTCCAAGCAATATTGAATTGGTTTTAATTAGAATTATATCAATAAAAATTAATGCTGCTCCATATAATAAAGAATTTAAAAAGATTCCAGTATATATTTTTTTGTAATTATCAAACATAATCCTAAAATGCAAACATTTATACATATGGATATCGAACATATATTTTGATAGAGATAATTGATAAATTTGGTTAGTAAAATATAATGGCATTGATAAAGAGAATGACCAGATAAAACCAAAAATGGCTAACAATATGTGTGCCGTAACTATTAGTACCCTGTTAAATTTTATTTACATAATTATACAGTTTATCTATAAATTCCGACGAATCCATAATTAACCCGTAATCAGAGTGCCTGAATATATTAGCTTCCCTGTCATTATTAACTGCAATAATCTTTTCAGGGTATCTTGTTCCAACTATGTGGTTGTCCGCACCGGATATGCCTATAGCAATATATAATTCTGGAGATATTGATACACCGGTTAAACCTATCTGAAATTGCCTCGGAATTAAATGCATATCAACAATCTTTCTTGTTGCACCTATAGATGCGTGCATTTTATCTGCTATTTCTATTAATCTGTTTACATGGTCTCTTTTAATACCGGTACCGATGCCGAAAATAATGTTTGTGTTTAATTTATTGAACCTGCTATCAATATTCTCATAACTTATATGCCTGACTTTTTCCATTTTCGTTGCATTCATTATATTTACAAAATAATCATATGATTCGTATTTAATTTTGAACATGCCTTTTCTAACGGTTGCAATATCCGGTGAAGTTTTTGATCTTATAACTGCAATTATGCCGCCTCCAAATGAGGGTTTATGCTGGATCATTTTATCATCCTCTATTGAAACATCAACACAGTCGGCTGTTAAACCCAGGCCAAGTGATGCTGCTATATACGATGAAATATCCCTGCCATTCAGATTTGATGGACACAGAATGTGTTTTACACCGTTATTTTTTATATAGTTTATAACATATTCTGAGATATATAAATTGTCTGAATTTTTCAGATAAATATATTCATGGCATGCCATACCGTCAAGGTCTTCCGGTTCAACATTGCCTATAATTACTATTTTCATTTTTTTACCATTTATTTCAGCAATTTTTGATGCGATTTGCCGTGCTGTTACGGAGTCGTCTATGGCAAGCCCGAGAAAGATTTCATCAGAATCATAATCATATAATTTCTTATAACTGTTAATTTTTGCACTGATGTTTTTTACTGACCCCATTATATCTAAAAATTTATTAAAATCGATGATTTCATTTTTCCTGTAACTGTCCATTCCGTATGTATCTATAACCTCTGTCGGTGAATCCCTGCCATTTATATTCTGTATTGTGCTGGAATCATAGATTTTTATATCCTCCTTCAGAGGTACATCAGGTACTGACCTTGCCCTGTTGATTTTCTCGCTTACGGATAACACTGCAGGCAATTCTATCTCCATTGTATTTATACCGTTATCCTCATCCCGGGTTATTACGGCATTATTGTTTATTTCAATCCCGGATATTGATGATTTAAAATTATATTTTGATAGGTATGCAATTTCAGGTGGAACCTGTGATGTTTCACCGTCCAGTGAATATTTACCGGTTAAAACAAGGTCTGGCTTGATTATCCTTACAACCTCTGATAAAATCTTAGATGTTATATATGTATCGGATCCACCGAAGTTCTTATCACTTATTAATATTCCATGGTCTATTCCCATCTTCATTGAATCTTTTAACACATCTGCAGCCTGTGGTGGCCCCATCGTTGCAACATATGTTTCATAATTATATTTTTCCTTTAGCCTTACTGCCTCCTCAACAGCCTTCTTATCAAAGGAATTTATCATCAGTTTAACCCCTGACCGTATTATCCTTTTTGTATTTTCATCGAATTTTATATCATTTACATCTGGAATTTGCTTTACAAATACAAGTATTTTCAAGGTAAATCCACCATTATTGTATCATTTTCTATTTTTGTTCTGTATGATTTTAAATCCTTAATTGGGTCATCCCCTCCATCAGGTCCTGCGACGGCCTTACCGGTTTTCGGATCAAATTCGGCAAAGTGGTTTGAACATACCACATGGCATTTATCGATAAAGCCCTCCTCCAACGATGTTTGCTCGTGTGTACAGTATAAATCCGTTATGTAAATATTATTATTGATACTGGCAATTAATAATGGCATTCCCCTTACAGTGACACTTTTCAATTCATTATTTTTTATCCCATCACTTTTAAAGACCTCACTCCACATTATTAATGATTATTAATTACATTATAATTTTTATTATTATTTATAATAATATATTTTATCCCAGTTGAAAAGTTATAATAATAAAAAAATATTACATACTTATGGATGCGGATAGAATAAAAAATTCGTTACAGTCTGTTCTCGGTGAATCACCCGTGTGGTTAAACAATAAGCTATACTATATAGATATAAAGGGGGGTAAAATTCATAGCTATAATAATAATTTTGGAACAATAGATTTAAAGGAAATGATTACCTTTATTGTTCCATGCAATGATAATATTGTATTTTCAACAAAAAACAGTATAAAATATATGGATTTAAATACAAAAAAGGTAAAAAACTTATTTACAATGAATTTGCAGGATGGGGTAAGATTCAATGATGGAAAATGTGATGTAAACGGTGTTTTATTTGCCGGCACCATGGACATGAAAGAAAAAAATAACATAGCGTCACTGTATAAATTTGATAAAAATGTAAATGAGGTACTGAATAAAATAACCATTTCAAACGGTACAATATGGAATAAGGACTATGATAAAATGTATTATATAGATTCACCGACAAAAAAAATAAGGGTATTCAGTTATGATAGAAATAATAGTAATATAATATCAGAGGAAACAGGTATAGATGTTTCCTTTTCCCCTGGGGTCCCGGATGGAATGACGGTGGATTCCATGGATAATTTATATGTGTGTTTCTTTGGTGGGTCACACGTATTAAATTTTGACAGAAACGGGAAATTAATAAAGGAAATAAAGGTAGGTTCGAAAAATGTTTCCTCCTGTGTTTTCGGCGGTGACGACCTGAAAACGTTATATATAACAACAGCAATGGATGAAAATGGCAATGGTGGTTATCTATATAAATATGAAAATAACATAGAGGGAACGGAATCGATGGAATTTAAATTTTTATGATTTTTTGTTATCGATCTTATTCCCGTTATCCTTCAATGATTTTACAAGTTTTATTGACAGTTTTAGGATTTCACTTCTCGGTGGCTCTTCATAATTGCCCTTGCATAGGGCCTCTACAACTATAATATATGTTGCCAGTGTTGTTTCGTATATCATTATTTTTGGCTCTTTTACTATAAAATCAAATTTTTTTATCCGGTCATGTAACTCCGGTATAAGTATATCCGGGTCGATTTCCTTTGGAATTTCAAATTTTGTCCTTACAACCCTTGAACTGTTTCTTCCCTGTATGAAAACAGCGGCCTGTATCATTACACTGTTCGGTATCTTTAATGGTAAATTATCATCGGTGAGCAGTGAGGTATACATTAATGATACATCGGTAACAACGCCGGTATAACCAGGTATAATGAAATCCTCAGAATAAAATTTTGGCGGATATGCGGGGGCAGCCAGACCATACTGCCATGTGGATAATGTAACCCGATCACCAATTTTAAATGGATGTGATGCAACTATTGCTATTCCACCAAATATATTTCCAAGGACGTCCTGGGAAGCCAGACCCAGAACCAGACCTGCAAAACCACCTGCGGCTAAAGCTGCAGTTATATCAATTTTTACCATTGAGAAGAAAATTACGGCAACAAGCATATAGCCCACAATCCTTATGACAAAACTTAAGGCCCCGGCCGTTGAGAGACCGACAACGTTTGTTGTTCTCCTTGTAATGGCCGATGCAATTAAATTTGTAACCACTACTCCACCTACAACAAGTATACCTGCATAGAAATATCTATTATAAAGTTCGAAGAACGGTATATGGTATACAATATCAAGTATAAATAATATTGAGAACATGGTTGCAAGTGCTATTATAACAAGTATAAGCAATTCAAGTATTCTATTATATTTCATGATTTTATAATAACCGGCTCATTAATAATAATTTTCATATTAACATATATATTTTATTCACTAATATATATTATATTTGGATTTTTTATATATATTGTGAAAATATATTTATATGAAGAAAATGACTGATATATTTGATGGTTTCGATAAGAAAAAGTTTGGCTGGTTCCATGTAAGGTCTATACTGACAACCGGCATGGGTGTTTTCACCGATGGATATGATTTATCATCCGTTGGCATAGTTCTGGCAATTATATTGACATCATATGGTATAACAAAAACAACTCCGGGATATACACTTTTTCTAAGCCTTGTGGCCGGAACGGCACTGATAGGGGCTGCAGCAGGTGCAATAATATTTGGTGAACTGGCAAGAAGGGGAAGGACAAAATTCTATGGGATTGATGTATTAATACTTGGAATAGGAGCAATCCTGCAGATATTTGCTGTAAATGTTTATGTGTTAATAATAATAAGATTGGCTCTTGGTATTGGTGTTGGTGCCGATTATGTTTTATCCCCTATGATAATGGGAGAGCATGCAAATGCCAAGGATAGAGGGAAAACAATAGCCTTTGGTTTTGGATTAATGTGGGGATTTGGTGCTGTTACAGCGGCGTTTGTATATTTTGTATTTGCACCGATAGTCGCACCAGCAGTATTATGGAGAATAGTTTTAGCAGCAGGGTCCATCCCGGCACTGGGAGTTGTATATTTAAGAAGGAAAATGCCTGAAACACCAAGATTTATAGCAAGAATTGCAGGAAATAAAAAGAGTTTTGAGGATGAATTAAAATATGTAGCAGGCAGGGAGGTAAGAATAGAGGGAAATATAAAGGACGGGCATAATTTCAAATATTATTTTAAAAAATATAAAAGGGAATTTATAAGTGCAATATTATTATGGTTTTTATTTGACCAGGTGGCATATGCCGGCATATTATTCGGACCAACCTTAATTGCATCAAAGCTCGGACTTACACCGGATGGATTTACATTCCTTGTGGAGGCTGCATTTACCATCCCTGGCGGATTGCTGTTACTATCATTAATAGATAAAAAGGGGAGAAAAATATTGCAGGTACTTGGATTTACTGGGATGGGCGGTTTCCTGTTGCTTTTCGTCGGATTTGAAAAATTGGGTATAATAACAGCCTTACCATTAGTTGGATTACTGTTATATGGCATGGGAATGGATTTCTCAAGTCAGGTAGGCCCGGGGTCAATAACTGCATCTGGAATGCTTGGAGTGGAACTTGCACCGACGAAAATAAGATCACAGATACAATCATATACCGTGGCTGGAGGTAGACTTGGTGCATCAATTGCAACCTTTATTTTCCCTGCAATATTTATAGGTGCGGGTGAAATATATGCATTCTATTATTTAGCCTCAATGGCAATACTGGCAGCAATAATAACGTTCGTATTTATACCTGAAACTAAGGGTTCACTGGAAAATGCCTCTGGAGAAGCAAAAGAAATGGAAAAAATAAACGTTATAAATGAAACGCCTATGGCTCATGAGGCAAATATTGTGGGCAAAAAATAAATTTTTTATAGCCATATTAAACTTTTATTATTTTTAACTGTATTTCCAAATACTAAACCTTGCCGTAACTTTCTCCTCTTATTATTGCAGTTGCTATTAAATGTGCCATTCTTACTGGTTCAGGTATATTACCCATTTTTACTGTTTTTTTAATTATATTTTTAACATCTGTTAGATTTATGCCCTTAAAATTTACATACAGGTCATTATTGTTTACCGTTATTTTTTCTGGGTAACTTTTATTGATTAATCCTATTCTGTACTCATAATCACTAAAATGCTTTTTCAATGCACTGTATATTGACTCTAAATCTGGTTTTTTCCTGACTATTGATATTACCGGTATATTTGTTTTTTCATTTATTAGTGCTATGTCCATTATGTTGAACCCACCAAATGTTATACCATTTGTCATTATAAAATTTATTTCCCTGTTAAATCTTCCATTAAACATGGATAATATGATTTCATTTGCATCCGTACCATCAACTCTTATTTTTTTAATTGTTATTCCCTCTACATAGGAATTAAATTTCATTAGAACTCCTACTAAAATTGTTTCATTATCAACATTTTTTGAAAATGGACCGTCGTCAATCCCCAGAATTCTTAATCCAGCTTTCATACCTTTATTTTGTCCTTTAACGATGAGGCAATATCATCTGCAACCGTTATGTTGCTGTATTTTGTTTCTATTGTATCCGTTACGGTTAATTCATCAACATATTTCTCTATCCTTTCATTGCTGTTCAGTGCAAAAACTCCATGTATTGCACATGCATATATTTTATTTGCGTTGTTTTCCCTTAATAACTTTGTTGCCTTAATTATGGTTCCACCTGTAGATATTATATCATCCAGTAGCAGTATATTTTTACCATTGTAATCTTCATCCGGTAATTCCATTTTTACTGTTTTTGAGTCTATTCTTTTTTTGTCTATATAGTATGCAGGAATGCCTAATTTTGATCCAAGAATTCTGGCACGCTCATACCCACCATCATCGGGCGATATTACATAATCTATTTTTTTATCCCTAAAGTAATTATATATGGGATTTATTATTTTAATATTTATGAAGGGTATTTTTGAATATTTAAGTGTCTGTTCATTGTGCAGTTCTACTGAAATAATTTTATCTGCATAATTATTTATTGCCTGTGTAAAAACCTTGGATGAAATAGGTTCACCATTATTATACCTCATGTGCTGCCTGGCATAACCGAAGAATGGTATAACTGCGATAAGGCTTCTTGGACTTTCCTCTTTTACAGCATCAAGTAATAATAAATATTCTATAATATCTTGGTCACTTCTTGTATTTCCTATAATAATAACATCTTCATCATTTAAATTTTCATTTACCCTTAAATACATTTCATTATCGGGGAATCTTTTTCTTATAACGCCTGAAATGTTGCACGATAAAATATTTGCAAGCCTCCTCGATACGTTATATGCCGTTGATGATGGGACTATATACATTATATACAATATCAATAACTTTTAAAAAAGGTTTTTGTTTAATGTGGATTTAATTAATATTTTATCAAAACCCTTCCAAAAACTTTTCTGTTTAGCATATCGTCATAGGCGTTGTTTATATCGATTAAATCAATTTTTTCTCCTATTACTGATTTTATTTTATTTTCCGAATTAAGCTTTAATGCCTCCATTAAATCAGTTTTTGTTGAACTGATACTCCCCTTTATTGAATTGCCCTTTAAAATTATTAAACCTAACGGTAAATCCACAGGCTCCGGTTTCAGATTCCCGATTACAACCATTCTGCCTCCGGGTTTTAATGACCTTAAACTTTTACTGAAGGTGGATATGCCAACTGTTTCCAGGGCAATATTTACACCGTTGCTTATTTTTTTTATTTCCCTATAGTAATCCGAACTGGAATCAACTATGTGCTCTGCACCTAACTTATATAATTCCTCTTCCTTCCATTTTGAACTTGTTTCAGCTATTGGATGGCCACCCAAAGCCTTTACCATCTGAACTGCATGTACACCGACACCGCCACCAGCACCGGTAATTAAAACATAATCGTCTTTCTTTATTTTTCCAACGGTGTGGAGAGCATGGTATAGCATGCCGGTGACGCATGCAGCTATGGCAGCAGCCTCGTGGCTCACATTATCCGGAACTTTTACCAGTGAATTTTCATTAACGTTTACGTACTGTGAATAACCTCCATTAATGGTTTCTCCAAAATTCTTTTTATCCGGGCATAAATTTTCATTTCCAGATAAACAGTATTCACATTTTCCGCATGGAACATATATCAAACTTGATACCCTGTCATTTATTTTAAAATTTTTTACATTTTTACCTGTTTTTATTATTGTGCCCTCTATTTCGTGCCCCGGAATTACAGGCAAATTTACCCTCGGCTGGAAACCATTTCTTGTTAGAATATCCCTGAAACATACACCGGAATAACTTTGCTTTACTGTAACCTCATTGTCATCAGGATCCTCAATAGAAAAATCATCTATTTTTATATCGCTGTTTATTTTATATAAAAAACCTGCTTTAGCCATAAAAAAACATAATAATATAATATTTAATTATTTCTATAAAAAAATTTAAAAATTTTACTCGCTGGATTCTGCCTCTTCCTCTACACTTTTTTTTACTGCAGTTGCCGTATTCCTTGATGTTTTCTTGCCAAATTCCGAGTTTTCTTCCAGTGACTTATTCTTTGTTTCAAATGACAGCAGGTATAGTAATACTCCACCCACTATGACCATTACTGTATCGTATACGAATGAATAGTACAGACCTATTACCGCATATAATGTTAATGCGGGTAATGCTAGACCGAATTCAAATAGTTTTTCCCAGCCTACAGATAGCCCTCTTGATCTTGTTGTTGAAACCTCCGCTGCGGGTAAATACTGTAATGTCCCTACTAAACCCACATTTATGAAGAAGAACAGTGCAAACATGGATATTACCAGTGGTATTGTCATTATATGGTACGTATCTGCAACTAAAAGGACACCTAATGGTATTGCTCCCAGTACAAAGCCTAATAATCCCATTAGCCTCCTTCCTATTCTATCCACAACCAGTAATGTTAATAGTACACCAAATGTACCGACTAAATCTATTATGAACGTACCTAATAAGGCAAATGTGGAAGTTGCACCTAATTTTTCAAGAACTACACTTGCATATACACTTACCAGGTTTACGGTTAGGGAATATGCTGCACCGATCCAGAATATATATGCTACTGTTCTTTTATTATCTTTATTAAAGAACTCGTGTATGTTTTCCTTTATCGACTGATGTTGCTGTACTTTTACCGTATCGGGATCTATCTTTATTCCTTCCTTTTCTAATTTCTTTAATATTTTTGGTATTAAATCCGTCCTTCCCTGTGATTTTGCCCATCTTAGGGATGCGGGCATATCAAATCTTAGACCGAATAATATTATTGCCGGAACTGCTGCTATTAAGAAATCATATCTCCATGCTAATAATACGCCCACATATGCTGTTAGTCCTAAACCTATTAAAACTGTTGCCAGTGTACCGAACATGAAAAACATTTTTTCCCATGATAATAGTCCTCCCCTTTTATTTGATGGGGAATATTCCGATAATAATGGAACAGCTGCTGCATAATCTAACCCTATAAATATGCCTAATCCTAATCTGAAAATAAAATAGTATATGTAATTTACAGAAACTGCACTTAAAATTGCAAATAATGCCATTCCTATTGTGTCGTATAAAAATATCTGTTTTCTTCCTATTGCATCCGATGCTATTCCCCCTACTATTGCACCACCTGCTACACCAACCCAGTATGCCGCTGTTGCTGCCGCTACAAGTGGTCCCGGTAACTTGAACAGTATACCCACGGCTATCAGTGAAACTGATGACCCGAATTCATTGAAGGCATCGGTAAACGGTCCTATAGCCGCTGTTGCTGCCAATCTCCTCTGGAATTTTCCAACTTTTGCATTATCAAGAACTGTTAATGCATCATCGCCATAATCAAACATAATTATTAATAATACATCATTTTATTTAAGTATTTTGTCAGTAAATATAGAAATCTATAAATATTATAATAAATAATATAAATTATATGTTGTGAATATATTATATGTACTGATAATTTTTAAGATAATATTATTACATAAAATATTATTTATATAAATAAATTCTATATTTTCCTGTTTATAAATACTTCACTGAGCCTGATTTATACCGTGATGGTAGCAACTGGTCACTACTGTGCATACAGATATACCTGGATTTTATAACAGGCCAACATATTTTGCCGAATTGCCAGAACATTTGTTGGGTGAAAATCATGAGCCTGGAAGTATTGCCTCCAGTGTGTGAAAAATTCAATAATTACCTGAATCGCTGTGATTTAATGTTAAGCAGGCGTACACATTCCACCGACCTGTTACCTACAATAAAAAAGTATATTATTGAATGAATTATTAACATAATATGACAGATGTAATTCTTGACACAACGTTAGGAGAAATAGAAATAGAACTATTTGACAGTGATATGCCTGTAACTACCGGTAATTTTAAAAAACTTATTGAGAAGGGATTTTACAATAACACAATTTTCCACAGAGTTATACCGGATTTCATGATACAGGGTGGAGATCCAAAGGGTACCGGCATGGGTGGACCAGGATATACAATAAAGGATGAATTTACAAAAAACAACAAAAACAACAGGGGTACAATAGCAATGGCTAATGCAGGACCAAATACTGGTGGCTCACAGTTCTTTATAAATGTTGTAAATAATAACTACCTGGATAAAATGCACCCTGTTTTCGGTAAGGTTGTAAGGGGCATGGATGTTGCAGATAAAATAAGTAAGGCAAAAAGAGATAGAAATGATAAACCACTTGAAAAGGTTGCAATAAAAAAAGCATACGTGAAATAAATTAATGTTTATAATTATTATAATTTTATTTAGAAGTTATAAATTCCCAGAGATGCCTCTATTAATGCGCCGATAAAAAGCAGTATAAATGATAAACTAACGTAGGCAATTATTACATAACCAAGCCTGCTAGAACGGCTTGCGAACTGCGTATATTTTTCATTTCTTATGGCAGCCTGGATATAACTTAATATTACATCTGTTATAACCATTGCAGCGGCTAATCCAAAAACATAACCCAGAGTTTCCGGGAAGAACTGTGGGAGAATGTATTTTACAAATGAAGTTGTACCATGGGCACGATTCAGTGATGCCATAATTGTAGTTTCTAAAATATTTGATGAGAACAGAGTTATAAATGTCCCTGTAAAAATGCTGAATCCACCTATTATATATTCAAATACATCCAGTGTCATGTTATTTGACAGTATTGTATGGAAAAATACCCAGTAATGGAATGATGATTTTGATTTTATATCCCCAGAAGATTTCAATGTGGAAACTGGAACTACAAATGTATATATAAACAATAAAATAACGAATATGGAGTAGTAAATTATTATTGACGCATAAAAATACTGGAAAAATAATGATTTTTTATTTTCTTCACCATTTTTTATGGTAAACATGTTTGTTCTGTAATCATATTCATTCTGCAGCATCTTTCCATGGAATAATAAAAATAATGAATTGATTATGTTTGATATGAAGAACGCCCTTATTATATCCCTTACCAGTAATAATTTTATATATTTTCTTTTCCCAATATTATGTTTATTTATTATTTTCTGTTTAAATATAATCTCGGCTATGCCTTTTCCAGTTAATGATTCCATCATATAGTATAATAACGATATCAGAAAAAGTATTAGAAGATTCAACAATCCAAATTTTGTATCAAATTATGCATAAAACCACTGGAAAAACTTATTCTGTATGCTTCAAAAAATCCTAAAAACGCTGCTTTTATATGGAAATACAGTGATATCATAGATGTTATGGAAATTAGAAAGGATTGTTCTGTTGTATATATAAAAAATCTTTCACTGATATTAAGAAGTTTCATGATTTTTACCTTCCGTTTAAATTATTATTCCTTTTTACCATAATTTTTGATATGTATGTTAACGTCATTTATACCGCTTGATAATTATATGCGTTACATTGTTTATATTTGAAGATCTTATATTAAAATATTTTTCAAGAAATAAATAGTATTCTGGTTGATTATATTCTGAATAACTATAAAGTTTTGCAAGTGTTGTTTTAAGGCTTTCCGGTTTTATATAATTTAATGCAAAATAATCCGCTTTTTTTTCACCTTTGTTAATTGCGGAATAAAGAATTTTTTTAAAGTATTTTACATTTATTATGGAAATAATCATTAGAATAAAAATGATAATATTAAAGATTAGCCCGTGTATACTAAATAAACGCGCGCTATTTATGGAAAAATATATTAAAGATGATATTGCAAATATTAAAGAAAAAACTATCATTATTATTGTAAGGATCTTAATATAGTTTTTATGCATTATATGCCCTATTTCGTGTAGCATTGCCGCATCCTTTTCATCATCTTCTAGCATATTGAATACCTTAAAATCAATATAAATAAAATGCTTGTTTAAATGATTCCTTGTATAAATACCTCCTGATTCTTTATCACCATTATATGTATAGATTAACATTGTTTTATTTTTAATAACTTCTTTAAATTTTTGATTATATGTTTCCGTCAATTTATAATTAAACGAAAATGATTTATGAAATGCATAGGTATTTTTTGCCTATAATAATTTTTAATGCTATAGACCATTATAAGTAGTATAAAAGGTGTTATTAATAGAATAGTATAAAAAAATATAAACATATAATATATGTTTATACCCCTAAACAGATATATCAAAAAAATGAAATATGGTACGCCAAGCATATAATAGAGAAATCTACCGTAAATATATGGAACTTTATTATTGCTTTTAATATTAAAAATAATGAATGAACCAAGCATTAAGACTGAACCAAAAAAATTGACTATAAATGGAAGTGCTGATATAATTTCATAAAGCAAGAATATTGCAGAAAAAAGTATAAAAATAAAAAATACTACAGAACCTTTTTTTGTAGTATTGTAAGTGTCAAGTATCATATAAACATCACGCTGCTATTATAGCCATAGCCAAGGCCTCTGCAACTCCCGGAGTTACCAATGCTGTACTATCTATCGCTGTCTCCACAACTATCGTTGTGGTGCCATCTTCTCCCATCATTATCACAATTGTTTGAGATATTGTTGTAATTTCAGAAGCAGGCAACAAATAAGTCAATCCTAAATTAATTAATGCTCCAACAATCATATTACCCACATCTGCGGCAGTTGGAATTTCTCCCCAGTTATATAGCTCAAATAAAATAAGATTTCCTGCGTGTCCCGATGCTGTTGCACTGTTACTGCTTGTAGCTACAATTCCCATATCATATGGCAATGCATTATTTTCCATCGCATATATTCCATTGTAAATAGGCACACCCATAGTAGATAACAAAACTGCAACTGCAAATATTGATATTATAGCTTTTATATAATTATTATGTTTCTTATGTTCATGCAGACCCATACTATTTATATGGGATTTCTCAATAGCCAACAAATTTCTATAATCTGGGTTTATTATGTTAGTTCCCATAATAATAATAATAATAAATATATAAAATTTTCTATAGGATTTTAGTAACAAGTTAATATTGGATATTTCATATATAAGTAAGATGCAATCATCAAAAATTGCCAGCAGTGATACACAAATATACTGTAAATATTGATGATTTAGATATACCTGAAACTTTTTAGACAAATAAACTTGTAATAACGGTAATAACTATCTAAGAAAGGAGCCTATTTTGAACTGTGGGAGTTAAGATGATTAACAGAAATATAACATGATAAATCTATTAGATGTAAAAATCTAATATATTTAAAATACATTATATTAAATTTTTTATTCTGTTTATTACATAGTTTTTATCCATGCTGGATAGAAAATAACCCAATCTTGGTCCTTTTGTTTTATCTATTAATATCTTATAAAATACAGAAAATCCATCTTTTGGAGATATCTTCTTTTCGCCGATTATATTATATACTGTATTATGTATGTCTCCGGAATCCCAGTTTGTACTTTCTATTTTACCCAGGAATTCAGTTAATATCGATTTTTCATTATCATTTAACAGGATTTTTTTATCCGTTAATGAAAACTTAATGTCATCCGGTGCATATTTCTCAAGCCAGTATTCTGCAATGTTTATCTCATTGTCTAAATAATCATCTATTTCATTTTTATCATAACCACTTCTTTTGAGTGCTCCCAGAAGGCTTCCCCTATCGTGATAAATCTGAACTAAGGTAACAATATGCCTGAAATTTATTTTTTCAGGTGCATTCAGTGTTTTTATCCTTGACATTTCATATATTCTCTTATAATTGTCATTATTTGGCTTATCCAGACCAAAATATGCATTTTCAATTTTTTCATAATCATCTATCAGATGCAGTAATCCCAGACCGGGATCAAAATCTATATGCCTTGATGGATCATTTTTTGCTATTAAAAATCTCAGTATCTCAGGTGGTGCAAATTTTGTTACCTCTTCAGCGGATATTGATATTCCTGTTGATGAATGCATTACCCCAAGCCCCTTTAACATGATCCTTTCATACATCAACGGTGCAGGAGGCTCTATGTTATATATTTTCTCTGCAATTGCCTTGCCGGTATCGTATGAACTGCCTGCAGCAGCGTGGTCTTTACCGAATGGTTCTACTGTTACACCCAGGGAAAACCATTTAGCTGGCCATTCAACGCGCCATGGCATTTTACCATCATCGGTCCTTATATCTGCTCTGCCTTCATTGCCGCAGTTATCGCATTTATAATAAACATATGGCTCTTCGTATTTAATAACCTTTGAGTGGGTTATTTTATTGCATTTTGAACATCTAGGCTCATATGGATACCAGTCACCGTCTAAATCATAACCGGCAACATCATGCATTATTTCTGCTATTTCTTTTCTTTTACTTATTGCTATATTTATTGCATTTGATAATACGCCATTATGATATAAACCGGTTGTGCTTATAACCTCAACGTTGATGTTTATTTTGCCTAATGTGTTGACAAAGGGGCGCAAAAAATAATCCGAATATTTGCCATTGCCATCAGGTGATGGTATATAACTCAATGGAACACCCACATATTTTGCATATTCACTGCCCAAAAAAGGATATACCTTTCTTAATGGATCCATATCATCGCACAGATATATGAACCTCGAATCCAGTTTTTTATCAAGGCATGCTTTATATAGAATATCGCCTGTTAATATCTCACGCATATTTCCTACATGTATAGGGCCTGATGGAGAGATACCAGTTGATATTAATTGTTTTCCATTTAAATTTTCAACAACTGCATCCGCCCAGTACATTATCCCACCAGTGTGGTTCTTATCAGAGACCTTATCCTTACCCCATTAATTTCATCAACACTTAATTTTGATACCAGTACAATGCATAATGATACATTGCCCCCCTGTTTTTTAATATCAGAGATGGTTCTTTTCATTGTTTCTCCGGTGCTGATAACATCATCTATTACAACTATATTTTTACCTTTTACGCCTGAAAAATTACTGCTGAATAAACCTTCTTTACCCGATGGATGTGGCCTGTAAACCATCATTTCTTTATCCAGTATATCCGAAACCATGGTTGCAAAAGGTATTCCATTTATGGCTATGCCCAGTATTGATGTTAATTCATCCATGCTTAGTTCCTCACCTATTATATCAGCCATTATTTCAGCAATCTTTTCTATTCTGTTACTGTAAACTCCTATACTGCGCCAGCCTATCTTTGCATCCTGAACTTTATTTTCCCTTAAATCCTTGCTCAAAAGCCATGTTACAGTATTTACTGATAAATGTAATTCTGTTGATATTTCCTTATCTGCCATACCCTTATTTTTTAACTCAAGAGCCCTATTATATAACTCCTCAAGACTTTTCATGTTTTCACATCCATTAATTCTTTAATTATTTTATCTGCTGTTGTTTTTAAACTTTCCATATCCGCTATTTCACGTTCCCAGTTTATGTTTCTCCTGTAATATCTGGGTATTATATGAACGTGGTAATGCATTACAACCTGGTTTGCAGCCCTCCCATTGTTCTGGCCTATGTTAATGCCATCTGTTTCTAATGCTAATTTAACAGCCATAGCTATTTTTTTAACCATTAATTGTGTTTTTGTATATATTTCTTTATCTATATCAAATACATTGACAAAATGTTCTCTTGGTATAACCAGTACATGGCCTTTTTCAATGGGAGCATTATCCATAAATGCTATAACGTCATTGTCCTTATAAACATATGCTGCATTGTCGTTTTTGATTATTTCTCTACAGAATACACAGGTTTGATCATACATTTAATCTACATTATATTAAACATAAAAAATATTTTTATTTTAATTTTTAAATACTTAATTAATATAATAAATAAATGAATAAAATATTTGTTATAGGAAGTATAAATATCGATATTACCGTATCGGGTAAAAGATTGCCTGAAAAGGGTGAAACCGTAAAAGCCGATAAATTTTACATATATCCCGGTGGTAAGGGAGCAAATCAGGCTATTTCTGCCGGAAGATGTGGGGCAAAAACAGAACTGGTAGGAAAAATAGGCAGGGATTATTTCGGAGATATAATAAACAGTTACCTAAAAAAGGAAAATATAGATTTGTCATTAAAGTATGGAAAACAGACAGGAATGGCATTTATAAACGTTGATAACCATGGAAAGAATATGATTACAGTTTATCCCGGATCAAATAGTGAACTGGATTATAATGATTTTAATCACATCAAAATGGAAAATTCTATTATAATGTTCCAGCAGGAGATACCTTTAAAAACAATAGAGGATACCATAAAAAATACCAGAAATAACAATAATATTATAATAACAGACCCAAGTCCGTTTATTAAAAACGAGTTTATACTGAAAAATAGTGATTTTTTAACCCCGAATGAAAAAGAGGCTGAATTATTATCAAACGTTAGTATAAATTCCATAGAGGATGCAAAAAAAGCATCTAAAACAATACATGAAAAATATAGTAATAATGTTATTATTAAACTGGGATCAAAGGGTTCACTAATAAACTATAACGGTGAAATAGTACATTATAAACCGTATAAAATTAATGCAGTGGACACAACGGGCGCCGGTGACTGCTTCAATGGAACCTTTGCGGCAAAATATATTGAAACTGAAGATGTTGATAAAAGCATGGAATTTGCAAACACAGCTGCTGCACTTTCAACTTTAAGTTACGGTGCTTTTCCATCATTCCCATATATTAATGATGTTTTGAGTGCCATTGGTAGAAATTGATAGATAATATTTATTACGGCAACTAAGGTATCTGTACACAAAAACAGGTTCATATATGAGAAAATATTTAAAAACGAATTTACATTTTATAAAGATGCCAGAAATTAAACAGGATCCACTGAGAACTCAGTGGGCTATTGTCTGTGACTGCTCTCTGAGGAACTGCTGTAGATAGTAAAATGATCCTGTACCCTTCCCACTTATTCCGCTCATCTTCCATCCCACAAATGGCTGGGAACCAACCATGGCTCCGGTAGATCCACCACTGGCTCTATTAGCATATATAACCCCGACGTCAGCGGTAGCAAAATAGTGTTCAATCTCCCGTTCATCCTCTGTGAAAATTCCACCTGTAAGGCCATAATCAGAGGCATTTATCCTGGCTATTGCCCCGTCCAGAGACCCAACCTTTACAATGGAAAGAATGGGCAGGAATAGTTCATCCTTCACAGCAAATGAATCTTCCGGTAGGTCAGTGACTATTGTGGGCTCTACATAGTAACCTTTTTCATTTCTTGCTTTGCCTCCAAAGGCTATTTTCCCCTCTTTTTCTATTCTCTGAATGAATTCTTTATATTTCTCAAATGCACTGGCATTCACTACCGGGTTAACAAATACATCCTTTTTTCTGGGATCTCCAACCTTCATTTTAGAGACCCGATCAATAAGCATTGGCACAAACCTATCATATACAGAGTCCATAACATATGCCACCGAGCATGCACTGCATTTCTGCCCGGAATAACCATAAGCAGCCCTCGCAACTCCCTCTACAGCCCGGGGTAGATCTGCTTTAGAGGATACTATAATTGCATCTTTTCCCCCCATTTCAGTAACCACGACCCTGGGATGTTTTTCCGTTGCCTTTCTGTAAAGAGACATACCAACATCCCGTGACCCTGTAAATACGAATCCGGATACCTGATCACTTTCGCTTAACTTTTTACCAACCACACTGCCAGAACCTGCAAGGAAGGCAAGAACATTCTCTGGAACACCTGCTTCGTGGAGTATTTTGATTCCCAGATATGATGCCAGCGGAATATCGCTGGATGGTTTAAGCACCACTGCATTCCCGACTACCAGCGGCCCTGATGTCATCCCTATTGTTATGGAGTAGAAGTTGAATGGAGGTATTACAGTAAATACACCGTATGGTTTCATGATGCTCACACTTTCCTCGTTCCTGTAACCCTTGCCAGTGAATCTTGTAAAGCCCTGATTCTCAAGAAGGTTCAGGGAATAGTATCTCATAAAATCTATTGCCTCATCAACATCTCCTATAGCTTCATATCTATTTTTTCCATTCTCGTATGCAAGGACAGCGGCAATCAAAAACTTCCTCTCACTCATTATATCTGCGGCTTTCAGCAGGATTCTTGATCTCTCAACATATCCCAGGTCATACCAGTTCCTGTATGATGACTGTAGAACTCCCAGAGTTTTATCTATTGTTTCCGGGGAGGACATCTGAAATGTTGCAATTTCCTCCTCATTAATTGGTGAAATATCCCTTATCTTTTTACCTTCTTTTACCTCACCGTTTGCAAGGTCAGGGTATTCTTTATGAAGATATAATTCCGCTTCCTTTAATGCAGCCTCATAAAGTCTGTCAAACTCACTTTCTTTTCCTGCGTCCCTTAATTTTATAAAAGTATTCTCATTTTCAAATGGCATAAAAAAAATATGACTGAATTTTATATAAAGTTTACCAGTAAAACCATGTTATCTTAAAGTTTAAGTTTTGCAGTAAAATTATGGATAAAATGTGAATTGAACGCACACATACACTGAACGCCCACTAACATAATAAAAAATTATCTAAAAATAGCTATCCCTGCATATGATATTACCGTACCTATAAAATTGAATAAAACTTTAGGTTATATAAATTTACTCCAATTAACATTATATATTATTATAAAATACAACTGCATGACAGGAACAATAAAAATGAATGAACCACCCCCAAGGCCAAGCATGGGTCCACCGGGTAAATCTCTAAAGTATAATGTTAAACACACAATATTAGTAATGAGCGGAAAAGGTGGAGTTGGAAAATCAACAGTAGCAACAAACCTTGCTGTAACTCTGGCAATGAAAAACTTTAAGGTCGGATTGCTGGATGCAGATATAAATGGACCGGACGACCCAAAAATGCTCGGCATAGAGAATGAAAAAATATACGGCAACGGGGATGGAAAAATAATGCCGGTTGAAACAAAGTATAATATTGGGGTAATATCAATGGAAATGGCTTTGCCGTCAAATGACACACCTGTAATATGGAGAGGGCCGATAAGGCATAATGCTATTAAGCAATTCCTTGAAGATACATCATGGGATGGCAGGGATATGCTGATTGTAGATTTACCTCCAGGTACGGGCGATGAACCACTTGGTATAACACAATTAATACCTGATGCGGATGGAATAGTAATAGTCATTACACCCCAGGATGTTGCATTGCTTGATGCCAGAAAGGCAATAAATTTTGCAAAAAAGGTAAATGTACCTGTTCTCGGAGTTATAGAGAATATGAGTGGTTTTGTATGCCCACACTGTGGTTATGAAACTGATATATTTAAAAAGGGTGGAGCGGAAAAAATAGCAAATGAATATAATATAAATTATCTTGGTAACATCCCAATAATACCAGAAATAGTTGACGATGCTGATATTGGTGTACCCGCAGTTGCAAAAAATGATTATGTAAAGAAATTTTTTAATGGCGTTGCAGATAATTTAATACAAAGCCTGAAAAAATAATTTAATCAATTTTATAAAATTTTAATTTCTTATTAAAAACTCTGGTCTCAATAAACCTTTTAACGATAAAATACAGATAATGTAAATAAAATATAAAATAAAAAATACCAATGAAATGGCAATACCAGATAATTAATTAGCATAGATCGTGCTTTCGACCTATTAGTAGTCGTGGACTTAATACCTCGCAAAAGCTTGATACTTATATCCCGACTCTATCAATCTCTTCTTTTAAGAGTGGTCTTCAA
>JAJZZE010000046.1 GCA_021797735.1 Thermoplasmata archaeon | reverse complement strand
AGGAAGATGCCCACAAAGATAAGGAAGAAACTATCACAGAGAAAAAAGACAGAGGAAACACTGAAGATAAATGTGCACAATCTACGCCAGTACAGTTACCTGAAACGTACTAAACCAGATCTGATTATGGATTACAGGGATATACCGGTGAAATAATATTGTCCCAAAGCCTATCAGAATAATACGTGAAATGTGGCATGTTAAAGGATTATTTGCAGAAATTATTATTTTTTATTATACTGTGGAGGTTATTAGAAAAACTCTAAAATACCAAAGTGATTTCCTTCATCCATTTTTATTTTGCCTCATTTGTTTTAACATTCCCGATCTTTTTTTCCTTCAACGGAACTTTAGATCTAAAATAGTGAAGGACGAAGTCCTCATAAAAGAGCGGATAGAAAAACAAAAAAGAAGGAATGAAAATGCAGAATTTCTGAGATGAAAACAAATTATTTTATATTTAATTATAATAATGCAGTAATATGATAATAGGTATAAGTGGGATTAATTCATTTATTAATAGTGGTGCACGGAATCATACTATAAATGTGATAAAAGTTATAAATAATTGTGATATATATTATTTTAATACTTCAATATATATTAAATTGTATAAAAAAGAGATTAGAAATAGAATGAAATATTTAAATGATAATTATATAAAATCTATATTTAACTTTAAACAGACAATAAAATTTGCCCCCAAAAACGCAGCATATCCGTGAGAGTGTATATTTGCTGAACAATAAATATAAAAGCAACCTCTCGGTTAGAGGAGAAGGTAAGTTCACAGTTTCTGTTATTATTACTGCATATAATAGAACAAAATATCTATTGGAAGCTCTTAATTCTCTTCAGAAACAGACAATTAAAACTTTTGAAATTGTTCTTGTAACTAATTTTTCACTCGATCTGCAGAAATTCTCTGATCTAAATATAAAACACATACTTCTTGATGGATCCATTGGACAGTTTTTATTTGAAGGTGTCAGAAACTCCGAGGGTGAGATTATTGTGTTTATGGATGACGACGATGTTTTTCTTCCAGAAAAAATAGAATCGATATTACAACTATTCCATGAAAACAAAACGGTTTATGTTCACAATAATTCTTCTCTCATAAATGATGCAGGTAGGTATATTAGAAGACTGAAATTGAAAACTATTGACTTTAATCTTTCATCAATCTCAGTTTTAAGGAAAATTATCAACTTAGATATATTAATGTCCATAAATTCACATACAGACAAGGCTATGTATCTTTTTGCCCTGAATAACGGAGGTAGAATAATTTCAACGAAAAAAAAATTGACAAAATATCGGATACACCATAACAATACAGGCGAAATATCATTCCGCAACTCTGAACAACTGTGTCTACAGATGAAACAAATAATTTATTTTCAAAATCAATTCAAGGAATGCAAAAAATGCCTAGATCTGCTGAGAAATGATATAGTTGATGCAACTCTCCTATGCAGTTTATCTGATCCAAGCTCTTATAATATAAGTAGATTGTTTAAACTATCTACTCTTGCCCTTTTGCACCTGAACTTTAGGGCTATACAACTTATGTGCAGCGAAATCTTTTTCATTTTCATAAGGCATAGTTAGAACTTGAGTTCCGCACATAAATTTTTGCGGGATTATAGTTTTAAATAATGATGTTTCCTAATAACTCCATTTTCTGATGTGATCAGGGAATTTGATTACTATGGCACGAATGAAGGTTCATACTGTAGAGGCAGGAATTCATATATTCACGGATCAAACATGTATACAAAAACATAAAAGGGATATCTGACCAAAAAGAATCAAAGAGAGGTTTTTAGGAAAACTCCAGTATCTATGAACTCTTACGGGGTGTGTAAAGAGTGGAGGTATCATCTATTACCACTGCCATAGATGATGCTAAACCTAACATAAAAATTTTTTTTACTAATTTTGGAGTCAGAGGCGAGAGAATAATCAGTGGTATGGATAATAGTATCTTGGCATTCTTCTTGTACATACCTGTCTGTATCAAAGATAGTATTTCTTCCAAGGTAGATCTCGACCCCCGTGTTAAGTTTAGTTGAACGTTCACAACATTGATGTTGATCGTCAGCCATCTTATCAAAGCAGTGACACTATCCTTATCACTGTATGTTGACAATATTATTTTTATGAAGTTTTGAAACGCTGCTATTTCCTCCTCCCACAAACGTACCCTCTTTATAACGAAATTATCAAAGGTAGTATTAGTATCATACCTTGACCATGAATCATGGATCCTGTAAATGGAAAGAGGCTTTTTATCAACGTATACTATGCTTTCCTCGTGCATCTTGAATGCAAGAAAAAAAAACAAAAGGTCAGACCAGTTATTTACTCCCTTTACGTCTTCGATAAATGATTTATAGCAACTTCTCCTGATAGATATTGAACTATTATACCCCAAGTCATATTTATCTCTAACTCGAAATATTTTCTTTGCTGAATTTAGCTCATATATATGAAAAACCTTTATTTGTGAAGTTATCACTTCAACTTCGTTTAACCTATTTTTAACTTCCTCAACTTTTCTCGTTCCAATTAAATTATGTTTGAAGTGAACTATATCCTTATTCTTTTTGAAAATCTCATAGACCTCCCTTAATTTTAAGGGAAGAAAGAGATCATCATCCTCAAGAAAACTTATCACCTCACCACGTGAGTTCTGAATTCCGATAGCCAGCTTTGATCCTGCTGTTTTCTCATCACTGTAAATATTCATAACATTATTCCTGTTAAGAAATTCATCTATTTGATCATCCAGATAGTTCTTCACAACGATAATCTCATACTTTGATCTTTCCAACGTTTGATTAATTGCGGATTTAACCGCCTCCTGAATGAACTCTTTTCTATCATAGGCAATAACTACAACACTTATATATGGATTTTCGATACTAGATTTTGGCTGTGATATAATATTAAACATATATATACCCCAGGTCGTTTCCTATTTCTGTTCTACATTTTATAATAACATTATCCACACTTTTGAGGGTTAGCAGATCATTTTTTCTGTCTACTATTTCCAATTTGTTTTCTAATAATACTGCTAGATGAGCAGCTTGATTTAGGGAAATTGTTAATTTCTTATCATTTTTTAATGCAATGCCAGTTAATTTGTCATTAAAAATATAATTAAATCCCATCCCAACATATCCTACTCCAAGTATCCTATGTATCAATTTTAATGCAATATATTTTGATTTAATGCCCATTTCTCACCTGCAGCAATAATGCCCTTTATAATGATAGTAATCCTGTATAAAATACTTTATATCATTAAACGTATTAATACTTTGATGAAAGGAATTTTATTGCATGGTGGTTCTGGAACAAGATTGAGGCCACTTACATATTCCGATGTGAAACAATTATTGCCAATAGCTGGGAAACCTATAAGTGAATATGCACTTGAAAACTTAATCTCTCTTGGCATAAAGGATATTAATATTGTTGTTGGAAATGTGGGTGCTGACGAGGTTATTGATTATTATGGCGATGGAAAGAAATGGAATGTAAATATAACATACACACACCAAGAAAAGCCTTTGGGCATAGCCAATGCAATTTTACTGGCAAAGGAATTTGTTGGCAATGATGATTTTATAGTATATTTGGGCGATAATTTCCTGCAAAATGGAATAAATTACCTTTATGAAAAATATATAAAATCCAAATATGATGGCATGTTAGCCCTTGTTAAGGTCAGAAACCCGTCCCAGTTTGGAATTGCAGAAATAAATGGAGAAAAAATAACAAGATTGGTAGAAAAGCCAAAGGAGCCTAAATCTGACCTTGCAATAGTTGGTGTATATTTCTTAAAACCATTAATATTTGATATAATTTCAAAGTTAAAGCCTTCTGATAGAGGCGAATATGAAATTACCGAAGCGTATCAAATAGTGATAAATAAAGGATATAATGTTGGCTATTCTATAGTATCAGGATGGTTCAAGGATACAGGTACAGTTGATGATTTCCTCGAATGCAACCGCCTTGTTTTGGATAGTTTAAAATATGATACAGAAGAATTACAGGAAAAAAATATATCTGGAAAGACACATATTTCTGATAATACAATAATTTCTAAAGATTCAAGGATATTAGGTCCCTGTTATATAGGAAATAATACAAAAATAGAGAATTCTTATATAGGTCCATTTACAAGTGTTGGCTCAAATTGCATAATAAAAAATGCAGAAATTGAAAATTCAATAGTTATGGATAAAACTATAATTGATTTCAGCGATAAATTTTATATAAGAGAAAGCTTAATAGGCTCGAACGTTGAAATTAAAACAGGAAATAATAACTCCAAATCGATGAGGTTAATTTTGGGAAGAGATTCAAAGTTAGAGATGAGGTAAATTGAAAAGTATTTTATTATTCGGTGCCGGTGGACAGTTTGGAAGGGAATTTTTAAATATTGAAAAGAATATAATACCTGTTTACCACACATCAAAAAATGGTGAATTATCCATTGATTTAAACAATTTAGATTCGATAAAAAAAATAATAAGTGAAAATAAGCCAGATATAATAGTAAACGGTGCTGCATTTAACAGCGTTGATCTGTCAGAGAAAGAACATGATGTAGCTTATTCAATAAATGCAGAGGCTGTTAAAATTATGGCAAGAGAAGCAAATAAATTAGGGTCTAAATTTTTGCATATATCAACAGATTATATTTTTGATGGTCTCACAGGAAATTATTCTGAAAATTCCATACCCAATCCAATTAATTTTTATGGATTGTCAAAATTAATGGGCGATAATTTTGCAAGTGCCTACGAATCCTCCATTGTTATTAGGACTTCTGGTGTCTATGGTTATTCAAATAATTTTCCGATTTTTGTTTATAATAATTTGAAAAACAATAAAAGAATAAATGCATTAAAAGGTTTTTATTCTCCAATACATGCTTATAACCTTGCAATGGCTGCAAAAAAATTGATAGATTTAAATTATAATGGAATAATAAATATTGCAGGAGAAAGAATTTCAAGATTTGATTTTGCTAATTATATAGCTGAAACATTTAATTTAAATAAAGATATATTAGAGGTGGATAATTTTGAAAATTTAATGGCAAAAAGGCCCTTTGATTCCTCTTTAAATATATTAAAGGCTAAAAAACTATTAAATTTTGATTTTTATTCAGCAAAAAGCAATCTGGAAAAACTAAAAAATAATATATATTTATAAAATAAACATTTATGCCATTTGAAATACAAAACAAGGAAATACCAGATATAAAAGTTATAGAAGTTAAGTCATTTAATGATAATAGAGGTTATTTTCAGGAAACCTATAAAAAAAGCAGTTTTTATGATATAGGGATTAAATTGGATTTTGTACAGGATAACCATTCATTTTCTGTTAAAAATACATTGAGGGGTCTACATTTTCAGAAATGTCCACACGAACAGGGGAAATTAGTTTCTGTTATTAGTGGTAAAATAATGGATGTGGCTGTGGATTTAAGGTCCAATTCAATGTATTATAAACAGTATGTGTATGAAATATTATCAGATAAAAATAATAAAATGCTGTGGATTCCTCCAGGTTTTGCACATGGATTTCTTGCACTGGAAGACTCGCATGTAATTTATAAAGTTACTGATGAATTTGATAAAAATTCTGAGTGCGGCATTGTATGGAATGATAAAGAGATTTCCGTAAAATGGGTTGTAGATTCTCCTATTATGTCAGAAAAGGATCTAAAACTACCAATGCTAAAAGATATTGAAAAGGATTTAAAAAGTACATGGTCTTAATTATAATAATAAATAATAATTTTATATAATAATTAAAAGCCATTTTTAAAAATTGAATGGCATAATTTTATATTTATATTTTATATCACAAACCATGAAGAATATTTTAGTAACAGGTGGCTATGGTTTCATAGGAACAAATTTTGTTAAACATTTATTAAAAAATGATAATTATAATGTAACAGTATTTGACAAATTAACATATGCATCCAATATTAACAATTTAAAAAACGATAATATCAAATTCATTAAAGGTGACCTATACAATAAAAATGATATCTATAATGCATTGGAAGATATAGACATAATAGTAAATTTTGCAGCAGAATCACATGTAGATAGATCAATATTAAATGCAGATGATTTTCTCAACTCCAATATTTATGGTGTATACAATATTTTAAACTATATAAAAGAAAACAAAAATATAGAAAAATTTGTGCATATTTCAACGGATGAGGTTTATGGAAATGCAATAAATAAAAAATTTGATGAGAATTCATGCTTAAATCCAAATAATCCCTACAGTGCTACCAAAGCATCTGCAGATTTATTGATATTATCTTATTATAAAACCTATGATTTAAATGTAAATATTACAAGGAGCTCCAATAATTATGGTCCTTACCAGTTTCCTGAGAAACTAATTCCTAAAACAATTATTTATTCACTATTGAATAGGAAAATACCTGTATATGGCAATGGCAAAAATAAAAGGGACTGGCTTTATGTGGAAGATAATGTAAAAGGCATATTAAATGTAATAAATAATGGCAAAAAGGGAGAAATATACAATATCGGATCTGAAATAGAACTGGAGAATATAGAAATTGTTAAAAAAATATTAGATTTAATGGATAAAAATTATAATTTAATAGAATATGTAAATGATAGGCCTGGAAATGACTTAAGATATTCTCTTGATTCTTCTAAAATAAATAAATTAGGATTTGAACCTGAAATAAATATAGATGAGGGATTAATGAGAACTATAGAATGGTATAAAAATAATAAGGAATGGTGGAATAATTCATTAAATGATGTAGATCTATACAGTAAATTTTGATTAAATGATTTTCTTTTTAGAATCCAATATAGCAGCAAAATTTTCTTTTGCCTCTATTAAATAAAATTACAGCCCTGTGAATTCCGTCTATAATTCTTACTTTGCCATTACATTCTACAATTCCTATTAATGTCTTATGTACTATTTCCTTTCCATAATCACAAAATTCATTTCTTAAATTCTCATTATATTTCATTAATTGGGATAAACAATTAAGTTTAAATTCAGCTTTTTCCAAGCATTCATTAACCTTGCTATTCACATGGGAAAGTTTTATTTCATTTGAATTCAATTTGCATTTCTTCCACACATATTTTTCACAATATAAACGTTTATAAACTTCATTATTCCTTTTGTTAGAAAGTTCACATACACAATCTTTTGTTTTTTCTTTGTTGTATGTATCTATATAATCTAAGGAGTTATAATCTAAGTTTTTTGAAATTTCAGATTTGATATAATATTTTCCAACTTCAGTGACATCTACTTCGTTTAAGCATTCCATTAACTATTATAGACACCTACCAATTAAATATTTCGACCAAAATTGTTAGAATAGTTTTTTCTGAATCTTATTCATCTCATATTCCTTTTCATTATTCTCATCAGTGCATTCAACGCCATATTCACCGCATAACCTTATAATATTACTTTCAATGTTATTCCACCATTTATTATCACTTAATAAATAATTTACACTTTTCATATATCTGGATGCACCGTTATAATTATTGTATTTATCGTATATTATCCTGATATTATATTCCGATGCAGATTTTATTATTTTTTCTATATTATCAATGCCATCATTTATATTTCTTATTACCGGACCTAAAAATAGCCATGTTTTAATATTATTGTTTTTTAATTTAACCAGTGTATTCATTCTTGATTCAGGTGATGGTGCATATGGTTCGATTAAATCACTTATTTTTTTATTTAATGTGGTTATGGTTATTCCCGCATCTATATTATTATGATGCAGTATATCCATATCCCTTAAAATCAATGGTGATTTTGTCTGTACTGTAACATAAAAACCATTTTTATATAGTATTTCTATGGCATTTCTGGTCAATTTATATCTTGCCTCTATAGCTATATATGGATCTGTTATGCTTGATATACCTACTATTCCCCTTATATTCTTATTTATTTCCCTCTTCAGTAAATCTATAATATTTACCTTAACATATATGATATTTCCCCAGTTATCAGCTATAGCATTGCCTGAATAATCAATTGCATAGCAGTATAAACATCCGTGTAAACATCCGCTATATGGATTGAATACATAGTTTAATTCCTTCATTCTTGATTTGCCAAGTGCGTATCTGGCATTTACCTCCTTTATAATTAAATTTCTCATAGAAAAACATCCAGGTTGCTTTTTATATTTTTAATATTATACGATTTCCTTACCCACTCATTTATATCTGCCCTTGTAAATTTAGATACATATTTTATCACATCATCTATATTATCAAATTTCTCTGGTTTAGCCTTAAATAATTCTCTTATGTTGTCCCTGACATACCATACACCTAAGGGTATATTGAAACCGTTATAAATCTCACGCCACAGTATTGCCCTGCCTGACCTTTTCATCTCATCAAATTTCTCGGCAACACCAAGTCTTGATGAATAGTAACATCCACCTATATCGGGATAGGTTTTTCTTCCATAATACCCCTCATAATCCAGCTCTATATGGTAATCATTGCTGAAATAATTCCATGTTGTTCCTGGAAACCATGATTCACCCCACTCAAACATCCAGTTTCCCGGTGTTAATATTCCTATAAATAAATTTTTATTCACACTTCTTACATATACATAATACTCATCTATTGAACTATAATCCTTAATCTTATCCACAATATTGTCAGAGATGTTTTTATCTGCTGCAGTTATAGACCATCTTGTTGGAACTATTTTCCTGTTACCCTTTATTCCCATTGAACCTATGCTCAGTGCCTTTGATATGTTATTTATGCTCATGCCCTTTCTATACAGGTTTATCATGGCATCATCCGCCTTTAAATCACCATCATAATACACCTTTTCTATTCTATTGTCTATTTTATAATTATCATATTTTATATTTTTTATGCCTGATGATGGCCCCATAGGTGTGATATTCTCATCCAGAACGATATTCTTATTGAATGATTTTTCAGTAACCATTTCTATATCAACGGGTTTTCCGGATAATGATGTTAACTGGATCTCCTGCAGTTTATAATCAGGATTTTTAGCATCATCAATATTTACATTGATTTTTCCCCTTAATAATGATAACCTTGCCTCTATGAAGTCATTTATGTTCATCGATAACCATTTATTCTCATCCTCCATATACGATGTATCGCCCTTAAATGGTGGCAGTGCCGGATATACACCTATTTTTGGATAACCGTATTTGCCGACAAATAATGATGGTGGTGATGACCCACTTATATTATTTCCCGGGAATGAATATACCCTTTTAATATTATTTGTAATATTTACAGGGCAGTAGGTTAAACCGCAGAGCATCTTTGATCCCCTGCATTTTATGCATAATTCCGGTGGTATCTTTATTAATTTTCTGGTCATTATATTAATAATGTATCTGGATATATAAAGTCATTGCAGTAGCCATAGCCTTGATAGATCTGAGTTTATAGATTTATCGTCAAAGTGGTGGAGTCAAGTTAATTCATAATTTTTAAATTTTTTATAAAATTTTATTGCATTTTTATGCCTGGATCTTTTTTCATATATTATGTCAAAAAATACACTGGTATCAATTAATTAATAAACCATTTCTGTAGCACTTAATTTATAAATGGAGGTGTATCTTTAGCCTTACTTAATAGGTTATCAACCATTCCCATCATTAATAGTTAATCAGAATGTGTGGAATTTATGGGCATAAGATATTTTTATACTTTCATCTAGACCTATACAATGTCCCCATGACTATATTGCAGCACCTTAATTTGCATTTTATTGTCCAACCACAGTATACTACTTCATAATCCTGCCCACATACTTTCTTCTTCGATACTGGCCTTTTTGAACTATTTAACAGGAATTCCCTAAAATCTGGACCAGAATAAGATCTGTCTTTCATTCTTTCTATGAAATGGCCCTCATTCTCATCGAATATCAATTTGCAGTCTTTCCATGGATTTGACATTGTTCACCGAATGTAATGATATTATCTAAAAGGCTCTTTTGCAAGTGCATAGCTAATGGCGGTGCTAATCTGAATTTTAAAAAATGGGTTGCCGTAATAATCTAACCGGTCATGGAAAATCTCAGCTTTTATCACAGTAGATTTTGCCCTAATAGAAAAAGCAGGTTTAATATTAGTTGTCATATAGATGTTATAAGGCTCGTATATAACATCTAAACTATCTGTAATTTCAATACCATGTGAGTTTTCTATATCCTCCTGTGTTATATTATTAGGAATGCCATGCCCTCCCTTGTTAACAAATGAAGTTATGTTTACAGACTGCATGATAAATTTAGGCTCATTATTAAACGTTTCCTTTATTTTAAAGATTTTCAAAGGTATAGGGGCTACTCTTAATATCCCTTTAGCCACATCGATATCAATCTGATACTGGTTGTAATCAAACTTTGAAATCCTGAATTCCAAGTCTTCTGCGTTTTCCGGTGTAATGTTACTTTGTGCCATGAATTATCTCCTTCTATGAAGTAATAGAATTTTGGCTCTCTTTGCTGGTGATTAAAATATTCTTATTGCTATCAGATATTGATATAATATCTATGAAATGTGGTGTTTTATTCGGCTGTGGCATGTTGCTGTTAACTTCTATAAAAGGCAGGAAATCATCCATTGAAGTTGGGGTTGCCATAATCTCCTTATAAGCTTTTTCAGTGAAGTATTTTCTTTTGCAGAAATCGCAGACATATGCTTCAAATAGTCCAATGTATGTACCATGGTAATAGAAAGGGGCAAGTTTTTTAATCATGCGGGAGGAACAGTGGGGGCATTCATTAATATTATTTGTCATAAGCAATCTATTATATATTAATATTTAATTTTTTGCTTTAGGTCTATGGTGATTATCTGGTGTTGGAAATTTGGCGTCTATATGCACTGTGTACCAGCAAATCTACAGGGTTTCTAATTCAAATTTGCGTGTCATGTAAATCTCATTATAATACTTCTTCCAAAAGAATCAGGAAAATTATGGGTCTCTATCAATTTTTTCGCAAAAGAAATAACGGTTAATGATCGCTATAGTACCCTTTCTATGACTATTATCTGACGTTAGAAACATAGTGTTTTTCAGTAACACATAGCTCATAATTTTTCCTGCGCCATAATGTGGTCTCTTAGAAAGGTTCTTTTGGAATCCCAATTTTATTTATAAAATTCAATCTTGATTCAAAAAATAAGTTTAATAATCACCAATAGAATGGGCCATAGCGGCAATTGCTCGTTAGATTTTGATAGCAGTCTTAATTTCCAGTATGGAAAATATCAACGTCTCCATTATAATTTATTGTGGAGCAAGGCTATATCCTACATGAAATTGTTAGCCGGAATTGTTAGCCGGACAGGCAAACCATTAAGAAATAACATAAAAAATTATTATTTTCCTAACTGTATATTACAGTCATAGAATATATAACAAAATTAATATATAATAAGAGGATTAAAATTAGAGGTGAGTTTTATATCAAAAAAAAGTGGACAAGGGCACAAAGACGGCGACCCTGAAAAAACCAAGGAAGAATATGATAGGGACAACCATTCAGACCAAGATAATCCAAACAATGACGAGTATAAAGGCGATAAGAAAGATAAGGATTAATATATCTCCCATCATTTTTTTGTTAGAAATAAACTTGAGTTGCCTGCTTAAGTCATAAGTGTGTGGTTGCTAAGTGGAAATATTCGCAATTCACAAAATTTCCTTTAGAGTTTCCATCTGAGTAGAAAGGAAATCTCCATTAGAGCAAAGAGATATATAACAACGGAAGAAATTGCCATAGAGAATGGGGCAAAGTTTAAATAATCTTAATTAGATTGCTTTCCATGGATAGCAACCGAAAATTTACGGTTTTAGTAATAGACCCCCAGAAGGGATGGATAAATAACCATACTGAAAAACTCTTCGAAAGGATATGGTCTTTCATTTCTGATTACGGACTTAATAATAGTACGGTAATAGCAACCTTCAGCAATACACCAAAATCAAAATTCAGAAAATTTCTTCCATGGTGGGATGGTTTTACAGATAAGGGAGATACACAGGCTATTTCACCATTTAACCATGGACAGTTTCCGGTATTCAGAAGGAGAACATACGGTATGCCGCCCTCTTTCTGGAAGGAACTCAGGTCAAAAAGGGTTGATGAACTTCTTATAACCGGTGTTGAGACCGATGCCTCTGTAATAAAGACAGCAATGGATGCCTTTGATAGGGGTATAAACTCCTGGATAATTGCCGAATTAGTTGGAAGTACATATGGGAAAGATGGTCAGGAGGCAGGGCTTAGAATTGCAAGAAAGGTTCTCGGCAAGGATCATGTTTATGATAGTGCTGATGAATTTCTCAGGAGAGTAACCCTGCATGCCTGAAACATATCAAACAGTAAGCTTGATACCCTTTCAGTTATCATGCGTAGGGGATATTAATATTAACAATTTTACCGCGGATGAAGGGCACTTAACCGTAAGGCAGAGAAGCCCTCAGGAGTCCCTGCTTGTTGGGGAAACCAAGTTTTCATTCAAAACTGAAATATCAGATACCGTAGCCGACCTTGATATATTTGATGGAAATGTCGGCATCATCACTGTAACGAGAGAACATACAGTTGACAGTAACCTTTCTACTGAAGAACAGGTATACAGTGTACTGGCTGAAAGAAGGGAAATGCACAGAAAGTTTCTTGATGGAACAGATCCGGCTGTGTCTACCATAAAATCTGGAATTAAATGCGATATCTCAACGTCCTACGTTTTTACGGTCTATGCATTTCCAGATAAGGAGTGGGTAAAACCGGAACTTGTCAAAGCAGTATTTCAACCTTCCATGGTTGGGATAGAGGATTCCATTAATTTTGATGAAAAAACTGAAGAAATAGAAAAGATTACACCTATAGGCGCTGAATGGCTTAAAAACAACAATTCAGATATCAGGAACGGAGTTACAGGATTGATAAGCTGGTCCAGTGTTATCGTGATTGCGGGCAGATATAATTATGTTAATGATTATGTTTATCTGGAAAAGAGGCTTCAGCATGCATGGTTAAGCCTGTACGGAAAGACAGAATACCTTTCCACAACCATTGACAAAAAATCAACCATCGGGTCACAGGAAATAAACAGGCTACGTGAGGATACAACCTTTGAAATACTGAGGGTAGATGAAATATTAGATCCATCACTTCCTGACCGTTACTCCGCCATACTTGAAAAAATGATTGAAACCAGTAATTTTGATAAGCTGAAAAGAAAAATTGACGCACAGCTGAAGTTTCTTGATATAAAGGCTACGAAGCAGCGGGAAAATAACGAGAATTTATCATGGGGGCTTATTACCTCATTTCTATTTCTTATTGCCCTGATTACTGCATACCGGAGCCTTTCATCCCTTATGGCTCCTGCGATTGGACCACTGTATTCTAATCTCATTGCATTCATTGCTCTGGCAATCATATTTGCTGTGTTTGAGGTAATAATATTCAGGAGATTTGAGAGGGAATAAGGTAAAGCCTTTACATAGCAGATAAATATATTTTTATCCGATAAAAATGGTAATAATACACATTTCCAGTGCATACGTGGGATTAGGCGTCTGGATATTACAGATAATCAAGTTCCCTGAAATCAATTTCACTGTTAATTTTATATTTATCCTTTAATATTCTCCCATTTACTATTGTATACTCAACATTTTCGGGATTTGCAGAAAATACTATGTTGTTTACAGTATTATCTTTATTATACGGAATCATATTGAATTTATTTCCATCAATTATTATAAGGTCTGCATAGTATCCTTCCTTAATTATTCCGATTTTCTCATTCAGTGCAATTCCCGCATCCCTTGTGGCCATATCCAGTATTTTCTGGGATTTTACCGTATCCGGAGACCACCTGTCATTATTTATGGATAGCAGTGAAAATTTCATCTCCTCAAACATATTTAACGAGTTATTGCTACCAGAACTGTCCGTACCGAGGGAAATATTCACATTATTGTTTATCATTTCAGGTACCGGTGCTATGCCACCTGAAGCCAGTTTAGCATTGCTTACCGCATTCCACGATACCTTTACATTGCTTTTTGATAGCATCTTTATCTCATTAAGCGTTACCCACACACAGTGGGCTGCTATTAACCTGTTGGAAAGAAAATTTATTGAGTTTAAGTGTTCAACAGGTCTCTCATCATGCTCTTTTACAAAATCATAAACCTCTTTCCTGGTTTCAGATAAATGTGTATGTACCATTACATTATACCTTTCAGATATTTCCTTTGCCCTGTAATAATTCTCATCTGATGAAACGTATACGCCCTGAACCCCGATTAATGGCTTAACCGTATCCACATGATCCTTTACAATAAAATTTTCAGCATTTTTTACAGGGTTTCCCTTCTGCGTTGTGTATTCCTCATCCAGTGTGTTCCATGCAAGAAATGCGCGTATTCCTGTTTTCTTAGCAGCCTTTTCTATGATATCCTCGGAATAATACAGGTCTAAGAATGAGGTTGTGCCGGAATTTATCATCTCGTACATGCCAAGCAATGATGAATTATAGATGCCATTATCCGTTCTCCTTGAATCAAGGTCAGATGTTTTCCTTAAAAATTCATCCAGAACCATATCATCCAAAATACCCTTAAACCCACTCATTGCAATATGTGTATGTGTATTTATAAAACCGGGCATGACAATTTTATTCTCTGCATTTATTTCAGCATCGTGTTCTGGCATCTCCCTCCCGATATATTTTATTATGTTGCCATCGATTAGAATATTTCCATTAACTATGTCCCTGTTATCGTTTTCCGTTATTATAATGCCATTTTTTATTAATAATCTCATAAAACATCATCGGTATATAATTAATAATTTTTAGCTTCTTACCTTTACGGCTATGCCCTTATTCAAATCTATCATGGCTCTGTATGGCATCATGGCTGTACCGACACCGCGTATCTCATTATTGTATGTTAGTATTACCTCATCGAATGGTTTGATATCATCCGTTGCATCCCTGACACCGACGGAATAGACATTTGATGTGGGTTTGAAATCATCAATTGCAACATTAAATTTGTTATTTTCAAGGAAAAATTTTGCAGATTCTTTTGTTATTGTGAATTTACCGGTTTTATTATTGTAAACAAATAATATTTTTTTATCCTTTAAAATCATATCCTGATGAAAATTATTTATTATTCTTATATCATAGAGATATTTTTCTATCCATTCCCCGAACTGGAATGATAGTACTGCCCTATAGTCATATAATTTATTTCCATATGATGAATTACTGTTTATTATATTCTTTAATGTGCTTTTTAATACATCTAAATTATCGCTGTCTGTAACCCTTCCCATAATAAATAAAGTATCTTCCGGAAGCACATCTTTTATAAATTCAAGGTCATCAGGTATGTATGCAATTATTTTATCATAATGGTTATTTTTTAAATAATTTTTTAATAACTCATTCATCATGTTTTTTTCATCATCATACCATATGCCTATAACAGGTATGTCATAGGAGCTTGCAGGATAGCTATTTTCCAGTTCCCTCGGTACAAGCCCCACCGGGGACGTCACAATTAACTCATGCAGGTACCTTCTATAATTTGATATTTCGTTAATTATTTTCATATGTGTTTTTGATAATGAGTATGGTTTTTTTGCTGAGCATGGCAGTATTAATGCAATATCCCTCTTTTCAGGTTTTCTATAATTTATGATGGTATTTCTATATCTTATTAAATCCGGCCTGTTTAATGATTCCATTGAATTTGCCAGTATATACGGTGTCCTTGATGGAAAGAAGCCAGAAAAATCCTTATAATAACCCGTATCTGCTATCCTTAACAGTTCAAGTGCCTTTGATGATACTGCAATTTTTTCAACAACATCCCTCAGTGTATTATCCTTTATCGCATCGAACAGTGATTCAATAATACCATTTGCAAATTCCATATTCTCCTTTAACGGGTTATAATCAACATGTGATTTGCCTGCAACATTATATTTTATTTTTTCCTGGCTTTCCTTCCGTATATACAGATCATCAAATATGTTTATGCCGAGATAGACCAGTACCGGAATTATATACGGATCGGATACACCCTGAAGATAAAATAACTTTTTAAACCCGTACTTATTTCTTAGCCTAACAAGAAAGTCAACGAGTTTTTTCGGTCTCTGGATTAATTCTATTCCATTGAATATAATTAACACATCATCGTTTTCTATAATCTTTTCACCATCAAGGAATGATGGATAATAGATATTTTTACTGAATTTATTTCCTATAATATCGATGGTTTTATCATCATTTTTATAATAATTTGAGAATGTATCAATGATAAACGGAAATTTTATATTTTTATAATATCCGCATGTTGAAAAACCCATTGTATAATAAATATCATCTATAATTTTAGACATATTGCGTTATTAATATAAATTATAAATACTTTTTAAAAAAATTATTTTGTTGTTATTCTCACAACATTGCTTCCACGGATAACAACCTTTCCAAGTTTTCTCTGGACTTCGCCATTCTCCTCTGCATTATCTAAAGTCATGTTCATATATTCATCATAACCGGATAATGTTCCTTCCAGCATTCTATTATCTTTCAAAAGTAACGCTACTTTTTTATTTAAATTCTCTTCAAGCATTTTCATTGGTAATGTTGCCATATTTTTCACCTAATTATATTCCTCATCGTCATTGAATTGATCATTATGTTCCATCATGACCTGTATCAATCCGCTTAAAACCTCCTTTAAGCCATCTATCTCTTTCCTCATGTCCGTAACCTCTCTGGATAGCTTCTGGACATCTTTTATTTCCTCATCTTTCATTTTTACCACCATATATTTCTATATCCCCATAGTCGCTGGCTATTTTTCTTGTTTCATTCCTCTGGCAGTTGGTGCAGTAAAGTTTATTATCTTTCATTATAAGTTCATTGCGGCATATAAGGCATTTTGTTTTAATCACTCCAAGTTCCGGGCTGAATATTGTTACATATAAAGGTCTGGTATTAATAATTTTTGCTCTTACAAGATCCCCGATTGTAAGTATGTGTGAATACATATTTTTATTTGCTACGGGCAGTTTTATTCTTCCCTCCACATTAATGGGCATAATTTTATTATTCATGTATATTCCATAAATAGAAACTATGGCATCCTTGCTGATAACCTTTATAACTTTACCATAAACTATTTCCCCATTTTTTGGTTTTATTACATTACCCGGAGTCTTTACTGAAATTGTAAGATTTTTTTCGTCCTTTTCCACCTTTCCGAAAGCAGTAGCTATTATATAACCATTTATATCCTCTGTATTTCTTCCGGACAGGTATTCTTCTTCCTTTGCTATTACATCTCCCGGAAAAACTATCTTCTCTGCATCAGTCAATTTATATTACCTCTCCATTCTTTATAACAATTTTCATTATTAAGTTTGTTCTTATATCAGAAAAACAGTTTTAAAAAATTTATTACAGCTGCAATCAGAAAGATTAATGTTAAATACGGTGCAGTATACACAAATAACCTGAATGATGAATTCCCATCGGGTTTATTAATAAACTTTATTGAAAATATTACAATAGGTACTGATAATATTATTACCATTATTAGATAAATTATGTTAAATATTCCAAATAAATATGGCATAACGGAAACAGCAATTAAAAGTAATGATGCTATGGATATTGCTACTGCAGTTTTTTTATCCGAATAAACTACTGGTAGCATCGGTACATTAGCATTTTTATAATCATCCCTATATCTATATGCTAAACTCCACACATGAACGGGTATCCAGAACATTACCAGTAAAAATAAAATCCATGGAAGCCATGAAAACCTTAAGGTTAATGTATACCAGCCTATTAAAACCGGGAAAGCACCGGAAAATCCACCATATATGATACTGTATGGTGACCTTTTCTTCAGTAAATAGCTATAAATAAAAACATTGTCAAAAATACCTGCTGCCATGAAAACCGATGCAATATATTTACCGAATGCTAAAAGAATTATAACAGAAAAAAATGATAGTGAATAACCAAAAATTAATGCATTTTTTTTAGTTATTGATCCCCTTGGCAGTGGCCTTTTTTTTGTTCTTGACATTATGGAATCCATATTTAAATCAATATAATTTGTAAGACCTTCAGCCCCCATTGAACCTAATGTTACCGATATAACTGCAATGAGAATAAGAATGATATTAAATTCCGTTAATTCCGTAGTGGCAATAACTGCCCCTGTAAGACCCGTGAATACAAGAAGCCACCACACCTTAGGCTTGGAATACTCTATATAAATTTTCAACCTCTCAAGCATTTTGACACATTATTTAGTTCATAAATATATATATTGATATTTTAGATGAAGGCGCATGGAAATTTTGTAAAATAATCAGAAGCCATTCTGTAGGGCATGCGTAGAGCCTGTATGCAGTATAAAATTTAAATAGTATATTATATTATTTAATATATTATGGACGCAGTTAATAGAAAAAATGATGAAAACCACTCAATTGAAACGATAATAAAATCTCTTGAAAATTTATTGGCAGAAAATTCCTGGAATGTTGAATTTCCTGTTTCGTTGCCTGAGATTTTACTGGAAGTTATTAATACAGAAGCGGCAATAAAAAAAATAGATACGTCAAAAGCAATTGAATTATTATTGCTTGAAATCCCAAGAATACGTGAGAGTGTGCAGCATACTTATGAATTGGGGAAAGCAGATCCTATAGGACCGGGTGGAACATACGCGGCAAGCGGTGAAATTTTTAAATATATGAAAGAAAAAGAAAAAAATCACGATTAATAGCCAACTATTAAATTAAAAATTTATAAACAAAAATTTTATGAACGCACTATATATAACCTTATAATGATTAGAAGTATAGACGATTCTTATTTGGTAACACATGGGCTTAGGTATATTACATCTGGTGACCAAGAAAAATGTTATAAGTTCAAATACCCTGCTATTGATCACTACGTACCATTATGCACCCCTGCTGAGAATACCAGAATTGCGCAGGCTGCTGTTTGAAAGAATGAATAGATATGTAATCAGAAAAAATGATCAATATATTGCTTCAAAGTCCCCACCGCAGTACGGAATACTTATTGAAGATACTGAGGGACCTAATAAAGATGCGAGGTTGCGGAACAAAGTTAGGGATATGCTCTTTAATGGGACTATGTATGACCATATCGATTACCTTATAGAGGACCCGCTCTTTACAGATTCAAAATGGCGAAACCTATCACAAATAGTCGATTGCGTAGCTTACTGTGTCAGGAGAAACTACATGACGAATCAAAATCCAATAAAAAAAGCCACCTGGAAAGGTTATTTTAACCAAATTTATAATAAGTTTGATAAACCAAATGCAGGAACTACCTCTATTGGCTCTGGCATCAAAATACTCCCTTAAACTTGAATCGAAACGGCTAGAGGGGAACCCTCCCCATCACCGTTTCTAGTGGCCGACTGGCCATTAACGCTACTGTTATATATCACATTCATATATTTAAATGTACCTTAGAATTCAGACTTTCCGCATGTGTATAAAACTGGTGCACAATATGGATGGCTTCTCCTAAAAACCTATTCCACCTTCCAATATTAATTCATTAATTCTGTAACCATGGTTAAGATACTGTTCCTGCAGTCCATATACAACCTTGCGGATGGAAAAACACAGGATCAGGGTTTAGTTCCATGACAGGATATCATTTATGTCAGGTACTATAAACCCGAATCAGATTTCAAACTTTTATAGGTGTACCAAAAAACCGTAAATTTAATACAATAAATTGCTCAAATTTTTTTTGAAGTTCCTGGTTATGATGATTTTTGTTAACCCAAAAAAAATAATTAATAAAAGCTTCAATAGTCAATGAAACATTATAAAAAATAAAAAACCCACTATAGTAAAAGTGAGGAGTTCGTTTGATAATTAAAATGCAAAAATTATTATGTATCATTACAATTACGTAATTATAATGGCAAGAGAAACAGTCCAGATAAGAATAGATAAAGATACTTCAATATTTGTTGATAAACTAATTAAATCTGGTATTTTTATGACAAAAAGTGATGCATTGCGATATATCATATCATTAGGAATATCAGCATCAGAGAATTTTCCAGAGATTTTGGATAAAGTGGCACGGTTGAAAGCATTAGAGAAGTCTACAGGCGAAATACCCATTGAATTAACAGGAAGCCTTAATGATCTGCTTAAGGAGAGGCACAGGTTCATTTGAAATACATAGATACAAGTTTAATAGTTTCGGCACTTGACCCGGAAGACCCTTCAAGCACAACCTCCCTGAAATACCTTAAGGAGAATGGAAAGGTAGTTTCAGAACTTGTCATTGGCGAACTCAATTCTGTAATGTTCAGGAACCGCAATTTTATAAACCTTCTTGATAAATTCTCTGGAGATCGAATCACAAGCTCGTATGCAGTTATAATATACATACTTCAAAAATTTGATCTAATGTATTTTCCCATTGAATTTAGCATGATAAAAACACCAGTTGGCAGATATAGCCGTATAGTTGCTTACGCATTTGAGCTGGCAGAAAAAATACCTATGAAAACACTGGATCTTCTGCATTTATCATATGCACATGCCATGGGTGTTTCATCAAAGTCTGCCATAGAATTTGTAACCAGAGACAGAGAATTCAAAACTTATCAGGATCAAATAAGTGAGGCAGCAGGCATCAAGATAATCTGTGTGAATTGATCTAAGTGTCCCTTATTTTCTATTTTGTCCAGAGATGTAATCAACACCTGTATGAAATTTGTGGATGTAATTATATGTGGTCTCAAAATTCTGAATTCCCAATCCCCCATCCAGCACACCTAATATTAATCTTTCAGGTCTTTAAGAAGTTCTTCTATAGATCCACGCTTAAATCTTCTCTCAGAATAATCCTTTAGACTCATCTCTATCCCAACCAGTTCTTCATCACCTAAGTAACCCGGGTCTTCGTGGTCTTCTGCATCAGAAGTAAACCTGCCAGATAAAAGACTTATAGTCATAGAAATATCCACGGTGTTTACAGGCATAGAATATGTTAACACATCAATTTCCATTATTCTTCCTCCTTACGTGAATTGGTCCATCTTTTTTTAATAATAGCAGTATATTCATACCATAAGGCGGCACCGGTCATGCCATTCAGCCTTTGAAAGAAAGGCATGCAATAGCTCTTTATATATTTGCATTCCCTGATGATTTCCATTAATAGAAGAGCCAAATGTAACCTGCATGAATTCTTTGTCTGATACTGATATATTTATCATCTTAGGCCTATACCCCATACTTTCCTGTATATAATTGCTATTTCCAGTCATTATGTTATATTTATGTTATATCGATATTATAAATGCATTTTTATCGATAATAAAGATCAAGCCCATGAATAATTATTATAATTAGGAAAACTTTATATCGCTGATTAATTTAATCTACACATATGACAGTACCTTACAGAATAACAATTAGAGTTTCGGAAGACCTTGTTAAAAAACTTCAGGAAATAGTCGATAAATATAACTATAATAGTGTTTCAGAGGCAATAAGATTTGCATTGAATGAATTTATAGCCAAAAATGATCTCAATAATACAAGCAGTGTTGATTTGAAATTGCCAAGAAAGATCTATAATGAGCTTGAAAGTGAAGTAAATACGGGAAATGCAATATCCGTAGATGATCTAATTAGATTTATATTAAAGGAGTATGCAAGAAACAAAACAGGGAATAGTAAAACCTAAATTTAAATAAATTGTTGATATCCTTATCTAATGGTTGTAATAAAAGATAGTAAAAACAATGTAGCAGATAATATAGGTAATACTTATTATAATAAATTATATGATTACTCAAAAATTATAGGATATTCAGTAGAGGAGGATAATGAGTTAAAGATTGAGTTTAATCCAGACAGACCAGATCTTTTTTCATTCTTTGCATTGAAGGAAAGCATGAAAATCTTTTATGATAATAATTATAGAATAAAGGGTATACTGAACAGTTCCAGTATAAAAATAATTCCTGACCGGTCTATTTTGAGGGAGAGACCATATTTATTATCATTTACTGCCGAGGGCAAACCTATAGGAAATAACCTTCAGCATATTATAGATTATCAGGAAAGATTACATGATATAATCGGTAAAAACAGGAAAAAGGTATCTATAGGCATACACGATTTAGATAATGTAAAACCACCGTTTAGATATACAATGGTTGAGGCAAAAACTTTAAAATTTACAACATATGATAATTATACAGGAAATGCATATGATATACTGAATAAACATGAGAAGGGCAGGGAATATAAAGATCTTATAAAATCAGTGACTAAGGTTCCTGTAATATTTGATTCCGAAAATGATGTTATGTCAATGCCACCTGTAATAAATGGAATAAAATCTAAGGTAACTGATAAAACCTCAAAGTTTTTCTTTGATATAACCGGCACAGATTTTAACGCCGTAAGATCAGCATTTTACCTGTTTGCATACGAGATGAGCTATACTGGCTATAAAATATCGGTATGTGATTCCGGCAGTAATGAGGATTATAATGTAAGTAACTACGATTTCCGTGAAATATATATAAATGAAAAGGAAATAAAAAGCTTAATGGGCACAGTTCCTGATGATGTTGTAACACTGCTGAGGAAAATGGGATACAGGTGTGAGGTATCGGATTATGGCTACAGAATTAATGTTCCCGGCAACAGGATAGATGTAATGGGTCCGGTTGACATAATAGAGGATGTGGCCAAGGCATACGGATATGATAATATTAATGAAAAAAAATTAAAAATATATAACGCAGGAAAACCGGATAAAAAAAATGATAATATAAGTGTTATAAGGGATATATTAACATCGGTAAATTATCAGGAAATAAGAACATTTGTACTTACATCAAATGAATTCTATAACAGATTAAATTATTCAGGAGAGGTATCACTTGAAAACCCAAAAAGTATGGATTATTCCATGATAAGGGATAGATTATATCCTGGAATGTTAAATTTTATTAAAATAAATAAAAGGAATGGCCTGCCGGTAAAAATATTTGAAATTGGAGATATAATAAAATCAGGAAAGCAGCATACTGACCTGTGTATAATATATAACAATACAAAGGCAGTTTATTCCGATATATACCAGATTTTAAATTACCTGAATACCAGGAGCATTGATAAAAAAATTACCGTTATGGAGAAAAAACACGATGAAATTATAGAAGGCAGGGGTGGAAATATAAATATAGGTGATGATACAGTGGGATTCATGGGTGAAATGAGTCCAGATATATTATCAAACTTTGAAATAATGGCTCCCATATCCTTCCTTGAAATCAACCTTGATAAATTCCTGTCCTATCTGAATAAAAATTAATTTTTATAATCAATGTACATATCCTTTAATTTCTCATCCGATATTATAATGCCTAATTTTTTAATATATGTTTTCATATCATTTAAATCAAATTTTAATTTAAAATTATAATTGTGCAGTGATTTTTCAATTATACTCTTTTTTATTTTTGTAATTTTGGAGATATATGCCAGAATAGAATTATCAAATTTATTATAGTTTTTATATTTCCATATTAAATCATCTACAAATTTCTTATTGTCTGCATAATAATATTTATTTGTGGCTATAAAGCAGCACGGATCATCATCCATCAGGCTTTTATAATCATTTATAATTTTATATCCCCTATCCTGTATAGAACTCGCATATGGTTCCCATATGGCTATGTATTTTCCATTGTTTTCAAACTCTTTTGACCCATTTAACGGGTTACTGTATGTCCTTATGGTTATATCACTGTTTCTCTTAAAAAATTCCCCTGTAAAAAGCATCATTGATGAAACCTCTGAGGTATAGAATATATTATTATCCATATTATTTTCCATAATAAAGGACCCTCCGGATGAAACGGGTCCAAGCATCAGTATATTGCTGTTTGTCAGTGAGAAAATTATCTGTGAGAATACAGGCGATAATGCAAATTCTAATGCATTGTTAACGACTGCATTCATTAAATCTACTGTATTATTATATGGAATAATTTTTATCTTATTATCCTTTATTTCATTTACCAGTGATAAAAACAATGAGTATTCGCTTGATTTCAGTATGCCAATCCTGATATAATTATCTATTACATCTGGATAATATTCAATTAACCATATTCTCTTTGTTAATTTACCGTTATTTTTTCTTATTATTATATTGTTCTTCTCCAGAGACGTTAATGTTTCAGAAATATATGACCTTGAAAAGGCATATAATGCCTCTATTTCATACTGTGCCATTCCGGAGTACTTCCTTTTATTCAATTCCCTTAAAAGAAGCTTCTTTAAATCATTCATTAAACATAATATGGAACATTATTTTATCTTTTTTTGTTTTTGTTGATCGTGTACATTATTTTGTGTATTTATAAGGAATATCTTTCAGTAAGCATTTCTACATTATTCTAGGGGATTCAAAATTCCATTTCTGCTGCGGGCTTACCCCAATTGTTATTTATGCTCATCCCTGAACCGATCTTTCCAGATGCATGATAAATCTTACTTAATATCGACATCTAACAACTCTAATTCCAGTGTCGGTATCCAATAATATTCGTCTTCTTGAGAAATTCTTACTATGAGAAACGCTTCATTACCAAACTGCATTACACCGACTTGGTAGGCATCAGTGTCGGTATCAAAAACACCGATCAATTTACTGCCTTTAATAAGGGCATATCTCCCCTCCTGTTCCTTCAAAAGATCCGTCTTAATCTCTGCGAAATAAGCATACTCTTCTGCTAATACCTGTTCGCTCATAACATTTTATCATAATATTACTTATTAATGTTTGCACGATCGTGTACATTATTTTGTGTATTTATAAAGTACACCTCTAAGTGAATATCCCTGCATTTAAAGTAATAGCTCATTCTATTTGTAGCAGGGATTTATATTTACACAAAATTATACACATAACCTTTTGTTACCAAATAGCTTTTATTTTCTATTTTAATACGGTAACATGAAATACCTAAATTTAAAGGAGGCAGTGATGCAGTCATTCACCTCCATAGGTCCGATGCTTGATTTTATAGCCCTATTCTCGGTAATTGCATTATATTCAGGTTCCTTGCTGCCCTTTGTTGTCATATTCTCATTTTTATTATCGTATTTTACATTATATACAATATATGCACTATCAAAAAAATATATAACAAACGGTGGTTATTACTCCTATGTGGGCAATATTTTAGGCAAGGATTTTGGCATTTTTGTACTCCTGTTGTATGTTATGTATTCAGTACTGACAGTGCCGAATATATCAATGTTTATATCAGGATTTTTATACTCAATATTCAATTTATTTGGAATTTATAATGCCTATCTGGAATATATTTTTATCATCATCTTTATAGGCATGGTATACCTTGTTGTTTCATCGGGATTAAAGGTTTCAATCAAATACACCCTAATAGCAGGTTTTCTTGAAATAATGTTCATTCTTATAATGAGTGCAGTTTTTATAATTCACAGGTCACCGGATTTTTCATTTTCCGGAATAAAGTTCGGTTTAAATCCGTTCTTTTTTGGTGTAATATTCGGCATTTTAGCCTTTTCTGGAGGAGGCTCAAGCATATTCTTATCGGAAACCACCCAGAGTTCACATAACAACACACCGAAATCATTGCTCATATCATTTACAATTTCAGGCATAATAATGAGCATATCTGCATTTGCTTTACTGATTTTTTCTGGCTACTCCGGTTTATCTAATTATATATCAAATCCATTTTATATAACAGAGCTTGCATTCCATAGATTGGGTCTTCCATTCTTAATATTTTTTGCATTCTTCGGCATAATGAGTGGTTTTAACCTCAGTGTATCATATTTAAATGCATTTATAAATTTAATACCAAGATTTTACAGCGATTTCAACATAAAACACATGCCAGAAAAGAAAAATCTCATAATAATACTATTACTGGCATCAATATTTATATCAGTAATATTAACCTATTTTATAGGGGTTTTTATAGCGTTTGTAATAATAGCAGGAATAATAAGCTTCCTTTACATAATAATACATATAATTTCCAATATATCATTAATAAAATTATACACTAAAAATAAATTTTTCATCCCTGTTATATCATCAGTTTTCCTTATTATTGCCTTTGTCCTATCATTTACAAGCAATGCAGGTTACTATATTTCCATAAATTATTTTATAATAATATATGTTATAATAGTTATTTCCTATGTTCTATACGTAAAAAGAAATAAACTCGGATTTTACAGGAATATAAAATTTGAATATAAATGAATTTAAAAATATGCTCTGCTGAACATAGCGTAAATTTTTATATAAAGATTTCATTATCTATCTCTAATTATGAGTATTACAGATAGCATTAAAGAGAAAATAAATAGATACCCTGAGTTCCCAGTAATTCTAATACTATTGGCACTATACATGTTCCTTGCCAATTTTTTTGTATGGTCGGAAGCATTTAAAGACTCATATCTAAACGTTTCAGGAGGTAGTGACCCGTATTTTAATTATTATATCGTTCAGTATATACTGAGTCACCACAGCCAGTTAATATATACCAATGGTCTGGCATATCCTATAGGTACGAGTAACTTAAGGCCACCATTTTACCAGTGGAGCATAGTATTTGTTTCATACCTGCTCTCACCAATATTAGGCTTACACCAGGCAGCATACTATGCATTTATGGAATCAGATGCATTTTACGGTGCATTATTAATAATACCTGTATACCTGATAACAAAGGAAATATTCGGCAAAAAGGCAGGAATGTTAGCCGCATTATTTTATGCAATAATGCCAGGCAATCTAACATCCGGTATATTATCGGATGGGAGGGCACATACACCTGAGTTAATATTCGCTTTTCTTGCCATATATTTCTTTGAAAAGGCTATAATAACATCAAATAAAAGCATTATAATAAAGAAATTAACGGATTATAGATCATATTATAGCTCAATAATTAACTTCTACAGGGAAAATAAAATATCAACAATTTACGCCTTAATGGCCGCAGTATCCCTGGGTGGCCTGATTGTTATATGGCAGGGATTCCCGTATATAGAGGTTATAATATTAATATATGTTGCCGTACAGTTATTGTACAACCTGTTTACAAGAAAACCAACCGGTCATTTAACCTATCTGATAACGATATTTATAGCATTTTCATTCCCGTTCGGTTACTATTATTATTATGTAACAAAAATGCTTATGCCCTGGTATTTTCCACCACTGGCTATGGGCTTATTAATAATAGGCTTCGGAATATTAATAAATATCATTGCAAGAAAACCATGGATAATGACTATACCGGCATTAATTATTGTAAGTACCGTTTCCCTATTCGTATTAAGCAAAACAAATCCGGCAATACTGAGGGAATTAATTACAGGAGATGGATACTTTGTTAAATCAAGGTTATATTCAACAATAGCAGAAGCAGCGGCTCCAGTACTTGGATCATATATATCTGGGTTCGGTCCGGGTTTATTCCTTCTTGGTGTTGCAGGTGTACCGTACATAGTATATAGATTCCTGAAGGTTAAGAGCGAGGCATTATTACTTGTACTGATATTTTCTATATTTTCTGTATTCATGAGTTTTGAGGCTGCAAGGTTTAATGTAACTGCAGCACCCGCATATGCAATACTTGGTGGTGGATTAATAGTTTACTTTGCAGATTTATTGAAAACAAAAGACGTGAAGAAAAGAGTAAGCCATTCCACAATTAAAAGGTCAATAAAGGGCAATATAAACTGGATCCAGGCAGTATTCGCCATAATAGTTATACTTGCATTGATTATACCCTCAGGTATGGGATCTGTATCCGCAGGGGTACCGGAAAACAATGCAGCATATTATAATAATCAGATAAATTCTACCTTATCTCCACTGCACCTTAACAGTTCATCAACATCATCATATCTGGGCAACTACGGACTACTGCTTGACAATAAATCACAGCCATTATCCCAGTCATTCCAGTGGCTTGCAACACAGAACACCAATGAATCCCTATCTCACAGGCCTGCGTATGTATCGTGGTGGGATTATGGATTCCAGGAACTTCAACAGGGTAAGCATCCAACAGTGGCAGATGATTTCCAGCAGGGTTATACAACTGCGGGTCAGATTCTGTTAGCCCAGAATGAAAGCCAGATAGTAACATTATTCATATCCAGGGTATTGCAGACTCCCGGTGCCTATTCAAATGGCCATTTCAATACCAGCGTTACACAGGTTATGGATAAATATTTCGGATCAAATGAAACAAATATAATAGAAACCATTTACAAAAGTCCCTTACATAACAGTTACGACCATCTATTAAACACAAGCGCATACGGAAGCCATCAGGTAAACATAACATCATCAGGAAATGCATACCATGCACTGGTAATGGGACAGTTATCATCAAAATATTCCATGAGCATAATAACAAATGCATATTCAGCCCTTGAAAAGGCAACAGGTTCACAGATATCATATATACAGACAGACCATGGGTTATTCCCATTTTCTGGTACAAATCCGGGAATATTTTATGCTCCTGCATATTTAACCGATACAAAATCGTACACCCACGACGGTGAAACGGTTCCAACAAACTACTATGATGTATTTGCACAGACAAGTACCGGCATATTTCCATTAAATCAAACACCTGCAAGTGCAACCATAACCGGCTACAGAATATTATATTCGCCGGCATTTTACAATACAACCATATACAGGTCTGTAATTGGTTATACACCCCAGGATGTTGGGCAAACAACGGGCATACCAGGCATATCCTACGGCACGACAGATATGACTCCTATGCCGGCATTAAATATGAGCCACTTTGAACTATCATATTACAGTTCATTATATAATCCATACAATCAAACCCAGATACAAAAGAACCCAAGCCTTGAAAAGTATTTCAAATTTATACCTATACAGACTGCATATAAATATCAGCAGGAGAATAAGGGAACAGAGATACTACTGCCATTAAGCTCCCAGGTAATTCAGAGTGAAGACCCTATAATACAGTATTATCCAGGTGCCAATATAACAGGAAGGTTAACATCATCCGATGGAAAAGCCATACCCGGTGCACACGTAACACTTACAGACCAGTATGGTATTTCACATCAGGTCGCAACAACAAACTCAACCGGTTATTACCATCTTACCGGCTTACCGGGAAATGATACCATAACGTTCAGTACCGGTAGTGTAGGCGCATTAAACATGACCGGCAAGGTTATAGCCAGAAAAAATGTCACAATATCCAGTGGCGAGGCAAACAGGGCTTCAAACTATAATGTAACGGTAAATGAAAGAGTTCAGAAAAATAAGGTATCAGGACATGTTAAGTTATTAAATTTAACATCAAGCAGGACTATAGAGAACGGCAATGTTACACTATATAATAAAACCCATAATGCAGTGTATACAGCAAAAATAATTAACGGTAATTATTCCATAAGAGATATAGCTCCGTATACATACCAGATAAGTGTAACATCAGGCAATTTAAACTACACAGACGTGGGTACAGTTTCACCGTCCCTTGGTAAAAACACAACAAAGAATATTAATATAAGTATGGACAATCTTACTGTAAATGTAAACACCAATGGAAAACCGCTCTCGGGTTATCATGTTACTGCGAACACCACTGATTACAGTGTAAGTGGAATAACAAATTCAAAGGGTGTTGTAAGTTTCGGTGTTATACCGGGCAACTATACCATAAAGGTAAAATCAAACAATACAGAAAATAAGGGTTATGAAACCGTAACCGGCTGGGGGTCACCAGTTTCGGCAAATATTCAGCCTGAACTTTCCGCCAGGCTTTATGGTAAGGCAACGAACACTGTAACACTGTATTTCAACGGTATCAGTTCGGAATCATTAAACGTTACACCTGTTAATGGAATGTATAATACAAGCCTTCCATATGGAATGTATACGGTATATTCTACCAATGGTACAGGCGTATTTATAAGGACAATCAATGTTACGGGCAACACTTCACTGAATATTGCCTATTCAAAGGCCATACCGGTACATATTAGTTCATATATAAGAAATCATAATAATTACACAGGATTTTATGAGGTATTATCAAATAATATCAGATTGCAGTACAGTTTCAATAATACGGATAAAAGCCACACAGTATATTTGCCTGAAGGGCAGTATACAATAGCAGGTTTAGGTAAATATACCGGTGCAAGGCTTGCATCATTTAATTACCTTAATGTAAGTTCCACGAGATATCTTAACATGAATCTAAATATACCATATAATACAACTGTACTTGCATCATCCAATAACAATGTAAATCAGAAGGTAATGGAGGGGATAGCTACTGTATACTATCACGGCTTCCCGTTCTTCTTTGCCCAGTTAAAAAATAGCCAGGCAATAGTAAGTTATCCTGCTGTAAATAAGAGTTATATTAGTGTTCAGTCGGTATTTTACCACGGTACAATGGTAAAAATAACAAACTCAACATCATTATCATACACGGCATACCAGAATACATACAGTACTACATTTAACCTTTATAACAATTCAAAATTACTGAACTTTAATGGAACGATACATCTTATCGGTCCTGACAATACATACAATCTCACCTTTACCGATGGCACTGTAACACACAGTATAGCTCCCGGTATATATTACACATCATTCAGCAGTAAAGACGCATATATTACACCTGAAATCACAGGCACAACAGCAATAATGAAAAGCAGGACAATAGACAAAAATACATACCTTAATTTCTCATTAACAAACAGTAAGAATTATACAACATACGTATTCAAAAACGGTATAAGATATAATCCAAATCATTTACCTGCTGGCAACTATACGGTGTATTCATACAACGGAACAACTGCAAATGTTACAGCAATGTATATAAACAAAAATACAACATACACACCGGTTTATAAATCAGGTTATGATTTAAATATAACAAATTCATTAAACGTATCAACACCATATATTATAGATTACAATGGTTTATCGCTGAATTTCACAGGTAAAAATATAAGCATAGTATTACCTGCGGATAAGAGCAATATAACCATAACAACTTCGGGTAAATATTCAAACTCAACCGGTGCTTATAAATATTATGGATCAAGCAAAACAAACCTGACCGGCAATAGAAATATAAATGTAACGCTGGCCCTACACAGGGTAGAGGATTATATGAGTGGTTATGTAACACAGAATGGCTCTCCAGCCAGCTATGCATATGTACATATAATAAGCAATGGAACTATAATAAAAACGCTAAGAACAAACAGCAAGGGTTATTATAACGTATCATTAAACGCCCATACATATGGCATATATATAACAAGCACAGATGATAAATATGCCTATATGAATAATATAACGTTAAAACCATTCACAAACGTTACGGATAATATAACACTTACAAATGCACACTATGCACATCTTTACGTATATTATAACAATAAACCAATAAGCAATAATGTTAAAATTACAGGTCCATCTGAATTAATCGTAAACTCATCAATGCAGAAAGTATTACTGCCTGAAAACACGTTTAAATTTGAATCAAGCAAGGTTAAATATAACACTACATATAATAAGGATATAACATACAGTAATACAGTAACAAAATACATAAGCGGTACTGAATACATTAATTTACACCTTAAGAAGGTTAATGTGTTCGGCTATACAATAAATTCAACATCCGTTGACCCAAAGGTTTGCCAGACAGTTGAAAAAAAGTTTGTATTAACAAACAATGGCAATACAAACAACACATTAAATCTTTCTTCGGGCAATTCTGCATGGAAAATGGTATTTAATAAGGAAGACTTCCATTTAACACCGGGTAAAAACACCACAGTGTACGTTAATATAACAGTACCCAACGCTCCTGCAGGCAATAACAGTGTACCCATAAAATTAAACAATACATTAGAAAATAAAACTATAGGCAATATAACGGTTAATGTTAGTAAATTATACAATTATACTGTAAATTCTGGCAATACCAGCATAAAGGAATATGCAATAGCTAACGGTACATTAAATATGCTTCCGGTAACAATTGAAAATACCGGCAATACAAACATAACAGTTACTTTCAATGTAACAAATAACGCATCATTAAGCAAGGTATTCCGTATAGGTACATATACTGTTTACAATGGAAAAATGGCTAATAATGTTACATTAACATACGGTCAGAAGGCAACGGTATATGTTTATGCGTATGATATATCATCGGCTAAATTGAGTAGCAGTGATTTAATAGACTTCCATTCATATTATAACGGTACACAGCATAATGTAACAATAACACCGGAAATACAGAGTGCATCGGTAGGCACAGGTTCATCCGGCACTAGTATAGTTAATGATTACACAGCAAATCCTGTAATGACAATATACATAGGAATAGGCATAATAGCTGGTGCTATATTAATAGGATTAATAGGGTCTTCAGCAAGGTCTAGGGGAAAGAGGTAAGATAAATGAAAACTAAATTAATAATAATTATATCTGTTGTGTTCATAATGGTCTCATTATCCGGTTTATCCATGGTTCAGAACAATTACAGTGTAAATAATGCAAACAACAGTACTCCAAGTACAGCATCATCATTTTCTCCGGCAATTAGCTACCCATCATTTGTATATAAGGGTGAAAAATTTAATATATATGTAAATGAAACATCAGGTTATCACAATTACTCGGTAAGTGCATATTTCGGTGGTACAAATCTAACAAACTTCTCCCCCTCAGGGTATCATGAAAGTTCCCATAACAATTCGAAATTTGTTATAGGTGTAAGGGCTCCATCAAATTGCCAGACCGTCTATGTTAACATAAAGAGTACGGCATTAAATCAAACAAACTCAACGGTTGTAAGTTCAAATGTCATAAATTTCAATGTAAGTAATCCAGTAAAATTAAATGCTACAATAAAAAATTCTGTCTCCAGCCCAATATATAATATTACGGTAGGCTATTCCATCAATGGTGTTTCCGTCGGTTCAAAACATATTGACAGGATAGGGCCAAATTCCACATCTAAGATTAATATTACCGTACCGGCAGCTATAATACCAAGAGGCAAGGATACATTATTCATATCAACAAATAATCCTGATATAACGGTATCGGGTAAATCATCTACTACTTTCTACTATGGAACACCACCGAATTATAGCTGGATTTATTATATAGCTGCAGTCGCTGTGGCATTTGCAATATTCCTTCTACTGGCTTCGGGAAGAAGAAACACGGTAAGAGTGCCAAAATGGAAGAGAAGGAAGAAGAAGTTACCGAAAACAAAATCATGAGATCAGGGAATGTAACGTTGTAAATTCCTTATCGTAAATATTTTTTCTACTAAATTTTTCAGGTACCCTTGTACTATCATATTTATCAATAATCATTGTAATTCTGGCTGCTGATAGTGCATTATCATGTATTTTATGCGGTGTACTTGTATTTTCCTCATTGACTATTGCCATCGGTGCGATATTTTTTAATTCCATTATTATTGAATCCCTGTTCGGTCTGTCACCATTGCCTATTTTTATCATTACATATGCATATGAGTAGCTGTGGATTATGTTCAAAATTTCTTTACGAATATTTTTTATTGCCGGGCATTCATAGGCTTCCATTAAAACGTTATCTGCCATAACAGCTATGCCAGGTCTAGGGCCTGGATCTATGCCTATAATAATATTATTAAATCTATCCCTGTCTAAGAGCATTGAAAGGCACATTCTTATTCCACACACTGAATTATCTGCTTTAATCTGGTTCGGCAATTTTATATTATCCTTATTAGAGCTTAAGATCACTGAAATATCCTTAGGTATGGAATAAAGGTCAGTTATACTGTAAAAGGGAAGATTCCATCTTTTCAAATCTCTGATCACATCATGGTAAAATTTAAAATCATGAGTATATATACCTACCCGAGTCATCTAATATAATAATTAATTCATTCTTTATAAATCTTTATTATTTAGATCTGATAATTATCTGTCATTATTTTATCTATTTTAAAAATTCACATGGTTTCATTATGTTTTACCATTATGTATAATTTTGAAATAATGCTTTCACTGGCATCCTTTATATATTCATACTGTAATTGTGATATATATTTAATTAAATCCATTTTATCCATAGTTTTATCAATATGGTATTCAATGTATATATCAGTTGAATCATCATCATAATCATTAAATATTCTTATATCACATTTATTTAAATCATCATTTTTGGCGTATGTATAAAATATAAACTTATAAAGTTCATTCTTTTCTTCAGAATTCAATAAATTATCTGCTTCAGAAAACAACGTTATAGTTAATCCATTAAATATGCGTTCCGTTTGTTGTTGCCAGAACAGAGAATAATCAGAAAAATCTCTACTTAATGCATTGAATGTATAAGTAATTCCGGAATTGTTAATACCATATTGGTATATACTGGCTGAATACATTTTATTTATCACCTATGAGATTAATATAAAAATTGAGTGTATTTGACTTATACTGAAACCCATTAATATTAAAACGCAACCATTAATAAAATTTTTTCCTTTTAATGTAACTGGTCGGTGTTGTATGAGCGGGAAGCATTAAATTCTTTCCACCGTATCGTATTTTACAGTTTTATGTGATATCTGATCCCTGAATTTCTAATGATATAACATTATGTATACCTGCATATTCCAGTGGTCGGTTACATAAATCATAAAAAGATAAATATAAATTTGTAATATCAAACAACGGATAGGTGGCAGAGCAGTGATGCGTGAGACTGCAGATCTCATTTACTTGGGTCCAAATCCCAACCTATCCTCTTAATTAAATAACCGGATAGTTATTATGCCTCCCTGCATGAATATGCCATTTTTGTAGTATCAGCCACCGCTTCTCCCTTTGAAGCAGAATATTTATTAGCAGAGTTGTATTTTATTAACAAATGCAATCTAAAAACATTGTTCTTGTTCCTGGCGCATGGTTGGGTGCATGGGTGTGGAAAAAAATAACACCATTACTTGAAAAACATGGTTATGATGTGTACCCGGTAACATTAACGGGCATGGGAGAGAGGATACATCTTGCGTCACAGGATATAAACATGGAAACCGCCATACAGGATGTCCTTAACTTCATAGAATACAATGATCTGAATGATATTATTCTGGTAGGGCACAGTTTTGCGGGGAAAGTCGTATCAGTAGTTGCTGATAGAATACCAGAAAAGATAAAACTCATTATGTATATTGATGCAGTTATACCTGAAAACGTTAGAACCCCTCAGGGATCCATGGACCCTGAATCTGAATTTGGTCATATTCCTCCCGGATTTTTTGGAATTCCACTGACAGATAAAATAATTGAAGAAATAGGAAGTGATGTTAAAGGCAAGGACAGGGACTGGATGCTTAAAAAAGGAGCACCATGGCCACTAAGACTCGGAACAGACCCAATAGTGATTTCAGATAAATTTGATGCGGTTAAAAAGGCATATATATTCTGCATAATGGGCCGGGGAGGTAAAACATCCGAGGAAATTTATCAGAAAATTAAAAATTATGCTGACAGGCTTACAGGCCATTATAAAACAATTGAGACAGGCCACTGGCCCATGGTTACAAAACCTGAGGAACTGGTAAAATACATGATTGAACTATCAGAAAAATAACATAGAAACTGGTGAAGTGTATGGAAATAAATGTAGATCGGGATATATTATTAAAATTCATCTGGAAGGCTCATCAGAATACGTACTCTGCACCCATAGAAATCTCAATGACCCATAGATCAGGCAACCCCATACTTCCGGGATTTGTTGATTATGTCTTCATTGATGGGGACTGGCAGTACCATGACTCATATGCTGGGAGAAAATGGCCACCCGGGAAGGAATTTATTTTCTTCAGGAATTTACCTGTATGGTGTATGTCATATCAGGGAAAGGTCTCAGACCACCTGGACGAGAAAGAGGTGGATTCGGTATATTTCTTTCTGAAAAAAGCCCTTAGAAATGCACAGGAAATGATTCTATTTAGGGGTCCCGGAAAATTCCTTGAGGGGGATTATGAGTATTCGTTTGAGTTCAATGGTGATTACTCCTATTTTGTGGGAAGGGAAAGCGTGAAGCAAAAAGGAGTTGAAGTATTCTTTCAGGATGTGATGGGTTCCCTAATCAAGTAATTTAGCTTTTCACTGAAAGAATGCCTTGATATAGCAGGAAAATGAAACAGGGCAGGACATTATGGCAAACAGGAATTTTAGCAACCGTCAGCAGGTAGGCATTAGCGGGAGTTTGCACTATACTTAAATATAAATTCCGAATATATAGGAATATGACTCTAACATATTCAGATGTTATAATTTCACGATTCGGTGAGAATGAATTTACAGCAAAGGAACTTGCAATTCTAACCGGAAATTCAAGATCTGCAAAGCTGTTATCAGAGCTGAAAATGAGAGGAATTGTTGAGAGGGTAGATCGTGGGAAATACAGAGTACTGCCACTGTCAGAGAGACCAGATACACGCATAATGGAATGGGATAGAGTTAGAAATATAATTACACATGCTCCATGGAAAAAGGCATGGACAGGTAGCACAGCTGTAGAGGTGTGGACAAATGGAAGATATAAGATTTCACCAAATCCCTATCTGCGCGTATTTCATATTATCATACTCAAGTCGGAATTAGATGAATGGAGGAAGTACCTAAGGAGATCTGGAATTTCATATTCTGGAAAAAAGAGGGTTGGTTGCTACGTAGATCTGAAATGCTCCTCTAAAGTCAATTCAACTATAATAACAGGCGAACCTGTCATCACTAAAAATGAGGTACTTAAGCTAATCAGGAATCACCCTGGCATATATGCAGGAGCGTGTGAGCTCATTGAATCTGGAATAAGTATATAAATAGTTTGGCTATACTATCATTGTGGAGTGAACTCAGGTGGGTGCCGGTGTTAATATTTATGGATTGAAGTTTTTCATTTTAGCACTTATAATTTTTTCATTTCTGGGCATTGAAGAATATTTCTTTAAGGTTTCTTTTCTCAATTTGAATGGTTTTATTTACATACTTTTATTTGATGTTGCCATATCTATTATTTCATTATTTTTTATTGAGGACATTGACCCTGTAATGTATTACCTCTTATGGTACTGGGTATCCATATCATCCCTTCTGCTTCCTGACATTCCATACTTTTCTGGAATGATTAGATTCTCTCTACTTTACCTAATATCAATACCTATAATATTCTCCGCTATTTTTGGAACAATTTTTCTGGTTAGCAGGCACACAGCCGGAACAGTTTTTCTTAAAAACAGTATAATGGAAACAGAAAATTCCAATAATAGGCGTAAAGCTGGAACGCAAAGTATTCGAATGTCGCTTTTATATGCGGTGCTTATTATTATGGATGTTTTTACATATCAATCCAGCGAGTATTACTTCCTGAAACCATATATGTTCCTTACCATTCTGGCACTGTGTTACATTATTTCATTTGTATACATTTTTGATTTAAATCCAGATTCCTATAACGGCATCAATTTAGGAGTTTTTGGAATATTCTTTATCTCTATTTTGCCCTTTGTGGAATACAACTGGCATGGAGCCTCTATTAATTTCATCATTCTTCTAATAATAATGGTACTTGCCTCAATCGCTGGCTATCTAATAATATTCAGGGAAATGCCTGGCGGTGTTGGGAGTTCCTATGAAGGGGATCTCATAGTTATAAGTGTATTATTAATAGTCTGGGCGGTATTAAATTTATATATGCACTCACTGGGAATTAACCTTCAAACATTCCTCTTCACTCTCCTGCCAATTTCAATTGGTTCCGTGATAAGTGATAGCTTACATGGCCACCACCAGAGAACCTTTGGTGTTGTGGGTGGCCTCAGTATAGGTGATGGATTATGGTATCCCATAATAGTCTGCATAATACTTTATCTTGCTTTTAATATGTATTTCCTGCGGTAACTGCTTACCTATATTTTTACCATTACTACCATATGATACTACTTGTTATGGAATTATTTTCCCGCAGTTATTTTTATGCAGTATCAAACACACACCACCAGGACGTGATTGGTATCATACAATAACTTAAATAAACGTTTTAATTTATATGTATATGGAAGCTCCCGGTGATAATGAAAATAACACGGAAAAGGAAACCCTGAAAACCTCTGCCATAATATCGCACACGTCATTATTTTTAATTTTAATTGCATATATCTTGCTGTCCGGGGTAAAGTTCTCAATCTATGTTGCCCTTGTAATGCTCGGAATAATTATAATTATTGCAGTGCTATTTATATATTTCAAACGTAGGCTTAAAGGTGATAACACCTCAGAAAATGATGTGTTCAACTATATGACAAATGATTTAAGCTGGAGGTATGTTATCTATATATCAATATTTTTCTTTATAGCACTGGTACTGGAAGGTACCGTAAAAATAGTTCATGAGTACTCATACCTTGTTGTCCTGAATGCCTTTATAATTTTTATATGGGTAATATCCCTAAACAATCCTATAATACACTTTCTTATACGGAAATCTGTTAAATTAAGTGATATTTTCATAAATAATGAGGTATCACAGCTATCCACAGAAATGAATATAAAAGACCCTACTGTTTATATATTAAATACAAACAATAGAATTGCAAATGCATTTGAGGTAAACAGTAAGGAGGCATATATTTTCATCACGAGTTTTTTAATGAATGTACTTGATTACAATGAAATTATAGCGGTACTTGCCCATGAATTATCGCACATAAAATTAAAGCATAACAGTAAAACATCATTTATAAATTTCATAGTGTATATAATACTTATAAATCTGGTATCAGTAGGTTCGGTTACAAACAGTATATTTTTATTTCCAGCATTCTTTCTTTTACTATTAGTATTCGTATTTTTAGGTGTACCGGCAATGAAAAGAAGAAACGAGGTAAAGGCAGATCTAAACGCAGTGAAATATGTAGACAGGCAGTATTTAATAGATGCACTGGAAAAAATATCAAATATAGATAAGATACCGGATAATGTAATGAGGTCGTTAAGTTTAGACCATCCATCAACCGCTAAAAGGGTAAAATTAATAGAAAACAGTAAATCATAGGTTATGATATGCAATAATGTTAAGATTAATTATTGCCGATGCAGAACTGGAACTAATACCTGAAAGAATGCTGCACGATCCTGCAATAAGAAAAATCGCATCAAAAAACGGTAAGCACGCAGGTGAAATGCTACTGGATTCGAATTATATGCATGCATCAATAGATAAATATTTTCCTGGAAAATCAAATAGATTTGGAAGGCCTGATATCATCTATATGTTTTTAGAAATGGCAATGGAATCCATACTGAATAAGAATAAGTTACTGAATATTTACATCCATACAAAAAATAATTTTATAATAAACATAAATCCAGAGGTCAATTTACCAAAATCATATAATAGATTTACAGGGTTAATAGAGGATCTATTCAGGAAGAAAACCATAGAAAACAATGGCAATGTATTACTATCCCTGAGCAATGGAAAACTGATACCATTTCTTGAGAAACTTGATGGCAAAACCATAGTGCTGTCTCCGGGAGGTACCAGATCAAAGGTTTCTGAAGTTATAAATGATGAAGACCTCAACGTTGTAATAGGAGGCTTCTCCGAGGGCGATTTTATAACAGATCTGTACGATAAATACAGCTCATATTCCATATTTGATGGTGAATTAACAATATGGTCTGCAGGCATGGAAGTAATAACGGAATATGAAAGGTTCATGTCAGTAGTGGATTAGGGAAATGCCATTTTTTTATTTTCCTGCACACAGGTTAAATATGAAAAGAGCAAAAAAACAAAAAAGATAAATTTATAATAATAATACACTATGGATTTCTATGGCACGAATGCATACACGTAAGAGAGGAAAATCCGGATCAAGAAGAATTTCAATGGCTGAGAGACCTTCATGGATCCAGCTTTCAGATGATGAGATAAAGGAAGAGGTAGTAAAGTTAAAGAAGGATGGAATGTCAACCTCAATGATAGGTATTAAACTGAGAGACCAGTATACAGTTCCAGGAGTTAGGCCTGTATTACATGAAAAGATGACAAAGGTACTGGAAGAAAATGGTGTAAAGGATGAGGTACCTGAGGATTTGCAGTTCCTCATAAAGAGGTATAAAAATGTATCAAAGCATCTCCTTTTAAATAAAAAGGATATCAGCAATGAAAGGGGAAAAGAATTAATAATGGCAAAAATCCTGAGACTGGTAAGATACTATAAGCGTACAGGTCGTTTATCAAATGACTGGTCACTAAATAGAGTTCTGTCGACTACCCACGACTAAAGCCGTGGGCTTGTTCCGTGAGGGCAACGAAAGAGTTGATTAGGGGGCTTTAAAAATATGAAAGAAAAACAGAGGTTAGGAAAGAGAGATACATACACACCCACTGGTGCTCCACAGGCCTGTGGCAACTGTGACCCGCTCCAGGATGGAGTATTAAACTGAGAGAGAATCCTCAGTGTGTTAGGTTTAAAAAACTCCTCTAACAACCCCGGTGTGAACCTACAGTCAGGCATGACTGGACGGGATCTTATGGTTTCCGTTTTAAATATGCTAAACTAATCTTTAATGCCAGCAATGGCGATCGTTAAAAAAGAGGGAAAAAGATGGATGTAAATGTAGGAAAGGTAAATCTGAGAAAGTACGGCAAAGGATTGAAATTTAATATCCAATTCCACCCACCCCTGAAGGGATAGGGATCCCTGGAGGTATCCTGATGATAAAAGACATTTTAAATGAAAATTTATTTAATATTTTAACAGAGGCTTCTGACCTTCTAAAAGAAAATAAATTCGTAAGGGTTCTGGCACATTACGATGGTGATGGTGTAAGCTCATCAATTATTTTACTAAAAGCACTGGAGAAATTAAATATCAAATATCACTCCGGTTATGTAAAAAACCTTGACAATGAGGGATTCCGGGAATTATATGATGAGGATCCGGATATTTTAAACATTATAGTTGATGCCGGGTCAGCACAGGCGCAGTCAATTTCAGATTATGAAAAATTCATAATTCTGGATCACCATTTTTATAATAAAACCGATGTTAAGGGTATAAACATAAATGCCAGGGATTACGGGATAAATGGCACAAGGGAGGCGTGCGGTGCAACAATGGCATTTATTTTCTCATTAGTTCTTGATGAAAGCAACAGGGATCTGTTTCCATTTTTTATGGCAGGTGTAATGGCAGATAAACAGGACATAGGCGGTTTATCTGGCTTAAATAAATTATTATATGATAATTATAATATTTATTCAACAAAGCACGTATTAAATTTTGAGGGCAATATAAAGGATGGAATTACATATTCCATAGACCCGTTTTTTATTAATCTAACAGGTTATCCAGATGATGTTGGAGTCCTTCTCAGTAGGAATAATATCGATGCTAATAAAAGTGTTATGGAACTTACAACGGATGAGAATAAACTGCTTGGCAATATCCTGTCATTAAAGTTGCTTGAAAATAATGTTGGAATAGACGCAATCAAATATCTGGAAAGTGATATTTTATATTTCAATGATCTGGGCTTCTCATCAAAGGAATTAAATTCAATAATAGATGGAAACAGCAGAACCGCAAACCAGTCTGTGCCCGTTCAGTATTTTCTGGGCGATGAAAGCGTTGAAAATGATATGCTAAATAATGTAAAAATATATAAAACAAAATTAATTGATTACATATACAGGGCAAATTCTGAAATAAAGGAGGAAAAGTATTTAAGATATTTTTATTCCCCGGAATCAGAAATGGCAGGTCCAATATCCGGTGCAATAGGATTATATGCAATGAAACCTGATAAACCCGTAATTGGTTTTAATTCAGGAGACGAGGATATTAAAATTTCCTCAAGGGGCACAAAATCACTTGTATCCAGAGGTTTAAACCTGTCAGTTGTTATGAAAGAAGCCTGTGAAAAGGCTGGTGGATCCGGCGGTGGTCATGATATTGCCGCAGGCGGTGTAATACCTGCCGGTAAGGAGAAAATATTTATTGAAACGGCGAATAATATTATAAAATCACAGTTAAAGCCGGCATAATTTTAGATAAAGATATTAATAAATTACCAATAATGATTTATGGATATAGATTCCTTATTAAATGAAAACAAATCCTCAATTATAGAACTGTCAAAGGAGATATACAACCTTGCAGAACCCGGTAGCAGAGAATACAGATCATCAGGGCTAATAATGGATAAACTGAGGGAAAATGGTTTTACCATAACAAACCCGTATATGAATATGAAGACAGCCTTCAGGGCAGAATATGGGGTGGGCACACCAGTGGTGGGTTTATTAACAGAATATGATGCATTGCCCAACGGGCATTCATGTGGGCATAATTTAATAGCTGCATGGTCGTACGGTACGGCAGTAATACTAAAAAATTTAATAAAAAACGGTAAAATTGTTGTATTCGGCACACCATCAGAGGAGGGCATCGGTGATTATGCCGGCAGCAAGGCAGTAATGGCGGCTAATAATGCATTTAACAATGTAGATTTTGTAATAGGAATGCATCCTGATGATCGCTGGGCAGTTGGGTCAAAAGCACTGGCTGATGCAGAAATAGAATTTACATTTAAGGGAATAGCATCACACATGGCAGCATCACCGGATTATGGAATAAATGCCCTGGATGCCCTGGTAACCTCATACGTTGCAATAAATAATATGAGGGATTCGGTAAAGAATGATAAGCATGCTGTAATTGGAATGATAATAAAAGAAGGCGGAAAGGCATCCAATATTATTCCGGACAGGACGGTTTTGGAGGTTGATATAAGATCTACATCATCGGAATTCCTGCTTTCCTTTGTTGATAAAATAAAAAATCTGGTTAAATCGGTATCGGATGGTTTTGGAACCACACTGGATATAAAGGATCTTATGCCGGTATATACGGAATATAAATTTAATAAAACAATAGATGGCATACTATACAGTGAATTAGAAAAACTTAATATAAAACCTGTAAACATAGATGAAAATGATGAGATTGCATCAAGCAGTACCGATGAGGCAAATGTAAGCATAAAAGTACCGGTAGGCCATATAGATATGAAAATAGGAACAAATTTACCTGGGCATTCTGATGAATTCAGGGATGCTGCAGATCCTGAAAATAATGTAAGCAGATTATTAATAACAGTAAGGGCTGCTGTTAATACCATACTGTATATAATGGAAAACGGTAATATCCTGAAAAAAATAAAAAGTGAGTTTGATAATTATGAGTGAAAGAATAAAACCATGCAAATTAAATGTTGGTGATGAAATAAGAATTATAGCGCCTGCAAGTGCACCGGATATGATAAAATTGTCAAGGGGCATATCGAAACTGAAAAAACTGGGCTATAAGATAACAACGGGCAAAAACATTAAAAAATTAAATCAGAGAAATGATCTGGCAGCACCGGCAAAAGATAGGGCTGATGAGTTAATGTCGGCATTTAAGGATGACAATGTTAAGGCTATATTCTGTGCACGTGGTGGCTATGGCAGTATACATATATTATCCCTGCTTGATTACGACCTGATAAAGGACCATCCAAAAATATTCATGGGGTACAGTGATATCACTGCATTACATCTGGCAATAAACAGGAATTCAAATCTGATAACATTTCACGGTCCAATGGTGTCATCCGAAGAGGAATTAATATCAAAGTCCGTATTCAAAAATTTTATGGAAATACTATCCGGGAAATCACTGAAAATAAACACATACGATGACAGGCTAATGAAATATATCATACCGGGCAGGGCTGAGGGTTTATCGTTAGGTACAAACATATCCCTTGTGGCATCACTGCTGGGTACACATTATATACCGGAAACGAGGGGAAAAATATTTTTTATAGAGGACACGGATGTTACATCTGGTGATATTGACAGATACTTTTTCAGCATGAAACTTGCAGATATAGTTGAACAGTTCAATGGATTTGTTTTTGGTGATTTCAAGGCAATATTCGATAAGGAGGAGCCAATGCCATCGATAGAGGATGTTGTTCAGAAATTTATGAATGAGATAAATAAACCATCACTGTACGGTGCACCATTCGGCCATGGTGAGGAGCAGATGGTAATACCACTGAATGCAAAGGTCAGAATATCCGATGAGGAGCCATATATGGAATTAATGGAAAATGTTGTTGACTGAATCTATTGTGATTTTCTTACGTATATCACTCATGTGAAAATTGATGGAAAACTCCCCCTACAGAGGGTTTATTCACCATAATAACCCAACTGTCAGTAGAATGCCAATGATCACATGAATACTACCGGCTATGGGCACTGCTTTCGGTAGCATTTCTGTATGGCGCAGGGTAGCCAGATTTTTGATAGCTACAGGAAGAACGAGCCAGATGATCAGCACAGTGATAGGCAGCATCCTGAAAAGTGTCATAGCGGTGATCCACAGGAGCACGGTGCTAACCAGAATATTCATGGTGATATAACCACCTTTTCTTCCGAGCACTATAGGCAGTGTGTGCCTGCCATGCCCCATGTCCTTGACGTAATCCCGCAGGTTGTTGGCCAGCAAAATGGTGGCAACGGAAAGCCCTACAGGGATGGACAGCAGGAGCCCGTTTAACGTCATTACACCGCTGGCGGCAAACTGGGTGGAAAGCATCTCAATGGGTCCCATGATCAGGGCAACTAAGAGTTCTCCGAACGGCGTAGACGATACAGGATGGGAGGTCCCGGCGTAAATAAATCCGGCGATCAGGCCTAAAAACCCCATAGCTAACAGTACCCAGCCCCGGAACGCCACGAGAATCATGCCCAGCACAAATGCCAGAGCGTATGTCATAAGAGCCCATAACAAAACAGTGCGGGCCTGGACTTCACCAGAGACGATAATGCCACCGATACCCAGTGATTCTTCATTATCCAGGCCGCGTGTGTAGTCGAAATATTCATTGAGCATATTGGCACCAATTTGCATTAAAAAGGCAATCAGTAAGATATCTAACCACGCCCACCACCAAAACTGCCCGGATCTGATAGCCAGATCCCCTCCTACCAGCAACGGGACCACGGTTGCCATAAGGGTGGGAGGTCTGCTGACTTTAAGAATACTTATCCATGTCGTGGATCATTACCCCGCCTGCTTAATTAGATAATTCACACCATCGCATCCCAGTGGGACGGGGGCATTAAGAACCTGCTGTGCAGAATGCTTGCCTTTAGTGGCAGACCTGCCGGGGGATTCGTGTTCTTTCATGGTCAAAGTCACGATATATTTCTTCATGCATTATCACTCTACAACCAACTATGGATAAAATGAATAAAAAGATTACGACATTGACAGATTTGTAAAATTAAAAAATATTGTTAAAATGATTTCACTCGTTCTTATAAAATTCTGTGTCTGTAACCGGCTGGGTGCTAATATTCCACTTATTATAAAGTACACCAAGCAGATATCCGAATACAATTAGTGGTATTATTCCCAGTGCAATGCTTACCATATAATAGGTCAGGCCGTAAATCCTGGCATTATATAAGCCCACCACTACAGAGAATATTAACCATAATATGACACCAAAAATCTCACCTTTAATTACTGTATTTTTACCGGGTATTTTATTATACACATATGCAAATATTACACCAAGTATAAGGCCTATAATAAGCCCACCAATTATCCCTCCAGCTATGGAGGAATCTATCTCAATTGAGTATAATGAAGCCGCTGTAATACCCAGTTTACTTTCTGATCCCGTGATTGTAGATGATAATACCCTCATTACATCGCTTTTGAATACTATTAAAAGTATAAATGCGAATATACCATTTATTATTCCATATACAAGCCCTGCAACCAGGCCTGCCTTTGCCCCTGTTCCTGCTTTTCCCATGTTGTTTTATCGTTTGTACATATTTAAATTTATCTTTGTCTACTGTAGTGATTATTTTACGGTATTTGATACCCGGAGACCAACTCCGGCATCTTTACAGTGCATAGTTTTTTAGTCTTCAGAACTACTGTTGGATCCTTCATTTTTAACCGCTTCTTTCAGGAATTCTACATCTTTTTTTGCTATCTTTGACTTGAGCTCTATTGAAATGTAAGAGATCTTACGATCTGTTGATAAACCAATTTCCACATCAGACTCAACATAGAGCCAATCTATCGCTCCCCTTCCATAATTCAGATACAATCTGTTCCCTCTTTTATTAATACTTACTTCCGGTTTAGATTGGTCTGGCAGCACTGGAATATAGTTAGAAATGCTTGAGGTAGCGCTACTTGATGAGGATGATACTGTTGATTCAGTCATTGTTACCATGAATACTTTTAATAACTATAGGAATAAATAGTTTTCCTGTAACTGGTCAGTGGCATTTTTCTGTTGATTTATTGGGGTACATTCTTGGTATGTATTACTTCATACCTGGAGAGTTATGGAGTAAAGCCCGGTGTATTACCTTAGAGCCCTTACTGGATCTTGAACTTCCCGGAAATTTCTGGTCTGTTGCCGGTCGACTCAACAGCTGTATCAATAGTAGAATGAAATAATTATTCCCCATTCCATTTGGAGAGATTGCAGCAACCATAATTCGCACTATTACTATTAATCATATAATAATCAAAAACCTTTTTTTAATGAAAAAGCATTAGGTTATATGAATGTGGAAAAATTGGTTTATGGTTTATATCCAAAGTCAAATGAGCTCAGATTGCACATTAACAGGTGGGAAAAGGGTACTATACCGGATTCCTCATTAAATGATATGATAATCGATGAAAAGAATAGCCTATATAAGGTTTATAATGATTATAATATTGTCCATACAGACCCTTTATTTAACTGGTATGATATTTTCAGGCCACTTGCTCTTATTATAGATAATATAGAATTAGGATCATTAACAAGGTTTAAGGAAACAAATACGTTTTATAGAATGCCTATTGTAAATGAAATAAATGATATTATAATTGACCCTGCAGGCTTTTCACCACTAAATGAAGAACCACCACTGCCATTATATTTAAAGGGTGATAATTTTAATGCATTTTTGCCCTCGCCATTATCATTTTACAGAATGTCCCAGGTAGCACTGGAATACAGGGACTTTGAAAAAAAACTTTTAAACATTTACTCTAAAATTTTGAATATATTTAAGATAGATGAGGTTGTATTATATGACCCCTTAAGTTATGATAGTAATGATATCATTGATATAACACCACTGACAGATAAGTTCATTGTGAAGCTTGTAACAACGGGAAAATTATATAAAGAGAATATAAGGGGAAAACCATATTCGATAATTTCGGATTATAGTAATAGCAACCTTGAAATTTCAGGGGAATTATCAGAGGTTCCAGGATTAAAATTAATAGACGGTTATAATACAAAAATGGAAGACATAAATGAAATAAATAATATTATTAATAATTTAGATGTAGATAATTTAATAGTAAGCCACAGGGAATATTTTGATTTCTTACCGAGAATTATTGCCGATAAAAAGTTAAGTTTAATGTCTAAAATAGGTGATTAAAATGAATAATTATTTAATATCCCAGGAAATAGGAAGTTACAGAAAGCCAGAGAAATTAAGCTCAGTTTTCCATAAAATTTATGGTACAGATGAATTTTATAAACTTGCTGAGAAAGCTACAGTAGAAACAGTAAAGGAATTTGAAAGGGCAGGACTGAATAATATCGGTGTTGGTGGTGAAATGTTCCGCTGGGAAATGTATGAGCACCAGGCAAACAGAATAAATGGCATAAAATTCTATGGACCTGTCAGATCCTTCGATAACAGGTTTTACAAAAAGGGAAGTATTATAGAGGACATGGATATAAAAGAATCCTATCATTCAGATGAGTTAAAGTTTTTACTATCACAGAATTACGAAAATATAAAGGTACCTGTTACAGGGCCATATACAATGATGGACTGGTCGTTCAATGAGCATTATCATGACAGGTATGAAACAGCAATGGCCTTTGCAGAATTATTAAATAAGGAAATGAATGATTTAAAAAAATTATGGGATGCAAAATTTCCAGGTAAAAAACTGCAGATCCAGCTGGATGAGCCGGCTACAACAACACATCCGGATGAGATGAACATTGTTGTTGATTCATTAAACAGATCTGTAAAAAATATAGACAACTGTGAATTCTCAATACATGTGTGCTATAGCAGTGATTATAGATTATTCTATGACGTTATGAATGATATAAACATTGATGGTTTAAACCTTGAATTTGCAAACAGGGATACACTGGAAACCGGCATTGAGGATTCAAAAAGGCCCGGTTATCAGGATTTAAAATACTTCAGTGAATTTAATGATAAAAAGAAATTTATCGGCCTGGGAGTAACGGATGTACATATAGACTATGTTGAACCGGTACAGCTAATAAAAGACAGGATCAATTATACACTGAATATATTGCCACCAGAACTTATAAGGTTAAATCCTGACTGTGGATTAAGAACAAGGTCAAGGGAAATATCCTATCAAAAATTAAAAAATATGGACATAGCGAAAAATGAGATATTAAAAGAAATACAGTAAAATTTCAAACCCCTGTGATAGGGCTATCTACCTAATCAGCAATTTTACTGTGTTATATATAAAATTTTTTTAAAAATTAAACTCATCATGCTTTTTTCTCCTTCTCACAAGGAATTTTATCATGATCCCCATATAGGCTATAATACCACCAATCAGTATTCCATTCAGTGCATAAGATTCTGGACTATAATATACAGTTATCTCCTGCGTTGATATAAACGAACCATTGGTTGAGTATGCAGTAACCGTTACATAGTACGTTTTTCCAGGCGTCAGCCCCGTGAGTATAGCATATGTTGTTCCCTGGTTATATACTGTTACACTCCTGGCATTTGTCATAAACTGGCTTGTTGAGTAATAGACCTTATATAAGCCAAAGTTGCTCTGTGTGTACTCATTCCATGAAATATAGACCAGGTAAAATCCAATAGGTATGTAATGTAATATGTTAAAGTTTATAATTGCAACCGTCACATTCTTAGGTAACATATACACACCTAAGGGGTTATCTGCTTTTGATATGTTCTTTGAATAATTCTGGTATAAATATTCTGAAAATGTGGTATTATATGTTCCATTGCCGATATATATGGAGAAATTGCCTGTACTGTTGGTATATCCCAGTGTACTGTTTTTATCAAATATCTTAACATTTTGTAACGTATAACTGTACTGCCTATTATACACTGTTCCGTTTATAATATTCATCCTGCTAAGTGGTTTTAACTGTACGGATGAGTTATAATCATTGCCCGGCATTAATGAAATATTTTTGCTATAATTTGAATACCCGGTTCCTGTAACATTTACTGTAATATCTCCTGGGTTTACATATAAATAATTATAACCACCATTTCTTAATGCTTTATTGTTATTTACCGTTGTGGATACGTTTCCAGTAAAGACAAAAATATTCACAAGAACCTTTTTTGGCGTTAGATTTACCGTTTGATTCCCGCTTATCTGGCTATTATATGTTTTATAGCCCTTCGAATTTACACTTACTGAATTTTTGCCTCCTAATTCATACACCTTTAATGTTTTACTGTTAGTATTGTAATTAAAATAGTTATCCACTGTTACATTTAAATCTGCTGTATAATTATGTGGTGCGTAGGTGAAATTAAGGGTATATTCCCTTATAACCGGTATATAGACTTTCCTCGATATATTTTTGCCGCTTGTGTTTGCAGCTATATTATAATACCCACCATGAGAAAATGTATAACTAACCGTACCTGTAGAAACACTGTTGATCTTCTTGCCGTTTACATAATATATAGCCTTGCTACCGTTACTCAGGCTTAACTGTACACTAACCTGAGGTGTTAACTTTGTGATGCTGTAAACTATTTTTCCCGTCTGGCCTGTTTTATAAATGAATCCATCCGTATAATTGGATGAATACATGGCAGTTACTGTTTCCTTGCTTTTATTATAATTGAAGTTTAATTTGCTGTAATTGCCCTGGATACTGTTGTAATGTTCCTCATATATGGAATTATTATTTATTTCTATTTTTGTTGAGTTATTATATATATTTATGCTGCTGTATGATGTTTGAGGTATATTAACAAAGTTTATCTGGCTATTCTCCTGCTGGGCACCTAAACCTGCTCTGTAATTACCCGCAAATGCCACCGGCATGTTTACGGTTTTTTTCATTCCGTTTAATGCACTGTTATTGTTTACTTCAAAGTTTATTTCACTGTTTAAATTAATGGTAAGATATGCCTTATTAGTGCCCTTGCTATAACCAGTAGTTTTTATTCCGTTTTCTTCTATTATATATTTATAATAATAACCGGTGGCATTATCAGCTATTCCAAACTTTATGGAATTGTTTTTATTGCTGAAAAATGATATATAATAATAGGTTGTGCCGTTAAACTGTTCACTATTATTGGAGGGAGCATTTATTTCCGCGGAGATTTTATTTGCATAGTATGTTCCATTAAATAATAATGCCGATCCATAACTATCAAGAACAGCTGATGTTACATTTATTAAATTGCTTACTAAAGGCGTTCCCAGGCCGGTTACCGGATTCCAGTTGGAGCGTGCAGTGTAACCATCATTGCTGCCTGATGTTATCTGTGTAAATGCTGATGTGTAATATTTTGTTCTGGATATCTGGTAGAACAGTGGATTAATAAACCCTAACGATTTGTGGAAATAATTATCCATTGTAGCTATTATACCTGCCCACATTGGTGTGGCTATGCTTGTACCACCTAATTTATAGGTGCTTCCCGAAAGTATTACAAGGACACCTGTATTTGGATTGGCATCAAGTGCAACTGTGGGTACACCGTAATAACTACGGTTGTAATCATAGGGATTCTGGTAATATGGCCTTGAGAAGAAAGAAGAGAAACCACCGCCACTTCCCTCTTCCTTTCCATTTATTACGGATCCCCATGCGGTCTGTGTATATTTACCATTAGCATGATTCAGTGTGGTGCCACCTACACCAAGAACGTATGGATCACTTGCCGGAAAATTTGTTGTTAAACCCGATGTTCCGTCATATGCGCCCTGATCACCGGAGGCTGCAGTAACCGTTATATTCTCTGTAGCCGCCTGTTTATATAACTGATTTAGTGTTGATAATTCCTTATGTGATATTCCAGATTCTGGTGACCCCCAGCTCAGTGATATAACATTTCCAAGATTATGTGATATTGCATAGGAAACACCATCTAACAGTGAACTGCCAGATCCGGGAGTAACCAGTAATTTTATTTTTGCTCCAGGCGCAATTGCATGTGTCCACTCAACATCCACAGCTGTCTCTGTAGCCCAGCCAGAATTTGTGCTTGTGGGAGTACCTCCAGGATAATCCACTGTTAAATTTATTGGTGGTGTATTTGTTAAATTATCAAAAACACTTGCATCGTATCTGATTGATGGGTCACCGTATGCATCAACTATTACTATGGTCGTATTATTGCCATAGTAGCCCCTATTATGAATGTAATTCATATCATAAGCATTATAAATATTTGATGGCAGATATGCACCGTTGGTGTTAGAAACAGGTCCGGAATTCAAACCGTATGGAACGAAACTCTCCGAATTGTTTGTTGTAAAAAACGTAATGCCTAAAGTATTATTCAAACTCTGGAAAAAGGAATTTAAAAAACTTCTATCGTTACTGTTATAATTTACATTCAGAAGGTTGCCGGAATAATTATATTTTATATTATATGATTTTAATTCATAATTTACATATTTCTGGGAGCCCGCGGGTACATACGATATTAATGTACTTGTATTATTTTTAGCTGGTGTACTGTTATCACCTACAATTTTTTCACTACTACTGGTACTGTGGTTGGCTATAACAGCAATCGATGATAACACAAGCATGAACAGTATTGTTATTACCAATAATCTTTTGAACATATATTAGTAAAATTAATCTTTCTTTATATAGTTAATTGTATTTTGCATGTGGCATTATTATTTACAATTTTTTATAAAACGTATCCTATCCTTAAATAAGAAAAAAGTTTTAAAGCTTGTTTTATATACACCTTAAATGAAAAAAATATTCATAGCGATAATATTATCATTAGTTTTGATTATGGTGCCGGCCATATCAACGGCTTCACCCACACTGGCTTCCCCACCATCCACACTGCCAACAGAGAGGTATTACTATTACAACACAACCTCAGGCAGCTGCACAGAATATAATGTTACAAGTGCAGACTGGCACACATTCTTTTCCAGTGTAATTGACAATCATAAATACGTTAAATATGACTGGGCAAATGTAACAACACAGTATTCAATAATATTTGACCAGAATTATAGCGGTTTAAATTACTACGGTGCGGAATTTATGAGTGCATTATCATCAGCAGGTTCACCAACAGTGAAGAATATGACAGTAGCATTTCAAAGTATAGAAAATAAATCATCACTGGTAAACCATGGTAAGTATACAAATATAAAGGCACTTAATACAGGCGCATATCCAGGATTTTCATTTTCAAAGCCCGCTGTAAAACCACTGGTATCGGAATATGAGGATTTCGGAATAATAATTGCTATAATAGCAGGCATGGTAGTGTTATATTTTATCTTTAACAGAAAAAAATGAATTAAATATTAATTTATAATAACTGTATATGAAAAGAATAGTTGTGGGTATAACCGGGGCATCCGGGACAGTGCTTGCTGTGAAATTCCTGGAAAACATTAAAAATTATGAAATACATTTAATTATGTCTGAAAGTGCAAAGAAGCTCATGTCACTGGAAACAGGCTATGATATAAAATACATAAAGGGTTTATCGAATTATTTTTATGACGATAATGATATTGCAGCCAGAGTAAGTTCAGGAAGCTTTATTTTTGATTCATTTGTTATCATACCGTGCTCAACGTCCACAATGGCAAAAATAGCCTCTGGTATAGCAGATACCCTAATAACCCGGGTGGCACTGGTATCATTAAAGGAGAGAAGAAAATTTATTATCGTTCCAAGGGAAATGCCATTCAGTACAATAATGCTGGAAAATATGCTGAAGCTATCAAACAATAATGTTATAGTATCACCTGCAGTTCCCGGATATTATAATAAACCGGAAACAGTAAATGATATGATAAATTTTGTTGTTGCAAGGGTTCTTGACCTATCTGGCATAGAAAATAATCTATCAGAGAGATGGAAACATGAATAGATTCATGGCAGACCATATGTTAAAAAGATCGTGCGAATGGTTAAGATTAATGGGTTATGATATATCGTATCCAGAATGCCATGATGATAATGATATACTGGAATACTGTATAAAAAATGATTTAATACTGCTGACAAGGGATTATGAGTTTTATAAAAGATATAATAAATCCATATTTATTGACAGTACAGATTATAAGGATCAGGTAAGGGAAGTTATAAGCATGTTCCCGCCGGATAAAAACAAATTCTTCACAAGATGCCCAGTATGTAATTCAGAACTGAAGGATGTGGATTCAAAAATAATGGGCAGTGATTATAATACGGTAAAATCAAACTTTAAAATGGTAAAATACTGTGAAAAATGTGATAAGTATTTCTGGAAAGGGTCTCACTATAAAAAGATAGAAAAGGAAATAAATACCTTTATGGATAATATATAAACTTTTTAATTCTATTTTTCAATATACCTGTTATTGAAAATAATAAAAAGGATTAATGAGGAATCAAAAATTATACTGAAAATGGATACGATAGATGACCTGTGGTATTTAAAAAATGTGTTAAATCCGGGAGATGAAATATCTGTAACAGTCTACAGGAGAGTAGAACAGAATGATGATTTAAACAGACCAAAGTCAACGGAAAGGAAAAGGATAAGGGTTGAATTAAGGATCGAAAAAATTGATTTCCAGCCATATACGGACAAGTTAAAAATTTTAGGAGAGATAATCAGTGGGGAAAATATAGGTAGCCACCAGTCCGTTTTTATAGGGCAGGATGATGAAATAACGGTAATAAAAAATATGGACAGTGAGGAAAATAAATTAATAGAGGAGGCAGTAAATAACTATTATAAAAACAGCATTGTTTTTATATCACTGGACGATGAAAAATGTTTAATTTCACTGTTGAAGTCATACGGATTGCAGGATATAGGTGAAATAAACTCAAACAGATCAGGCAAGGATTACGAATCAAAACCCGGAGATGCCACATATTTCAATGAGATAATAAAAACAATAAAAACTATTAAGAATGTATCATCATTTATAATTTTGGGTCCGGGATTTGAGCATACAAAACTGTATAACGCAATTAATAAGGATCCGTATTTTAAGGATATAAAAATATATGATTTCCCGGAAACGGACAGTGGCAAAAGGGGAATATATATATTCATGGACGATAAGAAATCTGAGAATATACTGAAAGAATCAAGGATAGCTGGAGATGAAAAACTCATAGAGAGATTTTTAACAAATTTAAATAAAAATAATTTAAGCGTTTATGGCTATGATGAAATAAAAAAATATGCAGTGGAAAATATGATAGAAGACCTGATAATATCAGAGGCTGTTTTTAAGGATCCGAAAACAAGGGAATTATTAAATACAGTAACCGGTACGGATATACACGTTATAAGTGATTATACGGATTCTGGCAGTATAATAAGGAATTTCGGCGGTTACTGTGCTATTCTGAGATATAATTATTAGAGTATTTCAAGTTTTATGGGATTTCCATTCCTATTATAGACAGAATAATCACTCATCCTGTAGGGATAACCGACAATCATATGTACCGGACCGGTGTTTGAAAACATATGTAAATCCTCATCTGATGGATGCGTATTGCCTGATGGGTGTGAATGAACAGATCCAACATATGTGAAATCTATCGGCATGGAATATGTCTGGAATATTACATGTGCATTCCCACTTATTGTTCCCGGCAGTAGGGCTATTTCGTATATTATATTATTTTCTGCCCTTAGAAATGCACCGAATTCTTTTGGATAGGAATCCTTTGATGCTTCCATTATAAGTTTTAATGTATTCCTCCTAATTGACCACATCTTTTATCAGTTTCCCCCTTAAGCGCTCATAAAATGAATCCCTCAACTCTATAAACGTTAATTTCTCCTTGGATACCCTGATATCAATTTTATCATTGCTATTTACCATTAAATTTTTCTGTCCATCAACAATTACCAGTGAACTGTGTTTCCCTATTATTTTAATTGTTATTTTGCTGTCTTCAGGGCATACAATGGGCCTCAGCCTTGATCCAAACGGTGCTATGTATGAGATTACCATGGCCTTCAGTGATGGTATGAGTATAGGTCCTCCTGCACTGTAGGAATATGATGTAGAACCTATAGGAGTTGCAATGATTACGCCATCGGCACTGGTGTTTTCCATAAAATTCTCATTTATATAAACACTGAATTTCCGTATTTTTGAAATTCTTGCAGTATGTACTACCACATCATTGATACCCTTTCCGAATAAAATATCATTTATATAAACCTCAAGTTTCATAACGTCATATGTTAGGTAATTGCCATTTACCATATTATGTATAGATTCCTCTATATTTCCAATTTCGACCTCTGACAGGAATCCAAGGCCACCTACATTTATACCCAGTATTTTTCCCCTTGATAGCTGTGCGGTTTTTAAAATGGTACCGTCCCCGCCTATTACCACTATTATATCCGCATCTATCTGACTAAAATTTACACCCTTTTTATTCAGGATTTTTGCAAGTTTTGTTTCATATATGATTTCCCAGGAATCTGGTATTAATTCTAAAACCCTCTTTGCTATCTTGATACATGATGGACAGTTTATCCTCGTAATTATTGCCAATTTCATCTGGTCACCCCCAGGACTTTCCCATTCTTCAGGAGTGGGAGGAATTTGAAGTTAATTTTCAATCCCTTGCCGTACTTTCTCAGATTTACCTTTCCTACATTTACATCCATCTTTTTCCCTC
>JAJZZE010000041.1 GCA_021797735.1 Thermoplasmata archaeon | reverse complement strand
TTGAAACGGCTCAAATGACAATAGCAATAGACTCCTTTAAATTAATTGGATTGACATTTACCACCCAGGCAGTGACAGAATCAAGTGTCAATGGATGGACGTCTAATACCTCAACTCCTCAGTTTGTGGACCTGGGTTGGCTTCCAACTTTTCTGGACCCGATTGGCCAGCAGCTTATTGCCATTTACTCTCCCAGCGATGGAGGTGCATATGGTGGAAATGATGCATGGGTAGATAATGCAACTCTAAACAAATACTTCGTTAACCTGGCGTTCCAGAACACAACAAACCAGATACATGCGATGAAGAATGTTTCCGAGGTGGTATATAACCAGTATGCATATCTATGGCTTCCAGTCCCTAATGAAGTATTCTTTGTCTCTCCAGATGTACATGGATTTACTGTTAATTTCAAGGGTTATACGTATTTCTACAATCTGATGACCTTCACAGGAAAGTTAACAAGTAGTGTTGGGGACATGACAATGTACACGTTAATAGCTGATATTGAAATGGCATTTACAAATGCTGTTCCTAAATTTTAATTTATAAATAATTTTTTTAAGAGGTTATTCTTTTGGTTTAACTCATATTTTTTAATATATGTTTATGTATTACTTTTTCTATAAGAATTCAGTATAGTGTATACTATATTGTAAAATACTATGCATCTTTCTATATCCTTCAAGCAAGTTAGATTACCATGTATGTAACCACATTGTCATCTCACCCTTATACTCACCGAAAACAGGATAAAATCGTTAGTGGATATAAGTATGCTAAAGTAAGTTACTAGCTGTAAAGGAATATATTAATTAATAATATTTACTTATAGATTTAGATGTTTTCTAATCTGCATGAGAGAATACCTCAATATATTCGTTACCATAAAAAAGATTTTCTGGCGTTTTCAATAGCCTTTTCATTCTTTATAGTATTTTCCATATTTTCTATCCTCCAATATTATTCACTTGGGACTTCTGCGTTTGACCTGGGAATTAATGCACAGAGCCTCTTCGTATTTATTCATGAAGGTGTTTTTTACTCGCCAATGCTTGGCGAAAATACACTGGTACAGCATTTTTCTATTTTTAAATTCACCCAGGTGCCGATATATTACCTATTTCCATTCCCTTTATCTATAATGATATATGAAGACCTGTTTATTGTAATGGGGGGTTACATAGTATATCTGCTCTCGATGGAACTATTGAAAGACCATATAAAATCAGTGAAATTGCTTTATCTTGTATCAATTGGTTTCTTATTAGCCTATGAATTTTCGCCATTTACGGAGAGTCTTATATCATTTTCATTTCACAATATGGCATTTCTTCCATTCTTCTTTTTACTTGCATTTTATGCTTTTTTAACGGAAAGGAGAGTGCTTCAAATAATTTCGCTAGCATTCATAATAAGCCTGCATGCCAATTTTATTTATATTGTTGCTATATTATTATTGTATGAATTCTTATTCCTCCACACATCAAGGGGAAAGAAAATCGGTACATGGCTATCAGCAAGAGCCAAACCTACCGGGATCAGGAATTTTAGCTATTTTATTATTTTCATTGCATTTCTATATGGATATCTTGTATTTGCCGGATTTATGAAAGCTGACATTGCTGGAATATCATCATTCTCAGCATTGCCAACAACCGGTGAAGTAGGGACACCGGTGAGTTCACCAATTGCATTGTTTTTATTGCTATTTCACAATCCCAGGGAATTTGCATCAATTATGGGAACAGGTTCCGGTGGAAAAATATTTTACCTTAATCTTTTGTTCGGTTCAAATATCTACCTTCCGCTATTTTCACCAGTATCACTAATTCTTTTACTACCTTATATTATGTATGCTATGCCCTCCTCATACGGAGCGTATTACCAGCTTGGTTACCAGTACTCTGCTATGGTAGTAGGAGCGATATATATATCAGCAATAATAGGTACTTATAATTTAATATCCATTGGAAAGTATATTTATGGCCACAATAAATCTATAAGGGAACAATTAAAGAAATTATCCGCAAAAATTCATGGCAATGATAGTCTCCGTATTGTAGGCATAGTCATTGTCATAGTAATTATCATCTCCCTACCATTCGGATTATTATCGCCTCCTGCAATACAGCAAACTGATCATAGCACCATGAATGATATATTCGAGCTACACCCTGATGGTGCCGCTTCTTTTCTGATAAATGTTTCCAGAAATCTACCCCAAGGCTCATATATATTAACGGAAAATTCATTGATGCCTTATTTTAGTGACCACTTTAATATATACTCAACACCGTGGTCTCCAGGATACGAGAGTGTTATTTCAAAATTTACCTATATTATCATACAGAACAACTCATTCTGGGCTAAAATTGGGGGAAACTATTCGCTGCAAAGCATCGTAAACAATAGTTCTGTGAATAGCAATTATACCCTAATAGACAGTTATACCCCAGCGCATATAATGGTTCTGGAAAATAAAAATGATATCCCTGCATGAGTTAATACAACCAGGTGTAATTGGTTTACGGTATAAAATTCTACCATCTAAAATCTTTAATTTTTAAATCTGTGTTATTGTAAATGTTCCTGTACTCTCTGTAGCTACTTTGACCCCTGTCAGATATTCATTTAAGGTAAAGCTTACAATGCCATTATCGCTATTCACAGTGAATGTTTTCTGTTCGGAACTTATAGTTATATTATTATTTATATTTACCATGTATTCTCCTGGTGCCAGAAAGTTTATATAAGCATTGTTAAATGCAGTGGTTTTATATGGAACAAAATTCGTAATGTTGCCTTTATAATTATTCTCCAGCAGGACCATGCCCGATTCCTCCATTAATATTCCATAGTCTCCGGAATTGAGTTTATGATTTACAAGTGAAAGTGTATCTGTAACAGCATTTGAAGTGATTCCGAGGTTATAAAACCAGATGGAATATGGATCAGCGATAATATATTGCGGCGTGCCGTTATACCCATTAACCGGCAAAGTATAATTATAAAACTGGGCGAGTTGTGGCATATTATTCTGTATTGCTACTGACGAACCTTTTGGTATGGAGTTTACCATACTCTGGAGTTCCCTGTCATATGCTGTATAGTGTATGTTTGGATAAGTATCATAATGCCCCATGGAAAGATAATTTGCAACACCCATATCATGGTTATTGTCGGTTACAAGGTTTCCATACGGCGTGAATAGAAGCCATGTAATAATAGCTACCGCAAATGCTACCGTAATAAATTTCTTCATAGTTATATGGTGAAAATTCGATTTCTCATGTTTTCCAATGAACACAGCAGCAGCAATGAAGATTCCAGGGGCAATAAGTGCGGGGTACTGGTAGAATATGGGCTGGTAATATGGAAAATAGTTATGTGCAAATACAAGTCCGGCATATGGCAGTATAAGAAGTATTTCAGGGACGAAAAATGAAATGAAAAGCAATGGCGTGGTATCCAGAACAAAATATAGGATTTTCCTGAAAAGGGATGCAGTAATTATTGATGGATTTTTTAATATTGCTGAAATATTCAACAGCTGGAAAGTATATGAAGGATAAATAATATTAACTCCTATAAATGGAATTGCAATTAGTGTTATTATTATTGTATAGTAATATTTTGGAACCTTTTTATGCCTTATTGCAAGTAATATCAGGTAAAAAACAACAATTACAGGTGCGAGATAATCCGTTGTAATTGCAAGTAAAATAAAGACCAGTGAGGACTTAAATTTATCGTATAGTATCAAACAATAGCCTGTAAGGAATAGTGTAGGAAATAGTGCTATAAAATGGAAATCAAACCATTCAACCCCTGCAAGTGGAAAATAAAACAGCCATATAAGTGATAATAACAATGAATAATTATGGTTCTTTATAAGTCTCCTTCCAATAAAGTATACAGGGAAAACACCGGCGCTTACCAGTACATCCTGGAATACCAAGAGCCCTATCTGGGAAGGAAATAAATTGTAAAGAGGATACATCAGGAAATAAATTAATTTGTTGAATACAACTGGTGAAGTAAGTGCGTTTTTTATTAGATCTGAAGAAACACCTAAATCAAAGACAGTTGAATGAAAAGTGATATATCTCATATATGACAGAAGAGATGATGCAATTGACAATATAATAAAAAGTGGAATTATAATGGTGAGGTCTCTTGCTGTATTTTTTTCCATATTAAATGGACATTAAAAAATTAAATATAAATATTGGCTTCCATTTATTTAATAGTTTTATAATAGGATAATAGTTTTTCCCGTATATTTTCCGGAGAATAATACTTTGCCCTCTCATAGCCTCTGGTGATATAATACTCCTTTTTTTCCAGTATACTGTATACACCCTCCGTTAATTCCAGAATGTCCATAGGATTTGCTAGCATCGCAGCACCATCTGACACCTCCTTAATAATATCTATATCAGATGAAAGCACAGGCAAACCAGTTTTAAAGGCTTCTACTACAGGATACCCGAATCCTTCTTCCAGGGTCGGGAACAATAAGATATCGCATGCATTATAGATTTTATTTATTTGTTCATCATCGACACCGCTAAAAGTAATACTATTTCCAACCCGGCTGCCAATACGGACCAGCCGGTAGGAATTATCAAGTTTTTCCATTACACTTTTAACCATTGCAAGGTTTTTTCTGGGTGCATTAGAAGATACGGACAATATCAATTTTTTATTTTCAGGGAGTCCCAGCTCCTTTCTCAAAAGTTCTTTATCAGGAATAGGGAAAAAATTGTCCGTTATATACGGAGATATTACAGATATCTTATCTTCGTTTATATTAAATTGTGTAATGATCTGATTTTTAACATGATTAGATACTGTGATAATATTATCATAAGTAAGATATTTTCTAACATAGCTTCTCATATATGCGTCTTTGAGCTTTTCCATTATCTGTGTATAAGCCAGGTTCCTGTTAAATGGTATTATATCATGTATGGTGACAACCATTTTCCTATTGTTGAACATTGGTTTCATTGTCTGGGAAGTTATGTGTATAATATCAGAAGTACTGTTTATCGCATCTATGCCAGATTTAAATGCGTATTGTGAAAATATATAGTTAAGCACTGTGCTTTTAAATCCCCGATATGGTTGCTTATAAAAATTATCCAGATACCTGTCATTGAATATGAATTGTATTATTTTACTTTCCGGAGCAAGTAACATATACAGATCCTTTGCATATTTCCCAACCCCGGTTGTAGTTGAGTCAACCGTAATATATGTTACCACAAAGGTTAATGGAAATGCTATATAAAATATTGATGCGTTTCAATGATATCAAAATGGATAGTTTTACAACATGCTTTAAAATTGAAAAGTTCTTCCAGAAGTTAGAACTTATAGATTAACAGTATTAATCCCGATATCTATAAATTTCTTGATACAACAGATTATTATGGAAAAGAAAAGATACACAGGAATTATTCTAAAAAATTAAAAACCGGACAATTAAAATCGCACGGCTATCATGATTTTTTATTATTATCCAGGAATTTCTTAATAATAATATTCCGGAAATTATGATGGAACCTGACTAAAATATATGCAAGTAATATCTCGAGCCTGGCAGAAAAGGGCCGATCACATTTTTTGAGAATATTGAGGGGATTCACTGGTTTTTTGTTCTCACCAAGTATATAATCGTCTATTTCTATATTTGTTATTTTTTGCTTCATGTAATTTTTTGCTTTCTTTGAAATAAACATTTTACTGAACATCACAAATGGCTTTATATCCTGTTCCAGATCTGGATTTCTACTTTTTATAAATAAATTAATGTCATCTGTATCTATATGGCTAACACTATTGTGAAACATATAATATGTTAATTCTTCTTTATCTGCTATAATATTATTATCGGATTCTAAGGCCGATAAATACATAAAATGGTCTGTATTGGAATTTATTTTTTTAAGATTATTTAAATTCAATATAGACTTTCTTACTGAAATTGAAGATAAATTAAATGTTATGCTTCTTCCAAGCTTACTATCAAATTTTTGATATTGTTCATTTACGGTTATATGGGCATTATGATAATAACATAGATTATTGTTAGATTTAAATTTATTATATACAACCTGTAACTTATCCTTTGAAAATAAATCATCATCGTCTAAAAAAGAAATTATTTCTCCGGTAGATACAGAAACGCCAGAATATAAGAACTTCCCAACGCTTCCGTCCATAAATATATTTTTTATATTATGATTATCAATAAATTCATCCACTGTATGTTCTTTGAAGTTTTTAATAACTATAACTTCATAATGCCTTTTATTTATTGTCTGATTAACTGCACTTTTGATTGCATTTAGCAAGAATGATTCCCGATTATATGCAGTGATTATAACACTTATATATGGCCATTTTTCGTCACTCATTTAGAAATATATGTATGTTATGTATATAATTTTATTTAGAGTTAGATATCAGTAATAATGCCATTATTTCTCTGTTTTATGAATTAAAATTTAAAGAATACTGGATTATTTTTATAATGTATAAATCCCGTTTATGTTTATTTAAATCAGGGTTAGAGAATTTGCATAGAAGGGTTGCCAATAGCAAATTCCTTAAATATATTGAGCATTTCTTTGCAAGTGCAGGTTTAATGAAGGTTAAAGTAATAAACATATGGGAAAATCCTACCGCTATCTATCTGTATTCCAGGAAATTAGCCTTTATTGCCAATAAGAATATTTCGGTACTGGATATGTATCAGCAAATTCCTGGAAGTAATAGGATAAAACGTGAAATGCAGATGGGATTTGATAGTTACTTTCAGGGATTATTTCTTAGATATAAACTTAAGTCTGACGGGTATGATATTTTGCATTATACAGACCCTATGATACCGCCTGTTAAAACGCATAAAACCTCTGTCGTCACTGTTCATGATAATCCAACTATTCTTTTGCATTCAGACCTATATTTTAGCGATACATTCAGTAATAGACTCACAAAGAAGTTTCTCAAAAGGAATATAGAAAGATATATGGACTTTAAAAATGTTCTCACAAACTCAAATTATGTCAGAAAAGCATTGCTGGAATATGGCTTCACCGGGGATATTGAAACTATCCATCTCCCTATAGACCCATATTTTAAAAAATTACAGGAAAGAAAGAAAATTAGAAGTGAACTTGGATTGCCGGATAGTAAAACACTGCTATTATCAGTCTCTACTAATGTCAAAAGAAAAAATCTCAATATAATAGGAAAGGCGATGAAATTATTGCCAGATAATTTTGCTCTTGTAAGGGTGGGTGAATCTATTGGCGAGAGCATAACATTTCAAAATGTTTCAAAGGAAAAACTAAATAAGATATATAATGCCTGTGATGTATTATTGATGCCATCCATCGAGGAAGGGTTAGGGCTTCCTGTTATTGAGGGATTTGCTACTGGAATCCCTGTAGCGGCCTCCAATATAGAAGTTTTTCGTGAAATTGGGAAAGATGCTGTAGAATATATAGATCCTATGGACGTGCAATCTCTTATGGGTGGAATCAAAGCCGCACTAGAAAATAGAGATGAAATGATTTATAGAGGAAATAAAATTATACCGGAATTCTCTTTTCAAGTTTTTAGGGAGAAGATGCTACGTTATTATGGAAAAATATTATAGAACTTTAACGCAAAGAAAACGGGTACGGATGGTATTTTAATAAACATTTCTCCATGCTATGATATGGATTCAGTAGTTATTCTGAGATAGTGCACTAATAAGTTTTATATCCTGACATTTAATTACTATAAAAATGGAAAATCAAAAAATCGATTTAACTATTGTTCTTGCAACTTTGAACGAAATAGAAAATTTACCGGTTCTCTGTTCCAGTATTGATTCAATTTTAAGTAAGCAAAATATAAAATACCAGTTATTATTTGTTGATGACAATAGTATAGATGGCACAAGAGATTTTATAATAAATTACTGCGCCAAAAATCCTCTTTCAAAATATATATTTAATGACTGCAAGCAGTCTCCATTGAAAGCCAGATACCAGGGAATAAAAAGTGCCGACGGCAGGTACATTATTACTATGGACGCGGATTTACAGCACCCCCCTTCTTATATTATGAATATATATAATGCGCTGTTAAAAAATTATGATATAGTAATTGCCAGCAGATACTGCAAAAATGGAAGCCCGGGTAACAGGAAAGTAGTCAGAGGAATAATATCACGTACTGCCACATTTATGGCCCAGTTTTTATTAAGAAGCAGCAGAGATATTAAAGACCCATTATCCGGTTTTCTCGGGTTTAAAAACGGCTTAAAACTGGAGATAAGGGATGACTGGAAGGGGTATGAAATAGGTATATTTCTGAGGGCATGCAATAATAATTTAAAAATAAAGGAAATACCTTATAAATTTGTTGAGCGGGAAAGAGGAAAATCAAAAGTTACATCTAATCCAGATTTCATTAAAGTTTATATGGTTGAGTTATTGAGAGCGAAACAAGTAGAAATTATAAATTATAGAAAATTAACTGGTAGCACTCGTGGTATATTTAATTTCAGGATATCCTAATAAATTTTATTCTTTCTAAGTGCATATTAAACAAATTCTATCATACCTGGATTTAACTAATATAATAGTTTGTTATAAAAATAAGTTTACATATGAAGTTTAAGTGAAAATGTATATATAGAGTTTATCATTCTCTTATATAAAACTACATGAATGAATTATCTCAACAAATTATACGCTCTGAAAATTACGAATTGAATTATTATCCTGATATTACATTTATTATACCAGCATACAACGAAGAAAAACGAATATCTTATGTAATTGATGATTTAAGTAATTACATAGGCAAAAACAAACTTAACTGGAATATCATAACATCTATTGATGGGACCGATAATACAAAAAACATAGTTAACGATTATTCAAGTAAATACAATTTTATAATTATGGATACTTCAAAATCACGATCTGGCAAGGGAAATGCTATAAAAAGAGCGTTAATTAATCATAGTTCTATTTTAAAGGATTTTGTAATATTTATGGATGCAGATAACAGTATAAAATTTGATGAGATTTTAAACGCAATGAATAATATCGAAAATAACGACGTTATAATATTAAACAGGTATTGCAAGGAGAATAATATCCCATTTTTGAGAAAATTTCTGGGAAGGGTATTTAATTTAATAACAAGAGGATTTTTAAGGTTAAAAATCCATGACACCCAATCAGGTTATAAGATATTTAAAAAAAATATTGTAATGAAAGAAATAACTAAAGTTGGTCTAGATAATGCATTTTTTGATATATCATTATTGTATCATGTAAAAAATGATAATTACAATATAAAGGAAATAGATTCGAAATATGAGTACAATAAAGATACATCATTTCATGTATTTAAATTGACGGTAAATATGCTACTATCGATATTTGCATTCAAATTGCGATATTCCAATTTATATGAAAAAATACCCGAAAAAATAAAAGAAAAATTATTGGAAATATTTTATAAAGTTATAAATGATTAATAGGGTCTTATTTAAAATAAAAATATTATTAAGAATCAATACATTGACCAGAGATGAAAGTTTTATGGTTCGCACACAGGGATATTAAAAATCCAAAAGCTGGTGGTGCGGAGAGAACCATATATGAAGTAGCCACAAGATTATATAAATTAGGTATTGAAATTCATTTAGTAACTGTAAATCCAGGAAATTTATTGGATTATGAAAATGTTGATGGGATAATAACACACAGAATTAAAGGAAATATAAAAACTCACTTGTATGTAGGAAAAATGATTAAAAAAATAAATCCGGATGTTATAATAGATGATATGGGTCATGCTGTTCCATGGTTTTCTCCATGGTTTACAGACAAAAAAGTCATAGTATTTTTCAGGCATTTGCATGCAAGGTCATTGCCTGGCCAGGTTAATTTCTTCCTTGCCAAGATGATAACTTTCATAGAAAAACTATATCCTTTTATATATAAAAATAGTATATTTGTCACAGAATCCGATACATCGGAAATCGATTTAATTAATTTGGGAATCAACAAAAATAGAATTGTAAGAATACCTCCCGGGGTTGATTTGGATTTATTTCATAGAGGCAAAAAAACAGATAATGTTCAATTGGTGTATTTTGGCGGATTAAGAAAATATAAAAGGCCAGAATATGCAATAACAGTTTATGAAAACTTAAGCCAAAAAGTGGATAATTTAAAATTAATAATTGCCGGAGACGGCCCCGTGTTAAATGAAATTAAAGAAGAAATACAAGATAAAAATTATAATATTGATTTTACAGGTAGGGTGGACTACGATAACCTCGCGAAAATAATAAGAGAATCGTGGGTTAATTTGCATTTTTCTGTTACCGAGGGCTGGGGGTACTCAATAATGGAATCCTCTGCTTCCGGCACACCTACTGTTGCTTTTAGTGTTCCCGGAGTTGTCAATACAATAAACAATGATTGCAATGGATTTTTAGTTAGTAGTATTGATGAATTTACAGATAAGATTTTATATATAATTAAAAATGAGGATAAATTTATAGTAAATTCAAGAAAATTTGCGGAGAATTTTACATGGGAGGAGAGTGTGGATTTGTGGTACAAATTATTAAATAATTAATGAAATAAAAATTTTAGGTTAATCTATTGTGCGAATGCTATATTATGGCATGTAAAATTCGACTTAACATCTTCTCCATGGATTATGATCCTTCGCACTAACTCCATTCCTTAAAACTACATATAATCTTTATATTGTGGATACAAGAATGGATAATGATTATTCTATTCTATTGTTAATAAAACACGGGTTGAAAGATTGTGTCCAGAATTTTGTGCATTTATAAAGGATACCGCTTCTGAAACATTTCCTTTATTTCATCCTTGCATTTATAGTATCCGTTCATCTTCCTGAATGCATGCTTTGAATTGTATTCTATTGATTTATAATAGAATACTTTTGATCTGGTCCCCCAAAATTTGGATAGTTTTCTAGGGTAATATTGAGACACTTTCATTCCTCCTGCTTATATGAATTTTCCTATTCTTTAATCTCCTTTCCTCCTTTTTCCTTCTCTCTTCCATAAACTTATTCCTAAATTTTTCACTATTATTCCATTGCTTTTCAAATTCTACAGGCGTTAAATAACCTATGGAAGAATGTGGCCTGCAATTGTTGTAATCATTGAAAGCATATTCCATCAATTCCTTAGCATCTTCATACCTTTCAAGGTCATTCTGCCATATATAATCAGTTTTCAATGAATTATGGAATTACTCTATATCCCCATTGTCTTCAGGTGTTTGCTTTTTAATGTATTCATGTTTAATATTCAGTAACCTTCCATTATCTTTAAAGCTTTTAGCTATATACTGTGTTCCATTGTCTGTCCTCAGTACCAGATTGCAAAGGTTTGAATCACTGTACCTTATGGCATATGCCTCTTCTACTGGCTTTACATACTCTTTAGTTGTGTACGTCCTTGAGAAATTATATGAGATCCATCTCTTGGAGAAGCAATCCTTTACAGCCGTTAAATAGTACATCCCATTATTTGTACTGACATAGTGTATATCTGTTTCCCATAGCTGGTTTAGAGCTGAGGGCTTTGTTAAATTCCTTTTGTTTGTCCTGTTCTTATACTTTGCATATGGTAATTGTAAATTCCTTGATTTTATTATTCTCCTTACCATTTTTATGTTTATTTTAGTTCCTTCGTTCCTTAATACAGCCCATATTACTCTATGACCATATGTCACCCTATTTCCTGATATATCCAGTACCTTATTTATTATATTTTCAGGTATCCTTGATTTCCTATGCTTTGCTGTACTTTTCCTGTTATAGTATATGTAAGACCCCTGGATTTTAGTAATTTTAGATATTATTGATACTGATAGCTTATTTCTCAGGTTATTTACTGCTTCCATTATCTCTTCCCTCTGTAATTTTTTTTAATTCGTCTATAACTAAAGCCTGGTCACCTATTAGCTTCTTCAGTTTTTTATCCTCTTTCCGGTATTCATTATCTCCAGATCTACCTGATTCATAGAATCCCTTTTTTCCTGATTCTATAAATTTATCCCTCCATTTATAGAAGCTGGCTATAGATACTCCATGCCTCCTGCATAGCTCTGCTATATTATTTGATGTAAATGATTCCATTACTATTGCTACCTTTTCATCTGCTGTAAATTTCTCCATTATATCACCTCATTATATTCCAATTTATATTTCTCAATTTCTATATATTTCACTTGATAACTGTCCAAATAATAAAGGGTACGCACCAGGACTTCTATATGGTGAATACTGCGGATTTATGGTATATTACCTTGATATAAACTTAATAATTAGATTTAATATATCATATGGCATTATCAGAAATCAAATGAGATGTAAATAAATTACTAACGGTGTGCCCAAATATGATAAAAAAAATTATGGTAATAGGAAATAAAAATTCGTACAATTTGGAATATTTTGTCGTAGAAGCATTGAATGAGCTTGGTTATAACACAAAATTTTTTGGATATACTAATATTAAGTCAGTCTTTTCTCGAAATTTATTTAGAATGGTATGGACAAGGTCACGAATTATTAGAGATTTGATCACTCCTTTTTACTTAAAGACAGTTAATGAAAATTTGCTAGATAGTATTAAGGAATTTAATCCTGACCTTGTTATATCTCTCAAGGGTGAAAGTGTTTTGCCAAAAACTGTAGATTCTATAAAAAATAGAGGAAGTAAGATTGTGTTGTGGTATCCAGACGACCCAAGATTTTTTAATAGTTTAACAAAACATATAGCACCTCATTATGATATTGTTTTCACATATTCTCGAAACGCAATAAAACTCTATAGAGAAATTGGAATTAACAATGTTTATAGGCTACATTTTGGTTGTTCACAAAAATTACACCATAGAGATGTATGGTCTAACGACACTATTAATAAAGTTCTATTTATAGGCACTTTTACTTTACAAAGGTATCTGTTTATTAGGAAATTAATTAAAAAAGGCGTACCTTTAGATATATATGGTTCTTATTGGCCCAAAATAGTTTCTGGAGTAAGGGTAAATAAGAGTGTGTATGGAAAAAACTATATAAAACTCATGCAAAAATATAAACTTGTTTTAAATATACATAATAATATTAATTATGGTCCAAATATGAGGGTCTTTGAGGTAACTGGCAGTGGTACAACTCTCTTAACTGATAATGCTGACGACACTTCAAATTTTTTTGAAGATAATGTAGAGGTATTATTTTATCACAATCTAAATTCCGCTGTTCAAATATCAAAACACTTTTTGAATAACCCGAACGTAGGAATATCTAAAAATGCATATAAAAAATGTCATGAAAATTATGAATACAAAAATATAATTAAGGAACTTATAAAAATTTCTGAAGTTTAAAATTATATAATTATTATTATCTGCCTAGATTCTATGCATTAATTTTATTAGAAACAAAAATATATAAGATTATTGTTTATAATATGTTAAAATTATAAGTCTGGTGCGTATATAGTGTGTTGCATAATTAATAGGCATGTGTCATCCCTCTCATAATATTGTAATTGACTACCTTAAGAGCTAATTCCTGTACAATATACTCTATTTTCTTAGCTTTAATTATCTCTGTCATTACTCTTTTTAATCCTGAAAAATATATTTCCACGAGCCATCTTTTGCCATAGCTATTGTTCTCTTTCCACTGTTCCATAGAATTCTTTTTAATATATCTTACAATCCTGGCCCTTGTGGATGAACCTCTGGATTTGGTAGAAGCATTTTTCCTGGGAGGTATTATTGCATTATATCCGAACATATTGTAGA
>JAJZZE010000039.1 GCA_021797735.1 Thermoplasmata archaeon | reverse complement strand
CCCGTAGGGCCTGGACTTATGTCTCAGAGTCCATCTCCGGGCTACCCCTCCCAGGGCCCGTACCCGTCTGAGGCTAGGTGGTCCGTTACACCACCTACTACCTGATAGGTCGCAGATTCATCCTTGAGCGCCGGAGCTTTTATTGCTTAAACATTCCAGTTTTAAGCAATTATAAGGTATTACCCTCAGTTTCCCGAAGTTATCCCTCTCTCAAGGTTAGATTATCCACGTGTTACTGAGCAGTATGCCGGCATCTTACGATACCTTGACTCGCATGGCTTAGTCAGAACTTGATAGCAGTGGCCGCCGGCAGGATCAACCGGAGTTAATCCCACCTCCAAACTTATTTAATTAAGAAATTAGCGGCTTTGCCTTACATATCGGAACCCATCTACTGATGAGAACTTCATCTATCACCAATCCTGGATTATAGATTTCATTCATACATTATATGTATATATCCATCTATTAGCTTTAGATTGGCATTTGTTGACTCTTCTTAATTACGTAGCAATATATAAGCATTTTCAATTTTTATAATTTTATAAAATAATATTAAATATTTACAGTTTATATATTTTTAATCTTATCTTTTTATAAAACCTTTATTTAAAGAGGTTTATGATTAATGTGTATATTCATTCAATTTTTATTATAATTATATGTAAATTCTATTTCACATCCAACTTTTTTTAGGTCATTCAGAAAACTGGAATAGCTTTTGTTTATTTTTTCAACGTTTCTGTAAACTGTACTGGAGTTAGAAATTAATCCTGCTATTATTGAGCTCATTATCATTCTATGGTCATCATAATCTATAATATCCGGCTTTTTTATTTCCTTCCTGTTTATAAATATGTATTCCTCATTTTTTATTACACTGGCACCAAATTTTGTTACCATACCTATTATCCCATTTAATCGATCCGATTCCTTGAATTTCAACCTTTTATAATTTTTTATTTTAACGCCTTTTTCAGAAAATATTCCTATTACGGATATTATTGGTGCAAGGTCCGGTACTTCTGACACATCAATATCTATTTCATTTATATTTTCTACCCTTTCTATTTCTATATAATTATCATAAATCTTTATTGCATTGCATGCATTATTTATTAAATTTATTATTTTTTTATCCGGCTGCAACGATTTATTATATAAATTATATATCCTTGTTTTTCCCTTAAACAATGATAAAACGATAAAATATGAAATAGATGAATAATCACCCTCTATATCGATAGTTTTTTCGCTGTAATCACCTGTATTTATTATAAACTCGCCATCATTACTATTAACACAAATACCAAAATCATTCAGGCATTTTACAGTAATATCTATGTAATTACTGGAAACAATATTATCGGCATGGAATTTTGAATTATTATAAAATGAATAATAAAAAAGCATTGAGCTTATAAACTGTGAGCTCCTGCTACCATCAATATAACTGTATTTGTTTAAGGCATTCCGTGCATCAATTTTATAAAAATTACCACTCATCAAATCAAATTTTATGTTTAATGATGATAAACTATCAACAAGGGATTTAACAGGCCTTGATGCAAGACCCCTTTCACCCGATGTTACAGTATAACATTTTCTACCCGAAATTAATCCTATGCCCAGCCTATAGGATGTACCGGATTCTTCAAAGTATAGCATATCTGGGCATTTAAAGTCTGGTTCTATTATAATGTTTTTTTTATCATATTTTATATCTGCATTACAGTTTTTAGCAATATCAATCGCAATTAATTCATCATTGCAGAAAGATATATTGTTTAATTTTATCTTTTTATTTGAAAACGCAGAATATAAAACATATCTCTGTGTATAACTTTTCGATGACGGCGCATTTATACTTCCAGAAGCCTCATTTAGTTTAGTCTTGATTTCCATTGTCCATTATATTTATTCCTTCATTATTAAATCTACTTTTTATCAGTTTATAATTATCAAATTTAAAATTATTGTAGGCATAATCCATATCCTTCCATGAATTGTATATGGAGAAAAACGCAGGCCCTTTTCCACTCTGGCCCGCATATGCTGCCCTATTCTTTAAAAAGTAGTTTATTACATCGCTATTATAACCGAATATCATGCTAAATAAATAACCATTCAAAACCATAGCCTCATAGACAAAATTTTCGTTCAGTAATTTTTCTATATTTTTATAGAATTTTCTGTAGACCGTAAAATCATAATTTTTATAATCATAGGTTTTCCGTATATTATCATTATATGCAATTAATAGATAATTATCTTTTATTTTATTCCTTGCCAGTAACTTATTTTTATTGTTATCCGTTATGCACAGTCCACCATAGTAACATGATGCAATATCATCCATGGCCCCCGTAATGGATGTTTTATTATATATTGACGCTTTTGCAGTAATTCTCAATAAATCCCTTTCATGTATGTTTATACCATTAATTTTTATTATACCATATATCAGTGATAATGTCATTGCACTGCTGCTTTTTAATCCCATTGCCATAGGTATTTCACTTTTTATTTTTATATTATAGTTTTTATTAATATTGTATTTTTTTCTTATAAAATTAACAGTATCATTTATCTCTTTATTTTCAAAGTAATCTATATCCGATTCATTTATTTCCGTATACATAGGCAGATTTATTGATACTGCAGATCCATGGCCGTTTATAAAAGCAGTTAAAATCGATAGGCCACCATTAACCTTAATTATCATAAGTAGTTAAATGCAATTCATTTATTTATTTTTTCATAAAATAGATTTTTAAATTTACTATAATCAATATTAATGTTATATAATTTTTTCAGTGTTTCAATGCCCTGCCCTATAAAAAGATCAGACCCATTTACTGCAATGCCATTTCTACCCTTTACTGTTTTTAAAAATTTTGTCTCCTGCGGATTGTATATAACATCTATGCCAGTAATGCCCTCCTTTATTTTATTTTCATTTACCGGCATATTTTCATTATTTCCCATACCCACCGGTGTGCAGTTAATTATAACATCATAATCGTCTATATCATCATATCCAATAGTTTTTAAATCAAATTTTTTACTGCTGATATCTCTTGTAACAATGGCAATGTTAGAATTATAATTATTCTCTATTGCATGAATTATAGTTTTTGCTATACCCCCTGTGCCAAGAACTAAAACATTTTTTCCATTTAAATTTACATTATTGTTTTTTAATAGAAATAAAAATCCATTATAATCAGAATTATAACCATATAATCTCCCGGATATATTTTTAACAAGATTTACCGAACCTATGTTTTTTGCAGTTAAATCGACATCGTCCAGATAACTCATTACAGTTTCCTTGTACGGTGCTGTGATATTAAATCCAGTAAAAGCCTTTTTTGAATAATTTATGAATCTTTTTATGTTATTCTCATCCAGATCCACTGATAAATATATAGAATCAATACTATATCTATCAAATAGTATATTGTATATATACTGTCCTATTGAGTGCGAAACAGGTTTGCCTATTACTCCACTTGCCATCATTTTCTCTCATCCATATATAATTTCAAATATCTTCTTATTGAATTTAAATCTATTTTCATTATATCTGATTTGCCTATATCATTTAACATTACCATATTTAAAACATTTTTTTCCATTTTTTTATCATTTTTCATATACGATATCAATTTTTCTACCTCTACTGTGTTAAAATTTATTAGATCTATTTTATATTTTGTTACTGTGTTTTTTATAATATCATATAGCTTTTTTGAATAACCTGATTTATATGCTATATAGCTTTCTACTATCATGCCATTTGCAACTGCCACACCATGTGGAATTTTATTATCCGTATACGATTCTATTGCATGGCCTATGGAATGACCAAAATTTAATAAATACCTGAGTTTCTTTAGATCATAGAAATCCTTAGAAACAATATCAAGTTTCAAATTAACACTTTTATATATAATATTTTTTAAAGCCTCTGGATTATACATAGTATTCAAATCATTATTATCAAGGTATTCAAAAAATTGTCCATCACATATCAGTGCCATTTTTATCACCTCTGCCATACCATCTTTTAATAGATTTATATCTGAATTTAACAGGAAATCTATATCATCGAATATGATTTTCGGGTTATGAAATGATCCAACAACATTTTTTACATCCATAAAATTTATGGCATTTTTACCACCAATAGAACTATCAACCTGTGACAGCAACGTTGTGGGTACAGCAATTAGGTCGATCCCCCTTTTATAAACAGATGATACATAACCTATTAAATCTCCAAGCGTACCACCGCCAAAATATGATATTACCCCGTCCCTTTCTATTCCCATAGATAATAATTTTTTTATAATATTATTAAAATATAAATTGCTCTTTATTTTTTCTCCATCGTTCATATAAATTTTATTTGAATTTATTCTCTGTAGTTTTTCTTTATAATTTTTTTTCAGGTTTTTTATAATAAAGGAAACATTGTCATTATATTTACCAAGTTCATAATTGATTGTATTTTCAAGATTACTATTTATATATATTTTTATTTCGTTATTGTTTACAGTTTTCTCTATTTTATCCATAAAACATAATGCTGTTATAATATATTTTTATTTCATTTTTATATTCAATATCTAAACATCATGTGACATCTTTCCACAACCAAGCTGTGGGTTTCCTGTTTCAATGACTGGATGTCAACGCCAATCTAAAATTCCCCAAAAACGCCAATGTAATTTTTCCCACCCATATGTCCAATTTGATTCATTTTTATTTTACCTCATTTGTTTTAGTATTCCCAGTATTCTCTCTCTTTATATTTGGGTACAACCCCGGAATTCACATACTTTTTCACAGTCTTTCTGTTCACGTCAACTCCTTTGCTATGTCCGATATTTTCACGCCGTTCTCAGCCACGTTTCCCATTGTATATTAGCTATCGTCTCTAAACATTTAGTTTTCATCATCTTCGGTAATAAATATGGGAATTCCAATTAGCGTTTTTGAGGTTTTTTATTCTGGCGTTTCTGGGTAAAATTCATTTGGCGTTGACATGGAGCTGCCATTGCCGGTAGAGCTACGATCTTCACAGGCGTAAATCAATGGCGCTCCAGAGAAGGAATAATATAATTAATTGGAGTTAAAAATTAAAAATAAAAAATTTGTTTATAGTTACTTTATGGAACAGATATGACTGTAGTTGTTATTGTTAAAGGTAGGGCAACATCCTGGAAACTGTTCCCTGCATTTATACCAAGGCCAATGGCAACATCCCATGATACTGATCCACCTGGTGCCACTGTTACCGGTCCACAGGGAGCACCGGTGGTTGGGTTAAATGCATTGAATACAAGTGTATTGTCCAGCATAGCACCCCAGGGATATGGGGGTGCTGAAGCAGGAGCCGGGTAAATCAGTGGATCAAAGGAACAGTTGTACACAGGCAATGTCGATGTTGATGATATTGTGGGTGTAACAGTCTCTCCAACCGTTCCCGTGTTAGTAACGGTAAGTTTTATAACTACAATATCTCCAGGTGCCATATTGCCTACATTTACCGTTTGTACTAATAAACCGGAAGAGGAAGTTTCTGTTCCAAGGCCATAAGGACCTATGTAACAGGTTGCACGGATGCCGTTCCAAATGTTCTCAGTTCCAATAGTTGTAATTGTATACTGGTGCCCTCCACCACACACCATAACGGGTGTATTATTTGCATTCGTTGCAACATAGCTCAGGTTTTGTGAGAAACAAAACGTTCCTGCAGATGTATTTATATCGGTGGGAGTTGTCCCTGAAAAAGCAGAGAAAGCAAAAGAGCCGCTTAGGGCTATTAATATCGGTACAATCATCAATACCAATATTTTCCTGTTTACCATTTATATCACTAAATATATTAATAGCATATCATTTATAAGTAAACCCGAAACTAAACTTAGAACCTTTTATATGTAACAGAGGTACTTATCAGTTGTACATATTTAACATTGTGAGCTGGGAATTTCCTATCTCCTACACGGCTTGTCTATATTAGATTAACCATATGGTATTAACTCTGGGTGTTCATAAAGGTAATTATAATCATAGTATGTATCGACTCGATCAGATGTTTCGGTGGAACCCGATCTATGTCACTCGATTTCCATTATCCCTGTTTTTATAGGTATCCTTCTTTTTCCATAAACTATGGAGATATTTTGTTTCTCCATATTCTGAGAACCCTCAATCAGCATTTAAATAAAAAAATATAATTACATTTAACATATCACCTATTATGTTGCTTTTCGATGATTATAAAAAAATTCTGTATGAAAAAATAAATAAAATATATAAAATAAATGAAAATGACATAGAAATAAACAACAATTATGGTGATTTCACATTAAAAATTTTTAAATTAAAGGATAAACCCGATATTATCTATAAAAATATAAAAGATAAATTAAATGATAAGTTTATTGATAAAATAGAACTTAATGGTAATTATGTAAATTTCTTTATAAAGCCATCATCAATGATTAAAACAGTAAATGATTCAATACATACATTTGGCAAATACCCAAATACATTCCAGGATACGTCCAGGGTATTAATAGAACATACAAGTTCAAACCCTACAGGGCCAATACACGTTGGAAGGATCAGGAATTCGATAATAGGGGATTCTGTATTCAGGATTATTAATAGATATGGTTATAGATCGTGTACGCAATATTTTGTGAATGATTCAGGAAAACAGGTAATTGCACTATATCTTGGCCATATAATGTACCATAAGGATGAGGAATTAACGGTGGAAAACCTTCTGGATGGCTATCAAAAAATATATAATGAAAGAGAAAAAAATTCCGGTATAAATAAGGAAATTGAGGCACTTGCAGAAAAGTATGAGAGAGGAGATAAGGAATTAATAAATAACATACAGAACACCGCTTCCGTAGTTCTGGAATCAATAAAAAAATCATTGAAGAAATTAGATATAGTGATATCAACATATGTATGGGAATCAAACTTTATCCTGTATGGTGATGTCTATAACGTTTTAAATGAATTATCAGATTATTTACAGTCAGAGGGCACAGCGAAATATATAGAAATCGGTGATAAAAAAATATTTTTAACAAGGGATAATGGCACTTCATTATACCCCGCAAGGGATATAGCCTACCATTTATTCAAGGCTGAAAACTTTGATTGGTTAATAGATGTTTTGGGTGAGGATCATAAGGACCATGCAAAGAATCTGGATTATATTTTAAGCAATTACCTGGATTTTAACGCAAGGGTAAGTTACCTGTTTTATGGTTTTGTATCCCTTGAATCAGGTAAAATGTCAACAAGGAAAGGTAGAATAGTAACATTAGACGATCTGTACGATAAAACAGTTGAAGAATCAATAAAAATAATAAAGGAAAAAAGACCTGAATATGACGGGAAAAAAATAGAGGAGATAAGCAATGGAATAGCATCATCATCAATAAGATATAATATTGTGAAGGTAAATGCAAACAAACCATTAACATTTAAATGGTCCGAAGCGCTGAATTTCGAAGGTGATTCCGCACCATATATAATGTACTCATATGCAAGGTCATGCAGTATACTGAGCAAATCCGGAGATTATGATGAAATATCTAACGATTATAATGAGCACGAAAAAAAATTGATAAAAGCAATGTATACTTATCCGTATTATCTTAAAAACTCTGTAGACTATTTGAGGCCAGATATAATAGCAAATTATCTTTTAAATCTTGTAAAAAGTTTCAATGAGTTCTATTTAAACTGCACTATTATAGGTGATCCGGAAATGAAAAAGAGAATAACACTGTTAAAACTCTATAAAAAAATTCTGGAGGATGCCTCGAATTTAATTGGAATAAAATTATTAAATTCTATTTAAAAAAATTTAATATTTATAATAATATTTGGAGTTATGTCTAAAACCAAAATAATTGCAACAATAGGTCCAGCAAGCTTTGATGAAACAATATTAAATAAAATGGCACATCTGGGCTTATCCGCGATAAGAATAAATACCGCACATATAGAGCCCGGATATATAACCAGGGTATCAAACATGCTTGATAAAATAAACAGGGATTGCAAAACAAATATAGGTATAATGGTAGACCTGAAGGGTCCGGAGTTAAGAACAGGAATTTTCAATAATAATATTCTTAATGTTATATCCGGAAATAAGTACACAATATCTGATGACAGCAATTTAAAATCCGACATCCTTATAAATCATAAAATCAGGGAGTACATAGATGATAAAACCATTATAGCAATAAACGATGGCAAAATAAAATTTAAGGTAGATAAGATAGGCAATACTATTGAAACAACAGCCCTGGACAGTGGAGAAATTCATAATACTTCAAGGGTAAATATACCGGGCAAATATATAGAACTTGGTACACTGACAGACCGTGATAAATTATTTCTGGATGAGGGATTAAAAAACCACGTCAATTTTTACGCATTATCCTTTGTTCAAAAGGCTGAAAATGTAAATGAATTACAGGATTATATATATGATAAAAAGGGAAATGGTGAAATAATAAGCAAAATAGAAACAAAAAGCGGTTATGACAATATAGAATCAATAGTTCAGGCCTCAGATTATATAATGGTGGCAAGAGGAGACCTTGGTGTTGAATTACCATTAAAGGAAGTCGTAATGGCACAGAAAAAAATAATAATGATAGCACATAAATATGCAGTTCCAACCATAGTTGCAACGCAGATGCTGGAATCCATGGTGAATTCGGATTCCCCCACAAGAGCAGAGGTAGCCGATGTAACGAATGCAATAATAGATGACACAGATGCCCTGATGTTATCTGAGGAAACCGCAGTAGGCAAATATCCTGTAAGTGCAGTTTCCTATTTAAATGATATATCAAATTTTGTGGAAACACAGAATGTTAAATTTTCTGAACCTGAAAATTTTATAATGGATAAAATTGCATTTTCTGTTGCACGGGGTGTAAGAATAATGGCAGAAAGTATCAATGTTGATTCAATAGTAGCATTTACAAAATCCGGTTATACTGCAAGAATCATATCTGCAATAAGGCCAAATGCTGATATATATGCAATTGTGGCATCTGACTGGTTATCAAAGTCTATTAATCTTTTAAAGGGAGTAATACCGGTAAATATTCCAGAAAAATTTCTGAACAATATATACGATTTAATCAATGAACTGTCCTCATTAAATTTCCTCAAATCAGGACAGAAAACAATACTTGTTTCAGGCTTCCCATCCCTATATGCCGGTGGTACAAATGATATAAGGGTTATAACTATAGGAAAATTCGCTGGCAGAGGCTATTCAATAGGTAAAAGCGTCGGCGGAAATGTTGATATTAATGTGCCGGGCAATGGAAACATAATAATTACTGATAAATACGATAAAAATTTTGATTATTCGGGGTACGATGCTATTATAATCAAATCCAGTGTAACAAATAGAATTATAGATAATTTTATTGATAAAAATAAGACTATTGTTTATAATACAGAAATACTGGAGAATATAAAAACAGGTGATAAAATAAGTATAGATTCTGATACAGGGATTATTACATTTTTATAAATTTAAATGAATTCCTTTATAAATTCCAGTGTTTCCCTGAAGGAGTCTTTCCTGCATTCCTTACCCGAAAATGAATTTCCATTTAAAACTGAGAAAAATCTACACCCACCAAAGCACATTGGCAGATACGGGCAGTTTATGCACTCATCATTTTTCCATGCCATTGCTGCTTTATCCGCTGTTAGATCCTTATTTATTAGGGTTATATCACCGTTTTTATTCAACTTGCCCTTTATATATTTTTCATCACCCGTAAATGCCCAGCATGGATATATATTTCCATATGGGTCAGCTATGATATCCCTATCTATATGTGCAACGCATATTCCCAGCCTGAAAGCATCACCCGGTATTTTAAATCCATGCTCTTTAATTTTATTCCATATCCTTTTTATTTCTATGTATTCATTTTTCCTCGGTATATTTTCATCCCATGCTTCATTTCTAAAAAGGTTTTCATGTACCATGTGTGGATCTATTCTTACATTATTTATTCCATTTAATTTTAAATTTTCTAGCAGTTCATCTATTTCGTTTTCATTTGAATAATCTATATTAATTCTCAATACAACATTAAACTTATTCTGTGCATATTTTAAATTTTTCATTATAATGTTAAATGAACCCCTTCCGTTATCAAAATACCTTCTTTTATTATGTACTTCCTCAGGTCCATCCAGTGTGATCTGAACATACCTTAAGCCATAATTATACAGTTCATCTGCTACATTCTCGGTCAGTAGGGACCCATTTGTAACAATACTGAATTCATATTCTATATTCTTTAATCTTTCAGATATTCTTTTTATATCTTTTATGTTTAATAACGGTTCACCACCAAAAAACGTCACCCTTGTTTTCATTCCATTGTTATTCTTATTTATATAATTGATAAAGCCGTCAATAACATCATCATTTACATAAATTCTTTTTCTATAATCCTTCTGAAAACAGTATGAGCAATCAAAATTACAGTTATATGTTAATAATAGTGTTGGTTCAAAAATATTTTTTTCCATGGTTAAATCATTAAAAATTTTATTTACATCGCCCGTTATAAAGCCCTCACTGAATGCATCCTCAATATCTTCCGGTATGTTTCCATCCTCTATCATAGATTTTTCATCATATGATAATCTCAATGCATATCCTGTCAGTGTATTAAATAATATATAATCGTCCCTATCCTTAATAAATACATTATAATTTGAAAAAAATTTCTGGGGCATTAATTACCCCAGCTCGGTGAATAACCACACCTACATAGCTTTCTATCCAGTTTCAGTAGTTTTACTTCAGTTGTCTCCATATCATATCACAATCGGCCATATTGAAATTTTATTTACACATTTTTAATTTGCCGAATATATACATAAAAAAGAAAATAATAAAATAATTCAGGTCACTCATTAACTTATGAGACTGGTAATTGGAACGAATTTTGACGATAATCTTATAAGGGGGATTAACAAATATCCTGTAAAATATTTATTTGGAAGTTTTAAAAAAACAATAACAGGCCATGGCAGGGCATCGTTTATATTACCGGATATAGACGAAAACCATTTTAAAGATCACATAGATCTGATACACAGAAACAATATGAAATTTTTATATGTGATGAACAGTGCTGTACTGAATGGGAATGAGTACTCCCCAGAATTCAATAGAAATATAGAAAATGAAATAGAAAAACTTGTATCATATGGTGTTGATGGTTTTATAGTTGCACTGCCATTTTTGATAGGCAAAATAAGAAATGAATACCCGGATCTTGAAATATCCGCCTCTTCATTTGCAAGAATATCAACAATGAGGGAAATAGAGGAATACAGGAACCTGGGAGTAAATACTATTATACTGAATGAGGACACATCAAGGGATTTTAAATTCCTGGAGAAAGCAAATAACTATGTGAGGGACAATGATATGGATATGGAAGTAATAACGGATAATTCATGTTTATTTGGATGCCCTTACAGGAGAACACATGATGTTGTATCGTCCCTCTCATCGAAGACTGATGATAAAAAATTCTGGTTTGAATACCCGTTATTATTCTGTGCAACAGATGTGTATAATGATCCAAAAAATATTATAAAGATGAGATGGATCAGGCCAGAAGATACAAAACTCTATGAAGATATAGGCATAGACCGTTTTAAACTTGCTTCCAGGACCAAAAATACAAACTGGATATTAAGGTCTATAAAGGCATATTCTGATAGAAGTTATAATGGGAATTTACTGGATATTTTAAGTTATCCGCAGGGTAATGCAGTACCTAAAGCAATGGAAAAAATAAGTGGCCCAGAGAATTATAGGGAATTAAGAGAGGTATACATAGATAACACAAAATTTCCGGAAAAATGGTTAAATTTCTTTAAACATAATGATTGTAACTCAATGAGCTGTGAATCCTGCGGTTACTGCGATAAAATAGCGGCACAAACCATGTCAATAAACAGTAAAAATATTATTAACCGTGAAAATAAAAGCATGGATATACCGGTGAATCTTGTACAGGCGTTTAAAGATGGTAACAGTATACAGTAATGTTCATGTTCTGGAAATGCTGGAACCCGAGTTCTTCGGTACGGTCCTGAACCATAATATTACATTTATAGAAAACGGATATAAAAACGGTCTGGTTATGATTGATACAGGGCTCCCGGGCAATATTGAAATTATCTCAAATTTTTTAAATAAAATAAAATACAGTATAAATGATGTATCATATATATTTATAACGCACTATCATCCGGATCATACCGGCAACGTTAATGCCATAAAGGAAATATCAAAGGCAAAGGTAATAGCAAGCGAAAACGAGAAGGAAAAGCTGTTAAACGAGGGTTTATTTAACATAAATTATGATGATGTAAAATCAACTATAAATGTAAATAAAGAGGATTTTTATAAAACTACAGTTAGAATAGATAATATTAGAAGGGGAAAAATAAATGCGGATATATATTTAAAAACAGAGGAAAAATTTGATAATATCCGGGTAATAAACTCTCCGGGGCACACTAAAGGCCACATTTCAATTCTATATGATAATATATTAATTGCAGGTGATGCTATAAACAATACTAATGGAATAAGGCCACCGTTTATGTTTTTCTGCGATGACTATGCCGAGGCGGTAAAGTCATTCAACAAATTAATAAACATAAAAAGTAAAATGATAATCCCGTTCCACGGTGAAATAATAAAAAATTAATTTATTTATAAATTATTAAAAACATCGTTATTTATTGTGTTTATATTCAGAGGCTTTTTTGAATAATCAACGTAAACATTTTTAACCTTTAAATATTCATTTATTCCATAAATACTTCCTTCCCCTCCCTGGCCAGTAAGCCTGAAACCAGTATGATATCCCTGTGAGGCTTCCGGTCCGGGCATATTTATGTACAGTTCACCGAACTTTATTTTTTCAGCTGCATCGAACATTAATTCAGGATCCTCTGTAAATAAATATGATGCTAAACCATATCTTGAATCATTTGCTTTTTTATATAATTCATCTATATCCGACACCTTTTCCGTTCCTATTATCGGGCCGAATATTTCTGTCTGGAATAATGGGGAATCCTGGTTTACATCCTCTATTATCGTCGGTTCAAAGAAATATCCATTTTTATAGTTTCCCTCTAAGGAAGGCCTATTCCCGCCCGTAACTATTTTATATCCACTTTCCCTTGCATTTTTTACAACATCTTCCATGCTGCCCAGTGCACCACCATTTATTAATGGCCCTATATCGGACGTTTCGGGATTTCCAACCGTTAATCTTTTTGTTACATTAACAAATTTTTTCATAAAATCATCGTATATGTCCTCATGTATATACAGTCTCTCTGCGGCTATGCAGGATTGGCCAACATTAAGATATTTTGCCCATACAAGAGATTTTAATGTTCTCTCTATATCTGCATCTTTCCATACCATAAACGGGGCTTTTCCGCCCAGTTCAAGAATAAGTTTTGCCATATTGTTTGATGCATTCTGCATTATCCTCTGGCCTGTAGGTGTTGACCCTGTCATTGTTACCAGTGAAACCTTTTTATGGTTAACAATATAATCACCTATTTCCGATCCTCTGCCGGTAATAAGATTTAAAACACCCTTAGGTATTCCTGCTTCTATAAATTTGTTTACGATCCACTGCGCCATTAAAGGGGTATCTGAACTTGGTTTTAATATGACGGTATTTCCTGTTAACAGTGCCGGAGCCAGTTTTCTTATTACCATCGCTGCAGGAAAATTCCACGGTGTTATTGCAACTACAGTACCGTATGGAACCTTATACTGAAATATTTTCCTTTTTGAATTTGAGCCCTCAACTATATCTCCGGTTAATTTTCTCTCGAATTCTGCATAATATTGCAACTGGTCTAAAACACCATCAACCTCATCCTTTGCCTCTCTTTTTATTTTTCCAGCCTCAATAGTCAATAAATTCTCCAGTTCACCCCTTTTTTCCTCTATTAGATGATATGCACTATATAATATTTTAGCCCTCGCCTGTGTACCAAGTGAACTCCATGAATCAAAAGCATCCTCAGAAGAATCCATTGCATCATCAACATCTGTTTTTGTTGCTGCAGGAAAAGTATCTATCAGCTCGCCCGTGCTTGGGTTATATTTGTTTAAAACCTCCTTATTTGAAGAATCCTTCCACTCCCCATTTATATAATTTTTCATATCTATTTATTTTTATATGTTATAAATATCTTTTCATTCTGAGTGGATGAAATATTTTACCAGCCTCAGAATTTTCCCACATTATGTGTTTTATTTATTTTCATACCTATGAAACACCCAACTCCACTGTATGGAATCTCCAGGCAGTTATTCTGATCATTCAGGCGCCATCACTTCAATAGAGAAACTGCAATATGGATATGTTAAATGATATTCACTGAAATTAGTTGCCTGTTTTTGCCATAGCTTCCCTGCAAACTATTTCAACCTTAATTCTGTCTGGGTCTTCAAGGAACAGTGAATATTCATCTCTGTCTCCGGCTTTTGGGTATCTATCATCGTACAGTATGGTATATCCCATGTTTATTGCCTCATTTCTTATCTTATCTATTAACGTACTTGAAGAACAGTGGAGTGATATGTGATTTATTCCGATATTCTTTCTGTTGAAATGATTTTTTGAATACTTATCTTCCACCTGAACAAATACAATATAACCATTTCCTTTTACAAAACTTATACCATTCTCCCACTTCTGATATTCCCTATAACCGAGTTTTGTTAACAGAAACCCCCAGAATTCTACAGATTTTTCCAGTTTCCCCACATTTAATTCTACATGGCTGATATCTCCGGTCAGATCCGGTTTTAAATAGTCACCCTCTACTCTGTCATTTACATAAAACACACTTGAAGGCAGCCATCCATATTCTCCGGAATCGGCTTTAACATACATCCACCCATTAAGATTTCTGAGGGTTTCCAACCTGTCGCCTTCATTTACATTTAGTTCCATTGAATCGTATTTTTCCAGAAATTTACCTTCATTTCCACTAATCTGGAGAAATGAACCGTGGACCCATGCCTGCACTCCATTCAGTTCACACCATACCCACCCTTCAAACTGGTCATTCTTTTTCATAATTTTACAGGTATCTCCGGGAAAAGCTTTTATTGAATAATTATAACTTTTCAGAAAATTTTTTCTGGCAATCAATTCCATGCACTTACCACTATTTTAGAATGGCATTCCAGCACTTAATTTTTTTGTCAAACGGTTACACCAATCACTGGCCATCAGAAAAATAGCCCGTATCATCAGGTATCAACATAAATTTTATAACCCAAGTTTTTCAATAAATATATATATAAATAAATAATCTCAAACGGTAAATTACGGTGATTATTGATGAACGATAGTGATTTCATAGAGCTAAGCTTTGAGCTGAGAGCAGGTCAGGACAAGAAACTGATCTCAACAACTAAGGAAGATGTAGCGAAAGCAGATAATATATTTGATGAAAAGAAAAAGTATAAGGATGCAGTTATTATAGTAGGTAGCGAAGGACTTTTCAAGGAAATTAATGAATCTTTTAAAAATGCTGAAACAGGCAAGGAATATGAGGTTTTAGTCCCGGCGAAAGATGCATATGGATTGAGGGACAATAAAAATATAAAAGTAGTTCCCATGAGGGAATTTCAGAGAAATAAAATAAATCCTGAAATGGGCAAGGAAGTAAACATAAACAATAAGGTAGGTAGAATAATATCAGTTACACCTGGAAGGGTACTAATAGATTACAATCACGAACTTGCTGGAAAAGATCTTTATTACAAATATGAAATAAAGAAGACTATAAACGATGTTGATGGCAAGGTTAAGGCAATAATTGATATGAATTACTCTATATCTGATAATTTTGAAGTTACTGTAGATAACAATACAATAAATATGCAGATACCGGAAGAGGCAAAATTTGACATTAACTGGGTAGATTCAAAGTATAAAATAGTAAATGATATAAGAAAATATCTGCCCGATAATGATATAATAATAAAAGAGTTATACAGGAAGGAAGAAAAGAAGGAAGAAACACAGGGAAAACCCAAAGAAGAAAACGAAGGCAAAGAAGAACACAAAGACGAACCAAAAGAAGAAAACGCGGAATCAAAAGAAAATAACAATGATTGAGCTAAAAAATTTAATATCTATAGTTCTTGTTGAGCCAAAATATCAGGGAAATATAGGTGCTATAGCCAGATCAATGGCCAATAGTGGATTAACCGATTTAAGGATAGTAAAAACAAAAATAGAAACAGAGGCAATATACAGGTCGATGCATGGGAAATATATATTAGAAAATGCAAGGACCCTTGATAATTTTTATGATGCAGTAAAAGATTCCGAGATAATAGCCGGAACATCTGATATATCCAAGGCTGGAGAGAAATTTAGTAGAGTTCCGGTATCCCCTGAGGAATTCTGGGGCAATTATGGCTTAACCGGCAAAAAGGTTTCCCTAGTTTTTGGAAGGGAAGATAATGGATTAAACAATGAAGAATTAAGCAAATGCAATTTTTTTATTAAAATAATAGGAAATCCAGAATATCCTGTATATAATTTATCACATGCGGTTGCCATAATACTATATGAAATGGTCAAAGCCAATTATTCTGGAAATATTATAATAAGCAAGGATTTAATAAACAGGGATAAAATAGATATTCTATACAATAGAATAGATGAATTATTATCAATGATTGATTACACTCCTGGAAAACGTTATGTATTGATGACAATGATTAATAGAATAATAGGGAGATCAAAGATAACGGAATCAGAATATTTTAAAATTATGGGTATACTTAGACAGATAATAAACAGGTTAAAGGATTAAGCCAACAATGTTTATAAATTCATTCATAATACATAAAAAATATGTTATCAGCGCATAAAAAAATAGATGAAATACCTGTAAGCCCGTTTCTATTAAAAATAACATTATTATCATCGATGGGCATTTTTATGGATGGCTATGTATTAACAATATATTCAATAGCCATACTGTACATGAAAGATTATTTTCATCTATATGCCGGAACCCCATTCTATATTTATTATATAGCATTTATGGGGTCCTCATTATTTATAGGGATGTTCTTTGGAAGTATAATTTTAGGCAATATATCGGACAAATATGGAAGGAAAAAGATTTATGAATATGATTTAATAATAGCAATGATATTTTTAATATTGAGTGGTATATCCACAACAATAATAGAATTTATAACATTTGAAATACTCGCAGGCATAGGTATAGGTGCAGATTATCCCATAAGTTCTTCGATACAGGCTGAATTCTCACCAAAGGATAAAAGGGGTAAATTTTTGGTATTTAATATATTTTCATGGACACTGGGTGGTGTTGCATTATTACTGATTGCAATACCTGTAATATTATATGTGCCCGTGGCAGTAAACTGGAGGGTACTGTATCTAACAGGGGCAATAATACCATTTTTTGTTATTCTGTCCAGAAGAAATTTACCTGAAAGTCCATTCTGGTTAGCCGGTAAGGGAGAGTATGATAGGGCACTGAAATCTTCAAACGAGGTAAGTGATTCAATAGGGATGAAAATTGATAGATTACCATCGGTGGAAAATGGCAATTCAAAAATAGGGGATTTATTTTCAAAAAAATATTTATATTATACAATTTTCGTTTCAATAGCATGGTTTTCATACGATGTTTCCAGTTACGGTGTCTGGGAATACACACCCTCAGCATTTGCCTTCAGCAATTCAAATATAATCATGGTGGTTCTGGCAACATTGCTTGAGGAATTACCTGTTTTTATAGGATTTTTAATATGTATATACTTTGTGGAAAAAACCGGAAGGCGTGAGCTCGAAATAATAGGATTTGCAGGTGCAGCCATATCACTGTTTATATTTGCCATTGTTTCTGATTTTATCGCCGTTGCTTTATTATTAACGTTCTTCTCCTTCGTAATGATGCATTTATTCCACAATTTAGGCCCGACAAATCTTACATATGATTATCCTGCAGAAATATTTCCCACAAGAATAAGGGGCACGGCAATGGGATTTGCAGCATCCGTTTCCAGGATTGGGGCAATAACAGGCACAATAGTATTTCCAATAATATTATTTACACTGCCATTTACATATGTATTATTATTCCTTGTTGTCTTTGAAGTAATAGGATTTTCAGTAACATATAAATTTGCACCCGAGCCAATGGGAAAAAGTCTTAATTAAATTTAAAAAGTATTCAATAAATTTATTAATGCATTCTTAATCATGTTATATGTCGATCAAAGTAGAGAGAAAGACAAGTGTCTATCTAATAGGTGTAATAAATGATTTACTTGAAAGATCGCGGGAGAGTCAGAGTATATTCTGGCGTGATATAGCCTCTCGTTTAAATTCTTCAAGAAATCATTATGCGGATGTTAATCTGGGAAAGCTTGACAGGGTTACAAAGGACGGTGATACAATTGTTATACCCGGTAATTTGTTGTCATCAGGTATACTGCATAAGAAATTAAAAATATCTGCATTTAAGGTATCGGAAAAGGCTAAAATGAAACTTCAGGAGTCCGGCAGTGAGTTCATTGAAATAACAGAACTTGCAAGGGAAAACCCCAAAGGAACGGATATAAAAATAATAAGGTGATGAAATGATATATATTGATGGTGAAAATCATATTTATGGAAGATTATCCTCATACGTCGCAAAACAATTATTAAATGGTGAGGAAGTTGTAATTGTAAATGCCTCAAAAATAGTGATAACTGGAACTAAAAAATTCATTCTTGAAAAGTTTGTCCATAGAAGGAATATAGGAAGTGTAAGAAAAGGTCCATATTACCCCAAAACACCGGATCAGATAATGAGAAGGTCAGTGGGTGATATGCTACCAAAAAAGAAGACACACGGACTGGAGGCATTTAAAAGATGCAAGGTTTTCAATGAGGTACCTGGATCATTAAAGGATGTAAAATTCGTCAAGGTTGATAAGGCATTGAATCAGAATTCTACAGGTTTTATTACACTAGGCGAAATTTCAAAAATATTAGGTGAGGCTCAATGAGTAATGAAATTTTAACAACAGGAAAGAGAAAAACCGCAACAGCAAGGGCGGTGACAAAAAAGGGAAAAGGTAAGGTTCTTATAAACGGTGTACCGGTAGAGTTATATCCAATAGAATTACTGAGGAATAAATTGATGGAGCCATTAAAAATACTTGGAGAAAGGTCAAATGAGGTTGATATCGATATAAAGGTAAACGGTGGTGGCAATACTGGACAGACTGATGCAGCAAGAACTGCAATGGCCAAGGGCATAATAAAATATTTCAGCGATGACCATGAATTAGAAAATAATATAAGGGTATACGATAGAACAATACTGGTAAATGATATAAGAAGGAAAATGCCAAAGAAGCCTATGGGCTCTGGTGCAAGGGCGAAGAGGCAGAAATCATACAGGTGATATTATGATAATTCCGGTAAGATGTTTCAGCTGTGGAAAGGTTATAGCTTCGGACTATGTTAAATTTGGAGAGGAATCAAAGAAAATTAGAAATGAAACAGGCCATGAGCCTACAGGAGAGGAAAAATCCAAAATTCTGGATGATTTACATGTAGACAGGTACTGTTGCAGAAGAATGATACTGTCAAACGCAGATTTAATAGATGAAGTTATATCATACTCGTAAAATTTTTATAAATTATTTTTTAATTTCAAACTGTATTGTAGAGTGGTTTATGCCGTATTTATTCAATATATCATTCAGGCTTTTTTCCTCACTGGTCAATTCGTTTAATGTTTTATCTCCATTTTCAGTGACATGCAAGGTTGCTACAGTTAGATGTGAACATACTTTCCACACATGCAAATGATGTGCTCCAGGATATTTTACCATCAAACCATTTTCTATTTCACTGATATTATCTGGTGATCTATCAAGTAAATATGAGGCACTATCCTTCAGTATTGAATAGGCTGTTATAATAAATATAATTATAATCACGAACGATGATACTGTATCTATTATTATTGATATAAGATTATTTTTTATTAACATTATTATCAACATTGTTATTACAACAATAAATAATGTAAATGTATCTGAAATATTATGCTTAAAATTTGCTTTTTCATTTATTCCACTATTTTTTAGTTTATTCAGTAAATATAATGGTACGGTTAAAAATGGCAATGATACTACTGAAATAATGAAACCATAAAATCCATTTACCGGTATTAAATAGTACAAACTGTATACTGTTATGAAAACTGATAGAATGATTCCCGTTATAATAATAAAAAAATTGAGGATTGAACTTATGCCTTCCAGTCTATGATAACCATAACTGAATTTTTTATCGGGTTTTTTTGTTATCATTAAACTAACATAATAGCCGAAGGTCAATGAAATAGAATCGAATAGTTGATGAAATGATTCAGAAAACATAACTGAGCTTCTAGAAAATATTGCACCTGAAAATAATATAGTAAATAATGCCCAGTATAATATCCCGGATATTAAGAAATTACTTTTCATCAGCATAGTATAATTTTAACGAATATAAACAGTTATTTTATATAAACATTATAATATTAAAAATTTTTATATGCTATTCTGCGATTGCATATAACGGGGCCGTGGGGTAGCTTGGTATCCTACCAGCTTGGGGTGTTGGTGACTCCGATTCAAATTCGGACGGCCCCATTTTTATATTATTATTTCACAATTATTATTGCAAAGCCATCATGCCCCTTTATTCCAACAGTTTGAATGGCTGTAGACTCAACTGTATCTGTATTTGCAATGGCATTGAATAATTTTCTTATGCCAAGTGAATCTGATGAATCAAGAATAGAATTTCCCATGACAACATTATCTATAACTATTACTGTCCCCGTGTGCGATAACTTCATGGCCATATTGAAGTAAATAGCATTGTTCTGCTTGTCAGCGTCTATAAATATAAGGTCAAATGGTTTATGTTTCTCTTCACCCAATTTTTTTAAACCCGAAATTGCATCTCCAGTTCTTATTTTAATTATTTCTGAGAGATTTGCCAGTTTTATATTTTTAGATGCAACTTCAGCATGAAACGGGTCTATTTCAAGTGAGATTAATTCTCCATTGCCAGGTAAAGCCTTTGCCATCCATATTGAACTATAACCGCCCAATGTACCTATCTCAAGTACATTCTTTGCTGAAATGGCCTTTAAAATGATATAGAGCATTTTACCCTGGGCTGGAGATATATTTATTTCCGGAAGACCTGCATTATGACTATTTTTCAAAACTGTTCTGAATACATCATCTGGTTTAACCAGAGAATCTTCTATGTAATTATCTATTTTATTCCATAATTTATCCATAAATTATTAACGCCAGTTATTATTTAAATGTTATTTATGGCACATCCACCCTTTAAATCGTTTCCTGAGCCATTTTTGAGAATATATATTACAGTCGGGGGCAATTAATAATACATAATAGTCTAATGAGAATAGGAGTATAATTATTGCAGGCATTAAACAGAAAATTAGGCTGTGGAATAAAATATCATTTTTTGGGTCTTATATATATTCCCGCATTTTAATAAAATTTAAATTACAAGGTTATATATAAAAACCTCTAACACCGCAAGAATAAAATAAAATGTCTCGCCTATTATATAATTTATGGATTTAAAACCATTTTTACAGAATAATATTAAAATTGACATTTCAGTCAATATTAAAGATATAGTTGTAATACCTATTTTATAATTTATTATCTCTATAGTAGAAAATGCTATAAATGATTCAAAAACCACATTAATAAATATCCATAACAGTATAAGATATTTCATTTCATTGCTAAATAAAATAATGCTTATAGAAAATATAAAAGAGTTAATAAAAAAAATTATTAAAATATAGTAAAACGGTAATTTATGTGAATGTGCATGTACCGGAAAATATAAGCTGGGTACCATACTGAAAAGTAAACCTATTATTATTATAATTAAAGCCTTTTTATTAAAATCCATGTTCCACCTACAAACAAACTTATTACAAAAAATAATACCCATATTAATATGGCTTTGAATCTACCGCCATTAATGGATATTAAATAAATTGATGTAACTGTTGCAATAACGTTTGTAATTAAATCATTGATTAAACCGTTATATATTATTTCTATGGATGATATTGTTATATATGCCATTAGTGATATTCTTGTTAAATTCCATGCAAATCCAGCACTATTGAATATATAATATATTAATGGTATTATTAACGTTAGGCCAATTAAAAAACTGATAAAATACATACTCAAAAGCAAGGAATAAAAATAGTTATACACCACCGATTTCATAAAAATATATATTGTTATATCAAGAGATATAAAAAGTGCAAATGGAAAAAATGAAATGAACACATTTTTCATTGAATTTATATTATAATCACTTTTCTGTATTCTTTTTTCAAACAACATATGCGGGTCAAATAGAGAAAAAACAAACTTTAATATTTTGTGTTCTTTAATTTTATTTCCACGTTTTATTACATCATCTATATATGCATTTTTTATTTTGTTTAATGCTGAATTAAAACTATTTTTTGATGAAACTACACTATCGGCTTCAAGCTCCAGTTTTGTGAATAATGTTTTTATTGCTATAACGCTCAGAAAAATAGATATAATATCTACAAATAAAATTCCAAAAAATATTAAATGTTCAGGTATATATAAAAAAATATATCTATACATTAATGCAAAATCAAATAACGCAATTAACATTCCATAGCTGATTGCATAGAAAATAATGATAATTATATGATTGAATTTTATATGCCCTGCTTCGTGGTCTATTACAGCTTTTAATTCATCATCATTTAATATATTAAATAAACTATCCGTAATAATTATTCTTGGCAATAATGAAACAGTTACGGCTGCATTGTAAAAATTATAATTTTTTTTATTAATTACCGTTGTACCACCCATTATGTAAACAATATTATTATCAATATTCTTACGCTCACAACGTTTCAGTATCCAGTCTGTGTATATCTGCAATAATATAATGCCTGTAATTATTACACCAAAAAATAATATAATGCACTCAAAAATATATAAATAATGATATTTTATTAATAGAAGTGATGAATATATAGATGCACCGGATAATAACACAATAATAAAAGAACCAAATGTATATATGTTCTTAAATTTAGGTATTGTATTCGCCGCTTTGTTCATGGTCATTCAAATTAATTACGCAGCTCCCACAGCAACGCCGATAGCTATCCATCCCCATATGGGTATAGCCGCTGCTATAGCAAAAAATCCCGCACCAATACCAGCCTCGCCGATAGCACCACCTACAGCTGCGCCACCAAATATGCCAGATAATGTTGCTATTCCACTAAAAGCACCAGCTCCAACCCCGTTTCCACTTACACCATAATATGCGGCTATAGCCTGTCCCTCTATTATAGCTATTATTGACATCGCCATAATAAATGTATATAATGCTAAAATTCCATTTAGGAATTTTTTTAGGTTAAAATTACTCTTTTCAGTATATATCTTTATCACCTCAATATATTAAATACACTGTTATATATATATATATATATATATATATATATTTTTGCATATGAATGGAGTTTAAATTAATATTAATTTATGATAAAACCTTATAAATAACGCCCTTCTCACTGTATATTCTGTTTTCCGCCTCATCAAAAACTGCACTGTGTATTCCATCTATTATTTCGTCGGTTACCTCAAGGCCCCTGTGTGCAGGTAAGCAATGCAAAAATATGTAATCTTTATCTGCATAATCTGTTAATTCAGAATTTATCTGATACTCCTTAAATAATTGCTCCCTTTCTGCTTTTTCGCTTTCTTCTCCCATGGATACCCATACATCGGTATAAACAACATCCGCAGAATCTATTGCTGTTCTCGGGTCTCTGACTATTTCTATCTTATTCCCTGTTTTTAATGATAAATCCCTGGCTTTATATATAATATCCCTGTCAGGTTCATGATTTTCAGGGCATGCGATAGACATATCCATTCCAAGGATGGATGCACCTAGCAGTAAAGAATTGGTCACGTTATTGCCATCACCTATATATGCTAATTTTAAGCCATTTAATCTGTGCTTCCTCTCGTATATCGTCATAAAATCTGCAACGATCTGCATCGGGTGCTCCTTATTATCCAGTGCATTTAAAACAGGTATGGAAGAATTTTTTGCCAGTTCAACAACATTATCATGACTATATGCTCTATAGGAAATTATATCCAGTAATCTTGACATTACCTTTGCAGTATCGGAAATTGTTTCACCATCACCTAAATGCATATCTTTCGGGCTCAAGTATATGGCGTGCCCATTTAACTGTTTCATTGCAACCTCCAGTGATATCCTTGTTCTTGTACTGGGTTTTTCAAAGATCATTCCAAGAATCTTTTTTTCCGAAAATTTAATGCTTCTGTCTTTTTTTAATTTTACTGACAGGTCTATAATGTCTTCCAGGTCATCTTTCATATCATAAACCGATAAAATATCTCTTTTCATAAATAAGTAAGTATAAAAATAAATTTAAAACTTTTTATTCATTTTATCCATATATAATGTTATTGCAGCTCTTGATCCATCTCCAACTGCCGTTGCTATCTGTTCTTCACTTCCCATGATGACATCCCCAGCTGCATATATTCCAGGTACCGATGTTCTTCCCTTTTCATCAGCTATAATGAATCCCTGTTTGTCAAGGTTAACACCGATGTTTTTCAAAAATGATGTTTGTGGTATAACACCTATGTAAACAAAGGCACCATCAACACTTATTGTTTCTTCACTATTGGTCTCGGTATTCATGTATTTTATGCCGGTTAATTTTTTGCCATCACCTACAAATTCTTCTGTCTCAGAATTTAATAAAAATGGTATTTTCTTTTCATCTATCTCTTTTATATACGCTTCCTCACATTTTTTTATCTTTGAATGTGATACTATTGAAACGTTTTTTGCTATCCCCTTTAAATATAAAGCAGAGATAGCTCCGGAATCTCCACCACCCATTACTGCCACAGATTTATCCTTGAATAAATAGCCATCGCATGTTGAACAGTATGATATACCTTTACCAAAATATGTATCCTCGCCCTTTACGTTCATTTTTCTATGTGTTGTGCCCGTTGCTATTATAACAGCCTTAGCGGTAAACTCTTCTCTGTTCGTTTCGATAAGAAATTTATCGCCATCCTTTTTTATATCACGTACATCTATCTCTGTTATAATTTTACCATATTCAGAATAATGTTTTCTGAAATTCTCTGCAAGATCTGTTCCATTAATTGCCTTATAGCCAAGATAATTCTCAACCAGTGGAGACACTGCAGTATTGCCTCCTGGAACCGCTTCCCTTTCAAGTATTGCAACACTTAATCCAGACCTTTTTATATAAATGCCTGCAGAATAGCCGGCAGCACCTGCCCCAATTATTATAACATCATAATACGTTTCATAATTCCTCTCATTTGATCTAACATTAAAATTCATCATCATTAATCACCAGTCAAAATATGCGTAAATAATATATATACTTTTTAAAAATAAAAAAAATTACTTTTTTTAATATCCACCCATGCCTCCTGGCATTCCACCAGCACCGCCTGCTGGAGGAGCAGATTTTCTGCTGGCTATTACATCATCTATTCTTAATATCATGGTTGCAACCTCAACGGCGCTTTCTATTGCATGTGTTTTTACCCTGTATGTATCAAATACACCGAGTTTTATCATATCGCTTATCTGATTGCCTTCCATATCAACGCCGAAGTTTTTTTCTCCCTTTTCATGTTTTGATTTTAATGTTATCAATGTATTTATTGGATCCATCCCAGCATTTTCTGCCAGTGTTCTAGGTATTATTTCAAGAGCCTTTGCAAATGCTTCTATTGATAATTGCTCTCTCCCACCTATGCTGTTTGAGTAGTTTCTTAATTTCATTGCCAGTTCAGCTTCAGTTGATCCTCCGCCGGGTAAGTATTTTCCATCTTCCTTTGTTATTGCAACTACCCTTATGGCATCGTTTAATGCCCTGTCTATTTCATCAACTACGTGTTCTGTTCCGCCCCTGATCAATATGTTTACTGCCTTTGGGTTCTCACAGCCGGTTACAAAGGTCATTCTATCGTCGCCTATCTTTCTCTCCTCAACGGTTTCAGCCTTTCCCATGGTTTCCTCTGTTATGTCATCTAAATCTGTAATCATTTTTGCCCCTGTTGCCTTTGCTAATTTTTCCATATCGCTCTGTTTTACTCTTCTTACTGCATATATTCCATATTTTGCTAAATAGTATTGAACTGTGTCATCTATTCCTTTCTGGCATAATACAACGGTTGCCCCGGAGTTCTTTATTTTATCAGCCATTTCCCTTAATGTATCTGTTTCCTGGTCAAGGAAATCCTGTATTTTTGACGGGTCTGTTATCTGGACCTTGGCATCTATTTCCGTTTTCTTTATTTCAAGTGCAGAATTTATCAATGCTATTTTTGCATTTTTTACAACAGATGGCATTTTTGAATGCACCTTTTCCTTATCAACTATTATGCCCTTGATAAATGTTGTATCTGCAGCACTGCCGCCGCTTTTCTTATCTACCTTTACATTTACTGTATCTATTACTGTTTTTCCATTAACATTTTCAGAAACTGCATTTATTGCATTTACAACCAGATCTGCAAGGAATTCTGCTGAAACTCCAGTGTTTTTACCCGATAATGCGGTTACAGCCACTTTCTTTAACATTTCATTATCCGTTGCCTTTAATGCAACATCTGTAAGTATCCTTTTTGATTCCTCTGCAGCTAAATGGTAACCATCTGCTATTATTGTTGAGTGGACACCCTGATCAAGTAAAGCCTCTGCCTGTTTTAACAACTCACCAGCCAGAACTACAACTGTTGTTGTTCCATCTCCAACTGCGGTATCCTGGGATTTTGATGCTTCAACTATCATTTTGGCTGTTGGATGATCAACATCCATTTCCTTTAGAATTGTGGCACCATCATTCGAAATAATTATATCTCCTATGGAGTCAACAAGCATTTTATCCATACCCTTTGGGCCCAGTGTTGTTCTAACAGCATCTGCTATTGCTTTTGCCGCTTCGATGTTATTCTTCTGGGCGTTTTTCCCCTGCTGTCTCTCTGTACCTTCCTTTAATATTAATATTGGTGTTTGACCTGACATCATAACAATCAATTCATAAATATGTTCTTCAATATAAAAGTTTCTATAATTTATATATTTAAATTAAAGTTAATCAATATAATTAATAAATCTATTTTCCTCTCTTCAGGCTATTCATCTTTTTTTCTTTCCTTAGCTCTGATGGTAATCTGCCCAATTTATAATCCTCTGTATCAACAAATTTAATCAATTTTGACAGGTCAGGATGAACGTTTTTTATTTCATTATACATTTTTATTGCAACTCTTCTCAGGTCGGGATGTACCGATTGCCCGGACCTCAGCTCTATAAAATATGTAAGTTCGTTTAAATTTGCATTGAATATTACGGGATATCTATACCCATATGGAACACAGTACTGTGCCATTTTATAATTATATCTATCCTTAATGTTCATATATACCATTTTTGCTTCTTCCATTAATTTAATGTATTCATCCCTTAAATTATCGATCCTGGCAAGTTCTTCCGGTATGTCATATCCGTAATAAACTCCAAGTGGTTTCCTTATAATTGATAAAAATCTGTGTCTCTGCATTTCCCTGAATGCACCGTAATTTGTATTTACCTCAAACACATAATTTATACTTTCAAATGCCCTTCCTATTTTATTTCTCCTGTTTTTTCTTATTTCTATTAATTTATCTAAAATATTCATTTCCTCTTCTTTATCTATCTTAACATCATCATAATCGTTGTAGTAGGGATATAAAAACATCTTTACTGATAAATCCAGGGCCTTTTTCTCATCCATATAATTTAATAGTTTTACATCATCTATATTTTTATAATTCGTTTTATATGAATTTGCAATAAAATCCTTTTTAATTTTATATTCTATCTGTGCTTTACCATGATCTGAAACAGCCTCATCTATTAACTCCGGCATTTCATTTTTTAATTCATTATAAATCAAATCTGCAAATTTTATACTTTCCTGTGTGCCATACCCGGTTAACCTTTCTATCAGGGATATAAAGGATCTTCCATTACCGGAAATACCTATATTTGTTAGGGTTGATGCGGGCAATATGGATCTTATCTCATCCAGAACAGATGACCTTAATGATGTTTTATAGGATTTTTCCACACTTTTATCATCAATATCCTTTATATCAGAATATTTATAACTCTCACCGTCTATCTCAAAGAAAAAATCGTCTATGGGATATTTCTCTTTAAAATAATCCATCAATTCATCATAACTTTTTGAATAAAATTTGAATAATTCATTACAGTAATTATCATACTCTTCACCATTTTTTTCTATGCCCGCATCATATGATTTTAAAAATAAATAGCCATCCTTACCCTTTTTATCATATCTAACATATCTTGAGGATTTTTCAAGATATGACAGTCCTATTCTTGGTTCCTCAATTAGCTTTGATAATATATTTGATACATTCTGTATGCCTAACTGTGCAGTTGTTAATTCCGCAACTGATTCATCACCGTAGTCCAGGAAAACTCTCTTATAGAAGTCCTCAGCCCTTTCGGAATTATTTTTAAATTCCTTACTGTATAAATCTCTTAGATCAAGATTTGCTGTTCTGCTGTATCTGGACATCATTGCACCACGGTCTATCATCTTTGTTTTGATTAAAAAAACGTCTCTGTCATAATTTGAAAAATCATCCATATCTGTATAATAATTAAAGAGATAAAAAATTAACTATAAATAAAATATTTTATATTTATATAATATATCCCTATATGAAATTAATTGTTATAGGAGGATCAGGTTTTGTTGGAAGTAACATTTTAAATCAGATGGAGGCTGAAGAAAAGGCATATTTTTCGAGAAATAATTCAGAGGTACTTGATAGTAAGGGTATAACATATATTAAGGGCGATGTAAGGAATTATGAGGATGTTGAAAAGGCTATAGAGAATTATGATACAATAATTCATGCAGTTGATGTTTTAAAGGAAGATGAGGAAAGGCATGAGGACATTTCATTAAATGGTGTAAAGAATATAGTAAAGGCAATTAAAAAACATGGCAAATCCCAGAAATTAATATATTTCTCTGCAATAAATGCCGATAAGGGTAAAACTGATTATTTTAGATATAAGAGACTGGCAGAAGATAATGTTGATTTATTAAAAAATGGTTTATCTGTAAGGGCATCAACAATGTATGGTGAGGGTGATAAATTCACTAAAATGCTTGTAGATCTGGCAAAACAGAAGGTTCCATTTTTACCGAAGAGCGGAAACATGGCACCGGTATATATAAATGACGTGATAACTGTTATAAAAAATTCTATGGATAGTCATGGGGTAATAGATATATGTACAAGGGACAGGATCACCTTTGGGGGTATGTTTAATGCAATAAGGGAGAAACTTGGTCTAAAGCCGGTAAAGGAAGTCTCATCGATGATATTCAAGCCATTTATAGGTTCATTACAGAGAAGGGGACTGTTAACAAAGGAACAGTTTTACATGCTCCAGCTTGATTATTATAAAGAGAACACATCCCTGTACAGATTTGTAAAGGAACCGATGAACTATCGGGATTACATAAAATCTACAGATTTATCAAAAATATAAATTTACTTACTGTTAACCATATTAACTGTTTATATATTTTATATTACATGATAATAAATAACTACAGGCGTTTACGGTAATCTAAGCAGAAAGTCCACATCCCAGATTATAATAAAACGTCACCTATAGCCTCATTATTTATCCTGTTTACAAGCTTTAGCATATATTCTATCTGATAATCTGTAATATGCGATGAAAAATCACCATCACTTTTCAGTTCATATAGATAGGAAATTGCATTTCTCAAATGTGAGGATGCTATTATAAGGTATGCTGTATATTTATTTCCATCATTCATTTTCTGATCTATATCAACCCATGTGGAATCTTCCCTTCTTAATTCCTTTCTTGCCATATCGGGTAATTTCACATCACTGTCATATAAATTCTGGTTTAGTGTGTCCAGTATATCGATAACATCCCTTAATTTTTCTACATTTTTTCCCTCAGAAATTGCCAGGCCTATAAACGATTCTGTAATTTTTATTTCAGAATCATATCTGAAAAATTTATGGTTTAGCGGTAAATCTTTATCGATTAAATCGCAGTATTGATTATTTATATCCTCCATAAGCTGGTATTAAAACTTATATTATTAATATATTTAATGTATTTAAGCTACATTATAGCTCCGGGCAGATTCGAACTGCCGTCGACTGGTCCAGAGCCAGTTATGCTTGGCCACTACACCACGGAGCTTTAAATATATATTACATTTTGATATAAAAACGTTAATAATGCACATTATAATCATTGTTTATGTTCACAGTAGGGAACTCATTAAAATTAACCATTTTCGGGTCATCGCATGGTAGATATATTGGTGGCACCATTGATGGTATACCGGCAGGTACCGAAATAAATACGGATTATATCAGTAAATGGTTATCAAGGAGAAAACCAGCACAGAGTGTGATAACCACACAGAGAAAGGAGGGTGACAGTTTAGAAATAATATCCGGAATAAAGAATAATTATACGGATGGCTCACCGTTAACATTTTTATTTAAAAACGAAGATTATATAGATAAGCATTATGACAGTTTAAAGTTCAATCCAAGGCCGGGACATGCCGATTTAACAATGTTTTATAAATATGGTGAATACAGAAACTATGAGGGTGGTGGATTCTTCTCGGGCAGGATGACACTCCCATTAGTTGTTGCAGGGTCAATAGCAATGGATATATTAAAAGGATTTAATATAAAAATAATATCATATATAAAATCTGCAGGGGATATAAAAATAGACGATAAAAACATAGAGGATGAGGATTATATATATACTTTTAAAACAAGGATGCCCGATGATGAAATGGATAATAAACTATACAGTAAACTAACTGAATTAATAAAGAATGGGGATAGTCTGGGAGCAAAAATAAAAACTACAGTATATAATCTGCCTCCTGGAATTGGTGAACCATTTTTCGATTCAATAGAAAGTGAGATATCAAAAGCAATGTTCTCTATACCCGGATTAAAGGGCATAGAATTCGGATCTGGTTTTAGTTTATCAGAAATGACGGGGTCACAGGCAAATGATGAATTTTATATGGATAATAATCATATAAAAACAAAAACTAACCACTGTGGTGGCATCTTAGGTGGTATATCAGATGGCATGCCCGTAGAATTCACTGTGGTGATGAAGCCAACATCTTCAATACATAAGGAGCAGAAAACAGTAAATCTTGAAACGATGAAGGAAACAACACTGGAGGTAAAGGGAAGGCATGACCCATTTATAAGTTTCAGGGCGGTACCGGTTGTACAGACATTTACGGCATTTACAGTACTTGACCTGATAATGTCACAGAAAATTATAAAAATATAATTAATTCTTTAAATAAAAAAATGGAAGTAAGTATTGATAAAAATAGAACAAAGGCTATGGAATATTTTGCCTTTTTTATGGAGAGCAGTACTGTGGATATCAGATCATGGAATGAATTATCTTCTCCCATTGTTACATTTACGTACTGTGTATCCATTCCAACCCTTACCATGCTTACATCGTTTATAGCTGATAAAACCGTTTCCTTTATTAAATTCGAAACCTCATTTATATCACAGTTTTTACCAAGAGGATTAATATCTAAATTACTTGCATTCACAGCATGATTATCCGTTGTGTATATATCCAGGCTTGCAACCCGATTTTTTAATTTATATCTGGAATCCTTAATTATTTCCTCAGTTATATTATTGGAATCTGTTAAAACTATTGCATTATATTTATTATCTATTTTCGTTACTATTGACTGTATTCCCATTGATGCCAGCCCATTTATGTTTGCAACCCTTTTTGAATATCCGATCATTGCGGGATACTTTGATTTAGTTTCATTAAATTTTTTTATCAAAGGGGCTATAAAAATAGAGCAGTCATCCAGTTCATCTGCATTTTTTGTGAATTTATTCTGTGCATCTATCAGGGCAAAATCCTCAGCACCCGAATTTTTTAAACCTTTTATTAATTTTAAACCAGCCTTTAATGAAATATCATCAAATCTCCTATTACCAGGTATTATGGCAGAAAATCCGAAATTACCAAATTTCTGTAATGTTACATCATAACCATCCACATTAAACTTTACAAAATCCGAAATATACTCATCATATTTCATATTGCCAACTGAATTTTTAACTGCCACGGCTATATTCTTAATATCATCCCTACCACTGCAATTATTGCTATTAGTTGTTGCAGTATGGAATACCATTATATTATCATCATTCAGTTCATTTTTCAGTTTAACCGGTAAATCGCTTGTGCAGAGTTCTCCGAATGGCCCGGGATGCACATATGGGAATATTAACGTTACCTTATTTTTATCATTATCCATTATATTTATGGTCTTTACAGGTACCCTTGTTTTTTTATTATAAACCTTTTTGAAAAATTTTTCCCCAACATCACCACCGTTTGTCCTGTTTAAGAAGAAATTAATTAATTCGGATGGTTTTGAATGATATTTTTTTGAGAAACTTATTGTTGTAATCCTTATAAATAAATATGAAAACAAAACATAGATCAATGTTGATATAATTAATGGAATAATAATATATAATATATTTTTTAACAGGAAGCTATAAAGTAAAACTGATATTATTATAAATGAATATGTATAATCCATAGATATAAAAAAAGCTTCAAAAGTACGGTCTGGATAGTACACATAAAGTATTAAAAATCTCAAAAATGATGGGAATCCTATTGATAGTGCGAGTATATAATATACATCAGTACTTATAAAAACATTGATAGAATTGGCAATCCAGAAAAATAAATTCGATAGAACAAATGATGCAAAGCCCATATATATTATTCTGTTACGGTTAAAACCTTTGTTGGTGGACTTTATAGCAGTAAAATCTACCAGTGTCAATACCAAATATGAAAAAATGATAATTGATATTATTGTAATGTTTTTTATTATAAAATAATCTATAAGAAGTATAATTATTGCCGGTAGGATAAAGTAATACCATTTTGGTGATTTCTTTACATATCTGGCAAGACCTGCCAGTGTATTATTTTTTTTCACCCGTCTATATTAATATATTAAATATAAATATATTTTAAATATGAATGATTAATATATTAATTTCATTATTTTATATATATTATAACCTGTCAGTATCCTTATATATTCAGGTATTTTTAAATCATCATGTTTTATATCAACATATAAATTTTTTAGTTCCATTAATTTTTCGTGTGTTGCTATTAATATTATATTCTCAAAGCCTATATTTTCTACTATTCTGGATGACAGCTGTTTATTTCCCCTTCCAAGAATAAAGCCCTGTCCACCTATAATTGTTATTATCAATTTCACCTTTTTATTTATTATATTATTATATATATCACTCTCATTCATATCTGATAACAGTAATTTTTTATCCTTTATTAAATCGAAACCCAGTATATTTGTTTTAAGTCCAAGGTTTTCCTCTATGTTTTTACATGTCGTTCCGGGGCCAATCAAATAATATGTTTCACTATCCATATTATCTATTATGTACTCAGAAATATCATATACTGATTGGTTACCGTATTCTGCCTTTGAAACATTTACAATATCACCGGATACTGGAATTCTCATTTTTCCATAAAATTTTACATCTAATATTCCAGACCTAAATTTACTCTCATCTATGTCATATACATCATTATACTCTGTTTCCATGTTATTATTTATTAATCTGTTAAATAGTTTTATTGCATGGTCAACGTTTATCGGGAAAATAGAGCTATACATCTTTACACCAGCCGGTATTGCCAGTGTAACAAAACCTTTTTTTGAGGATATAATGTCCCTGGCAGTTCCATCCCCACCGACAAAACATAATAAATCTATATTATTTAATGAGTCCAGAAAATTTACCGTATCATATTTTGTACTTGGAAAATTTGATTTATATGATACAGTATATTCTATTTTTAATTTATCCATTAAACACGAGCCCATATAGCCCCCGGGAACTATAAATTTAATATTATTTCTGTTTATATTTTTCAGAAAATATTCCGCTATTTTTAGTGATACAGAATTGTTAATGTTATCCAGCCTTAAATTATCAGATCCCTTATTGTTGCTCTCACCACCATATCCAGCTAGGGGGTTAACAAAAAACGCCACATTCACGGTATCACATATTTTTTATTTTCTTCCGGGAGCAGTATATCTCCGTCATCTATTTCAGCAATCTCATGCAATGATAATTCTGACATATGTGTTGGAATAAATATTTTTGATCTGCTTGATTTAAATGATTTATATGCGCCATTTACCGTAGAATGCCCGTATTTTGCTGCTATGTCCTCCATATTGCTTGGGTACGTGGCCTCATGTATAAAAATATCTGAATTATAACCGTTTTTTATAATCTCCTCAGAATATGATGTATCACCTGTGTAAAATAGTGTTTTATTACCTATCTCTAATCTATAGGTATAGTCCTTAATTGAATGTTTTCCATTGCCTATTATTATGTTTTCAAAATTTCCATTGAATTCAATATTCTTTTTAAAATAATCCGGCGTATAATATTCATTTAAAATATTATGTGTCCTTTTTTCTATATCATCAGGACCTATTATCATAATCTTTTTATCTGTTGATTCAAATGCTCTCTGCCATATAAATTCCGGCAAGCCACCATAATGGTCAAGGTGCATATGGCTTATTAATATTATATCAATATCTGAAAATTTTATGCCATTGTTAATAAATGATTCTGCTGTATGCGGTCCGCAATCCATCAGGATATTATTATTTATTATATATGAGGTATTCCTTCTATTTTTTGATAATTTAGAGTTCCATGTACCGATAACCCTTATTTCCATATTTCTTTATTTTCATTTAATATTAAACCTTTATAGTTTCCAGTGTTAATGTTTTTATTACATCATATAAATTATTTGATTTAACCACAAAATCTGAATGTTTTAGCATTTCATCACCTGAGGGGTTAAACGCAATAAAATATTTTGAGGCTTTTTTCATCGATAGATCATAAAATGAATCGCCCACTGATACTGTATTTTCAACTTTAACATTAAACTTTTTCTGTATAAACCTGATATTTTCGTCCTTGTACGAGGGGTCAACATTTTTTATAAAGACCTTTTTGTTTACATCAATTTTATTGCCGATAAAATAATCCATATTAAACAGATCAGATAAATATTCAGCGAAGCAATGTGAACCTGCTGAAACTATTGCAGTTTTTATATTCCTGTCTTTTAAATAATCTATTGTATTATTAACATTTTCAGACAAATCCTTAATATTCATATATTTTTTTATATTGCATTCATTTAGATAATCATAATAATTTTCCGGTATGTTATTTTCATATATGTAATTAAATGTATATTCCATTCTATTATAATCATCATAATAATTATTTTTTATTGCCTTATTTATTATAACATCCCATGAATTTCTGCTCTTTAATAATACCCCGTCCATGTCGAATACTACCAGTTTTATACCCTTTAAGTAATTTTTTGCATTACTATTATTTCCATACTTTTTTATTTCCATCATTATCCATTATATAATATCTATATATTAAAGACTTTCTATATATTTTTTAATAAACTATATAGTATAGATTATATGTAAAAAAATTTATAATAAATAACAATGCAATGCTAATGATACATTATTTCAAACCCACTTTAAAGATTAAAAATTTTCCTTATATAACAGGGGGCGGTATATATTAGCGTTGAATATATTTTGACCACTGTAACCATCCTTGCTCTATTATTTATACTGTCATTAAAATTTAACATATTTGATTTAAAAGGTAGTATAGCCGCACTTTTAATAGGTATAATAGTTGTAATTTTTGGCTCATTGTTATGGTTAATTTTAATGCTAATATTTGCTATAACAGCATACATCGCCACAAAATATAAGATAAAAGAAAAAATAAAAAATCATCTACAGGAGGGAAAAAATGGTGAAAGGCACGTATCAAATGTTATATATGCAGCCCTAATAGGAATATTCATAGCTTTTGCCAACATAACAAAATTCCACAATTTACCATTTTTTGAAATATTTGCAACATCATTTGCATCTGTAAATGCAGATACATTTGCATCAGAAATAGGGGTTTTTGATAAAAATGTTTATCTGATAACAAACTTTAAGAAAATAACACCAGGGATTAATGGTGGCATATCCCTACTGGGAGAAATATCCGCAGCAGTGGGTGCATTGATAATAGGTTTATCATATTCGATACTGGAATTCCATACTATTGTATTTTCACCGATATTTGTTATAACACTTTTGGGTTTTGCTGGATGCCAGGTCGATAGCATTCTGGGAGCAGTGTTTGAAAACAGGAATAAACTATCCAAGGGTCAGGTAAATACATTTTCAACGCTCTTTGCTGTGTTTTTAAGTATATTAATATATATATAAACCAGGCTATCCCACAAAAAACCTTCACGCTTCAAAGACAATGGTCATACACCAATGGGAGATCTATTTATGAACCTATTACTAACCATATAAATGCTTTCTACCGGTTTCATCCATATTTAGGCGTTTCCTAATAACTCCATTTTCTGATGTGATCAGGGAATTTGATTGCCATGGCACGAATCAAGGTTCATACTGTAGAGGCGAGAATTCATATATTCACGGATCAGACATGTGTACAGAAACATAAAAGGGATATCTGACCAAAAAGAACAAAAGAGAGGTTTTTAGGAAAACTCTTTAGGGTGCAATTCAAGCCCACTGGGTTAAATTATATATTTATATGAAAATATCTTTTTTCGACAAAATTTAAAAAAAATTTATTAATAAATGTTTGATTACGGTACTATGGCAAAAATGTTTGTTGTATTAACTAAGGGAAAAGATGATATAAATATGTTAAACGTAGCTTCTAACTTTGCATATTATTCTGTAAAAAATGCTGGTGCAAAAGTTTCTTTTATGTTTCTCGGCCGCGGGGTTGAAAATTTACTGAAGGATTCTAACGGTGTAAAACCTGTAATAGATTCAGTAAACAAAATGAAAGATGTTGATATAGATGTAAGCTACTGTAAAGTTTCCGTTGGCGGAATGGGTTTGAAGGAGGAACAGCTAATTGAGGGCCTGAGACCTGTAATGGGTGGGGTAGAAACAGCCAAAAAAATAGATGATGGTTATTCAGTAGTAACCTTCTAATTTTTATTTTCTTTTTGAATTTGTTATAAATCCCTTTAATCTTTCCTCCTCAACCATATTTACTTTTTTTCCGGCATTTTCCGTGATTTCAGGATGTATTCTCTCTAAACGCAATCCATATATTATGGAAAATGTAACGTAAATTGCTATTATTATTACTGCCTCGGTTATGGGATATACAGGGGGTACAACTGATCCATACAGTACAAATATAAAGATTACTGTTGCTATTGAGGGCAGTACATAATGTTCTATGGGGTGGGTTATTTTTCTATATCCCGTATGTTTTTCCTTCAGTCTTCTGAACATTGTCATAACACTTGTATTTAATAATATATGTGTAATTATTAACCCTGCAAGTGCCATAGTTGTTAAAAACTCAAACGTATCAGTCAATGCCCTTATTATAATGGAACTATTAACACTTGTAGTCAATAAATCATAGGGGGTTAATCCAAATCCATAATATGATATGGCAAATGCTGAACCTATTGAAATGATGGATGCCATAACTGCTATAAAGGCCAGAGCCTTAACCGGTGTTACATATTTTTTATGTAGATATGCAAAACCCACAGGCAAAACCTTATCTCTCGCCATTGAAAAGTATACCCTACCAGCATTGGATTGCATTGCAACAGAGTCAGAAAATGCTGAGTTAAATGCAACAAGGGATAACATAACGCCACCAACAGCTCCGGTATATGTTGTTGCGACTATAATTCCAGGTATGCCGGAGGATGAAAATGTATCCATTAATGGTATTCCCCATCCAACGATCTGTGCATATGCGACCTCTGTTAAGACAAGTCCGGTTATCAGTAATCCAAACATAAGTGATTTTGTTATTACCCGGCTGTTTGTTGCTTCTTCGCCAAGTGGTGCAGAACCACCATAACCTATAAATGATGTTAATCCGAATATCATGCCAAGGCCGACACCTGTTACCGTTCCACCCTCAGATGCAAATAATGAGCTGTACTGTGGCCATACAAATGGGTCAAACACGTTTACTGTGTTATCAGGAGCCTTTAATATTATAATTGCGGACAGTACTGCAAGGAATGCAACCTCAAAAAATGCTGCAACCCTTATATATCTCATCTGTGGTTTTATACCCACCATTGCAACAACTATAGGGCCAATTATAAATACAAGTATAAAAGGTATCCAGATCCATCCGGGCAATCCTATTGCAAGGAAATATTTTAACACGCCAGGAAGAACAACTCCTGCAACAAATACAGGTATAGCGGCAGTGCTTACTATCTGATACATAACATACATCAGACCCGATGATATTGCAGGAACAGGTCCGAAAGCATTGGCTATATACCCATAATACCCACCGGCACTTGCATGCCTTCTGGACAGATGATATAATGTATTCACCTCCAGGAACATTGTCAGTGTTGCTATTAAAAATGCCAGTGGAGTTAAAAAGAATGCAAATACTGCAGATGAAACAACAAAGGCTATTGCATCACATCCCGGTGCCATTGCGGATATCTCCTCTGCAATTGCACCCATTACGCCAACCTGGCCTTTTTTTAGCCTTTTGTCACGGTTTTCTTTATCATCATACATAAGAATTTAGTATTATACTAATGTATATAAATATTTTTATCCAATGCTTCTACATAAGGTTAAATATATTTTATTTATTAATATGTAATGTTTGATTTATGGAATAATTTATGTGCACTGGCACTGGTTTATGATAGATTTGACATACCAAAAAACATAGAAAATCCTGAAAATTCAAAACTGTTTAAAAGGTCCATAGGCCATATCAGAGGCCAGTTAAGGGATTATAGGTGCAGTATTTATTATTCAAATCTGGGTGTACACGTTGTTGAATTTATCGATAGGTATGAAATTCATATTGATAGATATGACCCGTATAAAAAACCATTAGAACATCTGATAGTAGACAGTCCCGGAACACTATTAAAAATACCTCTTATTTTAAAATATGTAAATAAAAATTTAAAAAATAATCATAAATAATTATTTAAACATTGCCGGTCCTAAAGGCATGGAATCCTTTTTAATGGAATTGCTTATTATTGCAAAGCTTGTGTAAACCGCAAAGAATGCTGCCAGGAATCCAAAGACGCCACCTATTCTTGTCAGGTCTGTTGATGCGTAGTATGCTCCAAATCCCAGTGTAAGGAATGCCAGCCACAGGAATAAAAATACAAGGTTTAGTGCTGTATTAAGCCTCATTGCATTTACCCACATGTACAGTGTAAATAATCCCCAGAGGATTAATGCCACACCTAAAGCTGTAGATGGTATGGTAATTATCTTCATTGATGCAAATAATACCAGGAACCCGTAGAAAAACCAGAAGGAACCGTAACTCGTAAACGCAGTAAAGCCAAAGGTATTCCCCCTCCTCATCTCAAAAGCACCCGTTAGCAACTGTGCAAACCCTCCGTATGCAAATGCCAGTGGCATTACAACAGAAACAGCTGCAGACGATAACAGTCCTGCATTGACAAAACTTAATAAAAATGTTGTAAATCCAAAGGCCGCAAGTCCAAGTGGTGCCGGATCGGCAAGGAATGATTTATTTACCTGATTTACATTTGCCTGGTCCTCGTTTCTCATATTTGTTAATACATTTTCCTCGTTTTTCATTTCCTTTCTGTTTTCCATATTAATCACCCTTCCTTATTATTTCAACAGCTTTCTTTATCTCATCAACCGATGCCTCATTTTCCAGTGTGCTCACATCTCCCGGCAACTGATTCAGATACACAGCCTTTATTACCCTCCGCATTATTTTTCCGGATCTGGTTTTCGGTACCGCACTTACTATGTGTATTTCCTCAGGAACCATTATCGGTCCAAGATTATTCTTTATTCTTTTTTTAATGTCCTCTATCAGTTCAGGTGATTTATCATAACCATCCTTTAATGTTGCAAAGGCTATTATGGTATCACCCTTTATCGTGTCAGGTTTGCCGAATACTGCAGCTTCTGCTATTTCCTTCATTGATACCAGGCCATCCTCTACCTCTATTGTCCCTATTCTGTGCCCGGATACCTTTAAAACCTCATCGGCTCTGCCAAGTAACCAGTAGTAGCCATCCTTATCCTTTATTGCATAGTCTCCCATGAAATACTTATTTTTAAACTTTGAAAAGTATGTTTCTATATATCTCTTATCATCGCCATTGACGGTCAGCATTAATCCCGGCCACGGCCTCTTGATAACTATGTATCCCTTTTCACCTGGTTTTACATTATTTCCATTTTCATCAAAGACTGCCGGTTCTATTCCGGGTAACGGGAATGTGGCGGAACCTGGTTTTAAATCCGGTATGCCCAGATTTAATGATGGCGATACTGTAAATCCACCAGTTTCGGTCTGCCAGTATGTATCTATTATGGGGCATTTATTCTTCCCTATTGTCTCATAATACCAGTGCCATGCTGCAGGATTTATAGGTTCACCAACAGTACCCAGGGTTTTTAATGATGATATGTCATGGCCTTTTGGATATTTCTCGCCGTATTTCATCAATAACCTTATTGCTGTAGGTGATGTGTATAGTATATTAACGCCGTATTTTTCTATTATATCCCACATCCTATCTGGTTTCGGATGATCTATTGCACCCTCATACATTACTGATGTTAATCCCAGTAATAACGGTGCAAATACTATATAGCTATGGCCTGTTATCCACCCAATATCGGCAGCACACCACCACCTGTCCTCATCCTTTGGATCAAAAGCCCATTTTAATGTGTTGGCAATCCATACGGGATAACCACCATTGCCATGTAAAATACCTTTTGGTTTCCCCGTTGTGCCGGATGTATATAATATAAATAACGGATCATTTGAATCCATTTCTTCAGGCTTAACATAACCATCTTCTATTATGTCGCTATAGTAATAATCACGATCCTGTTCCATATTGATTTTATTGTTTGCATTCTTTACCACGATTACGTTGTCAACACCATTGCTTAAATCTATGGCCTTATCCACTATATTCTTTAATTCTATTACCTTTCCCTTCCTGTAACCTCCATCGGCAGTTATTACAGTTTTTGAATTCGAATCATTAATTCTCTGTGCCAGCGCTTCCTCACCGAAACCCGAGAATACCACATTGAATACAGCACCTATTCTTGCACATGCTAACATTGCTATTGGGGATTCCAGTATCATGGGCATATATATTGTTACCTTATCTCCCCTTCTTATTCCTAAATTTAACAATCCCTTAGCAAATGCATTGACCCTTTTATACAGGCCATAATATGTTACCATTTTCTCATCGCCTTTCTCGGAGACCCATATAAAAGCCACCTTATTCCTTTTCTCAGTTTTTATATATCTGTCCAGGCAGTTATAAGACATATTTGTTTTTCCGTTTACAAACCATTTATAAAAAGGTTTTTTGGAATCATCAAGAACCTTCTCAAAGGGTTTAAACCAGTCTATTATTTTAGCCTTCTCGTTCCAGAATCCATCCATATCAGTTAAGGACCTATTATACTCCTCAAAATATTTACTCATATGGACTTTGTATTTTTCATCCATCGGTAATGTTCCTATTTCTACCATATATAAATATAAAACTAATCTATATTTAAATTTTTACACGGCTAAATATAAAAAAATACGTCAATTGTCTAATTATTTTTTTAATTTTTCAACCAGTTCGGGAACTACTGAAAATAAATCTCCGACAATGCCGTAATCACACTCCTCAAATATTGGTGCGTTTTTATCCTTATTTATCGCTATTATGGTTTTTGCATTTCTTATTCCAGCTAAATGCTGTATTTGTCCTGATATGCCCACAGCTATGTATAGATCAGGCTTTACCTTTTTACCTGATAAACCTACCTGTTTATCCTCAGGCAACCATTTATAGTCAAGGCATACAGGCCTTGATCCGGCTATTTCACCATGCAGTGCATCAACCAGTGGCATAATTTTTTCTATATTTTCCTTACTTCCGAGTCCACGGCCTATTGAAACTATTATTTTTGCCCTGGTTATATCATTTCCGCTTGCATTTTTTTGTTTTTCATTTAAAATTTTGTATTTACTACTATTTAATTTTGCCTCTGTTAAGTTTGACTTTTTGTCGATTTTTTTTGCTTCAAATATACCGGGTGAAATGGTAAATATTTTAAAACCTGTTTCCTCCTCAAGCACAGTTTTGCCGCCATAAAAAAATCTCTTTGTTACGATCTTACCGTTCTTTTCAAATGAAAATATTTCAGGCATGCATTTTTCGTTCAGCTTATCTGATATTATCCCTGCTATCTGCCTTCCAAGATTTGTTGAGGAAAGAATGATATAATCATATTTATTTTTATTATGCATTTCAAGCAAATATTCCGATAGATTATCTGAAAAACCATTGCTGTATTTATAAACGTTGTCCGCACCATAATCTATAACACTGTCATTACATATTACATCAATATCCATCTTTTTATAAAAATATGATATTATTTCTCCTGCATTATCTCCATTATCTGAAAATACCAGGCATCTCATTTTACCACCCTTAATATTTTTGCTATTTCATCTATGCCCTTACTATCCTCATATACAATTTTCTTTCTTTTATTTTCAGGAGCCTTATTCGATAATATTTTATCGTCATCCCCATATTTTATATCTGTATCCTCAATATTTATATTCTTCCTGCCTGCAGCCATTATTTTCATCACGTTTGGCAATCTCGGCTCATTAATCTCCTGTGCAACCGATATAATTGCCGGTAGTGGTGATTCCATTATAATATCCTCATTTTCAGATTCTGTGGTAACATCCACATTGCCGTTATTAATTTCTATTTTTATTGCATTGCTCAATAAACTCACATTTAATTTAGATGCTAACAATCCCTGTAATAATCCGGAATATGAATCGGATGACTGGTTACCCAGAATAATTAAATCATTTTTAATTGTTTTAATTTTATCTGACAGAACCTTTGATGTTATAAGTGGATCTGATTTTTCATATCCTTTTATAATATAGCCATCATCAACACCCATTGCATATGCCTCTTTCATTGAGGATGTTGCCTTTTCGGTTCCAAATATTATCCCGGTTACATTTCCACCATACTTCTCTTTTAACTGAACTGCCGCCTCTATGGCATTTTTGCTCAAAATATCCGTTTTTAATGGTAAATTCTCTGTTATTGCCTCATTACTGTCATTTAATTTTATCTGGTCCATGTCCACTGTCTGTTTAATAAGAACTATTATGTCCATAAATGGTAATGGCTGAAATAATATTTAATTTTTTTATCGGAAAATTACTAATGCACCCTCCTATTGCCATTAACCGTAATATGTAATGATAAATTACCGGTAATTTACAGCATTTTTATTAAAAAATATATTTATGTAACTATACTTACATAAAATCATTAAAAGTATGTAAATATACATACATATATTTATAACAGTATATTATTATAGATTATGGATGAACAGATAATAAGGGAAATTATAATAAATCAGAAAGAGGAATCAAAGGAAATGTTAAGGGGTGTAATAAAAAGGCAAATTCCCGATTTATCAATATATATCAGGAATCCAAATATATTAACGGTTATGGGAATAAGAAGATGTGGCAAATCAACGCTTGCACTTTGTCTGGTAAATAATATTAAGGCAGCATATGTTAATTTTGATGACGAAAGGCTTATTAATATAACATCAGATAATCTGAATACATTACTGGAAATTATATACTCTGTTTATGGTAACGTTGATGTTTTTTTATTTGATGAAATTGAAAGTATAAAAGGCTGGGAATTATTTATAAGGAGATTACGTAATACCAAAAAAATAATATTAACGGGCAGCAATTCAAACCTGTTATCAGGAGAACTGTCAACACATTTAACCGGCAGGCATATAGATTTTATTCTATTTCCCTTCTCTTTTTCGGAATTCCTTGAATATAACTCGTTTGAAATTAAAAACGATTATTCAACTTTTGATAGGGGATTAATCTTAAAGTATTTCAACGATTATACCAGTACAGGTGGTTTTCCAGAGTGTATAATAATCGATAAAAAAATGGTCATATCAATTTATAACGATATAATCCAGAAAGATATAATAAACAGGTATAAAATAAGGAAAATAAATGATTTCAAAAATTTATCAAGGTATATAATTTCGAATTATTCAAATGAATTTTCATATTCTAAACTAGGGAACTATTTTGATATAGATATTCACACAGTGATTAAGTACGTTAATTACCTTGAAAATTCCTACCTTATATTTACAATACACAAATTTTCCTTCAAGGTAAAGGAACAGTATAAAACATCATTTAAAATATATTTAATAGACACATCAATATCAGATTTAAACGGATTTTTACCGACAAAATCTTTGGGAAATAGAATAGAAAATATTGTTTTTATAGAATTATTAAGAAGAAAAAGTAATAATTTTAATAATATGGAAATATTTTATTATAAAAATAATAATTATGAGGTCGATTTTTTATTATATGAAAATAATACTGTGAAACAATTAATAAACGTTACGTATGTTTCAGACTACGAAAGCGTAAATAGAAGGGAAATCAACTCGCTATTAAATGCCGGGAAAGAACTGAACTGCAATGATTTAATCTTAATAACAATGAATCTGGATAAAATTATAGAAAGGGACAATTTCAAAATAATTGCAATACCTGTATGGAAATGGCTATTATCCATATAATTTATTTTTATTAAAAAATGCATCTTATGTAACTATACTTACATAAAATTATTGAAAATATGTAAATATAATTACACATTTTATAACATTACAGCAATTCAGGATATAATTCGTTTAGTTTTTCCATATTTGTTTTAAAACTATTTATTACCCTATTTATTTCCAGCGACAGTATTATTGTTATAATCCCAACCGTTGCAATTATATAGGGAAAATAAATGAACCCCGATAAAAATCCAAAAATAACAGCCATTAGGGGTGTTGAACCCGCGCTGAATAACGCCCCTACAGAATTGAATCTACCAGTTATGCTATTCGGTACAGCATTCAAAACCATGGATGTTATTTTTATGTTAATAAATGCTATAATTAACCCCATAAAAAACGTAAAGACAAAATCCATTATCGGTATTCTGTTTATTGCTATAAATATGAACATCAACCCTGTTATAAAAATATATATTCCCATAATTTTAAGGCTATCATTTGTTTTTTTAACATTTTTATTTACTGCCAGTATGCCACCTAAAATCATGCCTGCAGGAAATCCCGCAATAAACAGTGTATAATATATTGGTGCTGCTTTCATTATTATATATATCAATCCAGAAGCAAATACATCAAGTGCAACAAAAACACCATTTAATACCATTGCAAAAATAAGAAATGGATATATGATTTTCATCATTTTAAAAACATGTTTAAATGAAGCCCTTTCATTTTTCTGATACATGCCCTTTACATTGTATTTCAATGATAATAATAGACCGGTGAAAGATGTTATAATTAAAAATAAAACAAAATAGTTATAATTTATATATATAAAAACACCACCTGACAGTATACCTGCTAATTCTGATATGCCTGAAGCACCCTGACCCATCGATATGGCCCTATCCATATCACTACTGTTTATTATCTCCTTTGTTATTGCATGGAAATTATCATAGACGACCCATGAAATAAGTGCTGCAAAAAAATCTACAGTATATATTATTAAAAGGGAACTGCTGGTGAATAATATAGAATATGCAATTATCATTAATATATTTATTATTATAAATAATTTGAATCTGTTATATTTATCAATTATATGCCCTTCAGGCAGTACAATTATTAAATATCCGATTAAAGAAAATGCCGGCACGAGGCTTACCAGTAAAATTGAATGGTAATTATATATAATTTCCCACATAAAATATACATAAAAGGCCATAGAACTATATCTTGATATATTTCTTGAGATTAAATACCTGAAATAATTGTTCCATTGGGTTTCATATAAATCATTTTTTGACATATAAATATCACTTATACGTACATTTATATCTTATATATAAATTTATTGGCATGGAAAATAAGTATGATATATTTATGAGCGCTTTCCGGAATTTCACAAAACTTAAAATTATTACCTTACTGACAAATCACGATAAAATGACAGTAACACAGATGTCAAAATATATAAAAACAACCAGGTCAAATATATACCAGAATATATCAGAATTATTAAAAAATAATATTGTTCTGGAACCGGAAATAATGGTAAAAAAGAATTATGTGGAGAAATATTATAGATTAAATAACGATTTTTTTGACATAGACAATTTAACACTGGAAAAGGAAATAACAAAATTAAGCAATGAAGATTTTAGAAACCTGTTAAAATCATTCTTTCTGGCGCAATCTATGAATTTAAACATAATTGCAGAGGAAATTGATGGCCTTAATGATAAAAATATAAATAAATTAAAAACCGTTGAGTCGATGAATAAAATGGTAACATCCTACGGGGCTGTATCGGATAAATTTTCAGCAGAATTAATAAAGATTTATGAAGAATTCATCAAAAAATATGATAAAGAGAATAAAGAACATAAAAAGGAGTATAAAAACGAATCAAATATTTTCCTATTTTTAATATTTCCGAATGTAAAATATCTTGTTTAATTTTTTACTGCAGTGCTATTCACGGTTATAGCCCTCAATACTTTCACCAAAAATTTTTTTATATAAATCCTCACCGTAGCTGGTTTTTAATGGAAAACCCGGTATAATTCTGAATGTGTGATCACCATTTTCCTCCCTCTCTGCCGTTAAAAACACCGAATTTTCATTATCTAAAAACATGGCCGCCAGTTCATACATATGGGTTACAATAAAGATCTTTATATTTTTTTCAAGCAGGGCATTGATTATATCTCCGGCTATTCCTGAACCTTCCCTGGCATTTGTTGCAGAGAACGATTCATTGAAAAATATAATAGAATTGCTGCTTATATGCTCTATTATGTCATTCATCCTTTTTAATTCCTCATCGAATTTACCTATATTCATATTATTGTCTTCCTCTCTCTTGAAATGTGTAAATATTTCTGTGTGCATGCCGGAAGTAAAACTACTGGCAGGAACAAACATGCCTGACTGCATCATAAGCAACGCCTCACCAGTACTTCTCAGGAACGTCGATTTCCCTCCCCTGTTTGTACCCGTTATAATATAGAGTTTTCCATTTTTATTAAGGTCGTTTGTTACAATTTTATCATTTAATATTAGAGATAATGACATATCGTATAAACCCGAAAATAATAATGTGTTTTCAGATATCACCGGGAAACATGCATTATAATTCTTCTCCCTGATCTTATCATAAATGTTCAGGCAACCTATATAAAATGCCAGTTCATTTTTTAAGGACTCAAAAAAGTTTATTACATTGTTTGTTGCCTCTTTCATAACCTCCGATATCCTGAGTATGCCACGTTTCTTTATATCATTTAATTCCTGTGCACCGCTGATATCCCTATCCGGCAGTGTAAAAACATAATGTTTATTGAGGATGTCATGTAAGCCGTGTTTTCTGTTATTCTTATGCAGCATATAATCTATGCCCTCATTTCCTGTACCCAGGGCTGTACTCACATATACACCATTTTTGAATGATAAATTATTCAGATGAATTTTTACCATATTGAGATAATCATCATTAAATTCATTTTTAATCATGGAAAACAGGGATTGAAATCCTGTGGAATGAAAATTGCCGGCCTGTTCTGTAATACCCCTTAATTTATCCATGGTATCTATGAATATATCCAATACATCAATGGACTCGTCTATAATCAATTCCTTGCTGGCATCATTATACCAGAAATATCTTTTCCTTGCAAGGTTTATGGAATTTACTACAATGCTGTAGAGAGATCTTACAGTGGACTCATTATCCATGCAGTCCCTTAACACATTCTGCCGGTATAATAGTGTTTCCATATCATTTTCATAATTTAAAATGGTTTTCTTTGCAATGTCAAATAAAAATTTATCACCGGATGCCATTGCAGTGAATATGTTATTTAATCCAAAGTCATCTATCAATTCATTACCATTCCACGGCAGGTCAATTTTATTATTGAAATTTTTATCCCTGTACATTAAAAATATTTTCATGATTTAACCCTCCTGATAATCATATTATACGTTATCCCATATTTTTCTGCAAGTGCCATGGCATATGCAAGGCCATTTGCAGGTCTCCTGATTATTTTGTGCGTCCTTATTTCGGGATTGTCTTTCAGCACCTGGCTTACCATACTTACGGTATTCCCGGTGGATGTCAGCTCATCGACAAAGGTAACATATACACATATGCAGTTGATTTTACGTATGTTATCCACTATCTGTTTACCGATATATATTGCATCATTTAATGTTGTTGAGCTCAGCATTTCATTAATTATAATTATACTTTTATCCGTGCTATTCTCAACGATATATTTTATTCTAATTAAATCGTCCTCAAGTTTTCCCCTTAAATTATTAACGTCCTCGGATTTTTCAAAATGTGTGAATATTTTATCAAATAAAAACAGCCTTGATTTTTTCCCGGGAACTGGCAATCCGAGACTGGCTAAATAATGGATCTGTGCAAAGGCCCTTGCAAATGTGGTTTTCCCACCATTATTAGGTCCGGTTATAACAATTATTCTCTCATCATTATTTATATTAAAATCGTTGCATACAGTTTTATCCTTAATTTTCTCCGCAAGTGCAAGATTAAAGCCGCCATAACTGTATATATTATTCTTATCTTCTGTAATTTCAGGTATGGAGAAGCTCAGGCCATAACTTTTTATCTTTGATATATAGTTAATATATTTCAGGTAAAATTTTATCTCCCTGTTAAATACCGAGATTTCTGTATCAATAAAATCTTTGTGTTTATCATAATATTTAAGAAGTTCTGTAAATTCATCTGGATATAACCTGGCCACGAGATATAGCAATGTAGCCTCAACATGCCCCATACTGTGTGAATAATTAACATTTTTCTTCTCTCCACTATCTTCTCTGAATTTTTCAAAGGCATTTTCAATATCATCACTGTAATCATTATCAGATCCATACCTACTTACCACAACCTTTGTTCCCTTTATATGCATTAAATATCTTATTTTTGATAGTTCTAATTTAAGTTTACCGGTATCATTTACCAGTGAAATAAAATAACCTGATTTAATATAACTGCCCAGGTATTCCCTCAAACTGTTAAAACCCATGGATTTTACATTGGAGTTTGATAAATCCTCATATAATGTATTTATGGCTTCACAGTATATTTCAATGGAATCAAGCAGCCATCTTTCCCTCTGGTATTCATATAAATTTTCTATACCGGATAAATACCCGTTCATCCTTTTAATTTTTTCATAATAATTTTTGATTATTGAAAATATATTGGTATTTTCCAAGTCAATAAATACCTCCTGCCGGTATTTTATTTCATCTGGATCGTTCAGGTGTGTATAAAATATGTGCTTTAATACAGTATCATCATTGATTGTTACTATATTATCTACAATTTTATCTAGATGAATATCCACAAAAAACTCTGGTTGTTCAGTTACCAGTTTATAATTGCCATTTTTGAATAATATACTTTCAAATGCCATTGCATAGCCCCCATTTTTTACAGGAGTTATCAGCTATAAGCATTTCAGGAACTCCATCCTGCATTGATAACATTACTATGTTATATATAAGTTTATTTGGAGCTCCTATGGCGGAAATAAACCGCCAGGAATTTCGTATAATTTTTCTTTTTGACCCTGTGATATACTACCTGAGGGGGATTTATGCATATCCCATACATATAGGATACGTGACACTGATTGTAAAAAATGTAAATATGCGGGGCAAAAATGGTTATTATAAGCCTGTTGACAGGAGAATGGTATAATACTTGCCGGTAACATAAATAATAGTTATCCCGGGATGAAAACATAAAAAATATAATGAATCATATAAAAGTAAATGACTAACCACTTATTTCCGCCATAGACTTGCAGCTAATCCAAAATTAAATGTCAACACACTGGTAGCCATTCCATATAATCCATACGAACCCGCTCCATACAATAGATGGACTATGAGGGGCATGTTAGACATGAGAAATGAATTGAAAGTGGCGGAAGAATTTTGGAATTTCATTGGGGGTACAGGTGCATATCAAGAACTGTTAAATTGTTTTGAAAGGGTGGGAATAGAATTAAGACCCGAAATTGACTCTTATTTCGCAGGTTTCAATAAGTTCTAGAGCCAATCGATGTTTAGGCGTTTCGTAGGAAAGATATCAACATTTTTTGTATCAATTTAATTAATAGACTCCCTGCCTATTTCTTAACGAAGGTTTTGCTTACAAATCTAAATGGGCCTGGCCGGATTCGGACCGGCGATTTCTTCCGTGTGAGGGAAGCGTCATAACCACTGGACCACAAGCCCTTATCACCATATTATTAATTTATTATTAACTTTTTATGGTTTGATCGGCAATGGCGTAAACGTTAATATAAACATGATTATAGAAAATATCCCGATGCCGATATCAAATTTAGAAATTTTCTGGTAGTCGTTTAATGCCGGAGGATGTACCATTCCCATAAATATGACGAACAGTGCTAAAAATAGCCAGCCAAGGTAATTATAAGCTATCGTTAAATAAAATAAAAAGCCGAGGAATATGTAACCCAGCAGGTAGGATTTTGATCCGAGCACACCACGTGCAATATGCCCGCCATCTAACTGCCCTGCAGGTATTAAATTCATAGCCGTTGCAAACATGCCAACCCAGACAGCGAATACCATGGGAAATATGGGCACCTTTGTGGGTTCAAATATACCGAATAATCTATAAATCATAGGGTAGTTCAATTCAAAGGGGATATAACTGCCAACCGGTTTGAATATTGTTTCAAAATACTGTGCCAGAAATAATAATGGCAATGCCACTAAAAATCCTGCTATTGGACCGGCAGCACCGATTTCTGTCATAGCTTTCCTGCTTGGTATTGGGTCACGTAATGAAACGAATGCACCGAACGTTCCGATTAAATATGGAAGTGGTATAAAAAATGGCAGGGATGCATTGACATTATATTTCTTTGCTACCAGATAATGTGCTGTTTCATGTATTCCCAGTATAAACATCAACGGCAGTGAAAAGAATATAAACCCATATAACAGGCTATATAATTCCGAGAATCTGCCAGGGGCAACAAAACTCTTTGCATATATTGAACCCACATATATTGTTGATGCCAGTGTTAATATTAACATAATTAAATTAACCGTATTTGTTTTATATTTCTGTTCCGCCCTTATTGTAACCTCAACATAATTTTCAACGTCCATGACAAGAAATGGTATATACCCTTCTGGAACCAGAATTTTTCTTAATTCATCGAACTGTTGATCTATATCAGGGTTATCGCTCCCAAAAAAAGTAAACCTGACGCTCATTGGATTTGCATGTACCTCATAGTAATTGATCTTTGATTTAACCGTATCAACAATATATTCAAGCTTTTCATTCTCTACCTTTACTGAAGGAAACATAAGTGCACCAATAATTGATATTAATTATTTATCAATAATATAATATGGTTTTTAACCTTTATGATTAATAATAGAAAAATTTATTTTTATTATAATGCTAATGTTAATGAATGGATACATTTTATGATTTTATGGATTATTTAAACAAAAATCGCGATAGGATAAAAAAAGATATGAAAATGGACAGCCAATCAAAGACTTACAATTTTTATAAAGATTTATTCAATAAAAATTATTTTCCATTTAACCCGTATGAAATAAATAAAATAGATGTTGCAGCAACGGATAGTTCAGAGTTCACAAGAACATTATATAATGGCAAAAATATAATTATAATAAGGGGTTATACGGTATACAACAACGAAATTGTAAGGGATTTTAAAGCAGATATACTTCCGGTGAATCCGAACGATTTAAGAAACTTTACTATATTATTAATGGAAAACTCCGAGCACAGGTCAATAATAAACCTGCTGGATAATTATAGCCCGGAGTATATATTTGTTGACGGTTCATTGAAAGGGAGGCTATTCCATGAGAATAAGCCAGTAAATATAGAAAATTATGAAACCTTTATGGATGAATACTTTAAAAATTTAAAAACAATGATAAAAAAGGCATATGAAAAGAATGTGAAATTAATATTTATTGCAAAAAGCGATTATTCAGACTCATTTAGAAAATACCTGTTATCACTGGCAGATATAGAAATATTAAATTCGGACGTAATTGAACATGAAAAAAAATATTATAGCAATGACCATTATTTAATAAAGTCGTTTGCAGAACATAGAGGATATACACAGCCATTGATGTATAAAAAAAATGTATACGGTACAGATGTTAATTACGTTACATTTGATGTACTGCCAGATTTAAATGATTTACCTATGAAAATAGATGTTTTATCCAGAGAATTTCTGATGGAAGACCTAAACAAGAGGGATAGCATGCAATATGACATAGACAAAAGTATAATAAATTTAATATTCTATGGTTATAATAGCTACAGGGTATACAATTTATGGCTGGTCAATGTCGATAAGCAGGTTAAATTCAGGTCAAAGGAGATGGAGAATGTATATATGAAGGCATTTGAAAGGGCAACCGGTATACCATTTTATGAAACAAGGGGTGAAAGACGTGTCAGACTCAGAGTATAATGTAGGATTTACAATAGGTGAAAATTCTTCGAATAAATTTGAATTTGTGATTGATGATAATACAGATATAAAAAAATGGGAATATGTATACCTCAAAATAAACGACAATATTGTAATAGGTAGAATTGAGGAAATATTATCAAAAAGTGAATTAATGAATGATACTATGGATTTCCAGAGTATAAAAAAATATACATCAAACAATATCAGTGATTCAATCAATGTATGTCTTTCCACAATTTTAGGAAAACTACAGGATAATTACCTTATGCAGTCCAGAGAGATTATCAGACCCGGAATACCAGTATATAAGGCTGATGATGCGATATTAAAAAAGCTCTTCTCATATAATGATGAGGAAGCCCTGAATATTGGATCTCTACCGGATAATAATGTTAATGTTTCAATCAATATCAACGGCTTGAGAAGGCATCTTGCAATACTGGCACAGACCGGCGCAGGAAAAAGCCATACGGCGGGGGTGATCATGGAGGAATTATTAAAAAAAGGAGCATCAATAATAGTGCTTGACCCGCATGCTGATTATGTATTCATGAAGAAAAAACTTGATGGGAAAATGTATTCAGATAATATCAGTGTGTTTAGGACACCATTAAGTACCGGAAGGTATACTAAGGGCGACATTGGAATTGTCAATAACTTTACAATAAGGTTTGGAGACCTGACCATGGATGATATTAAGGATATCATGGATATCAAGGAAACGTATACAAATTTAACCGCCATTGTTGATGATATCTATAAAAAGATGAGGGGCAGAAAAGATCTGAATGATTTCATAGAAACTGCCGGAAAGCTTCCACCAGAGGATTATAAAAAAATTAAGGGAAGGTTAACATTTCTTACAAAAATTAAGGACATATTTCAGGATTATACAACAGGCATAAATGATTATCTCGGTCCGGGGAAGATGTCAGTAATGGATTTATCCGGTATGGATCAGTTTTTAGCAAATTATTTTTCCTTTAAGGTGTTAAGTTCAGTATACGATGTGAAGCTATCATCGGAATATAAATATCCGGTTTTTGTATTCATAGAAGAAGCCCATAATTTTGCGCCCCCGAAAAAGAATAGCAATATATCTAAAATGATTAAAAAAATAGCAGGTGAGGGGAGGAAATTCGGTATATTTCTGGTTGTAATAACCCAGAGGCCCGGTAAAATTGATTCGGATGTCTTGAGTCAGTGCAATTCACAGATAATTTTGCGTGTAACAAATCCTGCAGACCAGAATGCCATCCTGGAGAGCAGTGAAAACATTACAAATTATTTAATGAACGATCTACCATCACTGGATATTGGTGAATCCATACTTGTCGGTGAAATAGTTAAAATGCCCGTTATTGTTAAAATACGTGAACGTGAAACCATGGCAGGTGGTTCAGATATAGATTTAATTTCATTATTGAAGGAGGCCAGGGAGGAGTTAAAAAAGGCAAATGATCCGGAGGAAATCAGGAAGAAAAATAAAAATTTGCTTGGTGAATTATAATGAGATTTTTACATTTATCTGATACACACCTGGGTTACCGTGAATATATGATGGAACTGCGTGAAAATGATTTCTATGAATCCTTCAATGAGGCAATTGACATAGGCCTGGATGCAAATGTTGATTTTTTCGTTCATACCGGTGATTTATTCGATACATGGTCTCCATCCAACAAAGCCCTGAACGAATTTAAAAAGGCAATGATTAAATTATACAGTAAAAATAAAACAATGTATCTGATTATGGGAGACCACGACAGGCCAAAAAGAAGTGATGAAATTGCTTCAAGGATCTTTGATTTTCTCGGTGTAAAATTGCTGGGCATTAATGAGATCCAGAGCATAACATTAAATTATGGCAATGAGGATTTGTTATTATCCGGTTTATCCAATATGAAGGGGCTCAGGAAAAATAATATTGTTAACGAGTACAGAAAGGGTGATATCGAGGCAAAGAATTATAAAAATTCAATTTTAATGTCACATCAGGGTGTATCGCCATATCTGATTCCGGAAGCATGTGAGGTGGACTCAAAGGATCTGCCGGTTAATTATAGCTATCTGGCATTTGGGCATATACATGATTCGCATTTAATTGATGACAGGCAACCTGTGTTCTCATATGCTGGATCAACGGATCTGAACAGCACAAACGAAATAAAAAATTATTTAAGAAACAAAAAATCGGTAAATCTTGTTGAAATCAGCAATGGAAAACTCAATGCCGAAAGAATTAAATTAAAATCCACGAGGTATCAGAATATAATCAATTCGGATTATAATAATTATTTAGGTGATATTAATGAAATTATCAGTAAAAAAATGGATAATGACAAATCACCATTACTGTCAGTAACAGTACACGGCGATGCCGATAAGGACGATGTTAAAAATAACCTAAAAAAATTGGATAATATAATCATACGTGGTCCGGTATTTGAAAAAGAAATCAAAACGGTAATAGAAAAACCGAATATGTCCAGGCTGCTGGATTATTTCAACGCATATTTCAATGATAATGATATGGCAAATCTGGCAAATACGATATATGATACCATTAAAAATGAGGATATTGATAGTTCGTATGAGTTAATTAGAGGTATAATGATAAAATGATAATACAGTCTATTGAAATAACAAATTTTATTTCGCATGAAAAAACCGTTATGAATTTCGAAACGGGGGTAAATATTATCACAGGAAAAAATGGTGCGGGAAAAACAGGTATACTGGATGCAATTAAATTTGCCCTGTTTTCGGATTCAAGGAACAATGAAAAGATCAATGAATTAATTAAAAATGGTAAAAAATCCTTTGATATTAATCTGGCATTCACTAACAATAATCATCAGTATGAGCTTTACAGGCACTTCGCCATAAAATCTGCAAAAAACTTCGACAGAACTGCATATCTGAAGGAAGATTCAAAAATTATAGCTGAAACATATGAGGGCGTTACCTCTGCCATAATTAAAATTCTAAGTGTTTCAAAGGAGATATTCAAAAATTCGGTTTTTGTCGAGCAGGGTGAAATGGACTCACTGATATCCGGTACACCGAAAGAACGCAAAACCATCTTCTCGGATATTATTGGAATAACCTCACTGTCAAAAAATGCGGAGAAATTAAAGGAGATTATCAACAGGTTTAGAAATGAATTGATGTTGCTGCAGGGTTCCAGTGATAAGGTGAATAATTTTAACGATGATAATAAATTACTGGATGAGCAAAATCAAAATTTAAGGGAGGAATATAATAAAGTATCTGCAATAGAAAATGATTACAGGAATAAAATTAATGAAATGGAAAAGGTAATTAAAATCAGGGATAACATTAAAAACAAAATTGACAGTAATTACAGTACATTAAAGCAGTACAGTAATGATAAGGCTAAAAAGGAAGATGAAATGAAACGTATTTCATTTGAAATCAGCAAATTAAAGGATATTGAGAATCAGTTGAACGCTATTGAATCCAATAATTATTATAAAAATAGGGATAAAATCAGGGATTACTTTGATATTAAAAATCAAAATATTACAATCACGGAAACATTACATGATTTAAAAAAGAATATAAACACCTATACTGATTACAAAAACAATATCAATAAGTTAGAAAATGATTATAATAGTTATATAAATATAAAAGAAACATATAATAAAAACAGGGATAATATTAAGAATTTAATAGAATATTACAGCAAATATAATGAGTATACATCAATTATTAAAAATAATGATCGGAGAATCGATGAAATAACCCTATTAATAAACAAAAATATGGAAAAATACAGTATAAAAGATATAAACGATATACAGAATATAAAAAATAAAAGGGAGGAAATAAACAATCAGATTATAGAATACAACAATAAAATCAGTGAGATTAAATCAAGGGTTTCATCATCAAATCCATACTTAAAGGAATATAACAGCAATATTCAAACACTTGAGGGGAACAGTACATGTCCACTCTGTGGGTCACAATTATCGGATGAGCACTTAAAAAACATAATAAATGAATATAAAAATAAAATAAATGGGATAATAGATGATATAGCATCTTTAAAAAAGGATAAGGAACATTATGATGGGGTAATACGGGAATTAAAGGAGAAATATAGCATATTTAATTCCGATGCAATTGATAAAATTATTTCATTTAATAATGAATTAAAGAACCTGAATGAAAATAATGATAAAATGAAACCGGATTTAAACAATCTAAAGGAAAAATACGATAATTATATAGGTTTAAATAAACAGAATGAGGAATATGAGAAAACCCTGAACAGATTGCAGGAAAATTATGATAGATATAATAAATACAGTAATTTAATTTCTGCAATGAATATAGATGAAATCAGTAATAAACTTGATGATAGGGAAAAGCGGCTGAATAATAACAGCAGTACATTGAAAAACATTGAATTATCAATAAATTTTATTCCGGATGAAAACGAATTTAAAAAAATTAATAATTTATCCATGAGGATGGATGCATTAAGAAGTGAAAAAGATAAATTAATAGCCTATAGAAGTAGCTATGATAATTTAAAATCAGCAGTAGAAGAGGTCAATAATCATATAATTACATTAAATGACGAAATAAACAGGTTGAAAAATGATCTTGACCAGTATAATGATCTTGATAACAGTTATAATAATTTAAAGGAATCATATGATGATACAAAAGGTAAGGCCATAAAACTGGAAACCATTATAAAAAACAATGGTGAAAGAATAGAACATAACAATGAGGAAATCAGTAAATTAAAGGATGATGTTAATACATATAATAAAATCAATGATGCCATTAAAAAGTTAAATAAAGTACGGGAATCATTAGATTATAACGGCATACAGTCGATGATCAGAAAAGATTCCTCAGCGTCCATCACAAATTTAACAAGAAAATATCTATTATCATTTAACCTGGATTTCGATGATATCTCTATTGATGAAAATTTTGACATAAAAATTTCACAGAATTCAATGGAGCAATCCATAGATTCACTGAGTGGTGGTGAAAAAACTGCACTGGCAATTGCACTGCGTTTATCTGTTGCGGAATATGTACTTAACAGGATAAGCACCATAATTATGGATGAACCAACCAATTTTCTGGATGAGGATCGCAGGAACAATTTAAAGGATATCATCCAGTATTCATTGAAAGGTGAGAATTTAATACCGCAGATTATAATTATCACACACCATAGCGAATTAACATCCGTGGCTGATATATCATATGAGGTAATCAAGGAAAAAGGTACATCTAAAGTAATTACAAATTAAATCATTTTTTAAAATCCAGGATTATTTATTATATTCAACTATAAATAAATATTATTTGAATACGGGATATTTTTGAAAATATAATTTTATTAGCGTATATGAAAACATTAGAGTGTAGCATTCAATAAGTAATATGACCGTTATGGGTAAGTGTAATTTTATAAATGTGTGTGAGTAGAAAGGTTTAGTAATACTCTTATCTCTCCGCTAAATTATGCAATGCCTTTTACACAACCTAATATAATACGTTTATCTATTATCCATGCAGCTAATATGCTGTATTTAGATATCAAGTAATTTATTACCAAATTATTTATTTATATTATTATAGGAACATGTTGTGCAAACATTTATATATATTCACATATTAACATTTTATATGCGTAAAAAAATCAAAATATTATTAAGTGTAGTAGTTATATTTATTATGATTTCTATGGCATGGATATCAGTTAATGAGGGTGTACAGCGGAATACAATAAACATTAATATAAATTCACC
>JAJZZE010000044.1 GCA_021797735.1 Thermoplasmata archaeon | reverse complement strand
ATCCTATTGAACTGATCTGGAAATCCATAAAAAGGGTGATTTCAAGGACCTTTGTGAAGGATCAGGACATGATGATTGAGATCGTTAAATCGAATTTCATTGAGCTGTCAAAAAAGAAGACATTCTGCGAAAGCTGGATGAAAATGTTTGTTGACTAAATAGTCCAATTAGTTATGTCTAATACTATAATAAGATAATTTTCTTAGGGCAAATAGATTATAAAGCAATTAAAAACCCTGTGCCAGTAGTAGGAACATCCTTAATTAGCGATGATGGGAATGGCATAGTAAGGTCATTATACCAGTATTTCCTGAAAAATAGATCTATGCCCCCACTTGTGGAGAATGGAATAAAAACATTTTTCCCTGGATTTGAATTAAATTTTGAGTCAATGCCGGATGGAAACGTTTTTTTAATTGTAAAATTCGGGGATAATTTTTTTTATCCACCAGGAATACCCAATGGTTTTTATAAACTGGTTATAATACTGGAATTAATAGATCAGAATCCACAAATACTTCTCATAGACGAGCTTGAGAATTCACTTCATGAAAAAATGGTAGAATATGTACTTGATGCGATAAAAGCAAGAAATATAAAAACTATCATAAGTACGCATTCTCCTCTGGTCGTAGACCTTGTTGATCTCAAAAACATATTAATAGTTAAAATGTTGGATAATCACACAGATATAAAGCATATAAAAAACCCAGAGGAAAAATCAAAAATTTTGATTAAAGAGAGTATAACACCAAGTGAATCCATTATATATGGTGATATGGATAACTAAAATTTGCCTTATTTACGAAGATTCATTCAGCAAGGAGTTCTTTAAAACATTGTACAGGATTTAAAAAACAGAAATTTAATTAATAAAAATCATAGCCTGGAACCTAAGGGCAAACTAATATTAAATACAAAGCTGGAACGCATTATAGCAGTATTATTAAATGGAAACCAATGCAACAAAATTATAATAGAATATGATTGTGATGGGAATTGCAGTAAAATAAACACTAAAATAGAAGATATTCTTGGTGAATACAAAAACAAAGTTTATCTGCTTCCAATAAAATTTGAAATAGAGGAATGGATATGTGATTCCCTTGATATTAAATATAGCATAAAAAGGCGCCCATCAAAGGCATTAAAAGATTATGAAAAGAATAATAATAGTATCTATACAAAGGATAAATTGCCGTATTATTGTAATAAATTGGATTATAAAAAATTAAATAAAAATAAAAGTTTCCAGGAATTTTTAAAATTAATGAATAAATTTTAGAATATTTAATATATATTTTTAATACTATGCATGGCAAGGCATAATAGTTGTAACATTCCATGTAATAATAGGTATGATAAAATTCAGGCACTTATAAAATTTATAGGCTATATAACGAAATATAATATATATAACAGCAGAATAGGAAATAGCAAAATTCTGGATAAAAAAACTTAAAGCACAGACAAATTTTGCATTTAAAATTTTATTTAAATTACTGCACTTTTATGGATTCATGCTACACGAATATAAAAAATTACTTCTACAATACTATGTGAATTTATTATTAGATATTTATTATATTAAATTGAAATTGTTATATAGTATTTATGTAATTTAAATAATTTAAATAATTTCCTGGATCCTATTCATATTTAGCATGGTGCAGAAACATAAGGTTGTATGCATGTATTGCTACTGAAATAAGAATAAGCAGAATGCCTATAATTATAGACGATGCCAGTACAGCAGACCTTAAACCCGTGTAAACAAGCTCTATTGATGTAAATAACGATATTATCCCAGCGTTGTATATTATGTATTCTATCTTTGCCAGCCTTACGTTTATAGTTGACTTGACTATGCCAGGTATAAATATATACGATATCCCAAATATCATCATTACAACAAAGCCGTAAAACATTAGCATAAATACGGGATTAAAATGATCACTTGGGAATTTAAACATAATTTCCATTGTTATAAATAAAGTCCCCACAAAAAGGTACATGAATGATGTAATGGTAAATAGTATACTCATGAAATATTTTGATTTTAACATTGCCTTTACCTCTTATTTTATAATTTTTCTATATCTATGCCCATAAAAATCAAAAAATAATTAATAATATTCATTTTCTGAAATTTTCCTTACAACCTCATCATGGTCATGTTCTCCTGGCGGTGGAAAAACTATATGCAGTGCCTCTATGTCGGTTTCCGCCTTTATGCCTCTCCTCTGGCCCCTGCGCACCACTATAATGCTGCCTTCATCTATTTTATAATCATTATTGCCTAAGGTTGTTATTCCTTTTCCCTTCTGGACCACAAAGATAAGGTCAGAGTTTGGAGAATGCACAGGTATTGCCTGCCCTGCCTTTATGAAGACTGAAAGCACATTATAATCACTGGATGAAAAAACTGGCACTGCACTAAATTGCTTATCATTATATTTCCTTACCCTATCATAATTTGTTATTATATATGTTCCATTATCATCGCTGAATAGCCTCCGTGTAAAGGTTCCAACCCATGATCCGCCATCACGCTGTTCTGATTTATACTTATTATCATCTACTGGCAATCCTTCATGCTTCATTAATGCAAGCAGGTGATCAGGCTTATGGTCTACCACTACATCAATGGATCCTCCCGGCATAAGCTGCATAAATTCATTAAAAATTTCTCCATGCCTTGTGCGTGGGTCTAATTCCCTGGCGTCTATAACTTTCCTGTAATATTCTGATGACATAATGTATTATTTTGCATGTATTGATTACATTTATCCATAAGCTTTTAGGGATATATTATTTTTAAAAATATGTGCTACAATATAAAAATAAATAAAATTTATGTTTTAATAATTCTCATAATATTGTAGAAGAATGCTATTATTGCAATTATAAGTACGTATGCAGATATATATGAAATCCAGTATCCAAGCACATTTACCATGGCTATTATATCACCAAATACGCGCATTGCCGTAGAAACTGTAATGATTATAACCGGCATGTATGTTAAATTGTTGGTATTTGCCTTTTTCTTAAATATAAGGGGAAATATAACCGGGCTATGTGCAATAATAAATGTCCCTATAAACCCAATGGCTATTGAATGCGTTGCAGCATCCAGAAAACCTCTGTGGATATCGATCTGGACAAGGTAAAGCATTAACCCTATAAAAAGCCAGATGTATGCTATTGCAACTCCAGTATTCATAAATCCCTGAAGCCTTGTTTTTTTAAATTTTGTTTTCATTATGAACCTGAACGCCGGGTCATATTTTACGGATATAATAGCAAGTATTATTATTAAAATAATAGCTATATTCCCAGTGGCCATATAAGCCAGTGTGGATAATCCACTGGATAAAACAAATATAACTGTTGATATAAGCGCTATAATAGAAATGTAGCCTTCAAGCCTGATAGTTTTAGTTTTCATTCTGTTTACATATCCAAGCTCTACCCTTTCCCCTATAATATAATATATTGGAAATGAAAGTGCGAGAACTGCCATTGATGTACTTCCAGTAATAATTTTAAGGTCATTTAATATGGCAAGCAATGCCAGCGATATAACCGAAACGCCGGATATAAGCTTTATAAGGCTGTATCCATGTGAATATGGGCCAATAACAAAATAAAAAAACAGTAATGCCGAAATAGCAATAAGGATTGACCCTGCAATACGCACATTATTTAAATTTGATGTTATGCCATACGAAATCAGGAATATTCCAGGATAAAGCGTTGCAATAATTATTCTTGAGATCCTGAACCTGTTGAAAATTTTGGCACTCTCCATAAACTCAAGTTTTTCCGAAATTAAAAGGCCTGCAATAACGCCAAAGATCATAATTCCTGGATGTATATTTATAGAACTATCTATCGATGTAAGCAGTGTAAAATGGTTATTGTATGCAAGCCCGGAGAGGCCCATTATAAAACCTGCAATTAGTGAAAGGAACGATAATATAATTCCAGCATAAACAATTTTTGCAGGGCCTGATATATTATTATTTGATGTGATAATTATCCTTAATATGCATTAATATAGTTATAATTAACATTATCCCTAAACCTTGCGGGATTAAATATTTACCTTGACTTTGTGAAATACATAGATATTATATGCTTTGAACCACGCCTTATAATTTCTGAGAGTGTTGTTGATGATATATTGATCCTTTCTGACAGTTCCTCAAGGTTTATCTTCTTTGGAAATTCAAAAAATCCAAGTTCCAGTGCCATTCTTACAATATATTCCTGTCTTGCTGTAATATCTCCCTTTTCTCCCATAATTTTCTTTTTTATAATTTTATAATATATATTTTTTTTATCAAGCCTGCCCACAAGGTCTGAAAGTATTGACTCATAGGGTATTAAAAAGGTTAGGTACAATTCACCATCTTTGATTAATTCAGACTCTACTAGGAAAGCATCAATATTTGAAACTTCACTGCAGAAATCACATGATCCGGCATCAACAACAGCAGAGGCACGTTCATGCCCCATCGCCACAATGCCTCCTGGAAGCGATGTACCTGATTCGACCATATAATCTATTACGCTATTCATATTTGATCCGGATGTGGATATGTCTATAAGGTCTTTTACACCACTTTCTCCCTTCCTAATATCACGTACTTTAATAACAGCACCGTATAGCTTAACTATATTGTCTGCCCATTCCGGTAGTTTTATTGAAATAGTAACATCAAGCATCTGAACATGCAATTATTAAAAGCCCTTATAAAATCTTTTTGCTTTAAGCCATAGCAGTCATGTGCTGTTATACATTCTATCACCCATAAGCTCACTGTTTGCATGGAATATGATCAAAATCACTTGCCATAAGGCAGCCCACCTGAACAGGCGCCATTTTTGCATTTCCCGGAACTATAATTGCAAGCTCCCGTGGTCTATATATATTATTGTCTATAGCTGGTTAAGTTGCAATTACTGGGCTAACAGCAGCCCTGCCTGTGCTATCTATAAGTGTATCCATACCAATAATATTAAAACTTTCCAATGCCAGATTGCTGTATGATGGAATTGATATGGTTCTATAGATGTGGATTACAATGTTGCTGGCATTTTATAATCGTTATACCTTATGCCAGCTACTGAATCTGGTTATATACCGGTTACAGTAGATTTAAAATTATATAATGTTGCATAATTAAAGGCTCCAGCAATAAATAGCCCAGAATTATAGAAAATATGCCATTACACCTTACTTATATTGCCACTTTTTTATGGGAATAATTATAGGAAAAATAAAATTTAACTAAAATTTTTAATGAAAATAAAAAAATTATATAATGTTTTAATAGGAATTTATTAATATAAATAAAAGCAGTTATGCTTATAGCTATATCAAATATAATTATAAAAAGCATTAAAAATTCATATTAAATTCATTAAATATAGCTTTAATCCAGTTATTAAAAGATATATATTTTATATTTACATTATTTATTATTTCCTCATTATCATAATCCAGTGTTACAATATAGCCGGTATCCGTATTTAAATAATTTGAGCACTCTATTATTGATTTAATTTCCCTTTCACGGGAACTTTCATTAATAATATATGAAACATTGATTATTTTATATATATTTCTAAATTTTACTACAAAATCAACCTCAATATTATTTTCAAGCCAGTAATAAAAATTAAAATTTGCATTATTCCTGGATAAAAAAAACAGTGTTGCTGCAACAGTATTCTCAAGCAATCTGCCATTAATTTTATTTAAATTCATTCCCATTATATTAACAAATGAATTATCTATAGAATATACCTTTTTCGGGCTATTCTCCCTGCTTTTCACTGAAAATGAGAATTTATTTACAAAAAATATTAAATTCGATTCCTCAAGGTATGTTGAAAAGTTATATACAGTTTTTACAGGCATTTTCATAAATCTTGATATGCTGTTGAAAGTTATCCTTGAGCCAACGCTTGTTAAATAAAATTTTGCGAGGCTTATTAAATCCCTATTGTTTTTCAGGTTAAACCTCTGTGATATATCCTTTAAAATTACTGTATTAAAATATGAATATATTAACTCACCCTTTAAATTGGATAAAACAACGGCAGGGAAACCGCCATTTTCTAAAAAATCTTCAATGCTGCCATTTTTAAATTTTAAGTATTCAATGTAATTTAAAGGATTTATATATATAGCAATATGCCTTCCGGATAATAATGTTGAAAATTCAGAACTTAATAATTTCGATGATGAACCGGTAATAATAAATTTTGCCTCTTTCCTTTCACTTAAGCCCCTGGCAAATTTTTCCCAGCCATCTATTTCCTGTGCCTCATCAATTATTATAATTGCTTTGTTATCACTATTTATTTTTTCTCTATATATTTTATAGGCATTTAAAAGAAAGGAATAATCCTCATTAAATATGCGCTCATCATCCAAATTCAATATTAATGTGTCTTTTCTGCTAAAATTATTTTTTATTAATCTTTTTGTAACCTGCTTTGATATATATGATTTGCCGGATCTTCTTATTCCTGTTTCAACTATAATTGATATTTCAGGGTCATTTAAGTATTCAATAATTTTGTCTACATAATAATTCCTGCATATTCCGGTATCTATATCTTTATTCCAGAAGTTCCATGAATCCAGTATTTCAATTATTTGTTTATTATCCATTTTTATATATCTATATTATAGATATAAAATTTATGTATTCCAGTACATAAATATATTTTATGTATTCTAATACATATTTATTCAGATATATAAACATGAGAGCTATATAAGGTATTTCCTATGGTATTGTAATATTTTTATATTTCAAAGAATTTTATCATTATATGGCTTATTATTCCTTATTATGCTGTAAATATGGAATACTTGATTTTTGCAACTAATGTATATGCCTATATTGTGGATATCTCTTCTAAATCTTATAATTAAATACATTATGATACTTGTATAATGTTTTTAAACGTACATAAATTATATAATCCGGCACTGGAAAAAACAACTATAGCAATATAATATTCCGGATTAAAAGAAATCCTATTATTAAAGTAGCCTGCTTTTTAGCTTTTCTGTTACAATTGATTCATCTGATAATAATATCTGTGCTTCCATGGTATAAAACCTGTTTGCCTTTTTCCTGATCAGGTTTATCAATCCAAGGTTCTGCAAATTGTTTACACTGCTGAAGAATGTGCTTTTAGAAATATTTTTTACTGAAAAATCCTCCATATTCCTTATAAGATTATATGCCTTTGATGTATCCAGCTCATTCATTAACGCTGATAATATAATTAAATCCCTGTCGCTTAAATTGTTCAATGTTTCACCCTCAATTTCCATATATGCCCGGGTTATTGCACTTTTCATATATTCTTCATTCCATTTATCTGCCATTCCAAGTATCTCTAATGCCTTTATTCCTATTCTTGTATCGCTTTTGTAATTTAATACTATGTTTGCTGCAAGCATGGATATTATGCCATTATCATAATGCTTTAAACCTTCACTTGCCCTCATAAGAAGTATTTCACGCATTTCATCAGCATTGTAGTCCCTGAAATATACCTGGTCAGGCTGCATGGATGATTTTACACTTTCATCCTCCATATTCCTGTACCATAGTGGCTTCTGTGTCAGCAGCATTAAATTTGCACCCGTATATCTTGTAATATGGTATAATGCATCTGATCCTTTTAAGAAATCGGCCTCATCTATTATTATCAATGCCTTGCCCTTTAATTTTTTATCAAATTTTTCCCTGGCTTCGTCAAGGCTCAGACCTCTTATTTTAACTCCAGAAACATATCCGTATATTTTTATATCAGTTGGGATTTCCCTGGCATTTACATAGTAAAATGGTATGCTATAATTATCATTCAATCCCTTTGCTGTTAAAAATGCGCTAAGAGTTTTTCCAGACCCTCTGGAACCGTATATTATTATATTTTGTTTTATTCCAAGTTTTGCATAATCTATAAAATCATCTATAACCTTTTTTAGTTCATTCCTTATAAGAATTTTATCGGGTTTGTAATCAATATCAAACATCAGCTTATTTTTAATATTGCTTATTTCTTTCTTTTTATCCATTTCGCTGAAGATTTTGTCCACGCTTTTGAATTCCATTATAGTTTAATTGAATTATATATATAAAATTTATGATATGTATAAAACAGGTAGAATAGATAAAATATATAGAATGAGTAGAATAGGTAGAATTGTATATCTATAAAAATACTGTAATATAAAGGTTTATGGAACAATTATTAACTATCAATATTTTAAAAATAAATAATTCCAATAATATGCTTTTTTATGCAGGAAATATGTTAATTACTATATTACCATTAAAAATAAAGAGACACCCCACATAAAACACGTGAAGATTCTAAAAAGATATCTTTAAAAAAAATTATTTAAAATTAATTATATTTATTATTATATTTATATTATAATATTTAATAAAAATTGATGATATATATACACTTTTTATGCCCACGCGTTCGATGAGGGGTGTGTGCTATAATTAACTGAAAATCCAGTAAAATTAAGCAAAAAATGTTATTTTTAAAAATTTGCTAATTTTTAATTTTTAAATTTATAATATTTTTATTTATATATTATAATTAAATTGTATATATAGTGTTTCTAATGATAATTACCATTAATTTTTATTCTCACGCGTTCTACGCGTTTTACTTTTTAATGTTTATAGAATATATGAATGTTAAGGACCTAAAACTATATGTCTATAATCTCCTCGTTTAGAATAGAGAGGTTATCGGCAATATAAATAAAATGGATTCCTTAAATGGTCTAGATAATAGTTCTAATTAATAATTACATTCAAATTTTCAGGAGGATTTCATATAAAAAATTGAATAACGTGTAAATTAGTTTCTCAATTGCTGCTAATTAAACATATTGTTGTTGGAATTAGCCTTATAACAACTAACAATTGCCTTAGAATTAACATAAAAAGTTATAAATATAACCAAGCTATATATAAATACAATGAATGACAATTTAGATGAGTTCCTTGGAATTACTTCAGAACCTGCAAAAATTGCCATGTTAATTATTGGATATTCAGGGGATATCAAATCTACACGTTTACAGAAATTATCTCTTGTGGCCAAGGGAATTCTGGATGGGAAAGTTCCTATAAGCCATGGTGCCTACCTGTTTGAAGGATATTCGGATGATATTGACGAAAGTACAGAAACTATGAGATCAGAAGGTTTTCTAAATTATGAAGCAGGCAAAGGTTTTTACCTTTCAGGTGATGGTAAAAAACTTTTCTTATGTTTATCCAAGAAAGAACCAAAATTAAATGACGTTGCAAAGAAAGTTTCTGAAATGTTTAAAGGTCTATCTGACCGCCAGGTAACTGCAGTAACATATAAGCTTTTTTCACAGCTAACTGAAAATCCCATTATTAAAGAGGAAATGATCAGAATAGGAGAAAATATCAATATAGAAACATTTAAGCTGAAAGATAAGCAATAGGTAGTTTAGTTGACTGTTAAAAAAGGTTAAAAAATTAGAGTAGAAGGAAGTCCTGGCACATTAGGATTTAATTATAGCTCCGAGATTATTCAGGAAATTATGAGATAAATAAGGTAAATTTAAATGATGAATATGCTCTTCTAAGGATTCCTGAGATGCAGGTTGAAGGCAGCCGTATTACTAATCTTTCCAGGGCAGTTAGCAAGAAACTCCCTAATTCATTTATAACAAATATTTACTTAAGAGATGTGCCAAGCACGTTTTATGAAGTGTTTATGAGAACTGACATTAAAAATTTAAGATCTATTGATAGTGATTCAAATAAAAGACAGGCTTTCATAGATTCAAGATTCCCACCAAACATTACTGCTGATGGCACATACAGGAATCGCTTGATACCTATAATTATATTGGTTCTTGATATTAATGTAGGGGATCATTTAGAAGACTCTGATTTAGATTACATTAATGATATTTTAACGTGGATATCCAACAAAATATACATTACTCCTATTTTAAGATTTGCCGATGAGATAATCAGGGAAGACCGGTTAAAATTCTATAATGATTTTATTAAGCGCCTTTTAATGAGTAAAAAATCACTCCCATCTAATATTAGGGCAGGAGCTTCAGTGCCTACTTTATACCTGCCCAGTAAGATTCCTGAGGTTCTTAAAGCTTGAGTTCCGCATGATAATTATTGTCAATGTATGTCTCTGATCCTCTGATTTTCTATGTTTTGCAGTAATGTGGCAGATCTATGTATGTGCACTTTCGTGTAGTTTCGGCTCTGGCAATCCTAAACTTTTCAGGCTCCTGGAAGCATCAGTGCTTTCTGATGAGATGTAGTATTTTCTATTTTCCACGGCTATGGGAACAACATCAAGGCAGTTCAGATCCCTGCTTATACTGTTAATTGTCATTCCTGTAAGCTTTTCCATGATTCTTGAAACCAGCAGTGAGAGAACACACACAAATACATGTGCCTTAATTCTCTCCTCCTTGCGGTGGTATACAGGCCTGATCTCAATGAAGGATTTTATGGTTCTGAATGACCTCTCTATTCTCCACTGTTCCTTATAGCTGCTTACTACCTCAGGGACTGGCAGATCAGTATTTGTTACTATCATGAACCTTCCTGCAAGGGGTTTCAGCTTTCACAATGCTCTATTCAGTTTTTTTTATATCCGTATATCCAATTTTTCAGGGATCATTATAAAGAAATTAATCTGCATAATTTTAAAAAATTAATTAAGAAAAATTACTTTCAAAAAAATTAATATTATTTGCTAATTTTTATAATATATGTGTAATTTTTATATTATTAATATCTATAAAATAATATTTAAGTATAATTATAATACACATTAAATTAAATACAAATTATATAATATAAAATATTTTAATAAATAAATTAAACTATAATATATATTTATAAATTAATATTAATCTTTAATAATAACATATAACCCGAAAACAGATCATATAAACTCCATATCATAGCCAGGCAGGCACGCCTTTATCCTGCAGTATATAAATAAAAACGCAGTATAACGTTTGTTATACGGCATTATTTTGAAAATATGTAATAAATGTAATAATTATATGCATAACGATTATTATATATGGCAAATTTATAAACGATTTTAGGGGCCTTTTTATATCCTGTGGATAAAAATACATTAAACCTGTAAAGATCCATATTTTAATGGTTTATAACAAAATGCATAATAAATGTGTATAAGCATAAAATATGTTACTATTTATTAAATTACGAATTATATAATTAATATTTAATTAAAAACAATATAATAAAATATAATTTATTTTATTTATTATTATATTTATATATTTAAAATATTAATAATATATTAATTTATTTAATTAATTAAAAATATATTATTTATAAAATAATATTTAATTTTTTAAAAGTATTTTTTTAAATATAAAAATATTAAAGCTGGAAATGTATTGAACATTTCAAGACACCGTACCATTTTTCAACTCAACTACCATAGAAGAAAAAACAGTTGATGTATGCTTTCAGAATTACATCTGTGCACTTTAATGGTATGAGTCATTTTTTTAGATGCACAGAGTAAAATAGAGATTATTAACGAATTGATTAGAAGATGGTTTTTTCTACACACAATTTAAAGTAACTTTAAATAGAAAAGTGTGAGGGCTATTTTATCATCCCTAACCAAATTCTACCTCTATCGATGTAGAATTTTAAGATGTATCCATCGTTTACTCCAAGCAGGTTTTTTACTTTCTTTGGAACCGTGATTATAAGTGAAATCCTTTAGCCTAACACATTTGTAACTTCTAATAGTTCTCTTTTGACTATAAGGGGGAATTGTTTGTATTAGTTAAACTATTTGCAAAATATTGCAAATGGTATGTGAAGGTATTGTAAGTAATCAATGCAGTAAAAAAAGCTAAATGCGGAATTAGTTAGTATTCTCTTAAAGTTGTGAAGTTTTATACAATGCCATATCTATCTCTGTATTTATAAAACCAGTGAAAAGTTTCTTTTAAGGAATCTTCAAGTTCCCATTTAGGATTCCAATTCAGGAGTTCTCTAGTTTTTCTAGCATCCTGTAGAAAAGATATGGGCATACCTTCCACCAATTCCCCAGGTTCGTAATCTTCAGGTTTTATATTGATATCGGAACCTGAAACTTTTTTGATTATCTTGGCAAGCTCTGAATTGGTAAAGTTTCTGTCGCCTGCATTTCCGCCCAGATGTAATACCTGCCCGATCAGTTTTTCTGGATATGTTTCCAAAACATTGGTTAACTTGCCATAAAATGAAAATGCGTCCTGTGAATATGTCCAAAGGCGTTTTGAGTTAGGGGATCTAAGAGGGAAGTCCTTATCACCACTGATTATAGAAATCATAAGTCTATGTGGGAATTCATCGCTCCTTCCGCCTGGGCCAAATGTGGAAGATGTTCTTGTAATAATAACTGGCACGTTATATGAAAAATAATACGTGAGATACAACAATTCCGTCGAAGCTTTCGTCCATCCATATATTGAAGTTGGTAACGGCAATGTATTCTCAGTAATAGTACTATTAAAATGTCCATATAGAGCATTGAAGGAAGAGGGATAGATCATAATGGGTTTATTCTCCATCTTTTTGGCACTTGTCAAGAGATTGAGAGAAGGTGAAATGTTTGATTGAAAAGTAGTTCTGGGGCTTTCGTTTCCAAACGGACGATCTGCATATCCTATTGCACAATCAACGACAACATCAATGTCTCTTAAATCTGATGTACGAATGTCTGTTTCGGACTTCCAGAGATATTTTATACGATCAAATACATCAAAGAGGCGCCATGCCTCCTCCTTTCTGCAAACATCAATAACCGTGACCTTGTCCCCTCTTTTTAAAAACAGGTCAACCAATCCACTTCCTAGGACACCAGCACCTCCTGTAATCAGTACATTCATAAATTCTCCCCCTCAATTTTTGAAATGAAATTACCAAAACTCACAGGAATATATATTTCTGTTGGTCTTGAAGTAAGTGTTGGACGTAATTTGGATTTCAACAACCTATCATAAAAATCTGGATATTTTTCTTTGATAAGGTGATTTCCTTCCCCATATCTTATGAACCTATTAACAAACATTTTCAACCCACCTCTAACATAGCCATAATCATGAATAAAGACGATATCATCCGCAGATAGTATGTTATATCCAAGATCCGTAGCTCTAAGAGAGAAATCAATATCCTCTCCGGCCGCAATGGGGAAATATGGATCAAATCCGCATCTGTTCAATATCTCTATTGGAACAGCTAATACGCATGTTGTACCGTATAGAAGTCTCTCATTTTCTGAACCGTTTATATAAACACCATTCAAAGTACCGTCAAGATCATGATAGATATCATAGCATAAATAATCCTTACTTCTAAATTTTGGGAGAATAATTGAATTTGTCTCATGAGCCCTTTTTGAAATTTCAATCATGTCGGCAACCGCTGGATTAACCACATCGTCATCAATGAAGATCACGACATCAGAACCATCTTCCTGGCTGAGTTTTATTCCATGGTTTCGAGCATCCGCAGGTCCATTATCATGTGAAAGTGAAATTGTATGGACGCCATTTAGGTCGGCTATTCTACTCTTTAGTTCATCTGGTATAATCCCTACAACATATACACGAAAAAATACCTTGCTATTGGACAAGTTTTCTGCCAGCATAAATAAATTTTCCATTTTTGCCCTATCAGAGTTCATAGTTTTTGTGGGTATTACTGCATTGATTCTTAGATTCGGCTTTGAGTGTAATCTATCTGTAATATTCCCAAAACTATTTTTTCTCTGCCTTACCTGATCTCTCTTATTGGGTGATACCTTTCTGCTGAATCCGTACCACAATGATATAGCAGAAATAATTTTGAGCGTCATTAATGATTTTAATTCATCGCCCTGAAATCCCATCACTGAATAGCTATTTTGTATGCTTGGAAGGGTATTAATAAACCCATTTACCTCTCCGGAAAGTTCTGGAAATAAATCGTTAGGAGGTTCTTCAAATAGACCTCTGACACTTTCATAAACAGAGATGAAGAATCTTTTGTAAATTGTAATTGTAGAAAAATCGGGAAACTTAGATTCCGGCAAGATAGGATGCCCAGTCATATAACTTTAATATGTTCAGGGTAGAAATAATTTCCGGTGGTATCCAAAACGATTGCCTACCTTTAGAAAACCTAGGGATTTCTATATTGAAACATCTTAAATCTTCACTGTTTCCATGACAATTCTTTCTTCACTTTAGATTATTTCTTTAAAATTATTTCCAAAGGCATTGAAATACCACAACCAAACCGGCAATGACACTTGAAAAAATATTAATCAGTAATGACCCTAGTGTCATGACAATTTAATTATTCTATATAACATTTCGAAAGCCTCCTGTCCTCCTTTCTCCTGTCAAATCCCCACTATATTTTCTTTTTTCAGTGATTGCGTTTCAATGTCTCTGTTCTTACTTTCTGCTCCAGTTCTTTGAGATTTTCAAACCTTCTATCTATATATTCCATATTTATTACGTTGATCTCAATCTCTGCAATGTCAAGCCAGCTTGTATGTTTAGGTGTATAATGGAATTCGAGCCGTGAAAGCATTCGTTTTTTCTTCTCTTCACCAAATGTCTCTGTAATGACTCCTGGAAAATGTGTGTTAAGGTTGTTCATCACTAATAGGAGTTTTCTTGCCTCTGGATAACTGTCAAGTATATCCTTCACAAGATTAGCAAAATCCCTTTTTGCCCTTCTCTCCGTAACATTTGCAATCCTCCTGCCCCTCCTGGGTTTCACGGCAATGAATATATTGGCAGTGTCCTTTTTCATAGGTATGGGTCTTCTCTTTTCAGAGATGATCTGCTTTGGCTTCTCGTCTATGGCAATGACATGAACCTGCCTGTTCTTATTTGCATAAAGATCAAGGATATCATACATCCTTTTTCTGTATTCTCCATCTACTGTCTGTACACACCACATCCTTCTCTTCCATGGTTTGGTTTCGTTTTTTTTAGAATCATGCGTACAACCTCCCTGTTTATTCCCTCAAGACCCGGTCTTTTCCTGAGCTCTTCTGCAATAAGGCGTACTGTCCATCTCTTTCTTCCCTCAGGTGGGGATAAACATGCAAGTGCTATGACCTCTGCTTTAACCTTCTCACTGTACTTCGATGGCTGGCCTGGCCTTGGTGCATCATATATGGCCCTTTCCAGCCCACCCTTAATGAAACGCTTCTTCACCCTCAGTACTGTGTCCCTGTTTATGTGCAGGAGTCCTGCAATCTCATCATTATCTTTACCAGAATATGCAAACAGGAGAATCTGTGCCCTGGTAACCTCCCTTACAGCCCTCATTCCCTTTCTTACAATAGCCTTCAATTCTGACTCTGACTTGGAGTCCATTTTAAGTTCAATTCTCTTCATAAAGAACATATGCAGAAGT
>JAJZZE010000025.1 GCA_021797735.1 Thermoplasmata archaeon | reverse complement strand
AGACTGTAATCCCTCTCAACAAGATCGACAAGTGCCAGCCCACCCAACGAATATGTTACACTTTCCTTTGGCATAGTGTATTAAGGCTTTTAATCTATATATTTTCTTTCAAAATGGCGAAGTCAAGCTGTAAAATATAAATGACAGGATAGTATTACACAGTGTAAATGCCAGAATACTGTAATTTAATTCCGGCACTATGAGACCATATGCTATTATCTTTTTATGAGAAAATTGATAGAGGCCACTAATTTCTATACCAACCCAGGATAATTCATATAGTGAGTCTTATATAATACACAATTTTTATTCAAAAATGCTATAAATTTAAGGATTTATAGATAAAAAATTAAAATTCTAACGGGTGCCTGCCAGTAACCATCATTGACTCACAGGAGGACTTTGATCTGGGGCTTCCGAATTATCATCAGGCTTAGGTTCCGTTAACATTGAATCTGGTGTGTGGCATATTGGGCATCTTGGTTTTCTTGTCACTGCCCAGTAAATAACACCAGGAATAAAGAAGAAAATGAGTAACAACACTAATGCAACTGTATTATACCCGTGTTCAGCATTTACGTTTCTCTTACAGCTTGGACAATATTTAACAACCATAAAGAAAGTAACGGTAAAACGTATATAAATTTTTCTATATCAAACTATGGCAATTATCCGGTGCTGGAGAGCTAATTTTTTTGTGTAATGTGGAAAACATAATTTATATTTTTACGGCATAATTTTCATGTACAGTAATGCAACCCCTTCAAAAATTTCTTCTATAGGTAATTTTGACCCAAAAAGGAAAAATCTCCATAGTATACATCGATAGGCTTATAATCAATATGTTAATAGCTATACACGGGTAAGACCGGTTGGTCAAGCCTACCTTGAGGTGGACGTACAACAGTACCAACCGGCACTGGTTTATTTTATTGACGTCTATAGTTACATTAATGTTTTAATAAAGCTTGAGAGGTTAATCATATCAATAAAGTGGGAATTTGTATTATTGAATTTCTAATCCACTGAACCAGAAAGTATGTCGACAAAATAAATTCCTCCAAAAATTAGTTGGGGCAAGATTTTCGTATGATTCAATAAACGAAGGTATAAAAGCGGCTAGCAAATATAATGAGAAAATAATGCAGGAGGCATCAGGTTCATATCCGCCCGGAATGCTTAGAAATTTAGTAAAAAGTGGTATTTTATCTATAGCACGAAAATATATGAAGAGAATTGATATATTGATTGAAATTAAGGGTAGCAATAAATTGATTATAAAACAATATAATACATATCCAGTGGAGTATAAACACCTTTCGGATATGAACTATTGAAAAGGAGGAAAGGCACAATAGATGGAAAAGTTGGTAAATATATATCAGAAACGTAGTGAAAGAGAAATTAATAATTTAGGAACGGGTGGAGATTTCTAATTCCTCCTCAACAGTGTTTTAGTTTTAATTATGAAAATGAGGAAAAATGGAGTTTGTGCCACTAATGTCAAAGGTAAATATTGGTGATGGACTTCATTATTCTAAGGACAATTTAGAAAAGGAGTATTTGGTAGTAAATCTATAAATTTTAATTTTTTATAAATATTTTGTTAAATAGCATCAGTCCCTTGTAATATCTATAACTTTACTATAGCTTTTTAATCCGTGAAGTATTTTTATATTGCTATAGTTTATATAATAATGTGACAACTGGTTTATTATATCTAAATTTGCCTTGTTATTAACAGATGGTTTTGATGTGTATATATCAATTTTATTGCCATTAGCAATTATTCTGTTATCGCCTTTATGAACTTTAATATAGAGCAACAATAGAGCAATATTTTAAATTTATATATAGATTTTTGATTTAATAATATGCATTTTTATATATAATTTTTATAATAAATTAAGCTTTTAGTTAGAATTTTATATTTTATTAATTTAATAATTTTATAAGAATTTATCTAATTAATGATTTTCAGGGCTGTATTCAAATCATATTTTGCCAGTTTCGGTCATTTTCTTATATACCTAGGGAAAGAATTTAGAAATATATTAACGTTATTATTTCAGAACGGAAATTCTATCTTGTTTTGTCTCAACTGCTATGGACTCTGAACCGGTGTGACAATATTTCTGAATGGAAAAGTTTATATTAATGCAGAAAATTGCGTTTTATGTTATTTGATGCAGGTGAATTTGTTTTATTAACAGAACATGGAGCTACTACAGGAAATAGAGGGGAAGTAGGTAATCTTATACTTACCAACAAGAGACTAGCACTGGAGACCACAAAATTGGTAAAGTCTGGTCTCTTTGGGAAACAAAAAAAGGATATAGTATTATTAAACATTCCACTTACATCCATTCTTATAGCGGATAAGAAGAAAGAGTTCATATTTAAAAAACATGAATTTACTATAAATGCAGATGGGAGCATAATGAAATTTACTGTTAATGAGCCTCAGGTTTGGATAACTCAAATAGCGGCCGCAAAGTCAGGTAACGTCACTCAAACCCAAGGAAATGTGACAGGGGGCACAACGCACAATATTGTCATTAATCCCCAACCGACTGTAGAGACTCAGTCAAAGCCAGAACAGAGCCAGAGTGTTAAGGAAGTTATAAAGATAAGATGTACATCATGCAAAGCCCTGATAGATGAAAATACCAAATTCTGTCCAGAATGCGGTGCACGTATCGCACAATAGAATTGTATTGTACCTGCACTTCCAGATCCTAAACATGATTGATGAGAAATACAGTGTCGGGGATATTATTCTCTATTGTTTTCTGCCTGAACTGTTTATAAGTTTCCATGTCTATTTTCCTCACGACAAGCGTATCATTATTGGTATTTTTATTCAATCTAACCATAAGTATAACATGTAATATATACTCATAAAGGATTGTGCGGTATAACAGTCATATAGGTAGTAGTTACCACACACAGTATAAATCTTCATGTACCAGGTATTTTTCAGGGAAAATCATACAAAAAACATGTATTCATCCAACTGGATATAATTGTCATAGTATCTGTATAGCTTCATTGATATACTCATGAAAACCAGTATTAGAGATGATTAGAGAGATGTATTAATTTCATTCATTCTCAATAATTTTCAATGTGATTCCAGTACAAATAACCGCAAACCCAGCAATTCACTAATATACAATGTATCAGCAGGCACTGTGTCCATATTTATGAAAATGCTATTTAATCGTTCATCAGATGCAGTAACAACATTCGGAAAATAGTTACTTCATGGGATCCTATTTTACAGCTGAAATTTGATTAATTGATTCATATTTAGGAGATTTGAAGTTGTGAATAATCTGTGGAGCTCCCTCCATGGCCTTTTCTTACGATGTAAAAAGTGAAATATTTTTTATCTGGTTTTGCAAAACTATTGTAATAAGAGGGGTACTATTTTTTTGAATTCGTAATGTCCATAAAACTCTATTCAAGAGTTATGGTAGAAAGCTCCCCTTTCGAAGTTGAATCTTAATGAGGTATTCAGCATAGTTATCCACATCCATGCATTCCAGTGCAATAGCTAATTCTATATTTCCCTCACTTATCGCATTGGCCTGTTCTTTATTCTTCAGATCACCCAAAAGTTTTCTTGTTCCCGAACTGGCGTATATAGTCTCAAAATCATCAGTTGGCAAGATTGTTCAGTTCCTCTAGTCTTTCAATTCCCTTGAATAAAAGATACGAAGCAAAAGCACCGGTTCCCATTGAATTTAATGCTTGTTCTAGTTCCCTGTTTCCGGATTTCCTCGCAAGCTCAATTGCCTTGGATCTGGCATTCTCTATTTCCTTTAGGGTACTCTTTCGAATTTTTATGACAGCACTCTCTTTGTTATCTACCATAAATGGAAATACACTAATATATTATAAAGTTACCTATAGGTAACTATTAGAAATCTTAACCCTTACCATCACAATCATTTAATGAATGAATTCATTCCAAGCGTCTTATCAAGCTTCTCAACTAATGCAGGTATCCCACCTATTATCTCACCCTACCGCCATCTATTGTATATACTCTTGTGTTACGGGTCTACTTATATTAAATTAATTGTAGAATTAAAAAATTTCCTATCCAGGGGTATCTCCACTCAACCTATTTTTTATTTGCTCTCCTATCGACCTTAAGTTTACTGTTAAGAATTGCATTATTTTCTAGATTATATCTACTTTCTCTCTTTATTTCCCTATGAGTTTTATATATTTTTATATAGCTACCACTATCTTTCCCTCATTTTCCTTTACGAACTTTCTTGTGCACTCACATTCATTCAGGAGGTAAACGATCACTGAGCATATACCTATTGGATCCACTACTTGGAAAAAATTGCTTATTAGCCATTGTGATCAGGAATGAATTGTGAAAAGTGGATCCAAATCCACAAGACATCCCTCCGTAGAGTGGACGGCTGACAGTTCACCCCTAGTTATACCTGACCATCCCCTTCACATAGTAGACCAAAAATAACATCCTGATATCCTATTTTCCAGTTGAAGTTTGATTAACTGATTCATATTTAGGAGATTTGAAGTTGTGAATAATCTGTGGAGCTACCTCCATGGCCTTTTCTTGCGATGTAAAAAGGCATGGTTATTTTTGAAAGAGAGAGCAATGGTTAGTCCTTTAGCTCTAACCTGAATATGCCTCCAATCGACATTTAAATATCACAAGAATTTACATTAATGAAAAATGTAAATATTTAATATTTTTCAAGTTATTTGTATTTCATGAGTAAAACAGTAACTGTGAATCTAGACGAAACACTTGAAAAAAGATTCAGGGAAAAGGCCACGTTGAAGTATGGAAATAAGAAAGGAGCTCTTGCGATGGCCTTCAACGAAGCACTTGATAAATGGCTGAAGAATGACGACCAGGCACTTCTTAATGAGAATAAGAGGTTATTGAACGGGGGAATAAAAATGAAAAAGTGGAGCTTTAAAAGAGAAGATCTATATGAGTGATAAACTATTTTCCTAAATTCCCGCATCATTAGGTATTAGTTGTTAATTTTATCTGCATTTTTATGGATATGAGAATTTATATATTAGTGTGTAATTTTTGAGTATATAAAGAAAACTTCTAAAAAAAGAGACAAAAAAAATAACTCATACTCTATTATAAATGGGTCTGTCCGGATTTGGACCGGAGTTTCCAACTCCCGAAGCTGGAAGGATACCAGGCTACCCCACAAACCCATGATACGCTAATTATTTATGAATATAAAAGTTATTCGGAAGAGAGGATGTCGTTTATATAGGCGGATATCAGTTTTGAATTTTCGTTATTTAATTTTGATAGATTCATAGATACACTTCTCATATCATCTATCCCCTTATTCTGGTTGAGTTTGTATTTTGCTTTTACACTGGTAGCATTTATTTTAAAAGCCACTATTTCATTCACCATTTTTTTGTAATAATCCTTTCTGTAATTCTCTTCCTTAAACCATTCCGTATCAAAATATTTTGATAAATCCATAAGAAATAATTCTGTTTCTTCTTTATCTAACATTTCCATTACACCATCTACCCTTGCAGTAACATAGTCCCATGTAGGCACAGATTCCTTATCATTATAATACAGTGGTGATATGTAATGATGTGGCCCCTGAAACAGAACAGTAACCCTGTTATTTTTGGCATATATCCACTGTTTATTTTTCCTTGCCATATGTCCTTTTAATATAATTTTATCATTTTCATATGCTAGTAGTAACGGTATCTGTGTATTGTATATTTCACCATCATGAATACTCAAAAGCAATCCAAAATTATTATCATTTATAAAACTTATAATCTTTTTTAAATCCTTTACATTAAACTCATCCGGTATATACATTGTATATTATCGCAATTGTTTATAAAAATATTATCAATTTATTTTTTTAAATGCTCAGAAATTGCAAGCATGGATGAATAGAATACTTCATAAAAATCAGGATCCTTCAGATTTAAATGATTAAAATCCTCATGCACGCCGGAAACTTTGACGGGTATTTTATTCCTTTTAATAATGGAGTTTGATGGCATACACAGTGATCCGTGGGGTGCAATATATGTGGCATTCATTTTTACGGCTTCCCTGGCAACAGATGGCCTCTTCTCTTTTGATGCCAGTGCGGGGTTATCCCTTTTCTCAACAATATTATAATTATCGTTCAGAATTAACAAAAATCTGGCCCTGGATGCTATTTCAGTTTTATTGTTTTCATCAACTGGAATTATTATCATAATAACATAATAAATAAATTATTATTAAAATTTTATAAAATTAGTTTATTCAAAAATAATATTATATATCATATGAATTACTATACATGACTAAATTCCCATTTTTTACAATGGATAATTTTGATTTTACAGATAAAATGGTTTATTTAAGAATAGATATAAATTCTCCAATAAATCCTATAACTGATGAGATACTTGATGATTCAAGGTTTAAATCCTATATATATACAATAAACGAATTGAGAAATTCAAAAACTGTGATAGTTGCACATCAGGGCAGGCCGGGTGATTCCGATTTTATATCCTTAAGATACCACGCATTGCATTTATCTAAAATAATTAAAAGGGATATAAAATTTGTAGATTCTTTATTCGGTGAGGAAGCTAAAAAATCCATAAGGGAAATGAAAAACGGAGATATAATCATGCTTGAAAACTCAAGATTTTACAGTGAGGAGGTTGCGATAAATTTTGATGATGAAATCGTTGAAAATACACATATAGTAAAGTCATTATCACCGTTATTTGATTATTATATAATAGATTCGTTTGCAACAATCCACAGGCCACAGACAACATTAACGGGATTTAAAAAAATTAAGCCGAACATTGCAGGAAAACTAATGGAAAGAGAGATAGCAATGTTAAATAAATTCAAATTTTCGGAAAGCAGGCCAAAATTGGCAGTACTGGCAGGTTCAAAGATAAACGATGCAATCAGGGTGTCAAAAAACTTCTTTGATAAGAATATTGTTGATAATATTATATTCGGTGGTGTTGCGGCAAATATATTTTTATGGACTCTCGGTTATGATATAGGTAAAAGAAATATTGATTTTATAACTAAAAACAATAAAAATTATGAGGAGCTAATAAAAATTTGCAGGTATTTGATAGAAAAATATTATAATAGGATTATTTTGCCTGAAGATTTTATATTAAACCCATCGGAAAAATCAGTAAATTTAAAGTCAAAAATACCTGATAATGAGCTTATAGCAGATATAGGCATGAAAAGCATAATGAAGTTTAAGAAATACATAGACGAGGCAAAGAGTATTTTTCTAAATGGACCAATGGGTATGTATGAAATAAATGAGTATTCTATTGGTACAAGGGAAGTTTTCACCAATGTTGCCTATAGTAATGCTATGAAAATAACCGGTGGTGGCCATACAATAAATGCTATAAACAGCCTTGGTTTATCGGACAATATTGACTATATCTCAACAGGTGGTGGAGCTTTAATAAATTATTTATCCGGTGATTCAATTCCAGTAATAGATTCGTTAATAGAAAATAAAAAAATATTTGGAGGTAGTTAAATGGCAGATGAAAATAATATAATGGAACAGCTTGATTATTTAAAGAATTTGATAGATAATATAGACCAGAGGCTAAATTTATTATTAAAAACATTAGAGGAATCAAATGAAACCCTATCGTTTTTGAATGATAATGAATACCAGAATTCAAATGATGTAAAAATCTCTATAGGTTCAGGTCTTTTTTCAAAGGCAACACTGAATCCTGGGAATATTATAGTACCTATAGGATCAAGCGTATTTATAGAAGAGGAAAAGGAAAAAACAATAAAAAGGCTGCAGGATAATATAAAAGGTTTAAATGACACATATAATAGTTTAATTAAGCAGAAGGATATGGCACAGAATAATTATGATGCACTTGTATACAGTATTCAGAGATCACAGGGGAAGTAAGTAATGTTTGATAAAATTAAAAAGAAATTTTCTGAAATGTTTTCTAACGATGAGGGCAATGAGAAAATTGATGAAAACAGCACTGAAAATGAGGGCATAAAAAATAGTGAAAATATTTATCATGAAAATAAAGGAGCTCCTAAAATTAGAGAAGGAAATGAAAGGAACATAAGGGTAATAAAAAGAGACGAAATTGAGGACAGTATAGAACAGATTTTATTAGAATCAGATGTTACCTTTGATGCTACTGAAACGATAGTAACATCATTAAAAAATAATCTCGGAAAGATAAAGAGAAAAATGGATTATGATATCATAGAGGAACAGTTAAAAATGGTTATAAAGAATCTAATAAATAAAAATAACGATAATTCAATAGATATATTAAATGTTGATAAGAAACCGTATATTATATTATTTCTGGGGATAAATGGCACAGGCAAAACAACAACAATAGCAAAAATGGCATATCTGTTAAAAAATAACAGTAAAAAGGTCGTTATTTCAGCCTCCGATACATTCAGGGCCGGTGCAATAGAACAGTTATCGATTTTGGGTGATAATATAGGTGTAGAGGTAATAAAACATGATTTTAAAAGTGACCCCGCGTCGGTTGCATATGATTCAATAGACCATGCAAAGGCAAGGCATATGGATTACGTTTTAATAGATTCTGCAGGAAGAATGAATACAAATAAAAATTTGTTAGATGAAATGAAAAAAATTAAAAGGGTCGCGAAACCAGATTTAACATTGCTTGTTTTAGATGCAATGATAGGACAGGATGTTATTGAGCAGGCGAACACGTTTTCAAAAGAGATAAATTACGATGGAGTAATATTAACTAAACTGGATACAGATGCAAAAGGTGGTGCAATAATCAGCATATCAACCGAAATAAAAAAACCAATATTGTTTATTGGTACCGGCCAGAATATGGAGGATTTAATGAAATTCGATGTAAGCTGGTATTTAAATAAAATATTTTCATCTTAATAAATTCATGACACTGGATATTGATTTATGGTCCATATCTGTTCTTATTAATGGTATGTTTTCAATTTCAGATAATTTTATGGCCAGCTCATCAACGTTTCCTGGCTGTATGTAAACAACTGCTGCAGGTTTCAATGGATGTGCCCTTATGGCTATCATGGGGCTCCTGCCATATGAAACATCGGTAATAAATATAATTCTCTGGCTTGACCACCCATAGAGCTTTGTATATTCTGCATATGAAAATTTCAATATTGCATTGATTCCATCAATCATTGTATATCCTCTAATATTCCTTTTTAAATCTGCACCTGAACATGATCTTCCTTTTATTTTTGGCAATATGTATTCCAGACCTATATCGTGGTCATAATCTTTTATATCCAGTAAAGCATCGGATGGTATACCGCTGTTATATCTTCTCAATAAATGGCCTCCACGTTTTTCATCTATTTTTATAAGTGCATTAACTATTTTTTTTATTGACGTTGCTCCCGGGGATTTTCTTCTTCCAGATTCATAATCACTTATAACGGATGGCGATACTTCCATATATTTTGATAATTCCATCTGCGATATTGAAAATTCTTCACGCCATTTTTTAATAGTTGTGCCAGGGTTATCCGATACTGTAATTTCTCCCGCAATTTTTTCTTCTATGTCCATTTTTAGTTAATATACATATTAAATAAAAATATTTCTATTCGATTATAATTAATGTTAACTTCACATAAAAGTGATTGTTATTTTATTTTTAATTTTGAAATAAATAAACCAAAAAATATGCCCCAGACAGAGCCGTAAAATATATGCATTAAATAGTAAAAGAATGTAGATGGTAAATAATATTTTTCATATATATACAGGTGTAACAGGAGTATATTCACCGGCAAACTAAAAACCAGCAATATAAGAAAACCGGCTAATAATCCAGTTAATAAACCCTTTTTTGTATTGTGAATGTTAAATATTCCTATATAATATGCTATTATTGATGCAAAAAATGCAACAACTGTGCCAACCAGAAAATGCAGTAATAACCCATATGTTTCTCCATAAATTCCAGATATGTGCAGTAATCTTATGCCTATTGCTGTGAACTGGTAACCCGAAGGTTTTGAATCAAGAAAATCGAATAAATAAAACATTATTGCCTCAAAAATTGCTGAAATGAAACCTGATAATGATCCATAAATTAAATATCTTCTCATGATAATATATTACTGTAAAATATTTAAAATACTATTTATAATAAATTTATTTATATAAATTATAATATAATTTGGATAACAAAAATTAAAATGCATTATAATAATGAGGAAGCATGGAGTTTGAAATAGGCAACTGGCTGATGAACCATAGGGGTGAGTACGGATTAAGTAGTAGCGGTATGTATGGCGTTTTAAATTTAGATAAATACTTTAATAACTATGAATTGAAAGAGGAGGATGATTTAAAGGGCGAAATAGCATCATTACATAATACAGAGAAGGATAATATTGTTCTGACACATGGTGCAACAGAGGCATTTTCTATGGTAATGTTTTATTTAAAAAACAGGTATAATAGTTATAATGTAAACTATCCTGAATATGAATTAATATACAAAACTCCCGAACTACTGGGTTATAATAGTGGCAATGATATTTTTGCTGGAAGTAACCCAAATAATCCATCTGGCAATTTAATATCTATAGATAATGAGAATAAAATAAATGTAATAGACGAAACATTCATGGAATTTTACCAGGATCTGGATAGGATAAGTTATAACAATGGCTTTATTGTTAATACATTTACAAAATTATATGCGGGTGATGATTTAAGACTGGGCTATATTATAACCCCTAATAGGGAAGATGCTGAAAGACTGGATGGTTATAAGGGTCTATTAACAGAGGGAATTTCAAGAATAAATATTTCAGTAGGTTATAAAATATTAAAGAATAATGATAATATAGTAAATTATGTCAGGGATATCATCAGGAAAAATAATGGAATTTTGATGAAAAAAAAGGATAAATTAAAGTTTTATAAAAATATAGAACCACTGAACGTTCCTGTTTCATTTATGGATTACTCAAATTATACAGATATGGATTCAGACAATTTAAGTGAAGAACTTTCCAGGAGGGGAATTATAGCTGCACCTTCGCGATTCTTTGGGTTAAATGGAACGTATTTAAGAATATGCACAACAAGATTAAATTTTGAGGAGTCATACAGCAGATTAATAAACGCTTTAAAGAATATAAAAAATTGAATATTTTTATAATTAATATAAGATGTTATAAAAAAATTATTTTTTTGTTCTACTGTAGGTACTGTAGAATTCTATTTTATTTTTTAGTGGTTCAACCATAGGAAATATTTCGCTTGAAGTTACCCGTTTTTTGTCTATAAAATTATCTGTTTTGTATAATATGAAATAATATCTGTGTGTGGAGTTACCTGGAGGACATGGCCCATCATAACCTATCTTATTGAAGTCGTTTACCCCCTGATAAAAACCATCTTCTGTTACCTCATTTTTATCTATGTTTCCCTTTATTTTTTTTACGGTTGCGGGTATATTATATATTATCCAGTGCGTGAACAGTGCTCCGGGTGCATCCGGGTCATCCATAACAAGTATATAATAGCCCTTATTATCGGAATCAGTTATTTCAATTTCGGGCGATACATTATCACCATCGCATGCGTACTTTACCGGTATCGTTTCTCCATTTTTAAATTCTGTTGCCGTCATTTCCATATGATAAGTAATCACTTAATTTTTATAAACTTATTGGAAAAAATAAAATTTTTATTTATTATAAAAATATTAATATAATAATATTAATATAATAATAGTTATGCTGCAATAGCATTTTTTATGTGCCCTTTAATTCTCAATGAATTTAAAACAACTGTGGTTGAACTTAAGCCCATTGCCAGTGCTGCAAATATTGGTAATATATAATATATGCTTAAACCGAGCAATGGAACCAGTACACCCGCTGCTACCGGTATTAATGCCGAATTATATCCTATTGCCCAGCCGATATTCTGCCTTACCTTCCCTATTGTATACTTTCCTATTATTAACATACTGTATATATTATTTAAATCGTTATTTAACAGTATTATATCGCCACTTTCCTTTGCAATATCGGATCCCGAGGACATTGCAACCCCAACATCCGCAGTTTCCATTGCTATTGTATCGTTGATGCCATCACCAACAAACATTACATATTTTCCATTTTCTTGTTCATTTTTTACAATTTCAGCCTTCCCCTCAGGTTTAATATCATAATAATATTTACTTATACCCAGATAATCCGCCACTTTCTCCGTGTTTTCCTCTGAATCCCCTGTTACAATTATAATATTTATATTATTATTTTTTAATCTTTTTATTGCGTTTTCAACATTTTTCCTTACACTGTACGATGTTTCCATTGAAGCATGTTCCTCTGAATTTATCATCAAAGATATTTTATTACTGCTTTTTTTTATTTCTATAAAATCATTACCATAATAACCGGTAACGCCATAACCAGGTATTTCTTTGAAATCCCTTATACCCAATATATCATATTTATAATTTTTTAAATAGCCTGTAATTGCCTTTGCAACGGGATGGTTTGATTTAATTTCCATTGAGTACAGTAATGAATAAATATACCTATTATCACCATATAAATTTAAATTCTTTATTTCCGGATCATTATCAGTTAATGTCCCGGTTTTATCAAATATAACTGTATCTATTTTTGATAATCTATCCATTGAACTGGAATTTTTTATTAATATCCCGTTTTCTGACGACTGATTTGAGGATATTAACAATGTTATTGGAGCCGCCAGGCCTATGGCACATGGACATGCTATAACAACCACCGAAACAAAAACAAGTATTGCTATTACAGCGTATAATGGATTACTTACTGACCTTAAGTAAAAATACCAGAATATTGATGATGATAATGCTACAGCTAAAACTACCGGAACAAAATACGATGAGAATATATCTGCAATTTTCTGTATTTTTGCCCTTCCCATTGATGCCATCTGTATCATGGAATAAATTTTATTGACTGTTGAATTTACACCATAATTTTTAACTGTAACGGATAATTCTCCGTTAATATTTTTTGTTCCGGATATAACATCATCGTTTACATTTTTCAGTATGGGCATTCCCTCTCCTGTTATCATGGATTCATCCACTTCTGATGTGCCTCTAAATATTTTCCCATCAACCGGTATATTTTCACCTGGCCTTATCAATATTCTATCATTTATTTTTATTTTATCAATTTCTGTATCGATAATATTATCCCCATCATATAAATGGACATCGGATGGCAGTAACGATAATAATTTATTTGCAGATGAATTTGCTTTCTTCTTTGTTAAGCTTTCTATGTAACTTCCTGTTAATATTAATGTAATTATAAATGCAGATGCATCAAAATAGGTGTATTTTACCGGAAATATTCCGGAATCAAATGTAATTGCTATTGAAAATATAAATGCAGTTACCGTACCTAATGTAATTAATAAATCCATATTTCCCATTTTATTTTTTATTGCCTGATATGCACCCCGATAGAAATTAAATCCAGAATATAACTGAACCGGTAAAACTAAAATAAATAATAAATAATTTTTAAATGAAAATGTAAATAGATAATCTATTATTAAAATGGGCATTGAAAATACCCATGCTATTATTAATTTATATTTTAATAATTTCTCTTCCATGTCCGGTGAATTAAATTTTTCCCTGCAACCCTCGGAGCAGAAGTAATATCTTACACCGTCCTTATCGGAATAGATATTTGAATTTTCGGAAACGTACATTCCGCACACAGGGTCTACAGCCATTGCAATCACCTTGTATATTTTACCGGATTCTTTTCAAATTCCTCTCTGCAATGGTCACCGCAGAAATAATATTTCTTTCCATTGTATTCGCTTTCTATTTCTTTTTTACCTTTCATTCCACATACAGGATCTGTTGCCATAATTATGTATTTTTATTTATTATAAATGTCTTTGTAATGCATTTTGCATATATTCCTATGATATTTCTGGCATTTCTTTGATAAATGAATTTTTACACGTATCACAGCAGAAATAATATTTATTTTTATTATGCTCATATGTTCCTGGCAGGCCGCTTATTTTATTATTACAGTAATCACAGTATAAATCAATAATTTCATTGTTAAAAAAGGCAAATCTTTTTTTGGCTATGTCAAGTTTATTATATTTTATTTGATTGCTCAGTGAGTTTTTATTCATTATCACCATATATTTACCATTCATTAATTCGTAGTATTCTACTATATTTTCATTATTTATATCCTCAATATTATTAACAGTTACAATAAAATATATATTATCATTATTTCCTTTTGTTTCAACTGTATACTTTTCTATGTATTCTTTATTTAAATAACTGATAATTTTTGATACAGTATTTCTGTTTAACTTTACTCTATCAGAGATTTCAGATATAGTTAGCCTTGAATTTTCCATTAATAGCCTCAGTACACTTGATTCGTTATAACTCAGATTTTTTGTATGCATAATACCATATGATTATATCAATATATAATCTATTTGCATATAAATATTATAATTATTATGCAATTTGATAAACAAAATTTTTATATCACAATATTATTCTATTTTAATGCTAGTAAAAATAGGCAAGGGATCTGTAGATATCGATAAGAAAATAAAGGATATATTAAATAATAAAGTATTATTAATAAAAATAACAACTGAAAAGGGGGCGTGCACAGATAATTTATGCCCTTTGATTAGAAAGGTCTCATATGAAGTAAATGATAATTATACATTAGATGATACACATAAAATCTATGAACCTGTAAAAATAGAGATGTATAGGGAAGTTTATGAATCTATAGATAAGGGGAGGGAAAAAATAAAAATTAAAAAAGGTTTTAAGGGCATAGAAATAAAGGGTATTTCACTGGTTGGCACTGTCTAATTTATCTGATTGATCTGTTTTTTCTGCCTTTTTTGCAAAGTGAATGCCTAAGAAATATAGTACTATCATGGGCAACGCTATAATAACCATGGTAAATCCCGTAACCCCTGGAGAAAAAATCATTCCATAAATTAATGAGCCAACGACTGCATATCTCCAGTTTTTAACCCATGTTCCAGAGCTCACTATTCCAAATTTGCTTAATCCTACCATGAACACAGGCAGTTCAAAGGATAAACCGAATGCTATTATATATAAAAATATAAAGGAGACAAAACTTGAGATGCTCACAGTTACCGATGCACCGACACCCACATCAAATGCCGAAAATATTCTAAACAGTATGGGTGCAATAAAATATATGCCAACAAAGGCGCCCATAAAAAATAGCACCGAGGCGGGAATTATTATTGACCTTAATAACTCCTTTTCATTGGCCTTCAATGCCGGATCTATAAATTTTGAAAGTTCATAGACTATAACGGGCATTGACAGTATTACTGCTAAAGCAAGACATGTATAGAAATCTGCCATTACACCATCAACAGGCTTTATTATTAGAAGCGATGTGCCGGGTGGCAGTATATGTACCTTTAAAAGGTATAATACCTGTGATCCAATATTAGCATATGGGTCAGGGTAGATAAACAAAAATCTTTTCCCAAATACGGTTATATATTCTATTCTAAAAACCACGAATATTAAGAAAAATGAACCGAGAACCATTAATACCCTTATTAACCGGGACCTTATCTCATCGGAATATTTTGCTAGATAATTAAATATTTCATTTTCCATTTTAATTTTGCTTTGATTCCACTGTATTTGCCGGTATTCCAGTGTTTTTGTTAAGCTTCTGGTTTATCTCATTTATTATCTGGTCTATTGTTTTATCCTTTATATCAATATTTAAATCCTCTGCAATTTTCATGTAATCTATCTGATCTTTGTTGGCTTTTGTTGCATTACTTCCATTTTTCAATTCGTTCTCTATTTCTATCTGCCCTCTCTTAAATTCTCCAGAAGCTTTGCCAAGGTTTCTTGCCATTTCTGGAATCTTTTTAGTTCCACCGAAAATTATAACCGCAACGACAATTATTATTGCCCAATCTGCATATGACTCCAACATATAACATCCTTACATTATTATCATCATGATAAAAATACATTAATTTTTTAGTGAATATATTCACATTTTTAAAAAAACATTTACATATTAGTTATATCAATCGTCCATGGATGAGAGTAACAATAATATAAAAGAGCCGGAAAAAAGGGCTTTTTTAAAGGGTGCTGGTCTATCTATTGCGGCACTTCTTGTTGGCGGCTTATCAATAGAGCGATACGCCGTTCCAAAGGATAGAAGTGTGCCTGTGATGGATAACTTTCCATTAGCTATTCTGGAAGACCCGTCGGGGCAGCCAGTAACAACTTCTGAGGTAATAGAATTTGCCGGGGCAAAAACCACAACAACATCATCGCCAATACTTGTTTTTAATTATCCTCTACAGGATGAACCAACATTTTTAATTGCGCTAAAGGGTGTAAAAATTACAACGCCGAATACGCCCCCATCAAGTGGGTTTGCACCAGTTCCTTCGGGTACCGATGCACCCATGGATGGAATAATATATGATAGTACAACGAATACTTCTATTCTTGCAGTAAGTGGTATATGCCAGCATTTGGGATGTGTGCCCCCGTTTCTGGATTACCATCCCGGTCAGAGTGTGCCGTTTGAATCGGAATTAATAGGCTATAAATTAAACGGTGCCGGTGTAAAAAAATGGCCGGATTATGGATTAATATACTGTAAATGCCATGGTAGCCAGTACAATCCTGTATGGGGTGGCAGAAATTTATACAACAACGGTCCAGCAGCAAGTCCTGCAAAGCATTCATTGCCGCAAATAATGCTTGCCACAGATTCTAATGGTTATATATACGCATATGGGATAAATTCTTCAAATGCAGTTATAAGAACGCATTTAAATTTTCCTGGAGGAGAAACCTACGGTTCTGGGGTAAAAAGTGAGGACTTAACGGGTGGTACAGCAATAAGGCAATCTACAAGAAGCCTGCCTGCAAACCTCAGTTTATATAAGAACACAACATTAGAAAGTGTTGCTCCATCATCACTTGGCACAAACCAGAGCAGTGGGGCTATAATACTGTATAAAACCACGGTTGTAAGCAATGAAAACAAGAATGGATTAAACTGGAAAGGTACTTTTTAGGTGACATAAATGAAAAAATCTGAGAAAAACAAAAGCAATTATAATGCCTCTAAGGAAAATAATGAGGAGAACAAGAGTAATTATTATGTATCTAAGGAGAGTAATGTAGATGGGGAAAACAAAAGCAATTATAATGTATATGAAGAAAAACCTGAGGAAAAAAATGAGGAGGAGAAAAACAATTATAATTTAACCGATTTAATGAAGGAAGAGAAAGATTTACCTGAAGGAACGTATAAAATGGGCTTTAAACCGGTTACAAGGCATGGATACAATATTGATGAATGGACCGGTGCATGGGTTGCCACGGCATTAATATATCAGATAGCAACTGGCATAATATTATTCTTTTACTACAGCCAGGTGAACCCTTATGGATCAACTCAGTATATAATAAATGATGTTCCGTTTGGCCATATAATATTGACATCCCATCTGTATATGGCATATGCCATGATTGGCCTTGTTTATGTCCATATGATGAGACAGTGGTTTGTGGGATCATACAGGGGTAAATGGAGATGGCTACAGTGGATTCTTGGTGTGGTCCTATTTTTATTGACTATAACAACTGCTATTCTTGGATATATGTTAGCAAATACTGCAATAGCAATGGCAGCCCTACATATAAGTCTTATATTAATACAGAGAAGCGTTATAGGACTGGTACTTCCGGGATCTGTGATAAACTGGATAGAATCTATCATAGTTGGAAATTATACCACCACTGTTACTTTTTCGCATTTGCTTGCCATACATGTGGCAGTTCTCTCAACATTAATGCTTGCAATATTTGCTGTACATTTTATGCTGTTTGAAAGATCTGGCCTGAAAAGTGAAAAGGTAGAAAAGGGTAAAATGATACCATGGTTCCCAACAAATATATTATATGCAATGTTTTCTGCCATAATACTGATAGGTATAGTTTTAATATTCTCTGCGGCATTTCCACAGGTATTAACACTGGCATACGGATCATTGAAATATGGTAGTTTTCCAGTTCCAGACTGGTATATAACACCGGTATACAAATTAATGGATGTTGCAGGATATGGTTTAACAACGGGTGGTGTTCCACTTGTTATGGGCGTAGTAATATTCATATTTATGCTACCGTTCATAGATAAATACCATAAAAGTGGTGTGCTTGAGAGACCGTGGATAACTGCATTTGGAATATATCTGTTGATAGGCATTGCGGTTATGACAATATGGGGATATTCAGAGCCAGGGCTAACACAGACAAGATTATTAACGGAATATATGTGGTGGTCGATGACACTTATTTCTTTCCTGCCTGTGTATGCAATGAGATTTGCAAAAAGGGATGGTGAATTTAATGGAAACTAAAAATATAATATATGCAATAGGGGTAATACAGCTTGTTATTGTTGACCCGGCAATGTGGTATTTCACACAGACCCATCCATTCAGGTATGAAAGAATATGGACAATAACACTGGTTATAAATCTATTCCTGTTTGCTGCAATAATATTTTTAATCATGCAAAAAACAATGAAGGAGAGGGTTTAAAATGAATAAAAGGGCAGTATACTTATATTATTATTCAATGATAGTTTACCTGTTTGGGAGTATTCCATTTATTTTATATGCCATACTCATGAAACCAATAAATGGATTATACCATGAAAAACCATATACAATGATATCACCCGTATTTGGAAATATGGGGGTATATATGGAAGGTTTGCTTGTCATAGCACTGGCATTTATAGCAGTATCAATAACGCTATATTTAGTGTCGCTGTTATATAATAGAGGCAAAAATGGGCAAATATCAAATAGAACAGTTATAACACCGCTGATATTATATGCCTTTACATTTATAGCACTGGGGGTGACATTGATATGATGGATAGAATGAAAAAAAGCTCAAAATATTCAATAATAACCGGTATAATATTTTTAATAATATCAATACCTACATTCCTTGATTATAACATGTTCCCGAGATATAATGCAAACATAGGGCCACATCAACTTGGAAGCTGGATACCTTTCTTTTTTTCGTTTGTTGGATTTATATTATTGATAATGGGATTTGGCCAGGAAGACTTATAAATTTTTAAATAAATTTATTATAATTTTTTATCTGTATAATATTCACTTATTTCCTTTGCTTTTTTATATGAAGCCATAACAGCATTGGTAATTGCTGTCCTTATATTTCCCTTTTCAAGTTCATAAATACCGGATACTGTTGTTCCACCTGGAGTCATAACCTCATCCCTTAAATCGGATGGTGATATATTCTTCTCATTCAATAATTGTAATGTGCTGTAAAACGTATCCATTACTAATTTTCTTGCCTTGTCCCTGTGTATACCTGCATATATACCTGCATTTATCATGGAATCAATCATAATAGCAATAAATGCTGGACCACTGCCACTTAGGCCTGTTACTGCATCCATATAACTTTCATTTATTTCCACATGTGTTCCCATATCAGATAATATTTTTTTAACGGTTATAATCGAATCATTATCGATATTTTCATAACAATAAGCGGTTACAGATTTTTTTATTAGCATTGGTATATTTGGCATTGCCCTTACAATAATTGAACTATCTAAATATTTTTTAATGTAATCTATTTTTATTCCTGCAATAAATGATATTACTATCTTATTTTTTAAATTGCTTTTTATTTCATCTAAAACCTTATCTATAATATCTGGTTTTACCGTTAATATTATTATATCACCATAATTAGAATTATCAACGTTATTATTAAAAATCTTAAATCTATTATTATTCCACGCCTTTAATTTTTCAAATGAACTGGAACTCAAAGATATTTCAAAGTCATCCTTTATTGCGTCCGCTATTGATTTACCTACTGTTCCTGCACCTATTATTGATACCTTCATGGCATACTAATAGCTAAACAATATATTACTTTTCACACATTTGATGGTGAACATTACTGTAACTTCCAAATGGCTTCAATACCTGTTGAATTGTAGGCTCAATTGCCTTTCCCACACCGGAATCACTGTAGAATACCTTTATATCAAATCATAACAATACTCTTGCATTTATCCATTTTTATTGCTCTTTGGCACCTGTCCTACTCTCTTCAAAATATTTGCAAAGGTCTTCTTATAATGTTCTGTCATTACTGAAATAAGATAATGTATTGCTTTTAATACTATTACCACGTCTCCATAACCTGCAGAATATCCTGTAAAAGTGAATTATATAACTGGAGCTGTTCCATATTCCAACTATATTTAGATAATTAATGCCCGGTTTCTTCCTCTGGCAATGTTTGCTGTTTTTTTCTTTCTATGATTCCTCTTACCCGTTTCTCAGCCATTTTAATATATTCAGGATCAACATCGTAACCAACATAATGGCGGTTCAATTCAAGTGCCGCTACTGCAGTAGTACCGCTACCCATGAAGGGATCGAGTACCACCTCTTCTTCAAAAGTATAGAGCTTTATGCATCTTGCCGGAAGTTCAATAGGAAAAGGAGCTGGATGCCCAACCTTAGTTGCAGATTCTGCATTGAATGACCATACGCTCTTTGTAAACTTTGCAAATTCATCTTTCGACAAAGTAGATTTCATTTTCTCCTTGATGCCACGTGTAAATGTATCCTTTGAAAAGATGAGTATATATTCATGGGAATCCCTTAGAACCGGGTTCTTGGCAGACATGTATGTTCCCCCTGCAACTGAGGAGCTAGCGGTAGCTCCCTTATCCCAGATAACTTCTCCTCTCATAAGAAATCCAAGACTGAGTAAATCCTCTATTACAAAGGCGTGTAACGGAATGTATGGCTTTCTACCCAGGTTCGCAATGTTTATGCAAATTCTACCACCTGGCACAAGCACTCTGTAAACTTCTTTCCATATAGATAGAAGGAATGATCTATACTCACCGAGTGACATGTCCTTATCGTACAGTTTTCCCACATTATACGGAGGTGAAGTAACCATCAAATGAATACTTTTATCCGGTAACTCCAACATTCTCTCTGCCGATTTGCAAAATATTTTGTCCAGGGAATTATAGGGAACAGGATTCTCACTAAAGTCTACATTATCATTTCCTCTGGAAAAACCCTCATAAAGCCTACTGCTGTAAAATTTCGAAGAATCGTGGTTTGCCCTGCTAGGGCTGCCAAATGAACTTGTTTGTGATCTATTTCTCCGGTTATTATAACTCATCAATTCTCACTCCACAAATCAACCCATCTCTTAAATGGGTTATAGTCTATTGATTCCTTGATCCAATTTATTTCTATCGACTTCGTTCTATCATTGCTAATGGCTGCTCTCAAAGCATGGTCAGAAATCTCAACACCCCTGGGATTGGTTCCTTGTTTTGGCAATTTGATGTATTCTTCTCTGCCCATCTTATTAAATATGGTGTTTTGAACCTCGTAAGGTATGTAGTATATGCCACCCTTTCCAGACCAATTGACATGCACAAAAATCAAATCATATGTCGGGTGCCAGGTATCCAGGAAGTATTTTGCCTTTTCTGCGTCAACAGTCCAGATTAACTTTACACCAGATGGTTCCCTACCAGATATGGTTTTTATTGAAATAGGTTGATTGTACAATTTGACATCAACTTCAGGTTCGGTAATTGGCAGATTTGATTCGACATTTTCTTCTCCGTACCTGTATATTAAAAGAGCTGTGATCACCTTTTCCCTGACGGATCCTACCTCCATTCCAATCTTGCCTGCCCTTGAGCTCTCTAATTCGGCAAGCTGAAATAGATATGGTAGCCTGTACCTAATTTTTGTTACCACCTGTGTATCATTAAACAAGTCCAGCAAGTGATTATTTATCTTTATAGTATCAATGTGAACTATTTAAATATAACACGCCCTGGCAATGTGTATTTTATTTACTAATGAAACTGTGAGGCACTGGTGGGCTTTATTTTGCTAATTCAACAGCCATAACGCCCTGTTTTATGGATAAAAAGATTTCAATGAGTTTAATAAATTAAAATTTATATGGTTAATTGTTTCCGATTGCGTACAGATAATTATTAGTATTAAATAATAAAAGTTAAAAATATAAAAAAAATTTATATTTCACAGTAATTCGTTTATTCTTGAACCCTTATCATATTTCATTAGAATGAAACCAAATATTAATATAACCAGCCAGCCTGCCAGGGATAATGTCCTACCGTATGAATACTGTGAGAAGGCAATGTGCCCAACGAGAACTGTTGAATATAAACCTGGTATAACTATTAATCCTGATATGAAGTACAAGCATAGATTCCATATATTATATACCCACGCAATTAAATAATACGATTTCAATCCCATAATAAACAATACACCTATCAGTATATAAATTGCTGTTTCAGTATCCAGATAAAAAGTAACTCCTGGACTTGCACCTGGAACTGCAAACATATGTGCTGCTGCATCAAAAAGAGCGAAAATTGCTACAAAAAATCTTACAAAATGGATTTTATCGTAGTTCTTTGGCAGATTCTGATACATTACGCTTTCATGTATCTTTCCTTTCCCCACTTCAATGTTTTTCATCTCAATACACCTCAAATTATTATTGCAAAATTTTATATAAAGTATCTGACACGGTTTTATACATATGTGCACATATATACACACATGTACACCATATGGTATCAGAGGGTACTGTAATTGTAATATCTTACTCTTCATATCTAAGTATATTAAATGGTATCTGCAAGAAATTTTTATTGCTTCGTTTTTCAATGTCCATCGATTGCTTCCACTCTTCGTTGTGATATATTGCTGTTGCGTTTTCTACAATTACCCTGTATTTGTGCATTGCCAGCTGAACGTTTAATGTAATTCAGAGCTGACATACAGGAAATGCCCGTTATCCACGTTATCTGCACTTAGATTTTAGCAGATAACAACAATTAAATAAAACAGTAGAATTTATACTAAATGGCAAGGTTAAATATTTCCATGAACAATGAAATGGTAAAAGATATAGAAAAAAAAGCAGAGGATGAAGGAAAAACTATATCATCTTATATTGCTGAGGCTGTAAAAAGTTATAGCAATATAAAAAACGCAGGACTCCAGAAGGAAGATATGGAGTTTATGCTAAAATATGTTAGTATGTTCATATCTATAGGAGTTGTTCCTGTACCTGCCTTTTTGTTAGATGAAATAACCAAAATCTCATTTTCTAAATCCAGTGATACGGTATCAAACGCCTGGTATGAAAGGGGGAAAATTGCTGCCGACATACTTAAAGGATATGCAACAACGCTTGAGGATCTGTGGGAAACAATAAAACATTTTAGACCTTTTTTGCCACTAAATATGATAGAACTTAAAATAACCAATAAAAATGTAGAGGTAACAATATCCGGCAGTGGATACAGTATTGAAGCATCAAAATGTACTGCCGAGGGCCTTAGAGGGGTTTTAGAAATTTATGATGTAAAAACTAACAATTATGAAATAGCAAGTGGTTTTGTAAAGGTATACGGTATAAAAAAGTAATCGATCCTTAAACTTTATAATTTTTTATTGACCATCCTAACATGTTTATGTAAATAAATTTTTATTCCTATATGAATTAATGTTATATGAATAATATAGAAATAACCAGCTCTAAGGTAAGAAAAATTTTTGATTCCAGAGGCAATGAAGCAATAGAGGCAACAGTATATATTGGCAGTATTGAGGGCACATGCTCTGCACCTGCCGGGGCAAGTACTGGCGAAACTGAGGTAATTGCATATCCTGATCACAATATAAATAAAAGTGTAGAATTTTATAATAAAAATGTTAGAAATGCAATAATAGGTTTTAATGCAATGGCACAGAAAAACTTTGATACATTATTGCATGAAATAGATGGTACTGACAACTTCTCTGCAATGGGAGGCAATTTGGCAACAGCACTGTCCATAGCAAATGCAAAGGCAGTTTCAAAATATTTAAACATGCCATTATACAGGTATGTTGGCGGATTAAACCCTGAAATACCGAGACCTATAGGAAATATAATAGGTGGTGGAAAACATGCAAAAAATGGTACAACAATTCAGGAGTTTTTAGTTTCATCACAGGGCAAAACATTTTTTGAATCTGTATACAGTAATATTATGGTACATAGAAGGGTTGGAGAAAAACTATCCGAAAAATTGAAGGGGCAGAGTGTAGGACTTGGCGATGAAAAGGCATGGAGTGCAGATGTTTCTGATGAAGAGGCAATAAATATATTAAAGGACGCTGCGTCCGAAATATCCAGAGAGAATAATATAAAAATACTACTTGGTGTTGATTTTGCATCGGATTCCTTCTATGAAAATGGTAAATATGTGTATAAAAAAGGAGATAACTCAAGGGATGAGCAGATAGATTTTGCGATTTCAATGAACAGGGAATATGGTTTTTATTTTATAGAGGATCCATTATATGACCGGGATTTTGAAGGCTTTGCAGAAATTACAAAAAAAATAGGAAATAAAGCATTAATTGTGGGCGATGATTTATACACAACAAATCCTGAAAGGATTAAAAAGGGTATAGAGTTAAAATCTACCAATGCAGTTTTAATTAAGGTAAATCAGATCGGTACATTGTCTGATACGGTAAATTCCGTTAAACTTGCAACAAAAAATAAAATGGAGACAGTTGTATCGCACAGAAGTGGGGAAACAACAGATGATTTCATAGCACACCTGGCAACTGCATTTAATTCAAGGTTAATAAAAACCGGTACAATAGGCGGTGAAAGGCTGGCTAAATTAAATGAGGTTATAAGAATAGAGGAGGATCTGGTTCAGTAATGTTGAATATTATAGGCCTTGGATTACGTGGAATAAAGAGTTTAACACTGGAGCAATTCGATATATTAAAAAATTCTGATATAATATACTTTGAAGTTTATACATCAATTTCCCCTAAAAATACAGTAACCCATCTAAATAAAATTATAAATAAGGATATAATCAGTGCAGATAGAAATTTAATAGAAAACAGTAATGAAATAATTAAAAATGCACATAAAAAAAATATTTCACTGATAGTAACGGGAGATGCATTATCAGCAACAACACACAATGAAATAAGAGAGGAGGCAATAAAAAATAATGTAGATGTAAGAATTTATGAAAATGCTTCAATAATAACCGCATTTGTATCTAAAACAGGATTGTTTAACTATAAATTTGGACAGATAGTATCCATACCATATACACATGAAAACTTTTTCCCCTTAAGCGTTTATGATAAAATTTACATTAATTATGAGAATAAAATGCATACATTATTATTGCTGGATTTAAATGGCAATAAAACAATGGATCCATATTATGGCATTCAAATATTGAGGGATATGGAAAATAAAAAAAATAAAAATCTAATAAATGATGATACTAAAATAATTATAGGAATTAAAATAGCCACCGCTGATGAACAGATAATATATACAGATATTAAAACTGCAGTAAAAAATAAAATAAGTGGTTCTCCAGCATCAATAATTTTACCATCAGAATTAAACGACAAGGAAAAGGAATTTGTAAATTCATTCTGTAAAATAATATTATAATAAACATAAAAATAAAATACAATTCTTATATTTATGATAGAATATGATAGATATAAAATTATTAAGATCTGATAAAAAAATATTTTATGATTCCTGCATAGCCAGAGGTTTTGATATAAAAATACTGGATAAATTTTTTGAACTTGATGAAAAATGGAGGGAAAATCTGAAGGCATTAAATAATTTAAAACATGATAAAAATAATATAACTGCTGAAATAGCAAAAAAAGTGAAAAATAATGGGGATATAGCTGATTTAAGGGGTAAGGTTGCATCAATTAACAATAATATAAATAAGCTATCAGACGAACAAAAAACTATAGAGGATGAGCGTGATAAAATTATTAGATTAATACCGAATCTGCTGGATAAAAATGCACCTGTATGCTCCGGGGATGAAAACAGCCAGTTCATAAGGTATTGTGGTATGGCCAGGGTTTATAAGGATGATTTGGAATATTTTAAAAAAAATAGCGGAAATTCCAGCGATTACGAGATATTGGATGAAAAGCCCGGGGGGCATCTGGAGCTACTGAACGAATATAATTTGGCCGATATTGAAAGAGCAGGTAAAATAGCTGGATCAAGATTCTATTTTTTAAAGAACAGGTTATTTAAATTAGAACTTGCACTGATAAACTATGCCGTTGATTTTTTATCCCAGAGGAATTTCACGGTAATGGAGCCACCGTTTATGATAAATTATTCATCAATGTCTGGGGCTACCGATATTGAAACCTTTAAAGAATCACTGTATAAAATAGAGGGGGATGACCTGTATTTAATAGCGACGGCAGAGCACCCGCTGGTATCAATGCTGTCAAATGAAATTTTAAATATGGATGAACTGCCCATAAGGGTTTCCGGCGTTTCACCATGCTTTAGAAGGGAGGCAGGTGCACATGGAAAGGATACAAAGGGTATATTCAGGGTACATCAGTTCAATAAAATAGAGCAGTTTGTATTCTGTAAACCCGAAGATTCATGGGATTATTTTGATGAACTGGTGAAAAATGCAGAGGACATTTATAAAAGTTTAGAAATACCATACAGGATCGTAAACATATGCTCGGAGGACCTGGGAAGCCTGGCAGCAAGAAAATATGATATAGAAGCCTGGTACCCATCACAGGGCAAATTCAGGGAAATTGTTTCCGCATCAAATGATACAGATTATCAGGCAAGATCACTGAACATAAAATACAGAACAAAGGATGGAAATAAATTTGTAAATACCTTAAACAGTACAGCAGTTGCCACTGAAAGAATCCTGGTGGCAATACTCGAAAATTATCAGAGGGAAAATTATATAGAAATACCAAAGGTACTGGTACCCTACACGGGTTTTGATAAGATAGAGAGGGAGGATTAAATGCAGAGGAACATAAAAAAAAGGACAGCTGAACTGGTAAAAATAGCTATCGAGATAGTAATAGGCGTGATATTATCAATATTAATAGGTATATTTCTTAATGCATTTATCACAGCATTTTTACCGGCTTATAAAGCATATGAAGTTTACATAAATGAGGGGGTTCATGCCGCAGTAATACTTATAATAGGTTTTATGGTAACAAGGTCTATAATAAGGTATATAGAGTTTAAACTCTCAACAACAAGGAAGGAATTATATGGCGTATCTCTTATAATAAGAATAGTAATGTACATATTAATACTGGCACTGGTATTATCAGTATTTCATGTAAGTGTAACAGGTTTACTGGCAGGTAGTGCAATAGGCGGTGTGGTTTTAGGTTTAGCAGTTCAAACAGTTGCATCAAACCTGTTATCCGGTATATTTGTAACATCAACAAAGACACTGAAATATGGTGATGTTATAAGTATAAATTCATGGGTATGGAGTGTTGAAACAACCGGTAAGATAGTAGATATAAAAACATTATTTTCAAAAATGTTAACAAAGGATAATAACATTATAAGCATACCTAACTCTGCACTTCTGGGTAGTGGTGTAATAGTAGAATTCAAACAGAAGGATTCAAAATATTTATACCCGGTAAATATTACGGTATCTGCAGATGTACCTGTTAGTAAAATTATTGAATATACAAAAAATCAAAATAGGGATATAGATATATATTTATCCTCAAAATCTGGAGTTACAAATGTTTTACTTATTATGGTTAAATTTGATGATGTACTTGAAATAAATAAAAAAATATCAAAGGTAAATGAACTCGTGGACAGGGCATACTGGGATACCAGAACAGAGATGCTGCTGGTTGGAAATAATGCATTATATGAATACAACCAGACTGGCAGGATTTATCCCCTGGCTGTTACTCTGAACTCAGATGTACCCGCAGATAAAATTATAGAAAATATAAATAAAGTTGATAATAAACTTAAGGTTTACCTTCTATCAAAAACTGGTGGTACAAATATATTCTCGGCAAACTTTGAATATGGGAAACAGGATGAGGTCATGGATAATATAAACAGGATAAATTTACTGTTCGAAAGTACATATAACCATATAAAAAATAGTGATGTAAAAAAACAATGAGTGTATTTGCCGGAAATTTGTTAGAATTTTTATATTTTTTGTATAATATTTAATTTTATTGCCATAATATCTTATTATGGTTAGAAAACTTTATATTGTATGGTTTTAATTATTAATAATAATGAGTAATATAAATAAGATTGTTGAAATAAAAAATTATTTATCAAATAATTTTGTGGGTAGGGACGATGTGATAAATGGTGTTATGGCTGGTTTAATATCAGGTGAACCCGCACTGTTGATAGGCCCTCCGGGAACAGCAAAAACCTCAATAATAGATACAATGAGCAAATTAATAAATGCAAAGTATTTCTATTATTTATTAACAAAATTTACAGAGCCTGAAGAACTGCTGGGTCCAATAGATATCAATGCATTAAAAAATGGTGAATATAAGAATATAACCAGGGGTAAACTGCCTGATGCGAATATAATATTCCTTGATGAAATATTCAAGGCAAGCTCTGCAATAAGAAATACATTGTTAGATATAATGCTCAATAAGAGGCTGCCAAATGGAGATAAAATGCTATCTTTAGATATTCTCGGTATATATTCAGCGAGTAATGAAATATCAAATGATGAAGACGATAGGGCATTGTATGACAGATATCCAATAAAGGTATTTCATAAATATATAGAAAAAACCCTCATAAACGATCTGCTGGACCATGGCATAAGTTTAATGGATAATAATAATATTGAAAAACCTTTAATTGATGTAAACGAAATAGCATACTTGCAGGAAGAATCCGTAAGAAGATTAAAATCTATGAAAAATAATGATAATGAAACTTTAAGTAGATATATTGATGCATTATTCCAGCTTGAAGAAAACAATGTATTATTAAGTGATAGAAGAAAAATAAAATTATTAAAAATAGCTTCCGCTTTCAGTATACTGATGGATTCAAACAAAATAACTGGAAACGATATTGCAATGGCATTAAGATACAGTGCGGATTATGAGGATGATTTACCTAAAATAGAGGCTGCAATAATAGATTCAAAACTTGAAAACAATGCACAGATGATAAATGATGCATTAACACTTATAGAGGAAACAAAATCATGTATAGAAAACACTGAGGACTCAATAAATAAAAATTTGCCATATAACCAGGTTCTTGATAAATTAACATTATTACAGGTTTATATAAAAAAACTGGAAAAAATGAAAATAGATTTGAGCAGTGATGATAACCCATATCATAGAGATATAGTGGGTAAAATAAATCATTCCCTGGATTATGCTGGATCCAGATATGAAAAATTAAAGGCGAAATAAAATGTCTGATCTGTTAAATGAATATTATAATGAAAATAAGAGTAATATAGAAGGTATAGATTCTCTGGGCAAAATATACAAAACAACCAGGGAGAGAATAGTAAAACATATAAATGTTGATAATAGCATTAAGGAAAATATGAAAACTGCGGCCGCCGATCTTTATTTTTTATATTATTCATCACTTTCATACATAAAGGATAAAAAGAATAATAATGAATTCCTTGAAAATGTCAGGAATAATATGATAAAACTTGTAAAAACCGATGAGTTCAAAAAGGAAAAGATATCTTCAGGCTTAAATGACAAACTATCAATGCTCTACAGTATAAATTTTATAAAACAGTTAAATGAAAACGTCAAAAAAAATAGGGAAAAAAACCAGAATTCCGGCAATGAAAAAATGAATGAAATAGTAAACAATGCCATGGCCAGTGCATCAAAAAAAATGGAAGCTGCCGATAAAATAGAAAAATTAATGAAAACAAACAGACCTGGAGGTGGATCGGCAAGCAGAGATGATATATCACTGGATAAATTGATTGACCTTACAGATAAAGTATTAACAGTTGAAAATGCAGAAAACATTATATCAACGGCGAACAAATTATTTGATATAATGCCAAAATTTACAAAAAAAATGAAAACCCGGTCCAACACAGGTGAGCTTGGTGGTTATTATAAAACACTGCATATATCAAATGTTCTATCCAGGGAACTGGCAATGCCAGATGAAATATTTTACTCAAAAATAATAAATGGATTTACCGGCAAAGAAAAAATGCTTTTAAGCGAGGGGGCGTATTATGTATTGCTGGATAAAAGCGGAAGCATGTATGAGGGTGATAAAACAGTATGGTCAAGATCAGTTGCACTGGCATTATTCAAAATTGCCACAATGAAAAACAGGAAATACTTCCTGAGATTTTTTGATAATAAGCCACACGAATTAATGGATAAGCCCTATGAAATAGTAAATGCAATATTAACAGTAGAGGCAAATAAGGGTACATATATTGAGGGGGCTCTTGAAACGTCAATAAGCGATTTAAAAAATACAAAATTATCTTCCAGAACAAACACAGTAATAGTTATTACCGATGGGGAGGATAAGATAAACATGGACAGTATTCTAAAACGCCTGTCAAAACTTGATATAAACATAATAAGCGTAATGATAAATGGATATAATGAGGGGCTTAAAAAAATAAGCAATAAATATTTAAATGCAAAATTAAATGATGATGGTGCATTGAGATTATTAAATATAGCAAAATCATTTTAATTTTTTGATACACTTAATGTACCTATAAATGTATTTAATCCAGCTGCAACTTCCGGGTACCTGCATTAATTTAAATTCATCGTGCCGGGAGGTTTTATGGATAATAAAAATTTATAAATAAAAACAAATATGAATTATAAATACAGTTCCAATGTCCACAGTATATATTATAGGATCTGGTCCGGGTGACCCGGAATTGTTAACGTTAAAGGCATATAATTTAATAAAGAAGGCGGATGTTATTATATATGACCACTTAATTAATCCATATATGCTGAATCTTTTAAAAAATACATGTATAAGAATATATGTCGGTAAAATACCATATAAAAAAAGGGTAGACCAGGAAGAAATAAATAAATTACTGGTAAAATGCTCATTGGAATATAATACTGTTGTACGGCTAAAGGGTGGAGACCCATTTTTATTTGGAAGGGGTGGCGAGGAGATAGAGGAATTAATAAAAAATAATATAAATTATGATGTGGTGCCGGGTGTCTCATCTCTGCTTGCTGTTCCTGCATATTCCGGCATACCACTAACGCACAGGGGCATAAATCATGGCATTATAGTAACAACAGGCAATAACGTTGAAAATATGAACATCCCCGATTGCAAATATTTTAACTGTGATTCCTATACGCTGATAATTTTTATGGGGTCGCACAATATAAGTGAGATAATAAAAAAATTATTATTATCCGGATATAATAAAAGCACAAAAATAGCCTTAATCAGGAATGGCACATACAATTACCAGAAAACTATGGTAGGGACACTGGAAAATTTTAATTATGACTATGATAATTCACCATCACTGATAGTTGTAGGAAATGTGGTTAAATACCATGAATATTTTGACTATTTTGAGAAAAGGAAATATTCTGGAAAAATTCTGACAGTTTTTTATGAAACAACAGAGGTAGATACAGAGGAATTTGAAAATAATGGTTTAACGGTGTTTAAAATAAGAATAGCTGATATAAGCATTAATAAAATTGATCCAGAAATATTAAAAAACAGAAACATTGTTATAAATGGATTTTACATAAAATATCTTATGGAATTGTTTAAAATAAACAAATTTGATATAAGGAATGTAAAGAACATCATAACAGATAATTATGGCATAGATTATTTAAAAAGGTATCTGATATTTAATGCCAGCAATATAAATGGATATAATGCTGGTGGTGATGATATTATAATAGGTTTTAACAGCGAAAATTTGAAATTAATAAATAAAAAAAATATAGAGATTAACAGTTATATAAAGGATTACCTAGAGAGGTCTGATTATATTCTGTTCATGGATGATTCGTACAGAATAATGGATGATGTGGATAATGTTATGGATGATAAGAAAATTCTTATAAATGAAGATATAAAAAAAATTTTTAACCATATGGAGGGAAATAATTGAATAAAATTAATATTATTGGGATAAATCCGGGCAAAAAATTCAATGATGATGAATTATATTGCATTAATAATAGTGATATAATATTCTCGGGTAGAAGAAATATTAATTTATTAAATAACATAAATAAAAATAAAATAGAAATAAAAAATATGGATAATTTTTTAGATGGGCTGTGGAAATATTTTAATGATAATAAAATAATAACAGTAATAGTTTCCGGTGATCCATTATTTTACAGTATAGGTAGATTAATATTAGACAGCTTTGACAGGAAATTTATATATATAATCCCCGGTGTGGGTACACTGCAGATAGCAATGGCCAAGATAAAAGAGGATTATAATAATATAGATGTAATAAGCCTGCATGGGCGGTCCATAAAAGGCCTGGCACAGAGGATAAGGTGCCGTAACAAAATATTTTTATTCACGGATAAAATAAATACTCCATCATACATTGCAAAATATTTAATTGATTTCAATTTAAATAATTTTATTGCCTATGTGTTTGAAAATCTGGGCTATGAAAATGAAAGAGTGGGAAAATATAATTTAAATGATTTAATAAATATGGAGTTCAGTGATTTAAATGTAATTTTATTAAAAAAATACAGGGATAATATAATAAATCTTGATGATGAAAATTTTACTAAAAAAAATAATAACATTACAAAAAAGGAGGTAAGAGGCATAGATATTTCGGAGATGAATATTAAAAATGGAGATACTGTGTGGGATATTGGATCAGGCACGGGGTCTATATCAATAGAAACATCATTTATTGACGGAAATGGAAGAATATATTCAATTGAAAAGGATATTGCATCATACAATAACATAATAGAAAATATGAAAAGGTTTTCAGTAGATTTAAATGTTATAAATGGGGAAGCCCCAGATGTATTGCAGGATATAGGTGATGACCCGGATGTAGTTTTCATAGGAGGATCCTCATCAAAAATTGAGGACATAATAGAATACTCATACAGGAGGTTAAAGACCCGTGGTATTATGGTAGTAAACACCACGACAGTGGAAAATATGATTAAATCATATAATAAAATGAGGGAAATCAATATGAATGTGGATATAAAACAGGTGAATATATCCAGAAGCAGGGATATAAATAACCTAACAAGATTTGTACCACTGGATCAGATATACATATTAAAGGGCGTTAAAAATGAGTGATTTTACAGTTATAGGTCTCGGTCCGGGTGATCCGGAATTAATAACACTGAAAGGTTATAAAAAATTAATGAATGCTGATATAATATTTTACCCTGAAACCTCATTAAAAATTGCGGAGAATATACTAACGCATTACAATATAGATAAAAATAAATTTTACCCATTAAATTTTCCAATGGGGTCAAAAAACATTGATAAAATAGGGAAGGATTATGCCCTGTTAATTAAAAAATATTTAGATGGTGGAAAGAATGTTGTCTATGCAGTTGAAGGAGAACCTTTACTATACAGTACATTTATAGATATAATGAAATATATCGACTTTAATTTTAATGTTATCCCGGGAATAAGTTCAATAAACGGTTTATCCGCACAGTTGAAACTGATTTTATCAACAAAGAATGAAACGCTGTTAATAATACCCGCTATTGATAATTATGATTATATGAAAGAAAAAATATTATCCGCGGATAATATAGTCCTATTAAAGATAACAAGGTCAAGGGAAACCGTAAAAAGAATAATAAACGAGTTAAACATCAAAAATTACTATATAATGAGTTATGTATCAATGGACAACCAGAAAATTTATTATAACATTGATGATATAAAGGATTACATGACTGTAATGGTGATAAAACGATACATATAATAGGTGCAGGTCCGGGTGATCCGGAATTAATAACACTGAAAGGTTATAAAATAATTGAAAATACAGATATAATACTGTATGCGGATTCCCTGGTAAATGATGATATTTTAAAAAATTCAAGGGCAAAAAAAATTATTAAAACCTCAAATCTGAATATAAATGAGATAACATCAATAATAAGGGAATACTATAATAAAAATTATGACATATCAAGATTGCACAGTGGGGACCCATCAATATATGGTGCAATAAATGATGAAATTTTATTTTTTGAAGAGAATAATATGGATTATGAAATAATACCTGGAATAAGCTCCGTTTTTGCAGCTGCGGCAAAATTAAAAATTGAATTAACCTCCCCTGGAACAACACAGACCGTTATATTAACAAGAGTACCCAGAAGAACAGAAAAATTCGAGAATGAAGACCTATCAGTAATAGCAAAACACAAAACATCCCTGGCAATATTTTTAAGTGCATCAAATGCCTCAGAGGTAAAGAAGAAACTATTAAGTGCAGGGTATTCAAAAGATGATAAAATAATAATTGCATACAGGGTTTCATGGCCGGATGAGAAAATAATATTTACAGATATTGAGAACCTTGAGAATTCAATATTTGTTAACAGAATAAATAGACAGGCATTATTATTAATAGGTGGCAATATCTCATATTCGTCTGATAAAAAATCCTTTTTATATAACCCTGAATTTACACATTTATTCAGAAAGTCACCCAAATAATATATTATTTAATCTTTCACAGTTATTTCCTATTGTGTTTACCCTATTTTTTATAAGTTCCCTTGTTATAGTGTTTGTTTCTTCGCTTGACTCTGGCAATTCCTTCACAAGGTTTTTTATATAATCTGATTCCATCAGTTTGCAGAACAGTTTATCAAATAATGTATTTTCTATTAAATCATTACCGTCCAACCTGAGTGATAATAGTTGAATTTTGCTATTTTCCAGATCTATAAATATACCGTATAATTTTTTCATAACGTTTGATATTAAATTTTTATCTATATTACCTATTAAATTTTTATCGGACATTAGGTCTAAAACACCACTGATATCCGAATAATATACTGATTTTATAGAATCATCCGCTGAATATTCAAATTTAAATGATTTATTATCATCCCTGAATTCTGCTATCATGTTGCCGTCCGATAATTCTGCCCTATATAATGAATACATATCTAACTTTTCATACAGTATTTCACCATTATCGGAAAATTTAGTTGGAATTTTAATTCCCGGTGTCAGTGTTAGAAAATATGGATTCTGTGCAAATGTTAAATCCTTATTCTCCAGTAAAAACTCATATTCAACATTTAATACACATCTGTATGAGGCTATCGATAAAAGTGAGTTGCTGTCATTACTTATTTTTATTGATTTATTCAGTATCTTTAATGGGTTATTAATTAAAAATGATCTCATGTTCCCAATAGCATATTTTATATCATTCTCTATTTTTTTTGTAATATCTGTTATTGATGATACTGTTTCGTTTGACATTAAGGAGAAAAATTGATCAATAGATGTTGCCGTATAATTATCTATCTGTTCCCTGTATGGTAAGAAATCCCTGTATTCCTTACTATAATTATCCGTTAATTCAGCTATTCTGGATTTTAACAGTTCTATATCTGATTTTTCCTCTCCTAATTTTTCATTTAAACCGTTTATCTGAATCTTTTTAGATTTTATATCATTTATATATGAAACGGAATCAACAAGATATGTAAAAATACTGTTTAATAAATTTAAATCATGTTCATCCATAATTACTTATTATTTCATTCTATTTAATCATTATAACTATGAATTCATATAGGAAATGAAAAATTTGTAAAAATTTTAGAGCGAGTTTTTATGCAATAAAGCAAATATTTCTGTATGAATGAGATTTTGTAAGATAAAATTTATAATTGCCTGTAAAATATGGCTTCGATTTATAATGAAGGGTAAAGTTGTGATACTTGGAGGAGGCATTGCGGGCATATCTGCAAAACTGGTCAATAGAAATGCTGTACTCATAGATAAAAGCAGATATATGATAATGGCACCATGCCTGATAGATGTCGTATCCGGCTATCCTGAGGAACATGCAATGATAAATAGGAATGTGGATATAATTGATAATATAAAAAATGTTGATTTTAAAAATAAAAGCATAATACTGGATAATAACACAGTAGAATATGAAAAATTAATTATAGCCCTTGGCCCATCACAGAATTATTCGTTTATAAATGGCAGTGAATATGTATATGGGTTATCATCCCTTGAAGGCGCCATAAAAATACGTGAAAGATTAAAAACCTCGAAGGATGTAATTATAATAGGTGGCGGATATCTGGGTGTTGAAATAGCAGGGGCAATTAAAAATAAAAATATAACAGTAATAGAACGGGCTGAAAAACTGTTAACGGGCTTACCTGAAAATTTGTCCACACATGCTGAAAAGATTTTAAGAGAGAAACATGTAAAAATAATATATGGTTCAACCGTAAAATCTGTAGGTAAGGATAGTGTAATTACTTCAGATAATGAATATAACTCCGACCTAACATTATTTGCAGGTGGACTGACAGGCAATAAAATTATAGGTAATTTTGATATAACAAACAAAAATCTGAAAATAGTTGTTGATAAGTATTTAAAATCGGTGGATTATGAAGATGTCTATGCCTGTGGCGATTCGATGTTTATTGAAAATAAGGGAAATATACCAATGTCAGCTATAATAGCAAGGTCAGCAGGAATAACTGCAATGCATAATGCCCTTGGTTATATGAGAGAATTCAGGAACGACAACTGGATAAATGTGATAGAAATAGGAAATAATTATTTTGGAACTTTAAATAATTCATTTATAAATGGCGGTACTGCAAAATTTCTGAAAAAGGCTGCAATAGCTTTGAGTGTAAACTATGCACGGTCAGTATAATATGTGTAACCGGGGATTTAAAGTGCATTAAAAAGTCATATATATAATTTTTTAACCCATCTATGCTTATGATTTCATCTAATAATTCATTAATTAAAAAGTCATATATATAATTTTTTAACCATGTTAAACTTTGAAGTATTGCAAAACGGGATTTTATAATTTATTTCCACTTAAAAAAATATATAATCCATTAAAAAGAAATTTAACAAAATATTTAATAAGAATAAAAGCAATATATAACGTATGAAAACAACAATTTCGCATATAAAAGCAGATATTGGTAGTTTGCCAGGTCATACAACAGTATATCAGCCCGTAGTGGACGCTGTTGACAACTATGTAAGAAGCAATTCAAACGGTTTGATTTCGGATTATAGAATATCACATATCGGTGATGATATACAGATAACAATGGTGCATACAAAAGGTGCCGATAACCCGGAAGTACATGAACTTGCATGGAATGCTTTTAAGGCCGGTACAGAGGTAGCAAAAAAAGTAGGTTTGTATGGAGCAGGACAGGATTTATTAAAGGATGCATTTTCTGGTAATATAAAGGGTATGGGACCAGGGGTTGCTGAATTAGAAATAACACCAAGGAAGGCAGAACCGTTTATAGTATACATGATGGACAAGACAGAACCCGGAGCATTTAATTATCCAATATATAAAATGTTTGGAGACCCATTCAATACACCAGGACTTGTAATAGACCAGAATATGCATATGGGATTTAAATTTGAGGTCTGGGATATCTACAATGGTAAAAAGGTATATTTATCATTGCCAGAGGATACATATGATTTGCTGGCATTGATAGGATCAAAGGGAAAATACGTTATAAAAAGGGTATTCACAAAGAAAGAGCATACAAAACTGCCAGATGAAAATGTTGCGGTTATAACAACAGACAAACTATCATTCATAGCCGGGGAATATGTAGGCAAGGACGACCCTGCAGGAATAGTAAGAATACAGTCAGGATTGCCTGCAAACGGTGAGGCCCTGGAACCATTTGCAAATTCATATCTGGTATCGGGATGGATGAGAGGTTCATTCAATGGACCCATGATGCCTGTGGGTGAAAAAGATTCCAAAATGGTAAGATTCGATGGCCCACCGAAAGTCAGGGCTCTTGGTTTTGTGATGAAAGATGGAAAATTAAATGGTCCTGTAGACCTGTTCGATGATGTGGCATTTGACTTTGCAAGGAATGAAGCACTGCAGATGGCAAATTATATAAGAAAAATGGGTGTGTTCGAGCCACATAGATTGCCCGATGAGGATATGGAATATACAGCACTGCCCAGAATACTGGAAAAACTGGCACCCAAATTCGAAAAAATAAATGAAAAAGGTGCAAAATCCGAAATGAAGATAGAAAGATAAAAATTATAATTTTTAATTTTGTCTGGCATAATAAAAATTTTTTACTTTTGTTATTTTAATATTGAAATATTTTAAAATGAATTCAACTCATTTAATTTTGTGGTTCATTTACTGGTTTTCCCGCTCTGGTATTATGGCATTTAATATGAGAATGCCATAAAAATTCTGTTTATTATATTATCTGGATTTTTAACTGTGGTTCCAATTAAATGTTAAATAACAAAGTTAAAATATGCTTTAAAGATAAGGAAAAAGTGATTTTATGCCTTTCGCAGAAGCAATAGAGAGAAGATTAAATAGAAAAATATGCATGAGATGCTATGCAAGAAATTCGATATATGCAACAAAATGCAGGAAATGTGGTTATACTGGATTAAGAGTTAAATCAAAGGAGAGAAAGAGTGCAAAATGATGGTTTAAAAGCTGGAGTTCTCCGCGTGGAAGGAACGAATAACGAGGAGGAGGCTTTTTTATCATTAAAAAGGTCAGGGTTTAATCCTGATTATGTGCACATAAGTGAGCTGGGTACTAAAAAAAACATAAATGATTATGATTTAATTTTTATCCCCGGTGGTTTTTCTGTGGGAGATTATATAAGAGCAGGTGCTCTATTTGCCGCAAGATTAAGGCCATTTATGAAAGATATAAACAGGTTTATAGATTCTGGCAAACTTTTAATCGGTGTATGCAACGGTTTTCAGGTTTTAAGTGAACTGGGATTGCTGCCTGATACGGATAAGGAAAAAAATAGAACAATGGCACTTGCAATAAATGATTCCAATAGATTTGAATGCAGATACACATATATAAAATATAGTTCAAAAAGTAAAGTTTTTAAAAAATATTTTGATAATAAAATTTTTCAGGTGCCTGTAGCACATCTTGAGGGGAAAGTAACATTCAATAATGAAAATACACTGGATGAAGTATTAAATAATGACCAGATACTTTTCAAATATACGGATATAAGTGGTAATAATTCTGAATACCCGTGGAACCCTAATGGCTCTATTATGGATATTGCATCACTGTCAAATAAATACGGAAATGTAATAGGACTAATGCCACATCCGGAGCGCGTTTATTATAATTACCAGTTGATGAATGATAACATTTACCATGAAAATGGTACTGGTGAATACTTCTTTAAATCGCTATACAGTTATACAAAAGATCTGGTTTTCTGATATAATAATGCAAAAAATCATTCCAAAATCAGAAAATATTACAGTGTGGATTGGATGGTTTTTTTATGGACTGTAGTGGATTTCCCGTGAATTGGAATTCTTTATTTTCACTGCAGGGCTATCTACTTTACCGGAATGCAGTCATTAATAAATCCAGGAAATTACACTAGTATGGCTTTTCTGTAAATATTATCTACGACATAGTATGCCTTACCGTCGTGCCGGATTACATATAATTTTTCAAGTCTGTGCAGAAAATTTGATAATGTAGATGTGGAAACGTGTGATTCCTGTAACATAGTGTTATAATTAGATCCGAAAGCCATCATCTTTAAAACAGTTTTTCTCCATTTTGATTGTCCTACTATATTGCCTATTTCATATTTTGCAACGTTGATAGCTTCATCAAGGCTATCTCTCAGCGCATCCTCGTGATTTTCTATACACCGGCGTTTTCCATAGAAATTCAACCAACCTGTTATTGTACCTGTTTCATCTATTACTTCACCTAATTCCCGATCGTTAACAGATACATTGCAACTGGCTAATCCTGTCCTTAAATAGGTCATTGCGGTCGTTCTATTCCAGGGATTGAGGACAATATTCACTGGATTACGACCTGCCAGTGGACTTTTTCCCTTCTGTTCCAGCAGGGTTTTCATCACCCCGATGGAAGAACCCGTGAAAATAAATACTGTATTATTATTTTCCATCATGATATTATGCAGCATGTTTATAAAATGGTTTACTCCAAAGGATAGTTCCTGGAATTCATCCAGGACTATTATAGATTTTTTCAATAATGTGAGCAATGCTTTTATTATATCTGTGTCTTTGAATCTCCTATTGAATGTTATTGAATTGCCCATGATATTGATCCCTACACCCGCGAAATTGTCTTTAAGTTTATCTATTAAGCTTCTGGGTATTGCATGAAATATTTTATTGATGGCGTCATTGTAACTCTTTATTCCAGTAAAGTCTATATAAATTGGATTATATTCTTTTTTATATTCATTTAAAATGGCCTTTGCAATGCTGGTTTTACCGATCATTCTAGGACCAAGTATGGCAAGCCAGTCACCTGTATCTATTACCTTTTTTATTGTATTAATCTCATCGTCCCGATCGAATATATTATCTATATCATTTCTTGGTTTTTCTGTAAATATTACTTTGCCCCCCAAAGTACTTTGCCCCCCAAAGTAAATATTATAATTATTTAAATAATTAACGGATGATCCCTCAATCTGTACATTATCTTTTATTACTGCACATCATAAAAATAAATAAAAATTTTTATGTAAACCAGTTAAACAAAAGGGGGGCTAAATATTATGTGTACTGTTTTATCCCCATTTTATGCACAAATAAATTTTTATATTATACTGTAATCAAATTATGATAATTATGTTACAACAATTTATTAACAGGAAATATGAATTGAACTTCCTAAATAATAAATATACAGAAAATAAACCTCAATTAATAATAATTTATGGGAGGAGAAGGGCCGGCAAAACTGAACTTATAAAGGAATTTATAAATAAGAAGAAGGCATTATACCACCTATGTACTGAAGATAGTCTACTGGAAAATGTCAATTACCTAAAATTAGAATTTTATAACATTACCGGTAAATCATATTTTTTAAACCTGGATGTGGATTTATTTACGTTGTTCAAATATTTTATAGATGAAATAAAAAATGAAAAAATCATAATAGTATTCGATGAAATACCATATTTAATATCAATAAGCAGGGGAGTTTTATCTGTATTCCAGAAAATATATGATGAATTAATAACAAATTCCAATTTATTTATCATTTTTTCTGGGTCAAGTATCAGTATGATGGAAAATGAAATTTTAAATTTTAAATCACCACTTTATGGTAGAAGAACCGGAAGTATTGAAATAACTGGTTTTGATATAAATCTAATATCATATTTTTATAATAATAATTTTGAAGATATTGTAAAGATAAACTCAATATTTGGAAATATACCATTTTATCTATCACTGATCGATAAAAATAAAAGTATTGAATGGAATATAAAAAATAAGATATTCACAAAGGGTGAAATTCTATACGAGGAGCCCAGGATACTTTTAAAGGAGGAATTCCGTGAGCCAAGAGTTTATGAATTAATATTAAAAAAAATTTCTGAAGGACATAATACATACGGTGACTTACAGAATTCATTGCATATCGACTCTGGAAATATATCGAAATATTTAGAAACACTTATATCAAGCAGGTTTATTAGATATATTATCCCCTTAAATCAGAAAAGACGCGGTATTTATGAAGTTAATGACTATTTTTTAAATTTTTATTATAAATTTGTATACCCGAATATATCAGATTTGGAGATCGGAAATATAGATGCTGTTTATAATAGAATTGATGGGAATTTAAATACGTTTTATGGGCATACATTTGAGAGACTTGTATTAAACATGATTTCAAAACATATTATACCAGTGCCCATTAAAAACTTTCATATAAACAAATTCTGGCATAAGGATGTTGAAATTGATGGAGTCGCAATAAACGATGAAAATGATGTTGTATTTATTGAAATAAAGTTTTCATCAGATGTTGATGGTATAAAAATATTCAGGGACTTAAAATATAAATCTATGAATGTTAAGATAAAAAGGAATGGGGAATTTTTCATGGTTATAGCAAAGTCATTTAAAACAAAAAGTGATGAATGCATCAATATAGATTTTGACGATATAGAAAAAATAATAAAAAGATTAAACAAATCCTAAATTACCATATTTTGATGTTTTATACCGGCTTTCCCCACATGGGTTATTCTTAAAATATTAAATTATTATGCTGCACATAATTGATGTGTTGTTTGAGATTATTATATTTTTATTTGTTTACTTCCTGTTTTTCTCTCTATTTTTTCTACAATTGTATGCCTATATTTATCATTTTGAAACATAGGGATCAGAAAAATTGCAATATTTGTTGATATACCGCTTTAATAGATTTTGATGGGCCTGATAGATTAAATTTTGTTTTAGCGGATATCTCTAAAATTCCTGTTTTTTTTATCATGCCTGTTTCATGGAATGTTATGCCCTGTACTTCATCAATTTTTAAGCTTATTAATTCATCTTTTTTAAAAAGTTTACCTCTTCTATTATATAAAAGAACTCTTTTATCTGTCACAATAGGTTCATACTCCTTACCACCATAATCAAGGTCTGATGCGCCATGATACTTTATCGCTTCACCTGGCATTAAAAAATCTTCTACTGGCATTTTATATCAAATAGGTATAATATTTATAAGTCACTAAAGGTAATATTAACTTTAATGATATTGCCACGATAATTATTATCAATAGTATGGTTTAATAAACATATTGTAAGGTTGTGTATAATTTTGTGTAAATATAAACCTCTTTGTTACCAGTAGAATTACCTATTAAATAACAGAATGGAATACCTCTCTAATAACCGGAGATAATGAAATATGGAATATAACAATATAATATCTATAAATGTTGAGGGGGACATATATGAATAAGGATGATATACGCAATTTATTTTATAACCTTAATAATATTAACCATTTAGCGGCATGTTCTAAATCACCGCTGCTGAAAAACGTTGACCATGCCATACAGGAATATTTGAATGATGTTAAAAATCTTGGAAACCCATGGGATTTATGGTCATCAAAGGTTGAAGAAACCAGGCATCTTTTTGCCAGATTAATAAATGCTAATGACGATGAAATTGCCGTATTATATTCTGTCTCATCCTGCCTGAATGCACTTATGAGTTCATTTAATTTTGGCAATAAAAATAATATAATTACTTCGGACTTAGAATATCCAACAACAAATTTTATATTAAATGCGTATAGAAAATATGGTCTAACCGTAAAAACCATAAAGAATACTAATGGTACAATTAACACCGGAGAATATTCCAATTATATCGATAATAATACATTAATGATGACCGCAACACATGTTTCATCCCTAAATGGATTTAAGCAGGATGTTGGCGAAATAGCAAAAATAGCACACGAAAATTCAGCATATATATACGTTGATGATTACCAATCACTGGGAGCATTGAATATGGATGTCAGATCATACGGAATTGATTTTCTTGCCTCCGGTAACCTTAAATGGCTTCTTGGAACCTCGGGCATAGCCTTTTTATATGTTAATAAAAGTATAGCAAATGAACTTAAACCAACCAACATCGGCTGGTTCTCACAGAAGAATCCATTTGAATTTGGATCAGAAAAACTGGATTACGCAGACGGTGCCAGGAGATTTGAAAATGGAACATGGTCCATACCATCTGTATATGCGGCCATAGAGGGCATGAAAACAATAATAAAATATAAAAAATATATAGAGGAGGAAGATAAAAAACTATTTGATTACACCATGGAATTGCTGGAGCGTTATAACATGAAAACCATAACACCACAGCATGGGGCTAATATTATATCCATTGACATTAAAAATCCTGCTGGGGTCGAGAAAATGCTTAAAAGCAAATATAAAATTATCACATCAGCCCGCGGGAATTCATTGAGGATAGCTCCGCATTTTTACAATACCTATAATGAGATTGAAAATGCTATTAAGGTCATTAAAGATAATTTTCAATAATGCAAAATTTAAGGCAAAATTAATTAAATTATATAATAAATCCGGGAAATTCCTAAAAACCATGTCAAACAGTTCTTTTCAGGCAGAAAGAACAGCAGCCAGAAATGGGAATAAATTATCCGCAGGGAAGTGGTAATTATGAGAAATTAGATAATGCCATAAGGGGGTTGGGATATTAGTCATTCATAAAGTGGTAATGATACGGTTACAGTAGAAGCATACATGATTTATTATCATGGCGATAATTCTAATACATATGCAATGGCATACAGGAATAATAGCAGTAAAATGATGATATATGGGTATAAATAGTTTATACAGAGGAAGTAATAACTGGATGCTATAAATTTAGTTTTTTGGTTTTAATTTTATGTTATGCCTTTTTATAACCTCATTAAGAAGCAGTTCAACATTTTTCTTATATTCATCCAGGGTTGAATCGTTTACAATCATATAATCCGCCAGTGAAATTACCTTGCCTATTCCCCATGATAGTTCTCTGGAATCCCTGTCCTCAAAACCAGTATGGTCATGAAGATCATCCTCCCTGTTTCTTTTTATTATTCTGTCAAGCCTGTCATCAGCATTCGCGAAAACAGCAATAACAAATACATTTTTATAATAATCTTTAAAATATAATAATTCTTCATAATTCCTTAACCCATCAACTATTGTTATATCCGGGTCTTTTATATATGCTGATGTTCTTTTTGCCCATATGTCCATACCGTAATTATTTCTTTCCTTTGTTGCAAATGCACCTATTGTCCTGTCAGTTAATTCAATATTATTTTCATTTGCATATTTCTTTACAGTGTTTCCCATATGCACATCTAAAAAGCCAAATTCTTTAGCTACCTTGACAAATTCATCCTTGCCTGATCCGGGCATACCTGTAATTATTAACATAATTATCCGAAAAGAAATCCCATACCATCCTGGGAATTATTTTCTTCGTTTTTCACCTTGTTATAGACTTCGTCCGCTTTTTTCCCAGACAATTCTTTTAATTCTTTTTCCTTTAAATCACGTATCCTTGCAAATATATCAGGTGAGCCTTCAATTATTACTATAAATTTTGAATTGTAACCATAGTTTGATCCGTCCTTATATGTTATGCTCTGTCTGCCTATTATGTCATCTGCCAGTAGTTTATCAATTATATTCCTGTTTTCCTTGCTCAATTCATATACCTTAAACATTAAATGTATATTGTTATTTATTTATTAAATATTTTTAAAAGTGGTCTTCGGAATCCTTATAGTTATTCACATATTCATCAAAATTTGTTCTGAGTTTTGACTGCTTGACAATCTTTGATCCCTGAAAGTTTGAAAACATTGGATCCTCCATTATATAATTTTTAATGGTTGTAATTGAACCCATGACCCGTATAAATTTGGTTCTCCCATATCTTCCCAGCGACCTTGTATTTGTTGTTAATAACCCTATATCCTCCAGATCCGATAGTAGATCAGAAATTCTTCTCATTGTCAGTGGTTGAAATCCAAGTTCGTTGCATATATTTCTATAATTATCATATATCTCCCCTGTAACGGATAAATCCATGTCCGTTTCCTGTGTTAATGTTGCACTCAGTAATACCATCTTTGAATGAATGGGCAATGTTTTAATTGATTCCTTTAAAACGTTCATTTCAAATCTATCTCTGGCCCTGTAAACATCCTCTGCAAGCACTGCATCCTTTTCCTCACGCAATGCAGAATCTATCGCAATTCTTAATAAGTCTATGGATTTTCTTGCATCGCCATGTTCCTGTGCACCCAGTGCTGCACACAAATTTATCGCAGAATCCTCTATAAATTCCCTTTTAATTATTCCATTTATCCTTGAATTTAATATATCCCGTAGTTCAACCGCATTATATGGCGGGAATATTATACTTTCCTGGTTTAATCTGCTCTGGACCCTTGCATCCAGCTTTGTTACAAATGATGCATCGTTTGTAATGCCTATGATAGAACTGTTTGAATCGGATATTGATTTTAATATTACGTACAGTGCATCACTGCCATTTTTCTGGACAAGTTTATCAATTTCATCCATGATAACAAGGGTATACCTGTTTGATTTGTTTAATCTTTTAATCAGTTCAAAATAGATTTTATCCAGTGGCAATCCCATTGGTGGAAGCTGCTCTTCTCCCGAAATTATTGAATTTGCCATATAAACAAGTATGGAATACTGTGACTCGTATATCTCACAGTTTACATATATAATATTTAAATTGCCTGAAATTGCCTCAGATAATAGATTTGTAACATATATTGCCGATGAGGTTTTGCCCGAACCGGATTTGCCATATAGCAAAATATTTGATGATATCCCACCATTTGTTACTGAACTTAAAATCTTTACAATGGCATCTATCTGAATTTCCCTGTGTGGAAAGCTGTCTGGTATGTATGAACTGCTTAATTTTTTTAGATCACCTATGACGTAATCCTTGGTTTTGTTGTATTTTATAAAAGGGTTGTCCATATATATCAGTAAGTATTCTATATAGTTTAACTATACAAAAATATTTTTTAACTGACTTTATTACCTACTATTTGACCGATAAATTAATTAATAGCAAAAGGCATTACCGGGGAATTGATGTATTTTTTTAACATGCCAACCAGGTACATAGAGCCTGTGACAAGGATGCATGAGCTATTTTTTATTGCATAATTATATGCCTCTATAGGGTCATTGATAACTGTTATAGTTTTAAATAAATCTTTTACATATTTCCTTATTTCATATGGATCCAGTGACCTTTCTGGTTCATCCGGCCTTGTCAGTACAATATCATCAGATAGTTTACTCATTATTGATAGATATGAGAAGAAATCCTTATCAGATAACATGCCTATTACTAATAAGGGTTTTTTATTTACTATTTGATTAAATGATTTTACCAGGGCATTTGCGGCCGGCGGATTGTGTGATGAATCCATTATTATTAATGGGTCTGTGTTTACAACCTCAAAACGTGCAGGCCATCTCGATTCATTTATGCCCCTTTCAATATCCTTTTTATCTATTTTATTTTCATTTAACAGTTCTATAGCACTTACTGACGCTTCTATATTTTTTATCTGGAATAACCCGGAATTAACCGCATTTATATTATATTCATTATACTCTGTTTTTAACGTGAATGATAAATTTGATATATCATATTTCAAATCAGAGATTTTACAGTAATCGTCTATTAAAATCAATTTTGAATTTCTTATATCCGATAGTTTTTTTATCTCCCTTACAACCTCTGGCTTATTATCTAACAGTACAACAGGTTTATTTTCCTTTATTATGCCTCCTTTTTCATATGCTATTGAGGTTAATGAGCAACCCAGTCTCTGATAATGTTCATACCCTATCTGGCCTATAATGCTAACTTCGGGACTTAATATATTGGTTGAATCCAGTCTTCCTCCCAACCCCACTTCTATGACTCCATAATCAGCTTTTTTATCAGAGAAATATTTAAACGCCATTACAGTTGTTGCTTCAAAAAATGTGGGATTTCTTTTTTTAATACCCATCTCCTCTATATATTTTCTATTCTCATTTATAAAACTGGTTATATAATCATTGCTTATCATTTCCTTATTAAATATAAACCTCTCATTGAAATCAATTAAATGTGGTGAGGTATATAATCCCGTATCATATTTTTGCCTTAATATATTGTATGTGTATGATGAAATTGAACCCTTGCCATTTGTACCTGCTACGTGTATATTTTTAAAATTTTTTTCCGGATTGCCCAGATGGTTTGCAAACTCCCTTGTGGCTTCAAGGTCTAATTTTATGCCCTCCCTTTTCAGACCGTATAGATAATCTAAAGTTTCTTCAATCATTGATAGTTAATGCCAATCAAATATTTATATTGCTATATTTTTCATATGAATCGACCCAGTAGTTTAACTCATACAGTAAACCATATTTAAATATATTTTTCTGTAGATTATTAATGCCAGATTTATTTAATATCTTAAAGTATAATCCAGTTATATCCCTGTATTTATCATTTTTATAAAAATCAAACCAGAATTTATATTTACTGTTTACATCCTTTATGTTTTCGGCTATAAATTCATATGACCACTGGCATGCAAACATTGAATACATGCCATTTATATCATTATCCATCGACCAGCGCAGTAGATGGTTTACATACGAATATGTTGTATAATTTACCATATTTTCATTTATATTTTCTTTTTTTAGGTTGAATTGTTTTAACATGTTAATATGGAATAATGGCTCATCATCGCCTATTAAATTATATAAATCCTTTATTTCATCATTTTCTGTTATTTTTTTAATGCTTGAACCTGCCATTTTATAATATTTTAAATACACATCATCCTGAATCAGATAATACCCAAAGCGATCGTCTATAAGTTCTCCGGATGCCATTTCCCTTACAAAATCTGTATTTAATATTTTACCCGATATACCTTTTATTTCATCTGAATTTATAAAATCTGTTATATTCACGGTTAATAAGATGTATTTATACTATTTATTTTTTATGGATATTCTTTATAGGCTCCATCCTCTATACCGTTCTCCGAACATATGTTCTTATATAAATCAACTGCCCCTGTTTTTACGATGTTATTATTTTCGATTTTATATAAACCGAATCTGTACTTAAATCCATGTGCCCACTCATAATTATCCATTAATGACCAGTGATAATACCCTATTATATCTATTCTATCATTTTTTATTGCCTTGTGCAGTTCAATGATGTGATCTCTAATAAAATCCGATCTGAGTTTATCATCCGAATCTGCAACACCGTTTTCCATTATTATTACCGGTTTTCTATACCTGTTAAATATAATGTTTGAAACCTTTCTTATGCCTTCAGGATATATATCCCAGTAATTATCCGAACATTTATTACATGGTAAAAATGTATACCTTAATCTGATATCAACATCATCATTATTTACATATCTTACAGTTATTCTACTGTAATAGTCTATGCCTATAAAATCAGTTCCGGAAAACTCATATGGCCTTGACTCATCAAATAATCCTGATAGGGAGTTGTCAAAATTTCCATACAGGGCTGAATCGAGGTATAGTTCATTAAATAAATAATTAACATAATTGCTTATAAAAATATTATTTTCCTCATTCTTTTCAGGTTCGAAATACGGTGATGCTATGTTAATGCCAACATATGCATTTTTATTTATACTTTTTATTGTTTTATATGCTATATTATGTGCATATGCCAGATTCCTTAAAACCCTGATTGTATAGCCATAATTCGATAGCCCTGGAGGAAAATTTTCCAGGTTGCCATATAAATAGCCATTTATAGCTATAATATTTGGTTCATTTAATGTATGCCACATAGCTATATATTCACTGAATTTTTTATAAACAAAATATGTATATTTTGCAAACTCCAGAACTGTATTTTTATTGAGCCAGCCAGTCTTATCTGTTTTATTAATATCCCTGTTGCACTGAACCGGGTCATGCAGCCATAAGGGCAAAGGCCAGTGATATAATGTCAGTAATATTTTGATATTTTTAGATTTTATGTAATTAAAAATTTCTCTGTAATAGCTAACGGCTTCATTATCTGCTATTTCATTTAATTCATTAAAAATATTATTATTAAATTCAACATCGTAAATATCATCCCTATCATTTTTTTTATAATTTACCTTAATATTTTCCGTTGAATTTTTAAATATTCTTGACCAGTCAATACTTAACCTTATTGAATTATTATTCATATACAGTATTTTATCTATATATTCCTTATATTTATCCCAGAAATCCGGACCATCCTCGGGCAGATCGCCGCTTACATAATTCATTTTTTTAGTAAATTCATCATGTGTCCATAAATACCAGTCACTGTTTTCAGATATGGATTCCCGGCTATGCCCCATTTCTGTTTGAAATGCACTTATGGCTGTACCGAATAAAAAATTATTTTTAAATTTTCTTAGCATTGTATATTAATTACTTTGGCTATTTAAATTTTGATATCCTTAACCGGTTCTTTTTTCTCACCGAGAATTGAAATATATGCGGATTCCAGGTCTGAACCATATGTACTGTATGAAAGCACAGGGCATATTTTGATTACCTCCTTTAATATATCTGCACGTTCATTATCATCACCGGAATATTTTAAAACTACAGTTTTACCCTTTATGTTTATTATTTCGTGGCTTAATGATTCAACAGATTTTTTAATATTATCATCCACATTTTTAATAAATTCCACCGATACAGCATTTGTGTTGAATTCCTTTGATATTATACCTATATTGCCCTGTTTTAATATTTTGCCATTGTTTATAAATATTACATCATCACAGGTTTCGGCTACTTCAGATAATATATGCGATGAAAAGAATACCAGCTTATCCTTTTTAAGTTTCAGTATGAAATCCCTGAATATTTTTCTTTCGAATGGGTCCAGGCCGGTTGTAGGTTCATCTAAAATTACTATGGATGGATCAGGAATTAAAACAGATGCAAAAACGGCCCTCTGCCTCTGGCCTTTGGATAATTGCCCCATCTTTGATGTTAATGGTGGCAACTTCAATGCCTCGGCAAATTCATCTATTTCGGAATTTATTGTCTTTTTATCTATACCCCTTAATTCACCTATAAACCGTAACGACTCCTTTACGGTTAAATAGGGATACGGTGTTGGCGTTTCGATCATAGACCCTACACTGTATAGGGCTTTTTTTGGATTTTTTGTTACGTTTATGCCGTTTAATTCAATTACACCTTTTGAAGGCCTTATTAAATTTGTCATTGCCTTTAATGTTGTTGTTTTGCCGGCACCATTGGGACCTAAATAACCTATGGCACCATGATCATTGAAATCAAACGATATGTCATCCAGCGCCTTAAATTTACCATAATTTTTTGATACATTTTTAAATGATATTTCCATATTTATCCCTCTATTTTTGCCTCCTTGTATAGATTAATATAGCCAATACTCCGGATATTACCAGATATGCTAATAATACATATATTCCCTGCGGGATTGACGGCAGGAATACATAACTTGTTGCACCGTGTGCACCAAAACCACCATGCGTAACAAGTTTTGTAGAGTAGTTATTATCAAAGATAAGATAAACAATTTCTCCAACAAAATAAATGCTGAATAATGGATCTATGCCGGCTATACTACCTACAACCGCATCCATTATACTGAAACCGAGAACGAATATTAATATGGATACAACTATTCCATTTGATGGATTCTTAAATATGCCTGAAAATAGTGCGGAAAATGCTATGCCTGCAGATATAAACAAGACTAAAAGGGCTATACTGTTCAGTATTAAATATGAAACTGTACCATAGAGATATAGTGATGCCCCTATTGCTACAAGAAAGTAGAGAAATATTACAATAAATGCGGCTATTATTGCAGCAATAAACCTACCTAAAAATAAAACCGATCTCCTTACTGGCTGAACCAGTGTGTAATATGCCGCATCTGTTCCCATATCTGCCGATATTAAATCACCGCCAAAGAATGCTGCGATTAATAATGTGAACAGCACTGTAAATAATGATAAATACTGGTAGAAAAATGAAACAGAATCCGCAGCCTTTAATGAACTATACTCATCATGGAACATTAAGGCCGTCACAATTATTGAAATTATAAGTGAGAATATTGCAAGGCCTATAAACCGCCTTGTTCTTATATATGCAAGAAACTGATACTTCAGTGATACTTTAAACTGATTGAAATCACTGTCATTCTCCCGGTGGGTATTCAATGTATTTGTTTCCATAGTGTTTGATTGCATTATAATATTTAAATATTTATTAAAGAATAGTTTATTAGGAAAATGTTACAATTGAGAAGTATTATCATCAAATTTTTATTCCTTAATGTTATTATTTATAATGAAATCCTATATATATAACTTATCTACAATTGATTATAATACATGCACAGTTTTCCAGAAAAGATTGAATAATTTGAGAAATGATGATGAAATATCCGATTCCTTTATATTCCCGGAGCATGATGATGTTTACACTGCCGGTATACATTATAAGGGTGATTTAAATAATATAATAAAAACCGAAAGGGGAGGGTATGTAACATATCATGGCAGGGGACAGCTAATAGCATACTATATAGTAAATTTAAAGGACAGGAAAATGAATGCACTTGATTTAATCAAATTAATCCAGAGTTCTGTTATTGATCTCCTGGAAACTTATAATATTACTGGCTATCCATTATATGATGAAAAAACCGGTGTATGGCATGGCGATAAAAAAATAGCTTCTATAGGTATTGCAGTAAACAGATTTTCAACATATCATGGAATGGCATTAAATGTTTCTACAGATTTAAAAAAGTTTAATTTTATAAACCCATGTAATTTCTCACCGGATATAATGACGTCTATGGAAAAAATTAAAGGCCAGAGATATGATTTAAATGAGGTAAAGAAGAGGTTTATTGAAATTACCTTAAAAAAATTTGATATAACTGATTATGTAATAAAAAATAATATTATTTAAAATTTTCAATATATTCCTGTGTGGCCGTTATTCCAGTTCCGTATTTTATTTTCCTTCCAAACTTATTTAATGCCCTTTCCATAACTGCTACTGTTGATATTGCATCGTTTTCATTAATCCAGCCCATATGCCCTATCCTGATATATTTGCCGGCATATTCGGGTATGATTCCTGTGGCCATTTCTATTCCACTGTTTAAACACTCATTCAGGAAATTATTCATATCTATATTATTCAGCATCATTGCAGTTACAGTATTGCTATAATATTTTTCATCTGCCATTATATTTATATCCATTGCATTTAAACCGGATCTGATTGCACCTGAAACTGTTTTGTGCCTTTTTATTCTCTTTTCCATTGTTTCATCCCTTATTAAATCAAATGACTTTTCCAGGGAGAAAATTAAATGTATGGGTAAGGTTGTATAATAACCTGATTTATTGTTTTCAAAGTTATTCATTATATTTTTCCACTGTTTTAAATTTGTATAAAAGCCAGATAATGAATCATCTGACAGATATGATAATGCATTTTCAGATAATACTAACAGTGATGCACCTGGAGGTGTTGCCAGAGCCTTCTGGCTTGCAGTTAAGCATACGTCAATATTCCAGTCATGAACATTTAATTCTTCAGCCCCTGCACCTGCAACAGCATCAACAACTATTAAATCTGTTTTATCCCTGATTTTTTTTGCCATTTCCTTTACTGGAAATTTAACACCGGTGCTTGTTTCAACCTGCGTCATGGTTACCATTTTATAATGTTTTTTATCTAATTCCTCCATAATTTTATCTTCATTTACGATTTTTCCGGGTTCTGATCTTAACAGTGTACAGTTGACCTTATATCTATCTAATATTGCTTTCCAGCGGTCTCCAAAAACCCCTGAGCTTATTACAAGAACGTTATCACCCTCTTTTAACAATGAGGTCATGCTTTCCATACCAAGGGTTCCACTTCCGGGTAATATAAACGGTTGATAGTCCTCAGCACTCATCACATATTTTAATCCATCCAGAGAATTTTTCATTGCCGGTATAAATTCCGGTGAGGCAAATCCTGTATTATTTCTTACTCCAGCCAGTAGAACGTCCATATCTATTATTGTGGGGCCAACATGCATCAATAATTTTCTGTTCATATTAAATAATAGTATATTATGGGATATAAATTTATTTCATTGTTTAATTCAATATAATGGGAGAGCGAATGGATATACTCGGAGCGGCATTTCTCTGGGGAACAATGGGGGTGGTTATAGATTTATTATACATGCTGGGTGGCAATTCATTTTCCATGGTACTGTTTATGTCAGTATTTGGACTGATATTTTTGCTGTTCTACAGGGATTTTAAAAAATTATTAAATTTTAGGTTGCTTCTGTTTGGCACCATAAATGCAGTTTTTATTGAAATCTTTGCCGGTTCAATAACAGTTGCTGGAGCACCACTTATGGCTGTACTGCTGTATACATCCATAATATTTGTTATACTGTTTTCCTTTTTCCTTATAAGGGAAAATATTACAAAAATAAAGTTATTATCGGCATTACTGATAATCTCCGGTTTATACCTAACATATTTAGGAACGGTGAGGTTTTATTTTATAATTTTAGGGTTATTATCCGGTTTAACATACGGATTATTAATATCTTTTTCAAAGAAGTTGCAGTTTTCTGGAGTTGATAATAATAGCATTATAGCCGCAGGGGTTGTATGGTCAATACCGTTGATAGTTCTGGTATCCTTTTTTGTTAATATTAATTATAATATATATTCAATTTCAGGGGGCTTATATATTGCAATATTTGCCGAAATAATTCCGTTTTATCTATTTTACAGGGGCATGAAGAAAATGGATTCCTCACTGGCAATGATGATCTCATCAATGGAACCTGTTTTTACAATTATACTGGCATTTTTTATATTAAACGAAACATTGACAACTGTTCAATTTATAGGTGCATTTGTAATCATAACAGGTATAATAATTTCAGACATAAAAATTAAGAAATAAAGTATTTATTGGATAAATTAATATAAAAAATATGAATGAATTTACAACGTTTCATTGCATGGTATCTGATAAGGATGAGGATTTTGACAGTGATATACAGATGTATTTTGTGAAAGAATATGAACTGGCAAGCATAACATCAAACCTGATAAAACTTGATATAGAATTTTCAGATAATTATAAAAAAATTGTTAATTACATAAAGTCATTAGAAAATTTTATAATAATGGGAGAAAAAGCTGAAGATTTCCAGTTTTTAAAAAAATTGCCACAGGAAAAGGGCTGGAAGGATGATTATAGCATTATATTAAGCGATAACAGGGCTGCAAAGATTGCATTCAGGGCCTGCACAAAGGTAATAGAGGTACTGTATTATTATAGAAAATTATCAAGAAAGGAAGATTACAAAAACAGATTCGGCACAGAAAATTTTGAGGCTCTGTTATTACTGAGAGATATATTTTATAAAAGGTCTTCCGATCTAATAAAAAATTAATTTTATAATCAATATGAAATGTAATATGAATGAAACAGCTCTAATTGCAGATAATTGCCATGGCCACGGAACATAGTTTATAAAAATTATAATTTTAATAATTTGTTTATACTGTCCTTTAAAAACGTATTGTTTGTTATATCATTGATATATCCAATAAATCCCTCTATTATGAGTTTCTCAGATTCTTTTTCGTTTAATCCTTTGGAACGTAAATAGAATACCTGTTCCGGATCTAAACTTGATATTGATGAGGAATGCTTCGATTTTGTATCGTTGTTTTTTATTAATAATGCGGGTTTTGAATTGCCTTTACCGTTTTCGGACATTAAAAGAATTGCTGATCCATAAAACCCGGTGGACTTTATGCCTTCAGGCTCAATATCAATATTACCACGATGCATTGTTGAACTATGGTCAAATACAACGCCCTTTATATTTATGTCACAGTTAGAATATTTGCCGTACTGTAAACTTGAATCCCAGATATCCATTTCCTGTAAGCCCTTTGATACATTTATGCCGTACGATTTCATTGTTGTGTTATCATACATTTTACTTTCATGATTATAAAATACCTTTCTGGAACCTATGTTTACATCTATTATTTTTATTTCAGAATTTCTGTATAGTGTTGGCCTTACATATGTTAAATTTGTTATGTCCTTCCCCTCATTCTGTATATAATTATATGTAACCCTTGAATTTTCTTCACAGAATAAATATATATTCCTTCCATGGACACCTTTGCCAACATTATTCTTCTCATATATATCTGTAATTTCAACGTTTGAATTTCTGCCAATAATTATCACGTTTTTAAATGTAAATGATGAATTTGAATCCTGCAATGATTCTATTTTTAATTCCGCCGTGGTATCATCCGGTACATATATGAAATACCCATTTTCATATGAAAAATTTATTAAATATTCCCTGTTATATTCCCCGAATTCACCATCAACATATTTATCAAATAATTCCCTTTTTTCAGTAAATGCATTGTCCATATTTGATATATACACATCTTTTCTCTTATTTTTTATTTTAAATTCCGAATCCGTGACAATTAAATCAAAATCGCTATCTATTTTTTCATCCTTTTTTACGCTTATGGATACTTCTCCATATGCCATCCTTTCAAGTTCATCTTCAGTTATATGTACATATTCCTTACGGTCAGGGCTTTCCTTATATGGCGGATCCGGGTATTTAAGATAATAAATATATGCCTGTTTCCTGTATTCTATATCAAATTGCTTAAATCTCTCATTTAATGTGTCCAGATAATCTTCAATCATTAATATCACCAAAAATTAAAAAATATTTATCCTACAGCACCCATTTTTGACATTTCCAGCTTTACTAGCCTGTTCATCTCAACGGCAAATTCCATAGGTATCTCCTTCATAATATCATCCATGAATCCAAGGACTATCATTGATGATGCCTCATCCTCACTTAATCCCCTGGATCTCAGATATGTCAGCTCCTCGGTTCCAATTTTTCCAACTGTTGCCTCATGGCTGAATGTTGCTGTGGGTTCATATATCTCATCGTATGGGTATGTATAGTTCTTTGAATCATTGTTTATCAATAATGCATCACACTGTACATGGCTTTTTGCGTTTTTTGCACCCTCATTCATTCTTACCAGTCCACGGTATGCCGTTAACCCATCATCCAGGCTTATAGATTTTGATACAATCCTTGATGTTGTGTCCGGTGCCATATGTATTGCCTTTCCACCCGCATCCTTAAATGTGCCCTTTGTTGCCAGTGTTATCTGTAGATTAGATGTTGATGCTCCTCTCCCACGGAGATATGATGATGGATATATCATCGTTACCTTTGATCCGAGTTCGCCGGTGACCCAGTCCATATGTGCACCTTCATCTACCCATGCCCTTTTCACAGGTAAATTATATACACTGTCGGACCAGTTCTGGACACTTGTATATTTTACATCAGAGTGTTTTCTGGCATATATTTCAACTATTGCGGTATGCAATGAACTTGTATTGTATTTCGGGGCAGTGCAGTTATGTACAGCGAAACCTTTCACGAGATATGAATCGTCTGTTTCCACCTCTAAATTATAGACTATATCATTGTATTCTTTTCTCTCTATTTTTTTAATGGGCACATAATAATAGTTATCTTTATGCCTTACCCTGCTGGATTTTATATTTTTAGTATATCCTATTATATACTGTTCCTTACTGTTAATTCCATTCCCGTTAATGTGGCCTTTTGGTGCTTTTCTTATTGTGATGCCGGCAAAGATACTGTTCCTTGATAACATTTCCTGTACCTGGAATGCTAACATTTTACTCGATGTTGAAAGTTTTACCATCCCTGAACTGCCCTTTCTGGTGTGTATGCTGCCATCACCCTTTCTGTAATATTCCAGTAACAGCATCTGCTTTTCAGGTGGAAGTTTCATAATTTTATCCGAAAATACCTTCTGGTCAGCATATTTACCCGCATTGTCCGAGCATATGTCAGTTAGTTTCCTTGAATGTGTTGATACTGTATAATATTTATCAGATACCCTGGATATATTTACCTGTTCTCCCAGATCCCTTATTATTCCATATAGTTCATATGCAATTTCCTTACCGGAGTTACCGAACGAGAATGATAACTGGGATATATTCGATGATTTATTAAATGATACAGTCCCTCTGGCAGTATATAAACCCAGAATCTTCAGTATATTGCCATCCATAGATGGGTCATCAACTGTTTCTTTTGGTGATACATATACCATAAAATCGCCAGTGCTTAATTCATCAACCCTGCGGTATTCCGGAGTTGCTTTCATCAATTCCTCTGTGGATATTTCGTATTTACCGTTTCTAATTCTCGATGCAACACCCTCTTTCTTAATACTCAATACGGGATGTTCGGATGTAGCCCTGAAGGCGTTTCCTGTAGATAACGGTGTAATTTTATACATGTATCCATTGTATGGGTGCACATATTTCCTTGCTATTTTTCTCTTGTTCCCAGTATTAGAGATAACCTCATCATTAGTGTATAAATCATATATCTCTGCAAACTTATCACCCTGGCTTACCAGTTCATCTTCAGGCAGGCAGCCCTCTATATAGTGAACTTTGGCGCCCTCATCAGCTATTACTATTGTGTGTTCAAACTGCCCACTCTGTTCACCGTTTAACCTGAAATATGTCTGCAATGGCATATCTATTGTAACGTTTTTCGGTACATATAAGAATGAACCCCCTGACCATACTGCACCGTTCAGGGCTGCAAATTTATTATCACTCGGCGGTATTGCCTTGCAATAATATTCCTTTACTAAATCAGGATATTTCTGTACTGCGGTATCCAGGTCTGTAAATATAACACCCTTATCTTCCCATTCCTTTCTCAGGCTACCGTAAACACCCTCACTATCATATTGTGCCACAGATCCTGCTAAATATTTCTGCTCCATCTGTGGTATACCTAATTTACTGAATGTGTCCTTTATCTGGTCTGGCACATCATCCCAGTTTTTTGCCTTTGACTCTCCAGGTTTTGTATAGTATGTAAGCTCATCAAAGTTTATCTCTGATAAATCCGGGCCCCATGTTGGCATTGGCTTTGAGAAAAATATATCCAGTGCCTTTAACCTCATTCTTTTCATCCATTCAGGCTCTTTTTTAATCTCTGATATTTCCTCAACTATTTTACTGCTTAAACCTTTACCTGTTGAATAAACCGGATTGATTTTATCATAAAATTCAAAATCCGATTTTTTGCTATGCTTTAAACTTTCAGTTAATTTTTCTATTTCCTCATCCTTACTATAATCTTCCATATCTATCACTCCGTTATCCAGTCATATCCTTCATTTTCTATCCTGTCGGATGTACTCTTATCGCCATTCATCACTATTTTCCCATCCTTCAATACGTGAACAAATTCAGGTTTTATGTCCTTTAGTATCCTCTGATAATGGGTTATAATTAAAAATCCAACATTCTGATCGTGCATTTTTTTGATCTCTGCAGAAACGAGTTTTAATGCATCAACATCCAGACCAGAATCGATTTCATCCAGTATTACAATCTTTGGTTTCAGCACAACCATCTGCAATATTTCAAATCTTTTTCTTTCCCCTCCAGAGAAACCATCGTTTATTGACCTTGATATAAATGATTCGTCCATATCAACATCTTTCATTACCGTTTTTACCATATTGAAGAAATCCTTCAATGGCATTTTTTCTTCAGGATATAAATTATTATATGCCATTCTTAAAAATGATGAGATTTTTACACCACTTATTGAAATAGGGCTCTGAAATGCAAGAAATAAACCGAGTTTTGCCCGGTCCTCTGGGGCAGCGTTCGTTATATCCCTGTTGTTGATTAATATTTTTCCTGATGTAATTTTATAATTTGGATGGCCAATTAATACCTCACCCAGAGTGCTTTTACCTGCACCGTTTGGGCCCATCAGGGCATGAATTTCTCCAGACTTTATGGTCAGGTCTACACCCTTCAGTATTTCCTTATCTTCAACGTTTGCTTTTAAATTTTTAATTTCAAGTACTGTTTCACTCATTGATGTATCATTACAAATTCATATTTAAACATTTTATTATGTTTAAAGTAACTAAAATACTATAAGTATTTATATTAAAATATAATATATAAGTGATAACATGGAAGAAGTTGTAAACGATTATCTTGGTACCAATAAAAGTTCGATATTAAATTCATTATTATACGAGGATAAAACGCTTGACGAACTGTCAGTTATACTGGAAATAAATAAAAATGCTGTGAGAGAGCATATAAGTTATCTTGAAAATAAAAATCTTGTTTCATCATATTTTTTAAGGGTAAAAACTGGAAGACCGAAGAAATACTATAAATTAACAGAGAGGGGGATGCAGATCTTTCCAAAACAGTATATTAACTTCTCATCATTATTATTAAAGGAAATAGAAAGTGAATTCGGAACTGCAAAGCTTAACAATATACTTGTAAAAATTGCGGATAGGATGGTACATGATATAGATTCAGACAATATGTCATTAAATTTATTATCAAGGGAAGAAAAGATTGAAAAATTGAAAAGCTATGTAAACATACTGAATAAACTCGGGTATTATGCAAAAATGGAAATAGATGGGAACTGTGTAAAAATAATAAGGCATAACTGCATATTTTATGAGCTTGCAAAAAATAATAAGGAACTTGTATGTGGCTCCCTGGAAAAATCAATAATAGATGATACCCTGAATAATAATTTTACACTGCTTGAGAATTTCCCTGACGGGGACAGTAAATGTGTTGTTGAAATTAAATTATAACAATTTATCAAAACTGGCAATATTTTTATTTTTTAAAAAATTGTATAAAACCAACGCATTGCTATGTTCTTTATCCTTTGTTGCATATAGTAGAACGATATTATATTTCCCGGATAAATTTATTATTTCATTGATATATTTACTGTTTTCAAGTTCACTGCTATAGCGTTTTTTGAATTCTTCCCACCTATCGGCGTTATGGCCGTACCATTCCCTCAGGTCTTTTGACGGTGCAATTTCCTTTAACCAGATATCTATATTATCCCTTTTTATGCCACGTGGCCACAAGCCATCTATCAGAATTTTCTTATAATCTGTATCGATATTTTTATCATAGACCCTTTTTATTCTGATCACAGATAATATTATTTAATGGCTTTATAAATATATTTCTATAAATTAGCTGCAGGGCAATAGCCTCCTATCCATCGACTTTCTGGATTAGTTCACCCGCCTGGGGCAGAACATTCCAGTACCATTGCTTCACCTGAATAGCCTTTTAGCTATAGCCTGGATCGTTTTAGCCTTATCCGGCCCCGTAATGCAATATTAATATATGCAGTAACATCCATTAAAATTCTCACTTAACTCCCTGTATACAACTTCTGAGAGGCTGTTCCCTGATGTAATATTATTGTCTATAGCTCTGGTTATACATATATCTGTCATTGCAGTAAACTGTTTCTGTAGTTCAGTAATGGTTTGTGATGGTGTATATTTCTGTGTAACAAGTTTTATAGGCAGTCATATACGGGAAAATATAAGAACATTATATAAATTTATGTAAGGAAAGCTAAAATAAAGGTTTTGCATACCGTTAACTGAAAATAAGGATAGAATAATTATGTTCCAAACCCTATAAATTAAAAAATTTAAAGTTTGTTAAAATAATCAGCTATCCCCGATATACCGGCCTTTATTGTTTCTTCTGATGCTGCGTATGATATTCTGAAATGCTTTTCTGCACCGAACGGATCGCCGGGAGTCACAATAACATTTTCCTTATTCAGCAAATCCATAGCCAGATCATCGGATTCCATATCAGCATCGTATTCCGGAAATACATAAAATGCCCCCTCTGGCTCATATAATGATAGGCCATCTATTTCCTTAAGCATGGATACTGCCAGATCCCTTCTTTTGCTGAATTTATTTTTCATTTCAATAACACTTTTTTCATCGTCCAGAGCCTTTAAGGCCGCATACTGTGATATTGAAGGCGTACATGTTAATGTCTGCTGCTGGATCTTATTTGATGCCTTTATGATTTCTTCGGGTGCCACCATATATCCGATTCTCCATCCTGTCATTGCATAGCTCTTGGAAAAACCACTGATAGTTATGGTTCTTTCCTCCATTTCCTTGATGCTCCCGGGTGAGAACATTTTTCCTTTATAAATTAAATCCTCATATATTTCATCTGAAATTAAATATAAATTATTTTCAATAATAAAATCAGATAGCTCCCTTAGGGATTTTTCTGAGTAAACCTTGCCTGTAGGATTTACAGGATTATTTAACATAAATACCTTTGTTTTTGGTGAAACGTATTTTCTCATTAAATCCAGATCAAATTCATAATTATTATCGGTTTCAGCTATTACATTTTTTCCACTATTTATCTTTACTATATCGGGATAGGATACATAATACGGTGAAGGCAGTAAAACCTCATCACCCTCATCTATTATGGAATACAATGCAAGATTCAGGGAAAATTTTGTGGGGGTAACAAGAACATTTTTTGCTTCTGTATCGATGTTATTCTTTTTCTTCATTTTCTCGGCTATTTTTTCTCTCAATTCCATTATACCTGCGGAGGGTGTATAATGGGTTTTGCCCTCAAGTGCCTCCTTATATGCATAATCTATAATTTCCTTGGGTGTTGTGAAATCCGGCTCACCGATACCGAAATTATATATTGTTTTGCCCTGTGCCTTCAATTCGGCTGCCTTGTTTGACATACTTACAGTTGCAGACTCGTTAATTTTATTTACCCTTGAGGATACCATTATCGGGGATTAATTATTAATTTATAACGTTTATTATTAAAAATATGGATGGGTGACAAATTATCAAAATGCTGTGTAAAAAATTATTTAGTAAAATAAATTGAAAATATAACATTTTAAGGATGTTTTTAATTATTTACTATTTTTTCATTCAGTTTATCCCTGACTATGAGTAATAATATGCCCGGTATTATGCCACCGAATATTAATGCCAATATCCCAAGAAGAATACTGTTTTCCTTATACATCTGTTTATAATCCTCCTTATTCAGGTATCTTACTCGTGACTTTACATCAATTTTATTTTTGTTGATTACAGAGTGGGCATTTCATGGCTTTTTTTTGTTTCAGTGCTGTGGGTACACTACCTTCTTACAATTTCATCAAGTTTCATAATCCCTCCTATTT
>JAJZZE010000007.1 GCA_021797735.1 Thermoplasmata archaeon | reverse complement strand
AGACTGTAATCCCTCTCAACAAGATCGACAAGTGCCAGCCCACCCAACGAATATGTTACACTTTCCTTTGGCATAGTGTATTAAGGCTTTTAATCTATATATTTTCTTTCAAAATGGCGAAGTCAAGGTAAAACCCCGTTGTTTACTTCTATGCCTGAAGTGATGGAATTATAATTTAATGTACCAACATTGCCCGTAAACCAAGTCCGGACACTGTACAGAATTACCCCCAATTTAAATACTAAATATTTTTAATTATACATTATTGTAATATATTATGAACAAAATTGTTGATAATAATAGCAGATAATATATGTGCCCCTGTATAGCATTGCCGGTAATTTGATAAAAATGTTATAAACAGTAAACTTGATTATTATGGATTAACATTTTCATATGAAAAATTTCTGGAAGCAACTGAAAAAAAGAGGGGGCTATGGAAAATAGAGCTAAAACCTGTATTGCTGATAGAAATACCGGATTTTGATGAGGCTAAAAACTTTATTTTAAAACGTATTGAGGAAAAATTATAATAAAATTACAGCCCATTATAAACAGTATAATATAAGAAAAATAAATTACTCCTTTATTAATAACTGATACGCGGCATCGGATAATCCACTGTCAGGATTGCCGTAGAATAGGTGCCGTGTCTGGGTAAATTCATATATTCCCTCTAAACCCAGTTCCCTGCCAATGCCGCTCATTTTAAAGCCTCCCCTGGGTGCTGCAGCAGATAATAAATGGTAATCATTTATCCATACAGTTCCTGCTAAAATATTGCTTGCAACCCTGTATGCCCTGTTTAAATCACCTGTCCATATGCCTGCTGCTAAACCGTATTTTGTATTGTTGGCTATTTCTACTGCCTCATTATCGGTGTCAAAGGTTGTAACAGATAAAACTGGACCGAATATTTCTTCATTAAATATCTTCATATCGGGTTTTACATCCATTAACAGTGTTGGCGGATAATAAAATCCATTTTCCGGGACCTTATTTTTTAAATCGCGGGAATAATATACTGTAGCACCCTCATTTATTCCGGATTCCATTAAATTATTTATTTTCTTCAGTTGATCATTATTTGTAATTGCACTTATATCCGTATTAAAGTCCATCGGATTGCCGGCAACCATATTGCTTAGATAATATTTCATTCTCTCCATAAATTTGTCCCTTATTTTATTGCTTAATATTAATCTACTTCCGGATTCGCACAACTGCCCTGAATTCAGATATATGCCGAATAAAACCCCCTTAACCGATCTATCAATATCGGCATCATCAAAAACAATATTGGGCGATTTGCCACCGAGTTCCAGTGTAATTTTCTTTAAATTTTTTGCGGCCTTTTCCATTACAAGTTTTCCTGTATATGTTGAACCGGTAAAGCTTATCATATTTATTTTTTCATTTTCTATTAAATAATTTCCCGTTGTCTTTCCCTTTCCGGAGATTACATTTACTGACCCATCTGGAAAGCCGGCATTTTTTATATCCCTGGCCAGTTCCAGTGCTGTCAGTGGGGTATAATGAGATGGCTTTAAAACTACGGAATTGCCCGCTAAAAGCGCTGGAATTACCTTCCATATTGCCATTAAAAATGGTACATTCCACGGTGCTATTGCCGCCACAGTCCCCATGGGAACATACTGTATTATTCCCCTTGTTCCGGGATATTCTGGGTGCTCTATCTCCCGTGATTCCCTGAAATCCTGGACTGTGCCGAAATACCTTATATGCTCTATGCCCAGTGGTATATCCATAAAACTGCTCTGCCTTATTGTTTTTCCCGTATTCAGTGATTCGTAATTTGAATATATTTCTGATTTCGATTCTATAATATCAGCCAGTTTTAATAACAGTTTCTGCCTTTCCTTCAGATTGATTTTTGATATTTTATCAAGGGCATTCAGCGATGAGTTGACGGCATAATCCGTGGCATCCCTACCGGTTTCCATGCAGTAACCTGCAGTTGAGCCATCTGATGGGCTTATCATCTTTATTTTATCTCCCTCCTCGTTTATTTTACCATCTATGAAATTGCCAAAAATTTTTTCCATTCAATCACCATGAACCTTCTTAAAAATAGTTTCTATACCCTCTCTATTTATATCCTCTGGATTGGTTATAATTCCCGTTGAATTCTCTGCTAATTCCACGAGTAAGTCAAAGTTTTCATTATAATATGCCTCGTTTATATTCATGGTATTCATTTGTACAGGCTGTCCCATTTTTTTAAATAAATATTCAATGGTTAGATCCAGTGATGGTTTCCTTATATCATCGGAAAATAGGTTATTTAATCTATCATATTTGCTTTTTGATGATTTATAATTATACCTGATAACCTCTGGCAGGAATAATCCAACTGTTTTACCATGTGCTATTTTAAAGACTGCCCCGAAGGAATGACCTAATGCATGGGCTAAACCTATTTGAGAATTAGAAAATGACATGCCTGCCATGGATGCACCTATATGCACACTGTTCCTGGAATCAAAATTTCTGGGGTTATTTAAAACATTTAAAATATTGTTTGATATTAATTCCAGTGCCTTCTCTGCCAGTGCATCGGAATATGGGTTTGCCCATCTTGCAACGTATGCTTCTATTGCATGTGTCATTGCATCCACCGATGTATTTATCGTCTGCTCTCTGGGCAATGATAAAACCATTTCCGGATCTAAAATGGCATAATCCGGCAATATCTCAGGTGATGCCAGTTCATTTTTCCTGTGTTCATCTTTTTCAGACACAACTGCAGCCCATGAACATTCTGATCCCGTACCGCTTGTTGTCGGTATTGCAATTAAATGGCTTTTTTTCCTTAAATTTAATTTTACCAGTGGTGTAATATCATAAATATGAATATCCTGCCTTTCGTATAATGCAAATAAAATTTTGGCAGTATCCATTGAGGAACCACCACCAACACCTATAAATAAATCCGGGGCAAATTTTTTTACATCATCAAGGTGCAGTAGCATATTATCATAGTCTGGCTCCGGTAAAATATCGGAGATTACAAATGTTTCGGCATTTTCTGGTAGATTTTTCTTAACCTTATCTATAAGACCGGCTCCAAGTATATTTTTATCCGTTACAATAACAATTCTGCCTGCATCAAATGTATTTAAAAATGATAATGAATCCTCACCAAATACAATATGCGGTGATCTGAAAAACCACATATTTATACCTCAAATTCTGTTTTTACCAGTGAGGCTGTATTAACCATCTCCTTTGCGGCCTTTGTGTACCTCATAATTTTCATCATAGGTCCTTCAAGCTTGAATTTGCCGGTCATTAAACCCTGTATTGGATCTATTTCCTTATTTATTAATTTAACCCAGTTTGAATATGGGCCTGTATACCTGAATTCCGATTTCTTTATATCACTTTCATTATCTGAAGCCCTGTATGACCTGCATTCACCATGGTATAAATCAAGGTAAAGGTACCATTTTTTACTATACCTATCATCGGGCTGCACAACAAAGGTTATATCACCCTCCCACGTTTTGCCTGCATCCTTATATTCACTGTTGCCATTCAGAGCCTTTACATATTCATCTGCCCATTCAGAACTTGGAAAATTTGCCATAATAATTATAATCGAATAGTGTATATAAATATTATTAAATAAACATTATGGCTTTATAAAAACATCTTTTCAATTTTTTTATCAGTGTTTACAATTAAAACTTTTGGTTCATTGCCATCCTTTAACCATTTTAATTCACTTAAATCATTTGATGCAACCATTGTATCTATATGAAAACCTTTAGAAATGCTCTCTATATCAAGATTTAATGTCAGATAATCCCTATTCCCCATTTCAGGATAATATGAATCTGCAAAACTCCTTAAAATATTGTAACCACCATTGTTTAAAACTAAGAATTTTACCGGCAGATTATATCTTTTTGCAGTCCATAAGCTCTGTACAGTATACATAAATGAACCATCTCCGATAATAACCAGGGTTTTATCATTTTTTACAGCTATGCCGAGAGATGCTGCCATGCCCCATCCTAGCTGGCCGCTTTTTGCTGTAAAATATTTTTTATGGCTATATCCAAATATTGCCCTGACACTTTCCGTTGCAGAAATTGCCTCATCGACTACAGTATAATCATTAAAAATTTTCTTTGCGTTATACAGCACATAATCAACACCCACTGTAAGTTTTTCCCTTGCTATTTTATTTGGAAATGTTAAATCCCTGCTTTTATGGAAATTCCCCTTTTTATTTATTAAATTTTTGGCCTTTTCTAAAAATATTTTGGGGTTTATATAATACGATTCACCTGTTCTATGTGATAAATCCGTACCAATAAAAATTACATCCTTGCCTATAAATGGCTTTGACGGCAGATATGGATAGAATACAATATCACCACCAATAAATATGATTAGATCATTTTCAATAAAATTTAAATTCATTAGGGTTGATGCTGGAAGCAGATCACCCATATAATTATCATTGTTAGTACTGTATGTAGACCTCGATGCCAGTGGTTCTGAATAAACCTTTACACCCAGTTTTTTTGCAAATTCCTCAGCTTCGGTAAAGGCATTGTACAGGTCTATTTCATAACCGAAAACAATTGCGGGGTTTTTTGCACTGTTTATTCTCTCACATATGTTTTTAATTGCGTTTTCATCCACAGTATCATAATTTGGATCCGAATATTGATTTTTATAGTATTCTCCACTGTAATCCATTACGTCCATTGGGAATGATAAAAATACCGGACCCATTGGTGGTGTTAATGCAATTTCCCTTGCCCTTTTCAATGCCACGGGTATGTCCTCTGGATTTCTTATTTCGTACTTATATTTAACATAGCCAGAAACCATAGACAGTGTATCTCCGGATAATAGTGGATCGTAAACTAAATGCCTTGTGTCCTGCTGGCCTGCAGTTACTATTACCGGAGACCTGTTCATTTTTGCTGTGAATAAAAATGCCATTGAATTGCCTATGCCCGGCATAGTATGCAGATTAACCATTGAAGCCTCTGAATTATATTGGGAATAACCATCGGCCATCCCAAGTGCAATTGAATCATGCAGTGTCAGGTAATAGTTATCTATGGATCTTAACATGGGTATTTCTGTTGTTCCCGGATTGCCGGATACAAAATTTATTTTGTTTTCTTTTAATGCATTATATAATATTTCATAACCCTTCATTGATGTTCCCCCTTTATCTGGTATAATGGCTCCAGACCCTGTGTGTACTTTATTAAATTGCCGATAGTTTCCTGCAGGAATCTCTGCTGGCTTTCAATGGTTACACCGGCAATATGTGGTGAAAATATTACATTGTCCAGTTTAAATAGTTCCGATGAAAAATCCGGTGGCTCCTTACTGTATACATCAATGCCCGCAAATATGTTTTTTGTTTTTATTGCCTTAACCAGTGCATTTTCATCCATTATTTCTCCACGGGATGTATTTATAAAAATTGCATTATCCTTCATCATGGAGAAGTGCTTATCATCAAACAGGTTTAATGTACCCTCTGTCAGTGGCAGGTGTATTGATAATATATCTGAACTCCTTATAACATCATCAAGTTCCATGTATATTAATCCATATAATTCCTCATCCTCAGCCGGCAATCTCTTTACATCATAGTATATAATTCCCGGGCCAAATGGTATTAATCTCTGTACCAGTTTAATGCCTATTGCACCCATGCCGATAATCCCAAAGATTTTTCCATTTAATTCGGTTGAATCTGTCAGTATGGGCCAGTTGCCGCTACGTATTTCCTTATCAAAAAATATTAAATTCTTTAAAAATGCCAGAACCATCGCAAGTACATGCTCTGCTACGGCATCCTTATTTGCCCTGGGAATATTTGACAGTATAATATTCCTGCTTTTCAGATATTTTACATCAACATTGTTGTATCCTGTGCTTGAAACCTGTAAAAACTTTAAATTTGGAAACTTGTCTATTTCATTTTTCCCAAACTGTGTAAATGTGGTTATTACAACAACTTCGGCATCATCCTTCTCAAAATCCATATCTGTCCTTATTTCTATTCCGGGCATTATCTGGTTTACTGTTTTCTTTATGTCTTCCACAGGCAAAAATGCTGGAAGAATTACAAGTGTCTTCATAATGATATAATATGTGTGCATATTAAAATTTTTTTAAATAGAGATTAATGCTATTTTTATATATAATACATAAGTCAAATATTGGCATTGAATATAGCACCTGGCAGGAAAAATGTTGACTCAATTCAATACTGTAATTATCACGCCTGAACCATTCAATAGTGGTACTCACTGTCACGTACGGATACCGGAATTATTCTAAAATAATTAAATGATTTTATATATTCCATATCATTTTATATGTATGGATTCAGGAATGATTATAACAGGTGTGGCCGATATAAGGAAGGAGCCAATATTTGAATCAGAGCGTTATTCACAGCTTATTTACGGTGAAAAGGTCAGTATACTGGAAGATGGTGATGAGTACATAAAAGTAAAATGCCCGGATGGTGTTACCGGTTATACCAAAAAGAAACTTGTGGGGGAATACCGGGAAAGGAAATATAAAATTATAAGGATGTTTAGAACCAGGACTTTTATCCTGCCATTCGGATCATATATAGATGGCCACGATATAGATTATTTCAGTATACCAGAATCAATAATAAGGCCGGTAAATAAAAGATATGATCCTGTTGAAATGGCAAAGAAGTTTGTTGGAACACCATATCTGTGGGGAGGCACATCAAACTTTGGCTTCGACTGTTCAGGCTTAACCCAGAGAATGATACGTTTTTCATTATCGTATGAGATTCCAAGGAATTCCGAACAGCAGCGTGATAAATCAACTACGGTAGATGGCTTTGATAATGCAAAAAAGGGTGATTTGATATTCTTCACCGGGCATGTTGCCTTTTATCTTGGCAATTATAGAATATTACATGCAAATGGAACATACTCAAGAATAACATATAATGACCTGAATGATAAAAGCGAGTATTCTAAAAGGCTGTTGGCTCTAATGGAAAAAATAGGAAGATTTGAATATTAATACTTATTTACTATTTATGATAAAATCAATAAAATATAAAAACTGTTTAGGTTTTAAATTAAAGAAAGAATACAAAGAATCTTAATGTAAATATTTATATCATATTAATGGAAATACTATCATACTGTTTTGTCGATGAAAATTCAAATGTAATCTCCTCTAAATATGAAAATTTAAATATACTGCCAGCTTCAAATATGAAATTGCTAACGGGTTATGCATTATATTCTATACTTGGCAGGGATTATACTCTCAGAACAGTTTTTAATATAAACAGGGATAAAATACATGTAAGCGGTGACCCCACACCATTATTAACCCTTGAGGATTTATATAAAATATCAGAAAATTTAAGGGGAAAACAGAAAATAAATAGTGTAGAATTCGAGAAGATATTTGATAATAACTATTATGGCAGGGGATGGTCAATGGATGATGTTAAATTCTGCTATTCGCAGAAAATAGAACCATATACAGTTAATGAAGGGTGCATATACGATAATTATATGCCTGAATCACATGAATTCCACAGTCCACATGACAATAACATGTTCCCCTGTAATGCCCACAGGAAATTATTCTCGGATTTTCTTATATATAATGTAAATAACAGTAATAATAGCATAAATGAAAATATTATTTATGAGATGGATATAAAAAAAATATTAAAGCATATAGAGGTTATGAGCTGCAATTTTTCTGCTGAAGTGATGTTTAAATATTTATCATATATAAAAAACGGTACAGGCACATCCAGTGAAAGTTCAAAAATAATTAAAAATTTTATTGAAAAATTTTATGGCAGAAATGATTTATACATAGCAGATGGATCAGGATTATCTAGATTAAATCTCGTTAATACCCTCTTTTTATCAGAGTTTGTCAACAGGATTTATAGGCAGAATGATGAATTTTTGCAGTTGCTTCCTGATTCCAGAACGGGAAATGGCACACTCAAAAATCGGTTTACAGATATTAAAAATCATACCATAAGGGCTAAAACAGGCACACTTGACCACTGCTCACTGCTTTCAGGAATAATTGAGGATAAAAATATAAGTTTCAGTATATCCATAAACAATTCTAATTTAAGTGAAAATGAGAGGGAATTAAAAATAGATAAATTATTAAAACACAGGATAGATAAATTATAATTTATTATAAAGATGATAGGACATGGATGTAATGAAATCTCTGGCAATTATATCCGGAACGTTGTTGATAAATACAGTGCTTAATACATTCTTACTACCCTTTGCATAAAGGATTACATCGTTAAGGGCATTGTACAGCTCACCGGTTTTGCCTGCAGTTCTTATATTATTGAGATAAAATGCAGATTTGGATTTATCCTTCTGCATGTAGAGGAATTTCATAAAATCTTTTTCATAATATGAATGCAAAACATCATAGAATAACTTTTTAATGTCATTTACAGATGTGTAGTTGTTCTTACCGTTTTTAATTGCCTCATAATCCAGGAATTTCCTTTCCAGAACCGTGTTTTTAAAACCATTGTTTTTTATAAAGGAGTTTAATTTAAAAATGCCAATTTTATCGATAAAGAGATTAGATGCGGCATTATCACTTTCATCGATCATCATAGAAATTAAAAAATCCATGTTTATATCTGCATTCATAAAGTTTAGAAGAGAATCCTCTGTTTTAATAATTTCAGAACTATTTATTTTTTTGATATTAAAATTCATTTTGAGTATATAATACAGTATATATAATTTTATTATACTGGCAGATATCATTTTTTTATCCGGGTTTATTACAAATTCAGTATCGAAATTCACATAGAAGCCGTAACTTATGTTTTCATTGTATTTCTCCATGATGGCGGTGCACTGGTTATATGTAATCATAAAAATATATACATTATAATTATAAAAACATATGTCACTGGCCCGGTACTTCCTAAACTGTTCCTGTGTTATTTATATGTGGGCTGCATATAGCTGTAAAATAAAAATGGATATGAATTTGCATATATAATAGTATAATAATATAAAAATAAAATATATTTATTTTGTCTTAACTGTATTCACAAGTTTCCAGTCACTTTTTGATGCAACCTTCCCTTTTTTATTCTGAACATAGTTATACGCGGATAATGCTGCTGTTGCACCATGGCCTGCAGATATTACTACCTGTTTATATGGTGTATTCGTAACATCGCCACATGCAAAAATGCCTTCCTCAGAGGTTTTGCAGTAAGAGTCTACAATGATTTCGTTTGATTCATTTAGTTTTACAATGCCCTTTACAAAATCCGTTCTGGCTATATACCCCATTTCTGCAAATACGGCACCTGTATTAATGTCCCTTTCTATGCCGGATGAATTATCCTTAATTTTTATACTTTTAACTGATGTATCACCAGATATGCTAAGCAGTGATGAGTCCTTAAATATCTCAACGTTTTTAAGGCTATTCAGGGTACTGACCAGTTCATCATCACCAATAATCTTTTTTGCCCTTGTTATAAAATAAACCTTTTTTACAACCGATGAGAGGTATATAACCGCCTGTATTGCATGCTCACCATTGCCATAAACTGCAACATCCCTGTTCCTGAATAATGGGCCATCACATATTGCACAGTATGATACACCGTGACCCTTAAAGCTGGTTTCCCCGGGAACGTTTAAATCTCTTGGTGTTTTGCCGAATGCAAGAATAACTGCCCTGGAAATTATTTCCTTATCATTTGTTTTCAGGATAAATTTATCATTTTCCTTTTTTAGGGATGTTACTTCATCGTATAAAAATTCTGATCCAAATGCTTCGGCTTCCTCCCTGAATTTATTTAACAGGCTAAAGCCATCAACAAGGTCATAGCCGGGATAGTTCTGTATTTCGTTTGTTAGCAGAGCCTGGCCACCGATATCCTTGGTAATAACTAAAGTTTTCATTCCCTGCCTTGCGGAATATAAAGCAGCCGTAAGGCCCGCTGCTGCTCCTCCAATAACAATAATATCGTATTCCATATTTAGGCCAGTGATTTTATTTTCTGTACAAGCTTCTCCTTTGGCACAACACCTATTGACACATCAACTATTTTACCGTTTTTAAAGAATAAAAGTGTTGGTATGCTCTCAATTCTTAATAGTGTTGATATACTTGGATTTTCATCAACGTTCAGTTTACCAAAATTTGCCCTATCAGAATACTCACTGGATAACTCTTCGACAACCGGTGATAAATATCTGCACGGTGCACACCATGCTGCCCAGAAATCAACAACTGACAACTTAGGCGACCTTACAAACGAATCAAATGTACTATCAGTTAAAACCCTTACATTGTTTTTTCCCATATTGCTTTCCATCTTAATTGCCTCCAGAAGCTATGATATTCTTCTGTATTTATATAATGCATATATATTATATAAGGATATTGTATGGTATTGTATTTATTATGCAATACCGTTATATACAATAATGGAATTATGATAGCATGGGCTCTTTCAACCAGATATTAAGAAACAATGCTACATGTAAGGATTTGTTTGAATATTTCTTCGACCTGTCACCCAATGATGTGAATATATTATATAGCCTGTGCCCGGATAAAATGGAAACCCTGGATGAAATAGCAGGCACGGTAAAAAAAGACAGGACAACTGCATATAGATGCCTGCAGAAACTCGTAGGCACAGGTCTTGTCATAAAGAAAAAGAATACAATAGACAAGGGTGGTTATTATTTTACATATTCAAGGGTGAGTGTAGACCAGATAAACTTACTCATACATGAAAGGGAGGGCGAATTTAACTCCGCTTCCAAATTACTGCTAAAAAATATTAAAAATGAACTGAAAAAGTAAAATAAAAATTTTTTAATGGCATTATATATAATTTTTACTCATATTTACGTCAATAGCTATAAGTAATGTTTAAATATTGCTAATAAAATTGTACTAATTAAACTATTAAGTATATATTATATTTCTATTATATATATTAATAAATTAAAAATATTTAAATAGTATATATTAGAAAATAATAATCTTTAAATATTTCTTACAATTATGTATATTATGGAAGAAAATAATGAATTGCCGAAAGAGATGTATACAAGATATAGATGGGTAATGGCCATTGTTGCCGGATTATTAATGACTACAAGCTTTATTTCACTATCAACGTTTAGCATACTGTCTGATAATATTGCAAAAACGTTTAAAATAAGCAGTACAACGCTTACCGTTCTTGGCATTGACTCATTTTCTATAGGGTTATTTGTTGCATTTTTCCTGGGGCATACGGGTTTATTTGATACAAAAATAAAAACAGGCATTCTATTATCACAGATATTTTTAATAGTTCCACAGTTTATTATACCGGTATCATTTAACCTTTATCTGCTCGTAGCATTAAGGTTTTTCCAGGGCCTTATGATAATGATACTTGCACTATTTTCGTTACAGTTATCTGGATGGTTCAGACCCGAGGAAAGGGCAATATCCCTGGCATTTACACTGGGAGCAATGACATTGGGAACGGCTGCAGGTGCATTTTTACCCGGATTATTAAGTGGATTTCCATGGCAGGAATCGTATTATATAACCGGTTTTGTTATGGTAGCCGGTGCGATAGTTTATTTTGCATTTGCAAGGGATGCACCTGAACTGAAGAAATCATTAATAGAAAATAAGAAAAAAAAGCACCATGTAAGTCCGTGGAAGAATTCAATGACATGGGTAATGGGAATAATGCAGTTACCGGTAACATGGACATTATTTAGCATAGGTACGTTTTTACCACTGTATGAAACACATTTAGGTTATTCAGCTGTACTTGCAGGGGATGGCGTTATAATATGGGGTGTAACCGGATTTATAGCTGCATTTATTGGTGCAATAATAGGGGACAAATTATCTAAGGGCAGGAAAGCTAACAGGGAGATCTTCAATTCAAGGCTGAAAATTATGACTGCTGGAGAAGCATTAATGGGTATAGGTTCATTGCTATTATTATTTGTAGGTGGCATATCATTCTATTTAATAGCCATAGCACTGATCTTTAATTCGTTTTTACAGATGTTTACCCCGAACTACTGGGCACTGCCAAGAAACGTTTTCCCCATATATTTGATAGGCGCAGGTGCATTTGGCATGGGATTAATATCAAATTCTGCGGATGCCATAGGGCCTCTGGTTGCGTCGGTACTGACAAGCCACTGGAGCCTGGTATTTGGAATAATGATAGCAATGGCATTATTCGGTGTTGTATTCAATATGGTTGTGATGAAAACAAAAATAGCATCCCTTGACTCCATGATGGAGGAGGAAACACCTGAAATTGTCAACGATGATGGAATTATAGAAGAAAGCGATATGGAGGAATAAAAATTATAATATTTATTTACCTTATATCATAGATATAATCATGTATATTTAATATATTTTTATCAATTTCCTTATTTTTTACTGACATGACAATTTTGTCCCTTGACTGTTTATTGCTGCTATCCCTGTATAATGGTTTTAGATCCGAATCCATATAAAATACCGTATTTAATATGTTATTTCTTTCCATATCATTCCTGCCGGCTATTGCAAAAAGTATCCTTGCACTGTGCTGTATATATAATGGTGATAATAGCTGCCTTTTCAGTACATCCATTATTACCGGTGCCTTATTCCGGTCAAACCTCGGCGCATATTTTTTTAATTCATTTAATATATAGTCACTATCAACAGATAGCATGGATGAAATTAAAACTGCTCCCCTGTTATATGAGGCACTTCTTTTATTAACTGGCATATCATATATATCCTTTAAAATGCTCTTTATTTTTATTAGATTATATGATACTGTATTTGCATCTTCCTTTAGATTATATAATTTAATTATTTCCTCCAGGGCCTTAACATCGTTATATTTTACTGATAACTTCTGAACTATTTTATTCAGGATTTCTCCAGAATTATTTATATTATTTTTATATAGCAATGATGAAAACATTACCCTTACAGATGATATCTTATCATAATCATCAAAGAACATACCAGTCCATTCATTATGCAGATTAAATATTTTATCAAACAGGTTATTATCAAATAATGTGCCCGATTTTATTTCAAAAACCTTTTTAGCAGGTATTACACCGTTAACTGTTAGTTCCGGCGCCTTTAAGGATCCATTCTCTGTAATTCTGGATTTCATATGCAAAAGCGTCCACAGCCATGATACGTATATACGGTAAACTGCAAGGTCATTCATGAATCTTACCATATAATTATTCGATGCACTGTAATCATCTATTGCTGCAGCGAGATTTCCATTTAAAACCTGAAAACCATAATTTGCGGCCATGTAGAATGCGTGCTGGATATTTTCAATGGTTATATCGCCGTCATTAATATTATACAGTTTATTCCATAGTCCGTTAAATATTTTTAAAATTTTTTCCGGGCTATCTATATCATTTTTATTTATTATCCAGGGAGTTATCATGTAATCTTTATTCAGTAAGCCTATGCTGTAGAACAGGTTTTTTTCACCGGTAGTTAAGCCGCTTTCTACTGTGGGTATATTATTTACATAATTTATATTTTTATTTACCATATCCTGCAATTTATCAACGCCTGCCCTCAATGGCATATTTCCGGCACCGACATAATTTTTATCTGGAGATGCAACCCAGCTCTGCCTGTATGTATCGTATAATTTTCCACCTGCACGGCTATTCAGTATATCGTTAAGGGTAATATCTTCATAATCCCTATCCGTTATGAAAATTAACCCAATTAGCCTTTCCCTTAATTTATCGATTTTCATGGACCTTAACGTTGAATTATTCCCAAGGTACCGGTTATATGGATCGTTGTTGTTGTATAGCATAACCGCTGCCATGCCTCCTATTGGGCCACCATTTATGAGTTCGTTATCCCTGATTCCGGCCATTAAATTTAACAGTGCATTATATCTCTGATATGCCATCATATGTTCAGATGCCATTCCCATCTTGCTGCTCTGCGGATCTGGCAAAACCTTTTCATTTTTATACATTTCAATTATACTTGCTGTGTAATCCCAGCGGCCAACATTTGATCCTATTAACCAGTACCGTAAAATCCACATTATTGCTGGCAAATATCTGCCGGCACTGCCTTCCTCGTACAGCAATTTTATTTTTATTAATGAACCGGGCTTATCCGCACCGAGTATTTTTTCAAGGTTATATACAATCTTTGCTATGACCTCCGCCTCCAGGGGAGTCTGAATCTTTGGCTGGTAATACAGTAAAATTTTATTATTTTCCCTCAGCGAATTGAAATCGTTCAGTGCGTGGATTACATAATCAGTTATAACCGACGGTACCTTATTATTATCTATCTTAATGTAGTCTGTCAGTAAATGTATACCTGGAACTCTGTGAAAGCTTGGGGGTACCTCATTAATTTTCTTTTCTATTCTATATGGCTTTTCACCCTTTTTATACTCAGTTAATCTGTTTGATAGCAATCCATTTTCATTTACCCTTGAATTCATTAATGGTATGCCATCAGTATCTGAATTGTATACTGCATAATCTGCTGGTGCTGCATCCTCATCATCCGGGCCCATGGTTGATGAAACATCGGCATTTATCTGCTTAATTGCCATATCAAGTGGATCCCATGGACCTGTTATTTCAAGGCCTGGATTCTTAAGGGGATTTATATAATCTGGTAAATTAAAATTTTCATTTAACCTCCATGACAGGTCTGTTTTTTTATTATTTAAATTATCTATCATCCCATTGATAATATCACAGAATGCAAGTTTATTGCCGGTAACAGTATCAGTAAATATTTCATCGAGTTTAAAATTATACCTTTTTATTACGCTCTCACCGGAGTTTATCAGTTCCCTCCTTTCATTTAATGCCCTGTTTATGAGGCTATTAACATCCCTGTAAATATCATAGATAACATCCTCAACAATTATTTTTTTACCGTTTATAGTTTTTTCACCAAATAATGTGGCATATTTACTGTATACATTTTCATCTATTTCTATATTTGATGTTTTTTTCATAATATAAAATGTACTATATAGTATATAAGGATTTTTCACATCTATCTAATTTTACATGTTGTTTATGCATACTTGTTGTTACTTTCACATTATTTAGCATAACATGCCTGTTATAATTGCCAAATAACTGGTTATATCATAAAATGGCGAAATTATAATTTAACAGGATTTTTCATCGAAGACTATTGTTTTCATAATAATATTAAATAGTAACAAAAGGATTTTGAAAATATGAGTAAAAATGTTATAATAACTGGAGTTGGACCGGGAATAGGAAGTTCTCTAACAACATATCTTGGTTCAAGGGGATATAATATATCATTATCCTCAATGGGTGATTCTGTTAAGAATATGGCGGAAAAATTAAACTGCGACTACTACCAGTGTAACCTGAAAAACATAAACGAGGCAAATGAAATGGTCCGTGCCTTTGTTGAAAAATATAAAACAATAGATGCAATTATAAATGTTGCCGGCAATTATTTTTCAATGGAAAAAATAGAGGATTTTTCACCCGCTGATTTTGACAGTACACTGTTAAACAATGCAAAGACATTTTACAATATATCTAAGGCAGTAGTTCCATATTTCAAAAAACAGAAATATGGGTCTATAATAGGATTCTCAGCAGCTGAAAATGTCTATTTAAATGGAAGTATAGGTTATTCTGCAGGCAAGGGGGCTGTCTATTTCATGATAAAGTCACTGGCAAGGGAATTACTAAATTATAATATAAAGGTAAATGGGATAGCACCGGGATTTATCGATAAATCAAAACATGAATATAAAAATGAGGCATTATTATATAGAGATAGATATCCCTCTGAAGATATTAATAAAGCAGTGGAATTTTTGATAAATAATAATATGATAACAGGAGAAATAATAAGTGTTGCTGGAGGCCATAACATTAACATCGATTCCGGCATATAAATAATTACTGGAAACTCTAATAATAAATTATATTTATAATTATTTTTTGCCTTTTTATGTTGTTTTATTCATTTTGATATATATACGGTTTATAATATAGATAATTAATTGCCAGTATACGGTGCATTAATATTATTGATTACAGATTGTTATTATTTACAGAAAATTATACCGATAACATTCAAATTATTAATAATATAGAAAGTATTTACAGGAACATTCATTGAAATCGAAATACTGTTCAATTTATAAAGGGACGTTTATAAATACCACGTGGTATTTATCTGTTAATGGTAGATATAGACGAATTAAGGGGCAATGCATATAAAAAGGAAGTTGGCATTTTCGGCGCAACATTCATGGGAATAAGTGCTATAGTTGGATCTGCAATACTGTTTATACCTGTAACAGTACTGGCTGCTGCAGGACCTGCAGGTACAGTTGCATGGTTAATTGGTGCATTAATGATGTTAGTTATTGGTTTAATTTATGTGGAACTTGGAACTGTTTTACCCAGATCAGGTGCTGCCGGAGCTTATCCGCATATCTCCAATGGTTCAATAGCAGGGCTATTCAATGCATGGGGTGTTTTCCTTGGATACGTTCTGGCACCGGTTTCAGAAGTTGTTGGCATGGTAGAATATTTAAGTTTCTTTTTTCCGCCACTATTTAATTTAACAGTGGGGACCCTTACAATTTATGGTGAGATTATAACGGTAATAATTGTATTCCTATTTTTCCTTGGAAATTATTTTGGGGTCAAATATTTAAACAAAACAAATATATATTTAACCTGGCTTAAATTATTATCACTGGCATTCATAGGTATATTCTTTTTAGCTTTTTATTTCCATCCTGCAAATTTTTACAGATTCCGCGGAGGGTTTATACCGTATGGAAGTACGGGCTTGCTGTTCGCAATTGCAACAACAGTGTATGCATATGCCGGATTCAGGCAACCTGTTGAATACGCAGAAGAGATTAAAAATCCAAGAAAATGGATTCCAGTAGCCGTTATATTATCAATAATAATATCGTTTGTTTTATATGAGGTACTGTCCATAATTTTTATAGGCGACATAAACTGGTCATATCTTGGTATAACTGAGGGGAACTGGTCAAAGTTATCAACATTAACATTCCCACTGCCAGCTGTGGCCTTTGGTGTTGGTTTAGTTGTAATGGGATATTTTATATTTATTACATCTATACATTCATCCGCTTCATCAAGCCTTGTGTATAGCGGTGGTGCTGCAAGGGTTCTTGCCGTTATGGGAGAGAATGGCTATATTCCAGCAATTTTTGCAAAAATTAATAAAAAAGGTGTGCCGTATATTTCCGTTATCGTTGTTTTAATAATAAGTGCATTTTATACATTTTTAATACCGGTATTTATAAGTGTAGCACTGGTATTTGTTGATGCTTCTCTGGTTTCTTATGCACCTGCGGCAATAAGCCTGCTTGTTTTCAGAAAATATTTAAAGGTAGAAAAAAGCAATAGCTTTAGATTGCCCTTTGCAGATATACTGGCACCTGCAGGTTTCATTGTGGGCAGTTTATTATTATACTGGACAGGTTTCGAATATTTGAGAATTGCTTTACCCTCTGTTCTTGTGATCGCTATATTATTTTTATTTTCAAAAAGGAAAAACAAAATAGATAAAAAGGAAATAAAGGGTGGTATATGGTATCCGTTTTATCTGATATCTGTACTGCTAATGTCCTATTCTGGAAGTACTTATTTTGGTGGAATAAATTTAATCCATTATCCATTTGATATTGTTACCTTTGTTATTATTTCCATTATATTTTATTTCATAGGTCTGTACAGTGGATATTATTATATGAAACCGGAAAATAATAAAAGTACAGCATAAAAATATTTATATTAACGTGACTTTACATCAATTTTATTTTTGTTGATTACAGAGTGGGCATTTCATGGCTTTTTTTTGTTTCAGTGCTGTGGGTACACTACCTTCTTACAATTTCATCAAGTTTCATAATCCCTCCTATTT
>JAJZZE010000053.1 GCA_021797735.1 Thermoplasmata archaeon | reverse complement strand
ATCATAATCTTACGGGACGACATTGTTCTTGCATGGTTTGGAATTGGATTTACACCCACAACTTCAAGCCTGTGCTCCACTACATCGTTATCAAAACTCTTAACTACCATAATAGGGGTAAAAATATCAAATATTTAAACTGTTGTATTTCATAATGTTCACATTATGAAAGTTTTATTTATATATTTTGTTCACAATCTTATTTAGGGCTTTTCTTATTTCTACATTCATTGCCATTTTACTTATATTTAGCTGGTTAGCCAGTTCTGTGTTTGAAGACCCCCTTGGAATATTAAAAAACCCATTTTCCTTTGCAAATTTCATTATTTCCTTTTCTCTATCTGTTAAAAAAATATCAATTAAAAAATTTCCAATTTCTGGAACAATTGCATCTGATTTTATTTCTCGGATCATTATTATCTTTACCCTTTCATATTCTTTAAGTTCGTCTTTTATGTTTGCAATTTTAGCATCTTCTGATATAAATATATAGTTTTCATGTCTGTTACAAACACTGGATTTTATAGGGAATATACGAAGTGCGATTAATTTGTCAAGAAATGTTTCATGATAGTCTACATTCATTGAAATTATCGACGAAGAACTATCAATGTCATAGGTATTTATTAATTTAACAGATCTATCCTTTTTTATCATGGTTTTTAAATAAGATAAACTGCCTTTATTGAAATCCTTGGTAAGGCGGATTGCATTCAAGTAGTCATTATAATATGTATATCCAATAAGCATATCGTGATATCCGGGTGGCACATAGTTAGTCCAACATCCAGAATGTTCAATTTCAAGTTTGTAGAATAAAGCGCTTACTTGCATAATATAATAAATCTAAGCAAGTACTTAAAAACTCCGAAAAAACAAAATTAATGATTTGATTATTTATTTACTATTTTCTATTGACTTCACTTCTATATCAGGTTTTACTTTCGGTAAATCAAATAATGTATTACCTTCAAACAATTCTGCTATCTGTTCGACAGAGAGGTTTTTTGTTTCAGGCATTGTAAAGAAGAATATAATAAATGCTAGCACAGAGATTATTCCGAATATTATAACTGAATATCCGAGATGTAAAACCGAATCCATATATGGAAATATTTCATCTACAGTGAAGCTGGTCATCCATTCAATAAATACAGCAAGAGCGGCAAATTTTACCCGGCTGTGTGTGGGAAAATATTCTCCCTGAATTAGAAAGGCGATTCCTCCGCCGCCCAAACCAAAAAATATTAGATAAACTGCTAATCCTACTAACAAACCTATCGGAATATTCGCCAGATATAATATTCCACCTATTATATCAGCTAAAGCCATGCCTGCAAAACCCATTAGTGCTAGTTTTCTCCTTCCAACAGAATCCATGAACCAGAATCCCAGGAATGTCGCAGCCACCATAACTCCGGCTAAAATTGCGGTTGCGCCTATTGAATAGGCACTAGACAAAATATTACTTTTCACAGATGGAAAAATATGCAGACTGGATATTATATATGGCCCATATATCAGTGGTATATTTACCCCATTAGCAATTATAAATAAACCCATTAATGCACTAATGAAAAATGCCCTCTTTACACCATTTGTTTCTGATTTTTTATTTTTTGATATGTTATACAAGTAATCATAAGCTCCATTTAGATCATTCTGGTCTGCATTGATACCAAATTTCTCTAAATCCCTAGTTACCCTCGAAAATTTCTTTTTCAGTATTAACCATCTTGGAGACTCTGGAATTTTAAATCTAAATATTAATGCAATTGCAGCAGGTATTATTGCTAAACCAAGTATAACACGCCAATCAATGGAATACGCTGCTAGGGGTACGAGGAGGAATATTAACATTGCTACTATGTAAGACATAAATATACCTATTACTATCATATATTGTTGCATAATACCCAGTTTACCCCTATGTTTTCTGGGAGCAAATTCTGCTATATAGGCGGTTGCCACTGCAGAATCAGCTCCTATAGCTACACCGATAAATGTCCTCGCCAGCATAAGCATAACAACGTTTATAGTAAAAGCGGATAGGAGCGCTCCAGCAATGTATATTATAATGTCTGTTATGAGTAAGAATTTCCTTCCAAGCCTATCTGTTGTAAATGCAGCTATAATAGCACCAACTGCAGCACCAAGCAATGCGCCTGAAGCTATATATCCTACAACAAACGGAGTTGCATGCGCGTAATATGGAATAAAAATTAAAACAGAACCAATATCTGACTGATCGTATCCATAAAGGAATCCACCTATGGTGGCCATTAGAACCAGTGTCCAATAAAATTTATTCAAACTAACTGGTTTGTTTAAAGCGTTTATAACTTTATTATCCGTATTCGCATTTTCTTTCATAGAAATACAATATCAGAATCTATATATACTATAAGAATTACATGTAAACCTAGAATGAAATAAAAATAATACATACAATATAAATTTAATCCCAAATCAAGATGAATAAAAATTAATTATACTATAAAATGTGTTATTATTTACAATTTTTTTAAATAACTATTTTTATAGTTTCTTCATCATAACTTTCTCTATATTATGTGTTTTTCCTTTCTCGATTATCAATTCTGCACGGTATCTTGTTTTAACAATATTTTCTGAATAATTTTTGCCATTTATGTTATCCCATA
>JAJZZE010000032.1 GCA_021797735.1 Thermoplasmata archaeon | reverse complement strand
TATCAACTGGAGATATATAATTACTTAATAATATTAGAGTACATATTATGATCAGAATAGACACCGTGATTTTTTTCATGTGGAAGTAATAGTTTTAAAGTATAATATTTTAAGGCTCTTGTTCTCTATTAGTTAAATGTTTGAACCCACTATGATTGGGTTAAACAACTTTATATAGGTTATAAAAAATATATACGCTATGCTGGTGAAATAAGGATCTGAAAAATATAGCATAATTTGGTAATCAAAAAAAAGTGATAATAGAAATGTATGCACTATTAAGAGGAACAAACATATGAGATATCAATACAGTGAACAAATGAGGAAATACAAGTTCTTAGAAACAAAGGTCAAAAGGCAAGGCTAATTAAGACAAATAGGAGGCTGGATCTTTATGCCCCCTATGAGTCAGTACTTCCTCCTAATCAGGTAGAAACACTGCCTGATAAGAAATTCTCATCCTATGAGGAGATAGAAAATGAATTCGGCATGTCCAGGAGTGATGCCCAGGGATGGGCGGATACTCATCCCGACATGCTTGAAGGAGATCTCAAGGACGATGTTGAACAGTTTTCTAATGTGGTTAAATCCGCTAATCCGGGGCCTGCAACTGTACTGGATGTACAGAAGATGAGAGAAAATTTATCCAAGGCAGCTCCAGGAGGAAAGGAATGGTCAGATAGGAAACCCGAAATGTATTCCAGCAATGGAGAAGTGTATACAACCCTTACAAACGCATCCCATACGGTAATGCTCTATGAGAAAATGGAGGGGAATGCCCCCAGTGATGATGGCCATAATTTCAAGGTGCCAGTGATAGCATATCCTGATGCTGAAAGCGGGAAGATGCCAATAGAGGGTGAATCTAAAAAAGAACTGCTCAGATTGATTTCTGAGGCAAAGAAGGCCAGCAAGGGTTCAGAGCCGGTAGTCTATTTCACAACCCCAGAAGGTTCCCACGAAACCTATGTTGGAGTGTTTAATTCAGGAACAAACCATGACGATGAAACAAATATGGTTGGAAAACCATTGAAAATATGGAACAGGACATCCACGCATATAGATGTACAGGATGTAATATCCGGAGATTTCCTGGCCGGGGCGATAAGGGCGGTAAGCAAGATGGACAAATCACTGGGAATTAAGGACAGTTACAGTTCCATTACCCTTGAATATAAATCTGATTACCCTGTACGATTGACTTCAGGGAATCGTGAAGTATCAACAAATGCATTGATAGCACCAAGGATAGCAGAACAGTACCAGGTAAGTGATATGAAGAAGAAGATTATGGATGGGATCTCTAAAAAGGATTAATAGAAAATCTTTAACTTTATTTTATTATGTGGTTTAATGAATGATAAAAGATTGAAATCAATATTATTCTACGGCCTTACAGGAATAATGTTCGCTATCCTTATTTTGCTTATCTTTTACAATGATTATAGTTATGGCATGGCAGCATTGATAATATTCATATTAATTATTGTACTGATTACCTCGGCTGTATGGATCTCAATTTTTTATTGGTATATGGTGAAAATAAAAATTAATTGATCATTTAATCGTTTATAAAATTCAAATATATATTGGATTTTTAGATATTATAATTTCCATAGTATAAAACATCTTTTTTATTATATATATAGAAAAGTTTAATAATTGTATACATTTATATTTGTATATATGAATAATGATAGTTTTATAAATTCAGATGCATATTCAGATATTCTTGATGACATTAAAGAAAAAATCAAAAAAGGAAATATCATAATTTTCCTTGGGGCAGGTTTTTCTGCACCATTGGGCTATCCAACAGCACAGAATCTTAGCGAATCATTGTGCAATAAATATAAAATAAATATAAATTATAATTTACCGGAAACAGTAGATTATTTAATTAAAAACAAAAATATTAAAAAATGTGATATCATAAAATTTATATCAGAATTAATAAAACCTGATGAGGGAAAAATAAACAACAACCCGTACCATATATTGAGAGAAATTATTGATGAAAATAAAAGTGAATCCAAAATATTTATATTCACAACAAACTGGGATAATGAAATAAACAGTGCATTTGACGGAATTTCATATATTATAAAAAATAAGCGGGACTACGTGGACTATGAAAATAATTTAAAAAATAATATAAATGCAAAAGTGATAATAATAAAGCTCCATGGTGATATAAATGATGAAAAAAATTTTGATGATATAATAATAACAGAGGATGACATTAAAAAAAATGTATATGGAAATCAACAGATTTATAATATATTATCTGGTGCTATTGGAAATAACATTGTATTATTTATGGGTTATTCATTAAAAGATCCTGAGATAGAGAATATCTACAAAACAATGAGATCTGGGGTTTCGAAACCATTGGATTATTTTGTGACACTGGATGTTGATGATAATAATACTGGACCTATTAATATTGTTTCAGGAATGGATTCATTTAATTTTATGTCCGATCTTTACTTCAAAATTACAAATAATATCTATTTGAAAAATATTGAATTTGAACTCGATGAAACTATTAAGAAAGAACTTACAAACAATAAACCTATAATTATATGCGGTGCAAAGTACACTGGAAAGACAATGATGAAAATCCGATTATTCAATGAATTAAGAAACCATAATTATAACGTTCTTGATTTTCCTCAAAATTCCTGTGATGACGATTTAAGAATATGTAAAGATACAATGAA
>JAJZZE010000024.1 GCA_021797735.1 Thermoplasmata archaeon | reverse complement strand
AAAGACAGAGGAAACACTGAAGATAAATGTGCACAATCTACGCCAGTACAGTTACCTGAAACGTACTAAACCAGATCTGATTAGGGATTACAGGGATATACCGGTGAAATAATATTGTCCCAAAGCCCATTACAGGCAAAGGATTAATAATATCGTTAAATAACTTCTTATGAATAAATTAGCAGGCAGTAAACATTTATTTTTATTATATTCTATCATTTTAATTTTAATGGCAATATCAATGCGATCAACAAATGATATGGTTGTTACAACAGCATCTCCCTTTGCAAGATATTTACTGCATTTTTCATATATACTGTCTGCACTGGTGACGGCAATAGTATATCTTGGGACCGTACTTGCAACTGCATTTTTAAATCCATTAATGAATTCTAAACTGAGAAGAAAGGTGTTTATATTTGCTAATTTAATAATAATTATAATGTTAATACTGTATTATTTATCCAGTAATATCAGTGTTTTTATAATATCGTTTTTAATTGGGGTAGCTTATGGAATAATATTACCCAATATTGTAACGTCAGCAAGTTTATATCCCAACAAAACCGATGGGGAAAGATTACTGGCTATATACTCTGTTGGACTGAGTTTCAGCTTAGTTTTCGGTCCATCACTGGAAACATATTTACTAACATTTATTGATTACAGAACAGTATTCCTATTTTTTGCACCTATAGGCATTATTGGCTTTGTTGTATCGTTTTTTATGGAATTTCCTGAATATAATAAAAAAGAAGCACATGGCTCATCAATAAAACATAATTCCGGACTATGGATCTCAATTTTAACAATAACAACCTATAATGTACCCTTTGCCGCCCTATCAGTTTTTCTGGCAATATTTGCGGAAACCAGATTTCACGTAAGCAGTTATATGGCATATTTACCATTTGTATTCTTTTTTGCTGTTTCATTATTCATGAGGATATACTTAAGCATAAGGCCCATTAAAAATATACGGTATCCGTTGATAATTGCACCAGCCATTACCATAATAGCTCTGATAACATTCCCATTTCTACCGGATTATTCAGCATTTGTTGGTGTAATGATGCTTTTAGGCATACCACACGGTTCAATATTCCCATTATCAACAATAGAAATATCAAGGGGGACAACCGTAGAGGAAAGAAATGCGGTTAATTCATATTTCTACTCATACAACATGGGTTTATTTATGGTTATACCATTAATATTTGCTGCCTTAATACCGCATATCGGCTTTGAAAAATCATTTGCAATTTTAATTATACCCGTTATAATATCGGTCCTAGCAATAATCAAAAAATACTGGAAAGATGATAAAATATTCGGCATACAAAAAAATTTACAGAAAACATAATAAATATTTTTATAAACCGTTTATAGATTTAATCATTTTAACACAGCTTTCTAATGCCTCCTTTGCCATTTCTATTCTGGCTTCGGCCTGCAACCTCGATTCACCCGGTCCGGATATGCCCAAGGCAACAGGTTTTTCATATTCCAGTGATAAATCTGTTATTTTCCTTGCCGCATTATCCATTATTATTCTATGGTGATCGGTTTCACCCTTGATTACCGCACCTATTGCTATTACCCCATCTATATCCTTCAATTTCAACAATTTCTTAATTCCCAGGGGTATATCAAATGTTCCGGGTACCATGAATACCCTGTATTCAACGCCCAGAAAATCTGCGTGCTCCTTAGCTCTCTCTAACATCATCATCGTTATATCATAATTAAATTCTGCAACCACCATTCCTATTTTCATTTATACACCACCTAATGTCTGTGACCGTATGTTCCGGTATTTACAGGTCCCTTATCCTTGAACCCCTGCCTCAATCCTGTACCGGCATTCTCGGTCAATTTTTCAGGATTGAACAATAAATAATATGCATTTAATGCATGCTCCCTTGCCCTACTGTTGCATAGCCATGCTAACTCACTGTCATCCTTAGCCTCATCTTCATGGACAAAAACTTCTATAATATGTTTCATCGTTTTTAACTGTACTTCCATCAGACCTGTTGATGCTATCTGTGCTGACATTTTATCAACGGGCATTGGCCCTGGCATACCGAATGCCATTACCAGATCACAGTTATATTCACTGAATAATTTCAACGCTGCCACCGGTATATCCTTTATTCCCGGTACTGTATACCTTTTTATATCAAAGTTCGTCCCGGTTTTGTATAATTCATCTATTGCCGATGATGCCATATCATATCTTGCAAAGGTTGTATCAACAATGCCTATTAATTTCATCTGTTTACCCCAGGAAACCTTTCAAAGTCCCCTATGGCTGTGGGTAGCCTGCTCAACCACTCCATAATTTCTGTTATAATCTTCTATTATTTCATTCCCATCTATTAATACTAAATTATGCTCATCTGCATATTTTTTTGATTCCTCTATAGTCATTGCGTTGAATGAATCACTCAGTGTTTCCACTATTGTTGCACTTGGTATTAATCCTGCTTTTTCAGTAATGTATGTGCTTAATTCTGTATGCCCTTTCCTGGTTTTGAAGTAGTTATTCCTTGCTATTAATAAATGTATATGCCCGGGTACCCTGAATATTCTGCCGAAATTTTTCTGGTTTTCGTTTACATCATTGCCCAGGGATTCAATAAATTCAGAAAAATGTTTTACTGTTTTATACCTATCATTATCAGGAATGCCCGTATAGGTGTCCCTGGAATTTACTGTCACAGAAAAGGCATCCCTTGTATCATATCCCATATCAGATGAGTTTAAAATGGATCTATCCATATTCAGGGAATTATAAAATAAATCGTCCAGATATGGTAAATTAAACTTTCTTGCATCATTTTCCCTTATTGTTGTACAGAGTAATCCACCACCATCCTTTCTCATTGTTCTTATTATTTCAGGTGTAATAAACTGGGATGCCACAACCATATCGGTTTCATTTTCCCTGCTGTTAAAATCATGAATTAATATAATTTTTCCATGTTTTAATGCATTTATAGCCTCGTTGATCATAAAATAATAATTGTAACATATTATTTAACATTTTAGTAAATACTTATAAATGAGTTAATAAACCACAGATGTGATAATTATGATAAGTACAAAGGCGAGTATCATATATATCATATACATTGATATTGAACTGTTCATAAATTTATATGCAATATATTTTGATATTTTCCGGTATGCCCCTGCAAGGTCAATCATAACCAGCCAGAATAAATCAACAGTCTGTAGCGCTTCATTGTTTCCATATTTTGTTCTCAGGATCTTTTTTAATATTAGCCTTATGTTATTTGAGTAAACAAATGAATTGTAGTACTCATTATTTTCTATACCGCCATTCCACCTCTCAGATACCCTGATCCTGGGTTTTCTGAATACCATATACGCTATAACTGTAAATATTAATATTAAAATAAAAATATATAATGGTGAGATCAAACCAAAATCTGCATTTGAAAACCTTGATTCTATCATAAAGCCGTTGAATATAAGTACAGAAGGAATGCCAGAAATATAATATCTGCCTATAATTAATGGTGATATAATAAATAATAATACCAGAATTATGCCATTTAATAATATTATGTGGCTTTCATATTTTATATGCTTTTTATTTCCCCTGTCTGTGAAATAGAATATTTTTAGCATTGCTGCGGTTGCAAACCCCTCACCCATTGCAATTAAAGACCCGGCAATTATGGCAGTTACACCCAGTGCTCCATGTAAAAAGGCAGTCATGAAAAATGCCTCAATTACCATCCATGTTGCCAGTCCGCCCAGCGATGGAAATAATCCGGATAGTGATGATAATATAAAGAATTTGCCCAGAGAGTTCTCATTATCCTTGATATTGTTTATCTCACTGAAATATTCGGACCCTGTATGCCCTATTGTTATAAATAATCCTGTTTTTGCTATGGAATGAGCCATTGCATATAATACAATTGTTACTAAAATAAAGGTTCTGAGTATACTATTATTAACAGCCACAAATAAGCCTATTGCGGATAATATCGTTCCATTGTTTTCTATGGTACTGAAACCACCCAGGGATTTCATATTTTCAGATATATACGCATATAACGCACCGAATAATACCGAAATTATCCCTATCAGTATAAACAGTATTCCCACATACAGCGATTCCGGAGATAGTAACGCAAGTTTTGTTATACCGTATACACCCATTAAGGTCATTGTTGCACTGAATACTGCCGATGAATTTGCGGGGGCACTTCCATGGGCTATTGGCAGCCATTCAGATATCATAAACGGTGTTAAACCCATTTTTGACATTGCACCTATGGCAAATATTAACAGAACAATATCGTTATTAATCTTTACAAAATTTAATGTGCCTGTGTAATAGAATGATAACACACCTGCGGTAATTATTAAAACCGTGCTTATTTCTGAGAAAAACATAAAAACATATGCTTCCACATCATTCTTTTTGTTTATTGCCACGGTCAGGTATGCCGGTATTGACATGATTTCCCACCCGGATATAAAAACCAGAAAATTTGTTGAATATAATATTACCATCATGCCTGCTACCGTCAGTATAAACAGTGGAGATAGCCATCTGCCATAATTTTTTGAATATGTTATTGAGAATAATGATGTAATAATCCATACTATTGCAGCTATTAAATAAAAATATGTGATATAATCGTAAATTCTAAATGTAAATATAAAAAATAGTACCGATGCTATCGCTGTTAATATATATCCAGTTTTATTAAATTTATATGAAATTATTGCAGCAGGGAATATTAATATTAATGGTAGATAATATAAAATCATTTTACATCACCCCTTGCCCTTAATATTGCATTTATTACTGTATATGGGCTTGGAGGGCAACCGAGGATCTCTATATCAAATTTTTTGCCAATTTTTTCCCCTATTATGCCACCCGAAATTGAGCATGCACCCATGCCGATTAATAATTTCGGTTCCGGCATTGCATCATATGCATTTTCTATTATTTTTTCCATGCCTTCCGTGTATACACCCATTATTACCAGGGCATCTGCATGCCTTGGTGTGTTTGATAAAAATATTTTAAACCTGTTTGCATCGTACTGCGGTGAAAAAATTGTATCGAATTCTGTATTGCATGCACCGCATGTTCCTGAGTCTACTGGATATAAATAAAATGATTTTTTAAATAGACCCGGTATATTATTATTTATATTATACAGATCCTGGTTATATGTGGGTTTCAAATCACATTTTTCACAGAATATACATTTTTCCTTTACCCATTTCTGATCTTCTATGGCATCTGTAGGGCATTTATAATCGCTTTTCCCCTCCAGGGCAGAAGGATATTTTATTTTATATTTATCGTTTAACTTTTCCGTTTTTATTCTTTTCTTTATGCCTTTAAAAAACCACATCATATAAAATCAACCTCCAGTTCAGAGACCCATATACCAAAGCTTTCCCACACAAAGAAGAAATCCGTAAGTATATTATTATTTTTTACCGCTTTTTTAAATAATTCTATATTTAAATATGATGGGGATACCATTGATAAATCCTTTATCCTATTATCCTCTATATTTACATAATAGAATATATCACCCTGTGGAGATTCTATTCTTGCCGCACCTTCTCCGGAATTATTTTTAATTTTACCATCATTTTTATCATTGCCTATTTTATTTAAAAGCTTATTTATTATATCTATTGATGATAATATTTCATTTGACCTTACCATAAATCTTGAAAATGTATCACTGGATTCTACTGTATATGCATCATAACCATCATAGGCCAATGATTCTGAATCTACTCTTGCATCATATTTATATCCGGATGCCCTTGCAGCAGGTCCTGATGAATTAATGTCCTTTACTATTCCAGTTTCCTGTAGTCTGTCCATAAATATTTTTGATTCCAGCAGGCCGTTATAAATCTCATTAAATTCATCATAAACATTATTTAATCTGATTTTATTAAAATCTCCATGGACATTATTTATATAATTTGCCGAGAAAAAATATCTGTGATTAAATGCATCAGATATTATTCTTGTTACCTTTTCCCTTAGATAGAGTAACTGCTTTTCCGGAATGGAAAAACCTGCGGATTCACATAATCTCCCTATCACATCAATATTAGACCTTATCCTCTCCAGTTCTATTTCAATTATTCTTTTATTGTTTGAACCAGTATTATCTATGTCCAGTGCATCTTCAATGGCCAGTAAAAAGCATACTGCATTTGAAGCTGCATGGAAACCATTTATCCTTTCTATTTTTAATAATGCAGTGTTTATATCATTATTTATAATATTTATTTTTCTCCTCTTATAATGTGAATTTACAGTAATATCCCTGATAGTTTCACCTGGTGTAACAATATTGAAATTTACAGATTCCCTTAATCCACCTGCTGATGGACCATAATTGAAATATATTTCATATGGTTTCTTTTCCGTTATTACATTGTTTTCAGAAATTCTACTGGCAATTGTATTTTCATATACATCGTATTTATTATTGCTCCCGATATACCTTCCATTTTTATTTCCAAATTTATAATATTTCATTGTAAACCACCAGAAATACAACTCCCACAGCTATTGAAATAATTGCCGCTATCAGGGGTATTAATGTGCTAACACTATTTTCACTGTAATCCGATTTTCCCCTAAAAATCATTTTTGATACATTGAAATTTATTGATACAAACGCCAGGAATAATGATAATACAATTATTATGAACTGTGCATAAAAATGTATCTGAAAAACAGAATATAATATTAAAAACTCACCAAAGAATGTACCATAAGGTGGTGTGCCGGTAACAGCAAATGATGATAGCAGTAATGACACTGACGACATCCTATTATTGATTAATCCCCCTATATCAGCTATATTTTTTGTATCACTCATTTTATATATATTTCCGGACGAATAGAAGGCGCCAGCCTTTCCAAAACTGTGTGATAGCAATAATAATAGAGAGCCAATCATGCCAAAGTAAGTAAACGTGCTCAATCCAATTAATGCTATATTCATATTTTCCATGGTTGAATATGCAAACATCCTTTTGTAATTCCTCTGATAACCCAAAAATATGGCTGCAAATAATACAGATATCGTACCTGCCCATACAAATAATTCCCTTAATGGAAATATCTCATATATTCTATACAGAACATATAATGCAACGGGTAATAAAACTCCGGAAAACATTGCACTTACAGGAGAAGGTGCCTCACTGTGTGCATCAGGCAGCCATGTGTGTACCGGGAAAACACCGACCTTCGTTCCAAAACCCACCAGGGCTATTCCTACTGCCAGCCTGACAGCCACTGTATCCTTTACCCCTGAATATATTATCGTGGTAACCGTTAATGTATGGAAGGAATAGTAAATCAGGATAACCGATATAAATGCGAATGTTACACCGGCAGAAACTATAATTATATACCGCCATGTCGCTTCCAGTGATGTATCTGATTTTTCTGTAATTAGCAGTAAGGCTGAAGATATTGTTGTGGTCTCTATTCCAACCCACATAAAACCATAATTATTTACCATTAATGCAAAAACCATTGAAACATAGAAAAAATTCATTAATAAGTAATAAAAATTCTCTGATATACCCCTATTTTTTATGCTATGCACATATTTTCTTGAATATAACAGGGATAAAAGATATATTGAATCAACCATCAATATAAAAATAATTGATATATTGTCAACGAAGAAAAAGCCGGGTCCCGTCTCATTAAAATATAAAAATACCAGTAAAAACAGTTCTATTATAGATGCTATAGCACTTGAATTTTTTATATTTTTATAGAAAATTGAAGCTATTAACGGTATTATTAAAATTAATATATTTACTATCATCCTCTCAGTTCCTCCATTTTTTCATGTACCGGTTTTTCGATGCTTATTACAGAAAATATCACCACTAAAATAAGAACATCTAGAAAAACACTGGTTTCTATTATCATAGGTACTGGCAGTATAAAAACTCCCAGCAATATTAATGCGTTCTCCTCCTCGATATAACCCAGAACCTGTGCCATTGTTCTCCTTCTTGAAGAGATTAAAAACAAACCCTGGAAAAACAGAAGCAATGGAAATAATAATATATTGCTTGCTGGAAACGTGGTCGTTTTTATATATACAAATGAAACTGAATATACAATAAATATTGATATGATAATAAATATTAAATCCATTATTAACAGATAGGTTGTGCTTATTTTTGATTCATATACATAACTTTTATTTTTTGGTATTTTATTTATTAAAAAATATGTCACTAAAAACATTCTCAGTATTATTACCAGTATACCCAAAATAAAAAATGTATATTCTTTCAGGGCAAAGCCGAGCATAAATGAGACCATAGCTATCAATAAAGATTGAAATCCCTGGGTCATTGCCATTGACCTTATATATTTATTACCCTGTATGTAAAATCCGGTTATTGTTATTAAGGCTGCTATTAAATAAATGATTGTATAGATTATATTCATGCTATCACCTCGGTTAATATTAAAAACAGTATTGAGAATATAAACGCAACAGCCAGATAACCTATAACATTAAACAATCTTAGTTTTGCCAGGGATGTATCTATTACCAGGACTATTATAATTAATAATAGCCATTTCAGTATCATTGTAATTACATTTAAAAAGAAATACGGGAATGTATTGATGATACCCCAGGGTATTAAAAAAACATTTAAAAGTACAGACCCAAGTAAATATGTTTTCATATACGATGACCATTTATTTATGCCCAGGAGTTTTCCACTGTATTCATAATCTATACCAGAATCTATCATGCCCATTTCCTGGTTTCCCTCACTCTGTGTGGGTATTTTTCCGGATTCATATAAAAATACCATGAAAAAGGCAAACACCGCAAATATATGTACAAGGCTCAAATTTGATAATGGGTGGCCTATTAGATAATTATTTGTTACGTATGGATTATCTGTCCCCGTTATCAATGCAACTGCAAAGAATACGGTTATTAACGCTGCCTCACTGAAAAAATTGAATGACATTAGTCTTGAGGCACCCATGGATGAAAAATTACTTTTTGAATCCATTGTACCTATTATTTTAACAAAGGCTGCCAGCGAAAATAAAATAGCACCTGTAAAGAAATCACCAGAAGCTGTAAAAATTATTGGCTTCGACATAAATACCGGAATTATCAGTGCTATTAAAGAATAAATCCCGAAAGCAAAATACGGTGCATATAAGAATATTTTTGAAGAATCTGCTGTAACTATAGTTTCTTTTCTAAATAATTTGAATAAATCATAATATGGTTGAAGCACTGATGGGCCTCTCCTGGATTCTACATTTGCCTTTAATTTTTCATAGATCCCTATAAGCAATGGCGATGCAAATAAAACGAATAAGTACTGCGACAACGTCTCCACTATCAATGTTATCAATTTTAACACCCGTAACAGACGTCATTATCCTCTTTCAAGGCGTTGTGGAGACGTCATTCCATGCAAAAGGTATTACTTACATATATTTAAAACTTATTTTCAAATATTAAAATTTAAAAACGTAATATAACATAATATTTAAAATAATCTGTCCAAATATTTTATTAATAAATGCGGTATTATTGCGATTATAACAGAAAATAATATACATTTTGCCGCCGGTATATCAGCATCTTATAGTCTGTTAACCAGTAGCACTGCTATTATTGATGAAATGGGAAAAACACTGCAGGATAATAATCTATCTGAAACATGCCCGCAATAAAAATGCGCACATTTCAAATAATTATGCTGCATATAATTATTTTATGAAGAATAATGTTATAACTGATAGATAATATCCAGATACAGTAACGGGAACACCTAAAGACCGCAGTATATTTCAGATGTGGAAATACTCTCTAATTTTTTTATACAGATTCGCTTGCATCAGGATTATTATTCCCCTTAAAAATTGTTGGAGTCTCCATTTATTTTTACCCATTCACCAAGAGATTCATAAAATCCAAATATCAGTACGTCTTTGATATTTAAGGCTATTATATTTCCCCTCATCATTTTCTTTCCGTTATATATCAGCACACCAAAATTCTGTTTGAACTTTGATATGAAATAATTTAGATTTTTTATATACTCCTCCCTGAATGCATCAGATGACTTTACCTCTACTGGGATTATGTTTTTCCCGTTGCCCATGAGGCAGTCCACCTCTTTTCCTCCCTCTCTCCAGTATCTTCTGATATTAAGCCTTGATACGATAAGTGCTTCTATAATCTTCCCTTTCTCAATTGATGGATTTTCTGCCAGGGACATGGATATATCGTAAGGATACACCTTTCTCTGTTTTCTGGATTCGGAGAGTGTAGATGGCCTGTAGTTCTTTATAACCCGGATAAGTTTTGAGAACTCCAGCATGTAAATATGCCGTTCTACTTCCTGCTTTCTTTTCGCCAGTGCCCTTGAAAGAGAGTCAATATTAAGGATCATACCAGGTTCTGAGAAGAATATATTAACAAGGGAGTTTAACAGTGGTATATCAACCTTTTTAAACTCCTGAATTAAATCCTGGCCTATTATCTTTGAGGTAACGCTTTCCCGTATGTACTCATATATTCTTCTTTCATCGTCAATACCTGCCAGCCCGGGAAATGGTTTCCTTATGTATGCCTCCATCTCCACTCCAATATCGTCCTCGTATAATCTAATATTATCTAATTTCTTTAATTTCTTCCCGTGTCTCAGGGAGTAATATTCATTTATCGACAGAACCGGGACATCTATATGGTAGTGCCTTCCGGCCAGGTCATCCATTGCCATGTGCTCCAGTTGCAGTGATGCAGACCCGGATATTATAAACCTTATGTTTGGGAATGCATCGTATATCATTTTTACCTGCTGGCTCCAGCCATTAAGTTTTTGAACCTCATCCAGAAACAGGTAGATCTTTTCCTCTTTCCAGTTGACGCCGGTTATCTCACGATACGAATACAGGATCGATGTTATATCCACTGAACCGTAATCGAATGTGAAATAGGCGATATTCTGTGGTTTAATTTTTTTGAGCAGAGCGTCTACTATCTGATACATTATTGTTGTTTTTCCGATCCGTCTAAGTCCCGTGAGTATTATAACCTCTTTATATCCGGTAAGTAGTCCGTACGCTTCTTCGAATGCAGGGCGTCTGTAGTCCATGGTCAGATCTCCACTCACCATGTTAGATGTCCACCCCGAATATGTGAGGTTGTCATGGAGGTATAGATGGGATCTCCACTCACCATGTTAGATGTCCACCAGCCATTAAGAAGCTGTAATGCCTCCTTAATTTCCATATGTATTGTTTAACCGGAACGAATACTTATAACTTTCGTTCCCAACTGGAACTTATATTTAAAATAAAATGAATTGAGTGAAGAAAAGATACGTTTCTGTTTTCTTCCGGAATAAAACAAGAAAGTAAAACTATGCAGATGCTCCCAAAACAGTTAATGTCTCTGGATTTTACCTGATTATTTCTATAGGTTTGCTTGTGGTTGGCGCCTTAATTGAAGCTTCACTTAGTATATATAATTTTTAATTTTTATTTTTTTTATTATTAGAAATTATTGAATTATTTTAAATATGATTTTGCTATCTGTATGTGTGTCCTTATCGCTTAATAATGTTTTTGACTTACTTAATCCGAAGATAGTAGAAGCAGTAAATAAAAACAGTATAACAGAGCCAACAGAAGCACAGAAACTTGCCATCCCTGAAATTTTAACCGGCAAAAATGTTCTATTAATATCGCCCACAGGATCCGGAAAAACCGAAGCCGCATTATTACCATTACTTAATAAAATATATCTGGAAAAACCAAAACCAATATCATTGTTATATATAACACCTCTGAGGGCATTAAACCGTGATATGTTATCAAGGTTATATAATTACTGTGCGAATTTATCCATAAATGTTCAGGTAAGGCACAGTGATATATCCCAGAGCCAGAAAGAAGAGATCAAAAAACACCCTGCAGAAATACTGATTACAACACCAGAATCATTGCAGTTATTGATGATGAGCAAAAAATTGAGGGAGCACATTCAGAACATAAAATATGTTATAATAGATGAAGTTCATGAAATGGCCCAGAATGAAAGGGGTTCACAGTTTGCAATAGCAATGGAGAGATTGAAAATACTTACGGGTAATATACAGGTAATAGGTTTATCCGCAACTGCAAAAAACGAGAATGAACTTGCAGGCTTTATAGCACCCGATAACAATATAGAGATAATAAAGCCAAAAATAGATAAAAAAATGGATATAACTGTACTTTTACCGGAAAAAAGTAATGACAAAATTGCAGAACTAATGGCATGTGATAACCAGTATGCAGGTGCAATAGAAAAAATTCATGATATTATAGAGGAAAATAATGGAACAATAGTTTTTGTTAATAGGAGATACGTTGCAGAGGACATATCATTCAGATTAAAATTATGGCTGAAAAATCCGGATATAGCGGTGCATCACGGTTCATTATCAAAGGAGACAAGGGAAACAGCGGAAAATGATTTCAAGGGGAATAAGATCAAAGGACTGATATGTACCTCTTCCTTAGAACTTGGCATAGATATCGGAACTGCAGACATGGTTGCCCAGTTTAACTCCCCAAGGCAGGTAAATAAAATGGTTCAGAGAATAGGCAGGGCCGGGCACTCATTAACAAAAATTTCAAAGGGCATGGTAATATGCAACGATATTATAGAACTTGAGGAGGCAATAGCAATAGCGGACAATATAAAGGATGGTAATCTTGAAAATGTAATGATAAGAAAAAATTCATTATCAACCGTTGCAAACCAGATAATGCTTGAATTAAATTATTCAAAAAAGATTGATTATAAATATTTTTATGATATAATAACAAAAGCATATCCATTCAGGGATTTAACCTTTGAAGATTATTATTCCGTTATAGATTTATTATCAAAAACAAGGAAACTAATAATAGAAGATAATTTTATAATAAAAAGGTATTCTATACTGACTTATTTTATAGAAAATATATCCATGATTGCAGGAGAAAAAAATTATAAGGTTATAGATGTAATCAATAAGAAATTTATCGGTACATTAGATGAAAAATATGTAGTTAGTGAGGTCACACCCGGATCCTATTTTGTAATAAAGGGTTCCACATGGAGGACAATAAGAATAGACGATGATAAAATTTATGTTGAGCCATTCAGCACTGCAGCAATAGCACCCCACTGGACTGGTGAGGAAATACCTGTATTATATGAGGCAACGCACAGGGTTTCAGAGAACAGAAAAATGAAAGAAATACCGGATTTTATAAATGAAAATGGGAAAAACGCCCTTGAAAACTGGTATAAAAATGATCTGGCTACCTTGGACAGGATAATCATAGAAACACACAATGCAGAGGTAATAATTCAGATATTGCTGGGGAGCCTTGGCAATTTTACCCTTGCCGAAATATTAACGGGGTTATTAACATCCATTACAGGTGAAAGTGTTGAAATGGATTACTCGCCATACCATATATATATGAAACTGGCAAGGAACATGACCTCAGAGGATATAAAAAATATTATTAAAGGTATAGATGTAAATAATTTAAATGGATATGTCAAATCATCCGCAAGGAGGTCAAGATTTTTTAACAATGTATTTCTATATGAGGCAAGGAAATTCGGTATAATTACAAACAAAGCAGATATGACAAGACTAAGGTTTGAAAAAATAGTGGATGCATATTATAACACCCCTATTTATGAGGATTCCATAAGAAAATTAATTTTTGATTATATGGATATGGGAATATTAAAGGATTATTTATCAGAAATAGATGATGATAATTTTGTTTTAAAGGATAAAATCTCGGAATCATCAAATATATTTCTATCCCACTATTCCGAAAGGATTGCACCATTAAAACCAACAAAAACAATTTTAGAATCAATTAAAAAGAGGTTGCTGAACGAAGAAGTTATTTTATACTGTACATCATGCGGAAATAAAAGAACAAAAAAAATAAGGGATATATACGATATTAAATGTCCGGTGTGCCATTCACATTTAATAGCTTCAATATCCAAATTTGATGAGGATTCCTTAAAGGACATAAAAAACCCAAAGGTAAAGAGAAAATTTGTAAAAAATGCACATTTAGTACGTGAACACGGCATAACAGCCATAATGGTAATGGCTGCACGTGGTGTTGGGCCAGAAACAGCATCAAGGATTTTAGAGGTTTCATATCTCAACGATGAGGATCTGATAAGAAGATTATTATACGCAGAGACCGAATTTGCAAAAAATAAACAGTACTGGTGAAAATTAAAATAGAACAATCGATGAATTTTACCACCTATTTATAACATAATTTCAATGAAATGGGATTACTAACTCATCATGCAGCATTCGGTATGTGGCAAAAAATTTATCTACATATTTATTTATCAGGTTATCATGGATTTAGAAAAAATGATATTAAAATATCAGAATAAAAATCTACAAAATCCAATAATTGTTGAGGGAATAAATGATATAAAATCATTAAAGAAAATAAATTTTACGGGGAATATAATCAATATAAACAGGGGCAAATCACTGTATAATTTTTCGGAGTATATTTCTAATGGCTATAATACTGTTATATTGTTAACGGACTTTGATAAAAAAGGCATTTTTCTTAAAAATAAAATAGAATCCTATTTAAATTCAATGGACATCAATGTGGATTTACAGTTATGGAATTATATAAAAAATAATTACCATATAAATGATGTTGAGTCAATGCCGGCATTAGTAGAAAATAACATAATTAAATAATTATACTAATATATATTTCATATAATATAATAACCCTATATATAGAAAAGGTTATATAGAAGTTTATTTTTACTTATTTGATAGTTATGATTGGTGGTCAACCCATATTTATATTAAAAGAAGGAGCAAAAAGAGAAAGCGGCAGAGATGCAATGCATGAGAATATTGATGCTGCAAAGGCAATAGCAACATCAATAAGATCCACATTAGGACCAAGAGGAATGGACAAAATGTTAGTCGATTCCCTCGGTGATATTGTTATAACCAATGATGGTGTAACAATTTTAAAGGAAATGGATGTTGAGCACCCTGCTGCAAAGATGATGGTAGAGGTTTCGAAAACCCAGGACAGTTATGTAGGCGATGGAACAACAACTGCTGTTATAATTGCCGGGGCATTGCTGGATCAGGCAAATACATTAATAAACCAGAACGTTCACCCCACAGTAATAACAGAGGGTTTTAAAATGGCTGCAGTACAGGCTTCAAAGGTTTTGGACGATATCTCAAAGCCCGTAAAGATCACAGATAAGGATATATTAGTAAAAATGGCAAAAACATCCCTGAACAGTAAAAGTGCATCTGTTGAAAAGGAATTATTAGGAGAGATTTCATACAATGCAATAAAGAACATTGCAGAGGAAAGAGATGGAAAATATTATGTTGATTTCGATAATCTACAGGTAGTTAAAAAATACGGTGGAGAGCTTAGTCAGACACAGTTAGTAGATGGAATTATACTTGATAAGGAAAAGGTACATCCAAACATGCCAAAAATTGTAAACAATGCAAAAATAGCATTGCTGGATGCAGCCCTGGAGGTCAAGAAACCCGAATTTGATACAAACATACAGATAAGTGATCCTAATATGATACAGAGATTCCTCGGGCAGGAAGAAGGCTTATTAAAGGAAATGGTAGAAAAGTTAAAGGCAACAGGTGCAAATGTTGTACTGACCCAGAAAGGAATAGATGATATGGCACAGCATTACCTCGCTAAAGCTGGAATATACGCAGTGAGAAGGGTAAAGAAAAGCGATGTTGATAAATTATCCAAGGCAACAGGTGCAACAATAGTATCATCACTGGAGGAAATATCAGAACAGGATCTTGGATATGCAGAAACAGTAGAAGAAAGAAAAATGGGCGATGACTATATGACCTTTGTAACCGGTTCAAAGAATCCGAAGGCAATAAGTTTACTTGTAATGGCAGGAACAGAACACGTTGCAGATGAAATGGAAAGATCATTAACAGATTCATTGCATGTTGTGGCCGCAGCTGTTGAAGATGGAAAATATATAACAGGCGGTGGAGCAGCAGCAGAAGAAATAGCATTTAACATAAGAAATTATGCTTCAAGGGTCGGTGGAAGACAGCAATTGGCAATAGAAAAATTTGCAGATGCAATGGAAGAAATACCCAGGGCATTATCAGAAAACGCTGGACTTGATCCTATAGATATATTAATAAATATAAGAAGCGAACATGCACAGGGACACAAAACATATGGAATAAATGTCTTTAATGGAAACGTAGAAGATCTTGAAAAATCAGGTGTTATAGAACCGATAAGGGTTGGAAAACAGGCAGTTGAAGCCGCAACAGAAGCCGCTGTTATGATACTGAGAATAGACGATGTCATAGCAACAAAATCATCCAGAGGCGGATCACCAGGAGGCATGGGCGGAGGAATGCCCGGGGGTATGGGTGGAATGCCAGGTGGATACGAATAAGTCCATAAAATTTATTTTTATATCAAATTTATTTCTGTTAATTTACTGTAAAATTTAATATATTGAATTTTTATAAAATATTATTATGTAATTATCTTATGATAAAAAAATATCTGTTTGAGAAATTGAATGTATTTATAAAATATATGTATAAATATCTAAATATGATATTTTAATATTGAAATATGATTAATGTCGGTTTGTATTATAGGGTAAAGGATGGACATGAAAAGGAGTTTGAGGATAAATTTAACGGTGTCGTTGATTTACTGAAGAGCAATGATCTGGGATTTATAGATGGAAAATTATACAGGGAAGTGAAATGCCCCAGGGAATATATGATATATACAGTATGGAAGGACAAAAAATCATTTGAGGATTTCATACAGATGGAAGCATATAAAAGCACTGTTGATTATGGAAAAACAATACTGGATTCAACGCCAAGGCACAAAATATTTGGTGAATTAATAGATTAATTAATAAAATTTATAATCTTTTAAACAATGCAATATAAAATGGAAATTTATTATAAAAATGGTACTATTATATCTGATTCAGGTGATAATAATTTATTACAGTACGATGAAAGAATAAAGGCATACAGAGCACCTGCATATAAGTATCCATTTATAATAAAAAAATTTAAGGATATAAAAGATGATGTTTTTAATGAAAAAAAATTGGATATAAGTTCAAATATAGAACTGAGGCCATATCAGAAAAAATCCCTTGAATTATGGAGTAAAAACGATTATTCCGGAACAGTGGTGCTGCCAACAGCAGCAGGCAAAACAATTTTAGGTATATATGCAATAACCATGTTAAAGGTGCCAACAATAGTAATAGCCCCAACAATAGAATTAATTATACAGTGGAGGGACAAATTAAGGAATTTATTAAATGTAGATATCGGGCAAATTGGTGGTGGGGAAAAAGAAATTAGGGATATTACGGTTTCAACCTATGATTCGGCATATTTAATGGCAGATCGTCTTGGCAATAGATTCAAATTTATTATAGCAGATGAGATACATCACATGTCATCTGAAAGTTATATACAGATAGCAAAAATGTATGCTTCACCATATAGATTGGGTCTAACTGCAACATATGAAAGAACGGATAAAATGCAGGAAATTCTTGAAAACTATATGGGAGGTAAAGTTTTTGAACTGGGCTATGAGGAATTAAATGATTATATATCAAATTATAAAATCGTCAGAATCCCGGTAGAATTAAGTGAGGAAGATGAAAGGGAATATGAAAAAAATCATAAGATATTTATTTCATATCTGAGGGGTAGAAATATAAAATTAAATGGAAATATGGACTTTGAAAAATTTATAATGACCTCATGGAATCCAGAAGGAAAAGAGGCATTAATGGCATGGAGAAAAGCAAGGTCAATAGCATTCAATGCGGATAAAAAGATAGAGTATCTCAAATATTTATTAAGCAAGCATGCAGGAGAAAAAACTATCGTATTTTCAGAGGATACAAGCACGGCATATTTAATATCAAAAGAATTTTTAGTTCCGGCAATGACATATATGACCCCGGGAAGAGAACGGAAAAAATATCTGGAAATGTTTAAAACTGGGGAAATAACAGTTTTAGCAACATCAAGAATTTTAGATGAGGGTGTGGATGTGCCCGATGCTTCCGTGGCAATAATAATGAGTGGTTCAGGGAGTACAAGGCAATTCAGGCAACGGCTGGGGAGAATATTGAGACCCTCTGAGGGGAAATCAAGTTATTTATATGAACTGGTATCAGCAGGCACAGCAGAATATGGCACTTCAAAGAGGAGGAGAAAAGGTGTTCCCGTCGGAATTAATGATAACCCGTAAAACAAAAACAGGTTTAATATTTCCAGTATTTTTATCCGAGGAAAACAGTGATTATATACAGAGCGTATTCAATGTTTTCAATAACAATATAAATAATAAAAAGGAAAATATAGAAAAGGATTTAAAAGAGCTGGAAATGAAATCCTCAAATACAAAAATAATAAAGGCATTATCACTGGTATTTTTCAGAAATTCTGTTTTTGAACCGGCAGTTGAAGTTAATGCCGAATTCCTAAGGGAAGATGTGTTTAGGGCGGCAAGAATACCACCTATTGATTTTGAAGATAAGGAAACAATATTAAAACCGGTGGAAGAAAAATATGGTTTAAGCGTAAATGAAATAATTGATGGTTTGTATTCTGATAAGGATAGTGAATTGTTATTAAAAACGATATATTCAAAGGATTTTAATGAAATAGCAAGAATTTATAATTTAGGGCAGGTAGAAACAATTTTATTAAAATGTCTGGAAATGACAATAATTAATTCTTCAGACTGGAACTATATATTAAGGTCAATAAAGCGTCTTGGGTTATTATATAAAACCACAACTAAAAATAATAAACTTGAATCAATAAGGGTAACAGGACCCACAGCAATGTTTGAAAAGACTGAAAGATACGGTAACAGGTTTGCATTTTTGATAGAAAAACTGTATACATTAAACGAATGGAATATCGAAGCGGATATAAAAATAAAGGATAAATATGAGGGTACAACAAAAACTTATAAATTAAAATTGAGCGATAACATATCGTATTATTTACCTGAGAAACATTATAACGATGAAATAAAATACGATTTTATTAAAAAATCTGAACCACTGGTAATAAATAATAATGTTTATTTTCCCGACTATATAATGAATATAAACAGTAAAAAAATTTACATAAATATATCAAATATAAAATACATAAAAGATGATGAAATTTTAAGTAAAGAATTAAAAAAATCCGTGAACTGGGAAACAGTTTATATTATCAGTGAAAAGGATAAAAAACCTAAAGATTATATATATTTTATAAACGATATTGATTTTATATCATTAAAAAAAATAATGGAAGATAGATATAATGGGGAAAATAAACTTAAAAAGGAACTTGATGATTCCTCGATAGGTGCAATAAAAATAGAACTGGAAAAACTTTACCCTGATACGGATAAAATGATAAACTATATAGAATCACAGGGTCTTGTTCCAGAAAGGTTACTGCCTGCACTGGGTTATAGATTAAAATGGAGGGGCATTGACCTGTTAATTGAAAAAAAATAATTATAAACTTATTATAAAAAATTATGTGGTGATATTAGTTATTCTTATTTTAGGTGATGTAAAATGATTTTTACCATTAACAAAATAAAAGTTATGATAATATCCATGCGTATTATCAACTATAGATATTTTATTTAATGTGAATTCCAGATAATATGAATAATTATGTGGATTTTTAACACGATTCAGCCAGTTTGTCTCACTTATTATAAATGATAATGTATAAATATTATTGGATTTAACAGGTATTGGAACTAGAACTGGTTGATCATAGCTGGCATTTTCGCCGTTTCTCAAAAACATACCATTGCAGATACCTAACTCAGAGAGTGTAAAATTATCTTTCTGTGTGTAATCAACATTACTACTTTCTATATTTCTGGATAGGATTGCCGAGTATGTTGCTACTGTGGTACCATTGTAAATTCCAGTATTTTTTATTGTACTGTTCACATTATTTATTATACTGCTGTTAACTGAAGTGCTAATATATAACATTCCGGTGGGTACATTTATTAAAGTCATGTTTATAACAAATAGATCAGTTTTACTGTTTGATAAGATATTTACATCGGTTTTATAATTTACATTTTTATTTAATAATACATCATTATTGGGTATATAAAAACTGTATAATATAGCGGAAGACATTATTATCAACGAAATGATTACAGCAATTAAAATCCTCTTATTCAGCACTTTATCCACCTTATAGCGTATGCCATACTTTTAGAACTTCCAGAATTTAAAGCCTGGAATTCATATTTTCCTCCAGAATTTGTCGGTATTTTGTATGTAAATGAATTATAATGGTAACTGAATGTTCCCCAGCACCATGTACCCACTGTTGATATTAAATTTAAAGTGCCAGGGAGTAAACAGGATGTCCCGGATATTACCACCTGTACTCCGAAAGATATAACCTCCTCATGGATATAATTTGTTGTAAACGAAACGCATCCAGCTGCACCAGATAGTATTTCCATGTTTGGTGAATTGGCATTCCACGTATTTGGATTAAATCCATTGCAGAAGAAAACGGAATTATAGCCATTTCTTGTAAACGAACTTGGTTCATAGCAATCACTTTTGGATCCGGGTGCAAATAAAGGTTGTAATACATATGTACCCGCTGGTGCTTGTGATGTTATCTCTGCAACATAGTTTGCGGGTTTAGGACCCGGGCATCCCCCGCCAGATGGTGAATATTTAAGAACCACTGGGTAGATTGTCCATGTATCAAGTCCTACCCATGCAACCGCTTCCCCGTTTTTTATGCCCGATAACTGGGTGGTTGACTTAGTATTTGTACATGATTTGAAACCGGACATATCGTATTGCACCTTAAATGATTGACCGGAAGACGCAGATGCACAGCCCTTATATGGTGAATTTAATAAAATTACAGGTGTCATAATTCAACACTCTTTATCGGGTTGCCCAAACCCCAATAATAATGTCCATAAGGCCCCAGTTTGTGTAAGTTTGTATTATTAACACCGGTAGCAGGAGTTGATATAAACTGCTCATTACTACTAACACCGGTCTGGTAATTATAATATAATAAACCTGAAAAGCCAATAGTTATCATTAGCGTGGCAATTGATATCGCTATAATAATTTTTTTATGCATATAAATATTAATGTATTATTATATATATACATATTTATAGAACACATTTCTATAATAATACTAATAAATACTTTACTAATGACTTGAGTTTAGCTGTTTAAGCCTGTGAACTCCTTTATTTATCATGGTTAATATACCATAAGTTTTTTGGAATAAAATCAACGATCAGGAAAAGGTCTATACGGTTTAACAGAAAGGCAAATGAATCAAGTATTCTACACATTTATAATAATATGCCATTGCCCATGGGTGAGTGTATATATCTAGCTGGAAGCCCTGTGCCCCTGTTCATCAGACCTGCCGGGCGGTGTAGATATCCTGGAGAATAAAATTAATGCTGCTATTAGTGCCTTAACGTGTTTAAATTATATAAACCGGTTAAATAAAATTTAAATATAATTCCAGAGTGGATCCTGCCATAGATCATATTCTTCAGTTACATCCTTTACATTTATTACTGTAAAATTTTTGTTATCCATAGATTTTTTATATAGATCCATTAGGGAATTAAAATCCATCTTCGATAATTCGTTAAATTTTTCCTTAATTTTCTTCTTTATTTCCGGATGTAGATCATTTATCTTTTTACCCCTGTATAAAACCCTGTAATACTTATCCTTATCCAGCGTAACATGAAATATTCTCCACGATATATCCACATTCTCATTATTTTTAAAATAATTTCCTGTTAGATTTCCGAGAGCGGTTACGACCTCCGTATCCTTCTCATTATTCAACTGGAATGCTATTTCTAAACCATTCATATGATTATATATAATTATACTTAATTATTTTTTCTCTATTATTCTATCTCTTATGATATACCATGTACCAAGTGCTATTGTTCCCAGTTTTCCATTATTATCATATAGCTTTGTTTCAATGATAACTGCCGTGCGACCCGGTTTTATAATATCTGACACGATTTTAAACGGACCTCTATGCATCGGGCTTAAAAAATTTATCTTTAATTCCTGTGTCACCTGGTCTATTCCATCATTTACAGTCATCGCTGTTAAACCACCTGCATAATCAAGGGCAGCCATAATCATACCACCATGCAGAACATTTCCTGCCCTTGTTATTCCCTCACTAAAAGGCAGTGAAAATTCACAGTGGCCCTCTTCCATTTTTGTAATTTTTATATCTAAATATGCAACAACACTATCATTATGTCTGAAAAATTCATTAAGGTCATCAAGATTTTTTGCCATTTCCATTATTCTGCCCACACGATCTTCCATTGTAGTTAATTACAACGTTACTTATAATTTTTTATTTATATTTTTACACAAAAAAACTTTATAAATTGGAATGTTATATTACATCTATGCCAATGTATGAAACCGGAAACAGTTTGGATGAAAAAACGAAGGATCTGTCCAGAGCAAGGCAGTCTTTGATAGAGGAAATGCAGGCAATAATGTTCTACGATGAAAGGGCCTATGCAACCACGGATAATAATTTAAGGGCTGTTATAGAACACAACAGGGATGATGAAAAGGAGCATTTTTCATTATTGCTTGAATATTTGAGAAGAAACGATCCACAGCTTGACCGCGAGTTAAAGGAAATATTATTCTCAAAGAAAGAGTTAAAGGATCTGGGAGATTAGGCAATATACCTTTAATATAAAATAATAAAATAAATTAATTTTTATTTTCGGTTTAAAAGCACACTTTCTGTATGTTACTGAGTTGTTAGTTACTGAAATGTTTAGAAAGTATCAGATTAAAATTATGGGGATTATCTTTATGGTAAGCAATAAAATCATTTTCAATTAATTATATTTATGGTAATGACAGGTAAACTTATTAATAAAATACTGGATGATGCCACGGGAGATATATTTTTATAAAATTTTTTAAATTTTTAAATATGGATGGGGATTAAATCATTTTATTTTAATTTTTTTGCATAAAATGGCAAATGGCTTTTTATATATATTTTAAAATTAACTTTTTGTGATAAAAATATTATTTATACATATTTATATTTAAAAATATGCAAATTTTTATATAAAATATTAAAATATTTACTACATAGGTGATAATAATGAATGGAGACATAAAAAGTCGTATACCGTTTAGATTGGACAGGCTGCCATGGAGCAGATGGCATGTTATGGTGGTTATAGCTCTTGGATTTACCTGGATTCTGGACGGGCTGGAAGTTACACTGGTGGGTGTTATAGGGTCTGTTTTAATAAGCCCACGAACGTTGAATTTTACATCATCGGATGTTGGACTGGTTGCAACCTCATATTTAATTGGAGCTGTAGTTGGTGCAATATTCTTTGCCCAGCTCACTGATCTTCATGGAAGAAAAAGGTTATTTATGGTCACACTGGGCACATACATAATAGGTACGGTATTAACAGCATTTTCATTTAATTTTCCATCGTTCTTTTTATTTCGATTTATAACGGGGCTTGGCATAGGAGGTGAATATGCTGCTATAAACTCTGCTATAGATGAATTGATACCATCAAACTATCGTGGCAGGGTAGATTTAACCATAAATGGCAGCTGGTGGATTGGGACAATAGTTGGCTCTATGACATCGTTATATCTGTTGAACCCAAAAATTTTTCCAATAGATCTTGGATGGAGATTTGCATTCCAAAAGAAAATGCTTAGAGGAAATTGCTGAACCATTATCTGCCGAGAAGGTAGTTTCAAAAAGTGTAGATGTGGATAAAGAGGTGGACAGAAAAGTATATGATTAGGCGTGGGACACAAATTGAAAACAGGGATAAAATAATTATGTCCCAAAGCCATATGATTAAAAAAATTATTAAAGTTTATTTTTTCCATACCATTTTCCTTTTTAATTTTAGAGGACAATATTTTAGGTTTATAATCCGGTTCAGGGTCTTCTGCGTTTATTCAGGTAACTTATTCCCAATTCCCGGCATTATCTGATACATGTAGGGTTTGAAGAAGTCGGATAATATTATATATAATATTTTAATACAGGAAGAGAAGATAGCCTCGTGAATAAATATATTGCTTAATATATAAATAAAACCATTATGATCGGGGGTATTTGCGATGGGGTGAATCATAATGGAAGCAAAATTAAAAAACGAATCCGTTAACAGGGTTATACTTGAAGCCGAACATATTGATTTCTCATATGATAACGGTTACAAAGTTTTTGAAAATATAAATCTTGAGGCAGATACAGGTAAATTTATTGCCATTATAGGCCCATCAGGTATCGGTAAATCTACATTACTGAGAATTCTTGGTGGATTTTTAAAGCCAGATAGCGGTAAAATTAAATTGATGGGAAAACAACTATACGAGCCAACACCGGAGGTTGCACTGATCCATCAGTCAATTGTAACATTTCCCTGGATGACGGCTGAGGAAAATGTAATGCTGTCCATGAAAACAAAGGATATGTCACATGATGAAATGGCTGAAAAGGCAAAAGTTTCACTGTCAAGGGTTGGACTGGAAGGTTTTGAGGACCTGTATCCGAAGGAAATGAGTGGTGGTATGAGACAGAGAGTGGCAATAGCAAGGGCCTTTGCGGCTGATCCCCATGTATTTCTGATGGATGAGCCCTTTGCACATCTTGATGAGTTAACCGCAGAAGGTCTCAGGCAGGATATATACAATATATTATTCAGCGGAGAAACACCACTAAAATCCGTTATAATGGTATCGCATAACCTTACTGAAGTTTTGGAGCTGGCGGATGAAATTTATATATTAAATAATATGCCGGCATCAATTATAGGCCGGGTAGCAGTAACAATGCAGAGACCAAGAAACCCGAGAAGTGATGAATTCAATTCGAATCTTGATATGCTGTATGGTTATCTAACACCACCGAGAAATAAGAGGTGATAGGGTGAATGAACTACTTTTAATAGTTCTTGGCGTTCTTGCAACTGCCATACAGGTTATTATACTGGTAATATTATCAATAATTAGTGGATGGTTCCTTGCATACGCATCAATAAAGTCAAAGATATTTGAAAATATATATATTATATTTATAGAAATATTTGAATCCGTTCCCGTTATAACATTTTTCCCTGTTGTACTTATAATATTTATAACAAGGATAGGTGGTCCTCTGGGAACCCAGCTTGCAACGGATTTCCTCGTTTTTACGGCAGTGGTATGGAATATATGGATGGGGGAATACCAGGCTTTTAAAACCGTTCCAAATGAAATGGTTGAGGTTACACAGAATTCAGGATTTGGATTATTTTCAAAATTGAGATACCTGTATATACCATTCTCCATTCCAAGGATAGCGGCAAATTTATTTCCCAGCGTCTCTGATGGATTTTTTTACATTACAGTAAGCGAGGTTTTCACTGTTGGCATACATTCATACCAGACATTCGGTGTGGGGTCTGTTCTGGATACCTTCGTTGCAGATGCAAATTTGCATGCAATATATTTAACACTGCTAGTTCTTGGGATAGTTATAGTAGGTGTAGTATTAATACTTAGGGAATTCAGCAGATATGCTGTAAGTAAATACACTTTAGATACCGATGTGCCAATTTTAAAAAGGGGTCGTTCAAATATTAAAGAAACAACAAGAATATTCGCAGCTATATCTAAAAATCCATTAAGCAGATTATCACGATACTATAAATATAGAGAAAATGAAAGGCATGAAGAAAAATATGAGAAAAGGGAAAAAAAGAAAAAATATTACAGATATGTATATGGGGCCGTAGCTATATTATTACTTATATTAATTCTCTATGAAAGTGTATTACTAGCATTATCTGTAAAAATAGATGAATGGCACATATTATTTAATAGAACTGGCTATCTATTATACAGTTTAGGCTATGATTATTTAAGGGTTTTGATAATATTATTAGTATCAATGCTTATAGCAATATTTCTTGGTTACTACCTGGCTGTACACAAAAGAGCAGAATTTTTTGGAATACCAATTATACAGACATTGAGTGCCTATCCTGCTCCCATATATTTCCCGTTTTTATTCATATTAACAGAGCCATATATAATAGGTGTTTTTGGTGGTTTTACCAATGAATTATATGTACTATTTCTGGGTTTTGTGAGTACATTTTACTATGTTCTCTATGCGTTCTGGATGGGCGTTAAGGCAATGCCTAGTGAGTACTGGGAAATAACAAAAAATCTAAAACTTGGATTTTTCAAAAAAATGAGGAAGGTTATACTGCCATCAACATTTCCCTATCTGATAAGTGGCATATCATCAACAATTAACAGTGCATGGGGAGGGTTAATGATAGGTGAATACTGGCCTGATATATATGGAACACATAGCCTTGAAATACATACTGGATTAATGAAAACAATAGATCTCGCAACCGCAAATGGCAATATTGCACTGGCAGCGTGGGGATCACTGATATTTGGTATAATAGTTGCAATATATTCAGTGGCGTTTACAAGAAGGATGATGGATGTCGCACAGAAAAAATATGTTGCAGAGGAGGGCGTATATTCTTCATGATTTTTACTTAAAACTTATTATTTAGCATTAATATTAATAACTTAAAAGTTATTATCCAATTATGGATGTAATAGATCCAAACGCTAGAATAGCAGACCTTATAGGTTTATTGTATGTTTTAAGTAATGTATTTGATGGCAAAACTGATTTATACAGGTTGGAGAAAGAAATGGAAGTGGATATAGATGATTTAATGCCAATAGTTTATACAGCCTCAAATCTGGGGCTGGTAAATGCTGAATCCGGTGATATATCAATAGCCGAAAAGGGCATAGAATACATAAAGTCTGGGATGTTCCAGAGAAAAAACATAATAAAAAATTCATTAACAAAGATAGAGCCATTCAACACAGCAATATCTATGAATTCATTTTCCATAGATGATTTACTGGATGAATTAAAGGAGAATGGTGTTCAGACATTCAACAATCCGGATGGAAGCCATGACCTTGAGATAATTTTAATTGAATGGGGAATGTATTCAAAATTATTGAAAAAAACCGACGATGGCTTTGAGGTAATTTCATAACATTTCCGGAATCATCTTTGAAACCATTTTAACAAGGTTTTTTGCCGTTTTGGATATTTCAAAATCCGTTGCAAATGCGTGTATCATTCCCAGTGCACGTATCCCAATGGCATTTACATTATCATTACGCAGTTTTTTATAAAGTGATTCCACTGGGTCACGCAGCGGGTCATACTCATTGGCAACAATTATAGTAGATGGCAAATTTTTAAAATTATCCGAAACTAAAGGTGAAAAATATGGATTAATTATATCGGAAAATTCATTCCTGTACTGTTCACCGAAAAACATAATATCCTTAGATGTTAATACATAACCATCAGAGTATTCCAGAAATGATCTAGAAAAGTTATCCGGTGCCAGTGACGGGTACAGTAAAACCTGTAAATCGGGCATGGGCAAATTCTCATCCCTTGATTTCAATGATAAAGTTATTGCGAGGTTAGCACCGGCGCTATCCCCGGCAACACATATTTTATCTTTAATTTTAAATTCATCTTTATTATTATGTATATAATGGAATGTATCAAACGCATCGTTTAATGCCGCAGGGAATTTATTTTCTGGTGCCAGGCGGTAATTTACTGAAATCACCTTCATTTTTGATTCCCTTGCAATCAACCTGCAGAGATTATCATGTGTTTCTATATTTCCAAAAACAAAACCACCACCGTGATAATAAATTATTGCCGAATCTGAATTATTATTATCGTATACACGCGTAATAATATCCCTATCCTTCAGGTGGATTTTTACATCCTTCACATCATTAACCGGTATTCTTTTACTCTGCATGCTTATTGAACTTTCATCCATAAAATTCCTTAAAATTTTCGGATCCATCTTAGTTATATCTGCCGATTCCTTAGACAGTTCTATTAAACTTCTAAAATCTGGGTCTACCATAACTTTTAATGCTGGATAATATTTTAAACTATCGTATTGAAACAACTGATGTGATATCCGGGAATGAGTTAGTATATAATACAGCGTATATGTTCTATAAAAATTTTTATATATAAATTATTATTATTATTATTATTATTATGGAAAAGCATATAAATAGAAAAATTATTATAGCAATGTCATTTACTACAATAATGATAACGGTAGGATTTACTGGTTTAAAGTATAATTATTATAATAATAATCTTAATTATAATAATAGTATTAATATTAATAATAACAATAATGGTAATGAAAATATACACTTATCATTAATAGGTAAAACCATTTATATAAATTCATTTAATCATCTATCCCCATTAAAGATAAATATTGACAGTATAAATAATGGTAAAATTTCAAATTTAAATTTCAACATCACGAATATTGAAGTAAAGAAGAATTCATTTGATGTGTTTGAAAATAATAGTGAAATGAAAATGTCGATAATATTATCATTGAAAAACAATAAAATATATATGTATAATATATTTAAAAATAATATGAATAAAAATATAAGTTTTATTGATGTAATAAGTATAAAGACAATAAAATCTCCGTACTCAATTTCAAACAATAATAACATAAAAACTATGAATAATAATACTGTAATACCGTCAACATATTATAATATAAACACAAACAATCTAAATATAAACTGGTTATCCGACACATCTATATTCCATTACGGATTGGTTTATAGAAATAATTACAATAATATAGAATTACCTTTTGGTCCAATAAATCTGTATAAAAATTATACATATTCAATGCACCCTATTGTAATATACAATAGTAACGCATCAAACGGCATACAATCAGATATTATACCCGGTGGAGGTGGCCCAACCTTTGAATATGCACCGGCAAATATGACCTGCTATGTATATAATAGCAATGGTAAGGAAATCGGCACATATACACTAACATCCCATAGAGGGACTTCATATCCGGACACTTCAAATAATAACCCCGGGTGTCCTGTGCACATGAACTTTGCAACAGGTACCACATATCCAAATGCTGATGGTGTTTGGAAAATAAAGCAAACACTTTCATATGGGGGTAATGAACTTGGTTGCAGTGGTGGTTACATGAAAATTATGCATGTACATATTGGAGATCAGAATAGTGCTGGTAATACAATGGTTAATATAGATTTCTATATAATTTCTGCAGTAACTTCCGCTGTTGGTTTTCACATACCGAATCCTCGCAGTTTTATATCTAAAGCATCTAATAGTCCGTGCAATGAAAACCCATATTCAAACACTATGACAGGTGAAATAGAACCAATAGGCTTTTTTGTAAATGAATATTGTCCGATATGGCAGAGTACAAATATCGGTAGTAATGGATATGGTAAAAAATCATATATGTTTGGCATTGGCTCTGAGTTTAAATTTAATTTAGGCAATTTAAATTCAAATACCGTGGATGCATATTTTGCAGATTACAGTGTACAGGTTACATTTGAATCCGGATATGTAGGTTCACCCAGTTATTATACAGGCCCATGCTCAACGCTGGTAACAGGCATAAATATGTGTTACACGTCAAATTAATAAATGGTGAGATAATATGAATAGAAAAATAATAGTAATACTGGTAATATTTATAGTCCTTATAATTTTAATCCCCTCATTAATATACATAAAAACAAACGAGCCTAAAAGAATATACGTAAATGATACTTTAATTCACGCAAGTAAAGAAAATCAAAATACATCCCAAGGTCCAATTATATACCAGACCTCCAATATTTCCGTTAATAATAAAAATATGGAATTTGCGGTCGCTAACTGGGTAAATACCGGTCTAGTGTGTGCTGGTCAGAATAATTCGCATAATATCAATTATAACTATACTCTTAACCTAAGTAGTCCCACAAAATATTACATAGGTTGTATTGGCATGGCTATGTTTTTACTAAAAAGTAATATTAATAATTTGGGAATAAAAATGGATTCAGCCCAATTGATAAATACAACACATAATGTAATGTACAATGAATCATTAGATTATGGTATTGGCAACCAGGGTTTAAGTTATGGTGTCAGTAACGAAACCTGTGGCATTGTAAAAGGAAGTGGAGCATCCATAGGCATGACCCCTTATAACATGAAAGATAATGAATCACTCTTTTCCATGAATCCACTTTTAACATATACGATAGTTATATCATTCACATTATACAAGGACTATTTCATAGGGTCTTCCAACCTTGGAACTTACAATATTTATTTAACTCATTTCCCGATAAAAATAATAGATTGATAAATATATAACACATATATAGCTGAAAATGGTGGGAGATAGAGATTAAAACATGTTCTGTTCTCCATTTAAAATTTTATTTTAAACCTTTTTATAATATGTACCCATTATTATCCATGGTAGCTAAAAAAATAAAAGGTAATAAAAAAATATATGGTACATATAGCAACAGGGATTTTAATGAGCCGATACCTGAAAATAGATTCCCGGAAACGGGCATGAATGCAAGGGCAGCATACGAATTAATTCATGAGGAATTAAATCTTGATGGTATTCCGGAGTTAAATTTAGCAACATTTGTAACCACGTGGATGGAACCTGAAGCTGATAAATTATATATGGAAAATGCACATAAAAATTTTATAGACAATTTTGAATATCCCCAGATAAAAAAAGAGGAGGAAAGAATAGTAAATATTCTATCAAGGTTATATAATGCACCGGAAGAGAATGATTTTACCGGTACATCAACAATAGGTTCTTCTGAGGCTATAATGCTGGCATTACTGGCACACAAATGGAACTGGAAAATTAAAATGCAGAAAATGAATAAGGATTACAGTAAGCCAAATATTGTATTTGGAGCAGATACACATGTTGTATGGGACAAATTTGCAAAATATTTTGATGTTGAACCCCGGGTAATACCACTGGATAAAAACACCATGGTTGCCAATCCGGAGGAACTAATTAAAAATGTGGATGAGAATACTATTGCCGTCGGTGCAGTTCTGGGAACAACCTTTACCGGTGCATTTGATGATGTCAAAAAGATCAATGATTTACTGGAAAAACTGAAAAGTGAAAAAAATATAGATGTACCGATACATGTGGATGCCGCCAGTGCCGGTTTTATTACGCCGTTTATAGAACCAGATTTAAAATGTGATTTCCGTTTAAGTCATGTACAGTCCATCAATGTATCCGGCCATAAATTCGGTCTGGTATATCCAGGTATAGGCTGGCTACTATTCAAAAATAGAAGCGATTTGCCTGAGGATCTAATATTCTACGTAAATTATCTGGGCGATGAAATGCCAACATACACCCTGAATTTTTCAAAAAGTGGATCAAATATAGCTGCACAGTATTATAATATAATAAGAATGGGCAAATCCGGATACAAAAAAATCGCCGAGAATATGATGGATAATGCAAGGTATTTATCAGAGAGGATAAAGGAAATAGATAATTTTGAAATTGTCAGCAACGCAAGGCATATACCGGTTATAACATTTAAACAGAAAAATAAGGACAATTTCACCCTATTTGATCTGTCATCTAAACTGAGGTCATATGGCTGGATTGTGCCGGCATATTCACTGCCAAAAAATGCTGATGATACCGTTTTAATGCGTGTTGTAATAAGGGAAAGCTTCAGTAATGATATGGTTGACCTGTTCATAGATAGCTTAAACAGTGCAGTTGATAAACTAAAAGGAAATAATAAAGCAATAAAAAGTGTATCACCCAGAAAGGGTCATTTTGTTTCATGAATTTTATAAATATTTTAATATACTTTTAAGTAATATACTTTTGAGTATATGGAATTTATAAATAGAATAAATGAATTAAAAGCGTTAAATTTCAGATATAACAGTAACAGAGCAGAATTTATAGTAATTTATGGAAGACGCAGGGTTGGAAAAACCGAATTAATAAAACAGTTCATGAAAAATCACGAGGGCATAATATTTACCGGAAGAGAAGAGTCTGAAAAAATACAGCTTGAGAGGTTATCAAAAACACTGGGCATTTTTTTTTAATGATAATCTTTTAAGGAGTAATTATTTAAATAATTTTAACTCATTTTTTGAATATTTGTATAATAAAACAATAAATAAAAGGTTAGTAATAGCAATTGATGAATTCCCATACATTGTTAAAAATAATAATTCATTATTATCAATTTTACAGGACTGCTGGGATAATAAATTAAAATATACAAAAATATTTTTTATTATCTCCGGTTCAAATATGTCAATGATGGAAAACATTGTAATTTATAAATCACCAGTTTATGGAAGAAGGACAGGGCAATTAATGATTAAACCACTTGAATTTATGAGTTTAATAGATTATTTTGGTAACGTGGAAAAAGCAATAAAATACTACAGCGTTTATGGTGGAACACCGGCATATATAAACGGGATAGATAAAACAGAGGGTTTGATGGAAAATATTAAGAATAATTTTCTGAGTATAAATTCATTTATAAATCAGGATATCATGTTTTTATTACGCGAAGAATTTAATGAGCCCAGATATTATTTTTCAATACTTGAAGCGATAGCAAACGAAAATACAGCACTTGGTGAAATAATTAATTACACAGGCCTTGAAAGGTCTCTTCTGGGTAAATATATCAGTGTATTGATTGATACAGATTTCATAAAAAGGGAAATACCGGTAACATTAAGCAGCAAAAGCAAAAAGGGAATTTACAGGTTTAAGGATAATATGATTGCATTTTTTTTCAGATATATTTATAACAATTATGATTTTATTGAAATGAATCGGGTTAATGAATTATCAGATATAATTAAAAACGATTTAGATACATATATAGGCCATACCTTTGAGGACATATCAATAAATTTTCTGATAAAAAACAACGGCAGAATAATAAAGTTTGATAAAATAGGAAAATGGTGGTATAAGGATTCCGAAATAGATATAGTTGCACTGAATAATTTAAACAATGAGATAATATTTTTTGAATGTAAATGGAAAACATTGAGTGATTATGATGTAAATAATATATTATTAAAACTGAAGGATAAGGCTAAAAATGTTAAATGGAAAAATAGCAGGAAGGAAAAATTTGGTGTAATTGCAAAGGAAATTATAAATAAGGAGAGGATAGATAAAAATTATATTGTAATAGATTTAAGGGATTTTCAATGATTATTCCAGTTTTGTCCCCTTTGTTTCAGGTAATAGCAGTGTCAGCAATATTGCAATAATCATTACTACCGATAAAAATATATACGCATTGAAATAATTTTTTCCCCTTATAAGCAGTGCCATTGCAATAACACCTATAACAGCACCGACCTTGCCCATCATGGACGCAAATCCGTACGATGACCCACGGAATCTTGTAACCGTAACTTCTGCAGGTATTATTCCTACCGTGGCTCCATCAAAGGCATTGAATAATTCGAGGAGTGCAACTATTATAATAATGCCGGTTAGGAAATAATAATGTGGCAATATTAGAAACAGTATGGCCATTAAGGCAAAACCAGTTATCTGTATAACCTTTCTCCCGAATTTATCAACAACCTTCATAACGTATATACCTGATAGTATGCCTATTACAAGGAAAAATGTGGTTAATAGGGCATTGTCAACATTATCGACGAAATGGCCAATCTTCAATATTGTCGGCAATGTTAGTGATAAACCATATGCAACAATATCATACAGAAACCAGATTATGGCAGCCAGGAGGACATCTTTATAATACTTTCTTGAAAACATCTCAAAAAATCTTGTTTTTTCCTTTTTATTTTCCCACATCTTTGATTCAGGCAATGAAAACCTCATGAACTCTACGATTATTGCAGGTATTATGGAAAGCCCCAGCATCAATCTCCAGCCAAGGTTATCCAATGGAAATGTAAATATTGCGATTATTGCACTACTGATAGACCCCACACTGAAAAAAACCGCTGCAAGTGCAAGATAAAAACCTCTCTTTTCATCCGGGGTTACTTCTGCTATATAAGAATTTGCAACCGGATATTCTGCACCCAGAATTATGCCAAGTAAAACCCTTGAAACGAATAGCATTATAAAATTAAATGAGAATACCGATATTAAATCAAATATAATAAAAAATATTAGTGTTGATAAATAAATTTTTCTTCTACCGAAAATATCACTGATATAACCCACCATTACCGTACCTATAATAGCACCTATAATCACGGATGCGATTAGTAACCCGTATTCCAGCGATGGCAGGGCTATATAATTCTGTATTAATAATATTGCAAAGGCCATGACAGTTAACTGATAACCGTCAAGGTACATGCCAAATGATGATAAAATAACGATTTTATTTACATCTGAATTTTCATTCATCTATGTATAAGTTATAGTTAAATTTAAAACTTATCTATATTGCCACCGTATTAATATATATCATACATAGCTCAATATAGCAATAAAATAATATATAAAGGTATAATACTTATTGAATGGAAAAAATAGCTATAATAGGTGCGGGTATAACCGGGTTATTCTCTGCATTGAATCTATCATTAGATGGTTATGATGTTACATTATTTGAGAAAGATAGCCTATTATCCGGTACATCAGGAAGATTCCACGGTATGTTGCATAGTGGTTCAAGGTATTCCCTAAATGATGAAAGATCCGCAAGGGAATGTATTGGTGAAAATAAGTTATTAAGCAAAAATGCGGGTAATTTTATTAAGAATACATCGGGATATTTTATCTCATTAAATGATGAGGATTCATCATACGGTGATGAATTATTTAAAAAGAATCAAAACATCGGAATAGAAACTGAAAATGTGGATATAGATGAAATGTTAAGGAGAGAACCATATTTAAATAAAAACATAAAAATGGCGTTGAAGGTTCCGGATAAAGTAATATACGCACATTCATTTGCCTCTGCAGTAGCCATTGAATCAATCATGAATGGCACAAAAATTAGGTTTAATTCACCTGTAATTTCCGGTGAGATTAAAAATAATGATGTTACTTCGATAAAATACAGAAATAATAACAATATAATTTCAGAGAAGTTTGATTACATAATAAATACAACAGGTCCATGGTCAGGTAAACTGTTAAAAAATTTTAAAATAAGCGATTTTGATGTTATGCCAACCCTTGGTTATATGGCATCATACGACAGATTATTTGTAAATTCAATAATAAACAGAATGAGAGAACCATCGGACGGTGATATAATACTGCCCTACGGTTCAAAATCCGTTGCCGGTACAATGGCAATTATTTCAGAGGATCCGGATAACAATGAAGTAGATAATGAGGATGTCGATACAATGATTTCTGAAATATCTGATATGGTCCCATCAGTAAAAAATTATAATTATGAAAAATTATACTATTCCATGAGGCCGTTGATAAGGGAAGATAATTCAAGGAGTTCAAGGGATTTTAATATTTATAATAATTACAGTAACATGATTACAATTATAGGCGGCAAATTCACAACATCAAGGTTAATGGGAAAATCCATATCAGAATATATCTCAAAAATATTTGGTAGTAAAAGCAGCGGTACCAGCAGGATAATACTTGATAATACCCTTAATAATTTTATAGATAAATATAGAAATAATATAGATAATACATTTCTTGATTATATAAATTCATACAGTAACAGTATGGATTATGAATATAAACTGCATATTGAAAGTGCGTTTCTCTTAAATGAGGCTATGAAGGTGAATAGATGGAATTCGATGGAAAATTCAGTGTAGATAAAAATCCGGAATACCTAAACAATTTTTTTTCTGATATAAATAATGTTGTGCCATGTCTACCAGGTATATACGATATTGAAACTTCTGGTGATGAAATAAAATGCAGGATAAAGCTTGATGTAAAAGATATGAAAATATCCGCAATGAGTACAATAACCGGAAAAATGGTATTTAAATACAGTTTAGGTCAGAACTCATTATCTGTAACTGGAACGGGAAGAATGGCTGGTTCGAAAATAAAATTTAACGTAGATATAAATTATAGTGGTGAGGGAGATAATTCTCAGGTAATCTGGAAAAGTTCATTTGATTTTGGTCTGATAATAAAAATAATGAACAGGGATAAAATAAATGAGATTTCAATGAAAAATATAGACCAGACCATGAAATGCATAACTGAAAAAATCAATAGTTAAATGTAATATTTTAATTATTAATGATAAATTTTATATTAAAAGTAAAAATATTATATAATTTGTGTATATTTCATCAATATAATCAAAAAATATTTAATAATACTTAAAACTTGCAACCTTATGCTTTCATTTGTTTATGATATGATTAACTGGGAGGAAAAACAGTTAATAAAAAAATTCAGGGATACCGGTATACCTGTAAATTTAATAGATGCAAAAAATAATGAATTGAATTTAACCGGTAAAAATAATATAGATGACACTACATTTATAAGATGTTTAAGCCATAAAAGATCACTTTATTATTCGTATATACTTGAATCAAATAATGTTAATACAATAAATTCATTTAATACATTTAATATTGCCGGAAATAAATTATTCACAACATCATATTTACATAAAAATAAAATACCCACACCTGAAACATATGCATCATTTTCTAAGGATAATGCAATAGACACATCAAACAAAATGGGATATCCCCTGGTTTTTAAGCCGGTAAGTGGCAGCTGGGGCAGAATGGTCTCCCTTATTAAGGATGATAATTTTGCAGAAACCATATTTTCAATGAATGATATGGTAAATGATAATGTTTATTATTTACAGAAATACACAGAAAGGCCCCCAAGGGACATCAGGGCAATTATAGTAAATCACGAACTTTCTGCGGTTACATATAGATTTTCACATGAAAGCTGGAAAACCAACTTATCCCTCGGTGGTAACGTGGAAAAGGCAGATCTTGATGAGGATGAAAAAGAACTGTTAATAAGGGTGGGTGAATTATTCGATCCCGGCGTAATTGGAATAGACGCTATGGAAACAAAGGATGGACTGGTAATCCACGAGGTTAACAGCAGGGTTGAATTTAAGGGTGCATCGAAGGTCTACGGTGATAAAATAATAAACGATATTGTAAAATTTTTTAAGGATTTATTAAACAATTGAAAAATATTATAAATAAGGTTAACATTTAATTTCATGGAAGAAGATAAAATGCCAGAATTTGAAAGATTTTCAGTCAGTAATATGGATTTGTCTGCAGATGTTGTTAATGATTTCTATGAGTATGCAAACGGAACATGGTTAAAAAATAATCCAATACCGGAGGATAAACCATACTGGGGTACATTTATGAAATTATATGAAAGAAATATGTACCTTCTAAAGGATTTAGCTGAAAATGCCAGTGAAAATTTAGATAATTTAAACGAAAGAATTGTTAGCAAATTCTATAAATCAGGTATGAACGCGGATTTAATAGAAAAACTTGGTATTTCTCCAGTAGAAAATTTATTAAACTCTATAGATGATATAAAGTCAAAGGATGAAATACCGGAAACCATAAGGAAATTGCATTCCATGGGTTTACCTGCATTTTTTAATTCTGAATCATCCAATGATGAAAAAAATAGCTCCATATATTCATTTTATATGGTGCAGGGTGGCTTATCCCTGCCAGATCGTGATTACTATATTGAAAAACATTTCTCCGGGGTACTGAATGATTTTCTCTCCTATATTGAAAATATCTTATCATTTTCAGGGTATAACGGGGAGGAATCAAAATTACATGCAGAAAAAATACTCGAAATAGAAAAGGAAATAGCTGGTTTTAGCAGAAGCCGGGAGGATCTAAGGGATAGCGAAAAGAATTATAATAAATTCAGTATAAATGGGTTAAATGAGAAATTCTCAATGATAAAAATGGAGGATTATATGGATTACCTTGGGATTTCCAAAGTAGATTATGTTATAATCGGCCAGCCGGAATTTTTTGAATCACTGGATAGAATTATAAATGAAAAACCGTTAAGCGAACTAAAAATTTATTTAAAGTACGGTATAATAAACTTTGCAGCACCATATTTAAGTAAAAACTTTGCTGATGAACATTTTAATTTTTTCAATAAAAAACTTATGGGACAGCAGAAACAGGAAGCACAATGGAAAAATGTAATAAGAGTAATAAACATGTGTACAGGTGAAGCCCTGGGTGAATTATATGTGCACAAATATTTCACAGAGGAATCGAAGAAAAGGATGGAAATACTGGTAAATGATTTAAAGGCCACGTTTAGAAGCAGGCTGGAAAAAATTACATGGATGGGTAATGAAACTAAGGAAAAAGCACTGGAAAAATTTGATAAGTTCCAGGCAAAAATTGGGTATCCCGAAGTTTTCAGGGATTATTCCTCAATTTTGATAGATGAAAACGATTACCTTGGAAATATAATAAGGTCATTATCATTCGAGGTGAAAAGGCAGGCTAACCGTGTGGGAAAACCCATAGACAGAAAGGAATGGCAGATGAATCCACAGACAATAAATGCATATTTTTCACCAACAGATAATGAAATAGTATTTCCAGCCGGAATCTTACAACCACCATTTTTCGATGATACAGTGGACGATGCCGTCAATTATGGTGCCATAGGTGGTGTAATAGCACATGAAATTACACATGGTTACGATGACCAGGGGAGTAAATACGACGTCAACGGTAATCTAAATAACTGGTGGACAGAAGAGGATAAAAAGGAATTTGACGGGTTAACAAAAAGGGTTATAGATCTGTACAGTTCAATTGAGATATTACCGGGAATTAAGGTACACGGGGAAAGAACTGTAGGGGAAAATATAGCGGATTTTGGTGGTGTAAGCATAGCATACGAGGCACTGGAAAGAAGATTGAAAATAACCGGTGACCGCAAAAAGATAGATAATTTTACCCCGGAACAGAGATTTTTCATCTCCTGGGCAAATGTATGGAAGGAAAATATCAGCGATGAACTGCTAAAAATGCTTGCTGTAAGGGATCCCCACGCACCTGCAAAATTAAGGGCAACACTGCCTGTTTTTAATCATCCCGGGTTTGAAAAGGCATTTAATAGGGAGCCAGATAAGGATAAAATATTAATCTGGTAATATTATAAATTTTCACTTATATACTCTTTTATAGCATCTATTGCAACATCATTTTCTTCCTTTTTCCCAACTGTGACCCTTGATCTATCATTTAATAACGGTAATTTCCTTATATGTATATCACGGTTCTCCATATATCTATATAAATCCTTTTTTAAAAGCAGGAAATTAGCCCTGCTGTCAAAGGCAATATCCTTAATGGCGCTGTAAAAACGTTTCCTCTCATTAATTATATATTTTACATGTTCCTGAACAGTTGAATAATGTTCCATCATAATTTCTGCAAGTTTTGCCGATAAAACATTTATGTAAAATGGAGCCTGTAACTTTTTAATATTTAATGCGACGTTTCTGTTTGCAATGCCATAACCTATTCTTAAACCGGCCATGCTGAATGCCTTTGAAAATGTCCTTAAAATTATCAGATTATCATATTCATTTAATAAATCTGTGTAGTCCTCACCAGAAAACTCGTAATAGGCATTATCAATTATTGTGGGTATGTGCAGGTCAAGAATCTCCTCAATCTGATCTCTATCTATTAAATTACCAGTTGGGTTATTTGGTGAGCATATAATTATGAGTTTCACATTATTTTTATTTGTAATATTTTCTGTATCCAGGGAAAAATCACTCTTTAATGGGACATTTATGGTATCATATCCATAATTATTCGCATAGAACTGGTACATTTCAAAAGTTGGTGTATTTACCAGTATATTACCCTTTGCCTGGTGAATAATGATATTTAATAATTCATCGCTGCCATTTCCGGCAATTATATTATCACCATTAAAACCTGAAAAATCACCAATTTTTTCAAGCAGTGACGGCAATCCCTTTTCAGGATACCTATTTAAATTTGTTTTCTTAATATATTCCATAAATTCATATTTTATATTTTCCGGTATATCAAATGCATTCTCATTTTTATCTAAATATATCGCCATATTCGTGTATTTTAATATCAATATTAAATTTAACTGATTGTTAACTGTAGGAAATACAGGAATTATAAAATAGTGTAATCTTTACTGATAAATTATTTACGGGTGTTACCATGCAAACATATATAAATGCACTGTGATTATGTTATAAGAATTAACCACATAATTCATGCATTATGTTTATACCGCGTTGCCGGCACGTACCGGACATTATGCTGGAATTATGGTGTTGGAGGCGCATAGTGGAATGGTAATAAATTTATCACGGAAAATCAAAAAAAGAAAGATACCGAATAAGGTATTTATTCCTATACTCGTTGCGGATATTGTTGTTATGAATATATACTATAGATTTTTAACATTTGATAAATATTATACTGGCATAGTTTTAGGTATAATTGATATAATAATACTTGTGGATGCCATTGATAGATATTTAGACCATATTAGAAAGAAATGGCAGGAAAGCCATGAAGGTCTCAAATAAATTTTATAATGCGTTATATATTATTCTGAAAAACAAGAAAATTATAAATGTTAATTATATTACCATCAATGAATCCTGTAGATAAAGTAGTTTTAATAATAAACGGGGATATTGGTTCGGGCAGCTATATTGCAGAAAACCTTGCAAAGAATAGATGTAAAATTGCACTGACGTACAACGACAAGAATATAGCTGAAGGTATAAAGAAAAAAATAGAAAAGGTTGAGGGTATAATAAACATATACAGGAATGATGATATCGATAAAATATTAAAAAATGTAAATAATGACCTCGGCAGGATAGATATTCTGATAAATAATGTATATGTACATGATGATAAACCCCCTGAGGAATTTTCATTGAATGATTTAAAGGATTATGATATTTACCACAGTTATGTAAAGGCTTCTGGAAGATTTTTATCCGGGATAATGATAAATATAATATATTCTAGCCATGATGGTTCCTGTTACAGGTCGATTAAGAACATATTTAATAATATAACAGAAAACATAAAAAATGATAAATACAGGGCAGTCTCAATAAACGTTGATAAAATTGATGTAAAATTTATTGATAAATCAAGGGTTCCAGATATAAAGGGCAAAATAACTTCTAATGACATTGCAAACGCAATACTATTCTCTCTTGTAGAAGAAAATTTCTCTAATAAAATAATAGATCTGTCACTGTAGACATGTTTATAAATAAATTTATTAATAAATATACATTACAATTTATTATGGATAATAAGACGTTAAATAGAATTTTAAAAATGAAAAATATGATTTTTGATAATTTGATGGAAAGTTATCTGCCATTTCCAATAGACAAAAAATATTATTCATCGTGGACTGATAAGTTACCCAGAGATGGTGATACGGTAATATATACATCATACATGTACCAGATTTCAGGTATATTAAAGAAATACGAAAAATTATTCCCTAAAATTTCAAATGTAAATGTACCGAAAAGGTTGATGGGATTATCAAAATTTCTAATTAAGCCCGGAGAAAGTGAGATAAAAAGGTCGTTTTCCATTATGAATAATATAGTAAATATTCTGCAGAAGAATCATATAAACTTTGGATATTTATATGATGATGAGCCATATTCTGGAGCCATACTGCTAGAATCTGGATTTTTAAAGGAATTCATGGAGTATGGGAATAAACTGAATGACTTTTTTAAAAGCAGGGGCATAAAGAGAATAATAACATTAGACCCGCATACAACAAATGCATTGAAGAGACTGAAAACAATGATAAATTTTGATATAGATGTAAAAAATTACATAGAACTGATAAATTTTAATGGCAGTGGAGAATATGTAATACATGACTCGTGCCTGTATTCCCGTGCCATGGATATGTACGGTTTAATAAGGGATAAAATAAATAAGTCGGGAATAAAAATTGATGAGGATTATCTAACAACAAGCAAAGATATGGGAACATGCTGTGGTGGGCCATTATCCCTGATTTCTGTAAATGATAGCGATGAAATAGCCAGGTTAAGGTCAGAAAAATTACTAAAAATAAATAACAATGTTCTGGTTATGTGTCCCCTATGTTACCAGAATCTATCACCACATGTTGAAAACATAAAGGATCTGGCTGAGGTGATATCATGAATTATGAATGGAATGTTTCGATAGATAAGGCAATATTAAATAATGCACCAAATGTGAATAAAATTTTGGAAGAGAATCCCTATATAAAAGAAACGGCAAAGGAATTAAGAAGTAAAAAACTTGAGGTTCTTGGCAACATTGATTTTTATATAGATAAAACGGAAGAGAGCGTTAAAAGATCCGGTGGTCATTTTCATTTTGCAAAGGATTCCAGTGATGCGATGGAAATAGTAAGGGAAATAGTCAAAAATAATAAAAATATTGTTCTATCCAAATCAAATGTATTATACGAAATAAAATTAAGGGAAGAACTATCAAAACTGGGCAAGGATGTCTGGGAAACAGATTTAGGTGAATATCTGGTACAGATAAACAACGATATGCCATCGCATTTAATCGCACCGGCAATACACCTATCAAAGGAGAAGATATCAAAACTATTGAATAAAAATCTTGATAAATCAATCAATGAAAATACATCTGTTGAGGACATGGTTAAGGCGGTAAGAAAATTTTTAATGGAAAAATATTTAGCTTCTGAGGTGGGAATAACAGGTGCAAACGCAATATCTGCGGATACCGGTTCAGTTTTATTAATAGAAAATGAGGGAAATATAAGAATGGATACTGTATTGCCAGGAATACATATAGCCATTACTGGCATAGATAAAATAGTTCCAACATTAAAGGATGCATTCAATGAGGTTATAGTCCAGGCTTCCTATGCAGGTTTTTATCCACCAACATATATCAATGTTACATCTGGACCAAGCGCTACCGGGGATATAGAACTGCAGAAAGTTTCTCCCGCAACCGGACCAAGGGAATTCCATTTAATTGTTATAGATAACGGAAGAAAGGAGGCGATAAATTCTGATTTAAGGGAATCATTGCTGTGCATAAGGTGTGGAAGATGCTATTTTTCATGCCCTGCATACAAATACTATGGAAAGGACTTTGGGGACTCGCCATATACAGGACCAACTGGAATTATGTGGTCTGCAGTAACAGCAAAGAAATACGATAAATCATTACTGTGTATGCATTCTGGCGGGTGTAAGGAGGTGTGTCCCATGGACATCAATATACCGGAAATAATAGAGAAGATAAAATTCAGGGAAACAGGTTAAACCCTATAATATATTTTTAAATCGACTATGGATATGTTTATATTAACCTATAAATTTATAATATGATAATAATGGACAACATAAATTTATTTGATAAAAACGTGAATAAAAAATATAAGGGATTAAGAGAGGATATGCCTGCAGGCAGTATAGAAATTTTATCTCCGGATATAATAGATATTATAATACACAATATGGGAATAAAAAAATCAATGGATTATACGGAAAATGGCATAACATACAATGTAACATTCAGTTCATATACAGAACTTGATGATGATGGAATGGTCGGAACATATGTCGACCCTCCAGAAGATAATAATTTTAGGGACATTAAACTGATAGTTACCGGTTTCCATAGAAAATGGGACACAGAGGTAACATTATCCCATGAGTATATCTCTGTTATGCCAGACCGTGAACTGAAACATTTAATAAACTTCCAGAGGGCGATTTTAAAAACTGGCAAATTATAATTTTATAATATTTTTTTATCTATAATATCAAAGTTGATGATAAGTATTAAATATAATATTTATATAACTTTTCTATGGTAGAAATGGTGTATATAAAAAATATCGTCAGCAAAAGTGTTTCCATGATATTAGGTATACATCATCATCATAGGGATATAGCCACATCCAGATATAGTTCTGCCAGCGATAATTATTCTTTACTGAAACGTGGTTATATTGAAAGTTATAGATCCCCTATTAAGTGAAATATCCAGAACGATAAGGAGGGTATTCGATGATTATAATTACATTGAAGTATTTCCACCGATAATTAACAGTGGAAAATTAAATGGTTTAAAACTTCTTTATAATAATAATATATACACAGTAGACCCGGATATAACAATGAGACTTCTGGATATGAATAAAAAATATTTTATAAATAATCCAAGAATATATTATATTTCGGGTTCAGTGGATGAATATTTAAACGAAACATTAAAGGCCGGCCTGGAGCTGATAAACAGCGATGAGTTCAGTTCAAACATTGAAATAATAAAAACTGCAATGAAAGCGCTTGAAGAATTATCAGTATCTGATTATAATATAGATATAAGCCTATCCTATCTTTATAAGAAATATATAAAAAATAAAAAATACAGTAAAATAATGGAATACATTAAAAAAATGGATTATAATGGTATAGAAAAGATGGATATAGATAATAAAAATGAAATTATTAATTTAATGAATACAAGAACAGATAAAAGCAACATAGAATTTCTGGATAAAATTGTAAAAACGATAAATGATAATAGAATTAACATAGACTTTGGAACTGTAAGGTATTTCAATTATTATGATGGCTTAATTTTTGAAATTTACAACAGTAATGGTTTTATAGCTGGTGGTGGCAATTATAAAATAAAAAATATGAATGCATGTGGTTTCTCATTCAATGTTAATAATATTTATAATGCCGTAAAAGGAAATTTAACCGGAGGTGTGAAGAAATGAAATTTGCAGTACCGCGTGGTAGATTAATGAAAGATTCAATATCTCTATTGAATAAATCAGGAATAAGGATAGATATAAAAGACGACAGGAAACTATTTTTTTATTCCAGTGAAAATGAAATAATATTTCCAAAACCGATGGATATACCCACATATGTTGAATATAATGCAGATATAGGCATCTGTGGGTCAGATGTTTTAATTGAAAATAAAAATTATGTTTTTTCCCCATTAGAACTCGATTTTGGCAAATGCAGGTTAAGCCTTATATCAGATAAAAAATATAAGATCAGGGATTTATACGATTTAAAAATAGCAACAAGGCATCCTGAAATAACATACAATTACTTCAAAAATCTTGGAATAAATGTGAATATAATAAAACTGAATGGTTCACTGGAAATTGCGCCGCTCACAGGCATTGCTGATGCAATAGTTGATGTTGTTGAAACCGGAGAGACCTTAAGGAAAAATAATTTAGTTGAAATTAAAAAAATAATGGATATTTCCGCCGTTTTAATAGTAAACAGGGTATCCATGAAAACAAAATATGATGAAATAAATAATTTTATTGACAGTGTAAAGGGTGTTTTATATGAATACTGAAGGTTATGTAAGGAATATATTAGATGATATAGGAGAAAGAAAGGAGGTGGCACTGAAAGAATATTCAAAAAAATTCGATAATTATGCCGGGGAGTTTGCCGTAACAGAAAACGAATTCAGGGAAGCAGAAGAATTAATAAATGAAAACGATAAAAATATTATAAAAAGAACATATGAGAGAATATATAATAACCATTTGATACAGAAAAATGAGGGTAAGTTCAGGTTTTACAACGGTTCAATCTATGGAATAATATATAAGCCGATAGAAAGAATAGGAATGTATATACCCGGGAAAAAACCATTGCCGTCAACGGTAATGATGATAGGTGCCCCAGCAAAAATAGCCGGTGTAAACGATATAATAATAACCGTTGCACCTGATAATAACGGCAAAATCAATCCATATGTTTTGTATATAGCCAGGTTTTTAGGAATAAAAGAGGTATATAAATTAGGTGGGATACAGGCAATAGCAGCAATGTCATACGGTATTTCAATGAAAAGTGTTGACAAAATCTTCGGTCCCGGAAATATATATGTGAATGAGGCAAAAAGGCAGGTTTATGGCATTACCGGCATAGATGGTTTATATGGTCCATCTGAAATATGTGTAATTTCTGATGAAACATCAAATAATGATTATATAATCTCAGATTTAAACTCACAGCTGGAACATGGAGAAACCTCAAGGGCATGGCTGTTAACCACGGATAAAAATATAGAAAATAAAATAGAGAATAAGAGAGTAGAAATCTACGTATTTGATGATATGGATACCCTAATAAATAAGGTTAATGTGCTGGCTCCTGAACATTTAGAAATTCAGTGTAAGGATCCATTAAATTTATTAAACAGAATAAAAAATGCCGGTGCGGTTTATATGGGCGATTATACACCGGTACCTGCAGGAGATTATTTCTTAGGAGTTAACCATTTACTGCCTACGGGTGGAACATCCAGATTTTCATCGGTTTTAACCGTGGATGATTTTATGAAGAAAACATCATTTGCATACACATCAAAATCCGATTTTACCTCAGATTCATACCTCGGTATGAGACTGGCGGAAATAGAAAATATGAATTTACATAAAAAATCTATGGAGGTAAGGAAATGATAAGGAATACAGACGAAACAAAAATAGAGGTTATACTAAATAATGATAAAAATTACATAAATACGGGTGATAAAATTTTAGATCATATGATGAAGACATTATTTTTCTATATGAATAAAAATGTTTATATTAAAGCCGAATACGATTTAAGGCATCATTTATGGGAGGATTTAGGCATAACAGCTGGCATGGAAATAAAAAGCAATATAAAAAACATAAAAAGATTCGGGTCATCCATGATGCCGATGGACGATTCATTAATACTGTTATCCCTTGATATATCAAGGCCATACATTAATTTTAAGGTTGATTACAGCAACGCTGAAGGTTTTGAATTAAATCTGTTATATGAATTTTTGTGGGCACTGGCAAGAACCTTATCCATGACACTGCATGTTATAAAATTAAATGGCAGTGATCCACACCACATAACGGAAGATGTATTCAAAAATCTGGGCAATGCCCTAAAAATTGCCTTAGAGGAATCTGGCAGGATAGAGAGTACAAAGGGGGTATTATGATATCAATAATAGATATAAAGACGGGCAATGTAGCAAATATAAATAAAATATTAAATGGTACGATTACTCTGGATCCTGAAACAATAGAGAAATCAGACAAAATTGTTTTTCCCGGAGTAGGTTCTCTTGATTATGTAAATAATATAATAAAGCCGGTTAAAAATATACTATTAAAAAAAATAAATGATGGAACACCATATCTCGGTATATGCCTTGGCCTGGAAGTATTGTATGAAAAAAGTGATGAGGGGAATACAGGGGGATTAAGCATTTTTAATGGCAGAATAAAAAGATTTAGTGGAATAAAAACACCCCATATGGGATGGAATACTGTAGCCATAAAGAGAGATTCACCTTTATTCAACGGTATAAAAGATAATTCATATTTCTATTTCATGCATTCGTATTACCGTGAAATAGATGATAATACAGTGGCTGAAACAGAATATAATATAAATTTTTCATCTGCGGTAAATAGATCCAGTGTGTATGCGGTTCAATTTCATCCTGAGAAATCAGGAGAAAACGGGATAAAATTACTGAAAAACTTCAGGGATCTGCTATGATAGATATATATCCTGCAATAGACATTTATAATGGGAAGGCGGTTTCCCTAACGAATGGAGACATAAACAATAAAAATGTTTACGGTGACCCTGTAGAGTATGCTATGAAATTTACTGAAAAAATAAAAAGATTACACATAATAGATTTAAACGGTGCACTGACAGGCAATAAAAAAAATATAGGAATTATACAGGAAATAATAAGTAATGTAAATGCTTTTGTACAGGTTGGTGGTGGCTTCAGAACATTAAATGATATAAATTATGGCTATAAAATCGGTGCAGATAGCATTATACTTGGAACATCCGCATTAAACGATGAAATAATTGAAAAATCTTCTATTTACAGTAATATAACTGTAAGCATTGATGTATTTAATAACAGCATAAGGACTAATGGATGGAAAACCAACGCATATGTAAATTACGGCGACTTTTATAACAGTTTAAATAAAAAAATTAACAGGTTTATCTACACATCAATAAAGAATGATGGAACTAAAAAAATAGAAGATATACAGAAGTTCTGGAACAGTGAATATTTTATGTATGCCGGTGGTGTAAATACTGTAAATGATATTATAAACATAGAAAATTCTGGATTTTCCGGTGTTATAATCGGTAAGGCATTATATGAAAACGGTATAAAAATGGAGGAATTAAAATGCTTGCAAAAAGAATAATTGCTGCTCTTGATGTAATAAATGACTCGGTTGTTAAGGGTATAAATTTTGAAAATATAAGAACCGTTGATAACCCCATTGAGCTTGCAAAGAGATACGAAAAGGAAGGTATAGATGAAATTGTATTTTTAGATATTACTGCAACAAATGAAAAAAGGAATATACTGAAGGAACTTGCCAGAAAGGTGGCATCCGAGATTTATATACCATTTACGGCTGGAGGTGGCATCACTTCAATAGAAGCTGCACTGGATATAATAAAAAACGGTGCAGATAAAATATTTATCAATACATATGGAATAGAAAATCCTGAAATAATTATAAAACTATCGGATGTACTTGGATCTGCAAATACAGTAATAGCAATAGATGCAAAATATGAAAATAATAATTATTATGTGTACTCACACGGTGGAAAAGTAAATACACATAAAAATGTAATTGAGTGGGCGAAAACAGTGGAAGATTATGGTGCCGGGGAAATACTGGCAACATCAATAAACTATGATGGCACAATGGATGGTTACGATAACAATCTAATAAAATTATTATCAGATAAGGTAAATATACCGGTAATAGCCTCCGGCGGTGCCGGAAAACCTGAGGATTTTTTAAACGTTTTTAGATCAGGTGCTGATGGGGCACTGGCAGCATCAATATTCCATTATAAAAAATATGGTATAATGGAAATTAAAAACTATCTGAAGGAGAATGATATAAATGTCAGGCTATAATTTAAAATTTGATGAAAATGGTTTAATTCCCGTGGTAGTACAGGATTACGAGAATAATGAAGTTTTAACCCTGGGATATATGAACAGCGAAGCCTTTAACAGAAGCATTGAAACTGGGTATGTCCATTATTATTCAAGATCTAAAAAAAGAATAAGAATGAAGGGCGAGGTAAGCGGAAATACACAGACCATAAAGGATATAATGATTGACTGCGATAGTGATACACTGTTAATTAAGGTCGATCAGAAAGGTAGTGCATGCCATCTGGGTAATAGAAGTTGCTTTAGAAATCTGGATGAAAAAGCAAATAAAAATTATATAGATTACTCCCTGGAGGTTTTATTAAATCTTGAAAATCTAATTTATAAAACAAAGGAGATACCGAGAGAAAATTCATACACAACATATTTATTTAACTCAGGAGAAGAAAACATAAGGAAAAAAGTTGGTGAAGAGGCTGTTGAAACAATTTTAGCAAAAACTAATGATAGAATAATCTACGAAACATCCGATTTATTATACCATCTACTTGTCTATTTATCATACAATAATATAAGGATATCTGATATAATGAATGAATTAAACAAAAGAAAAAAATAATTTATTAATTTTAGCAGAAGGGAAACAAATCCTTAAAAAATTTATATATTTATAGACATTTAAATATTTTAATGTGCACCCGGTGGAAATATAATATTATCAAAATCCATATATGGTTTCTCATCAAATCTCAATAGATCTGGATTAACGTTTTTCTCTACCGCAAGATAATATGCAAGATAATACAATGGCACAGTATTTATTACAGGATCTAAATATTCATCAAGTTCCGGTAAACTAACGTTAAAATCACCGTTGCCATTTACTGTTAATGTTTTTGTTCCGATTATTTTACATGCATTTACTATATCCCTGTGCCTCAGGTCTACCGTTTTATTATTTAATATTATTAATAATGATTTATCATCTATTATTGATGTACACCCGTGATTGAACTCTTCCAGTTCTATGCCCTCTGCATGGATATGTGCAGCTTCCTTTATTTTCTGCGCAACCTCTCTTGCAACCGGTAATTCCGGTCCAGCACCGAGAACAAATATTTCATTTACATATGATAATTCTCTTGCAATTTTATGCATTTTATCATCCATTGTTTTTATTAAATCCTTTATTATACCTATTATTTTATTAATGTCTATATCTAAATGCGAATAATTTTTAGCAATATACATTGAAGCTATTACATTATCAAAGAATGATTTTGTATTGCATAGAGATTTATCCTCAGAGTTTATTATTATACTTTTGTCCGATATTTTATCCATGGGTGTATTTTTATAATGCGTTATTCCTACAATGTATGCATATTTTTTTAGATGCATCATTGAATCCACTGTAGATTTTGTTTTTCCACTATTTGATATGCCTATTAATACCCCGTGCGATGGCAGTTCATAATTCAATAATTCATAGGATTGAATAAATTTATAATCAAGCCCAGTTTTTTTTAGAAAACCGGCGCCTATCTGTGCTGCATGATAAGCTGTTCCATTTCCCGTAAAAATTAATGTAGGCTGTAAAAATGAATAATCAAGGTTCTCCATTACACTTCCTGTTACATCAAGGGATTCCGATGTTTCCTTTAACATATCATACATAAGATAGGGGTGCTTATCTCTTTTTTCCGGTATTTCATCCGTCATGTTTACTGTATATGGGTATTATTAATATTTATTTCTAAAATAAATATTTATGAGTTTAACCTATTTTTATATCAGAAAGGTTATTTATTAATTTACCGTTAGAATATTCTGCTATTAATTTATTATAGGATGGCAAATATTCATTTGTTTCAGTATTTACTATATACAGATTTGATACATTTTTTATTTTTTCCGATATATATTTTAAATCATTATACGGGTTACTGTTGAATATATTCCCCCTGCCGTCAGTTATCAGTATACTTATTGTTTTTATTTTCTCATATGCTGATAGTTTATATATATTATACAGTGCGTCATACAGTGGTGTTTTCCCCGAACTTTTTATATTATCTATCTCATTCTCCAGTTCTGTAAAATTCCTTGAAAAATTTAAAACAACTTTTGAGCTATAACCGGAAAATGATAATAATGCAACTCTGCTCCTTATCAAATATATCTTTTTTAATAACAGATTTGATATATTCTTTGCAATGTTTATTCTTGAGTTAAAATTCATGGATTTACTTGAATCTATGGCTATTATAACCGGAATTGACCCCTTAGAATACATATTCTTCATCACAATTGCATTATAATTTATTTTTTTATACCCCGACATTCCAGAATTTAGTACTGAAGACCTTATATCAATATTCCTGCCATTTTTAATGCCCATATTCCTGTAACTATCAGAAATACCGGATTTGCCGGATTTTTTTGTTTTAATCTTATTGTTTACACTCAGTTCTATGTTATTTATTTTATTTTCACCGTTTTTTTTATTACCCATATCATTCTGGTTTTTATCATCCTGATTGTCCGTATTATGATGATTACCCTTTACACCCGTATCGTTATTCAGATCATTATCAATATTATCACGTTTACCCTTATTTTCACCATTTTTTTCATTATCCACGCTATCATTTTTTTGATTACCGTTATTAAAATTATAATCCGGGCTACTCTTGCCCTTCTCCTTTAATCTGTGGTTTAAAGCGAATTCCAGTGCCTTCTTTATATCTCCGGAATTTGCGTTTTTCCTGTTATTATATGCTGCTATTGCCTTTGCAGCTTTTATTGTGCTTATCATTGTTCTATTGCTCAGTGAATTTTCTATAATAATATTTGCTATAAAATTTAAATATTCATCATCTATTTTTACCTCATTTAATATAGCCCTTGCATTTTTTATCCTATCCCTTATTTCATTATCCCTGTCATTATATTGCTCAATGAATTTTTCTGGGTTTAAGTCAAATTCCTCGACCCTCCGTGATATTTCTATTAATTTTTCGGTACTGGTAGGTAATTTTCCCTCTACGGATATGCCAAATCTATCCAGTAACTGTGGTCTCAATTCACCCTCTTCTGGATTCATTGTACCCACTAAAATAAATCCTGCAGGGTGTATATACGATACTCCCTCGCGTTCAACTATGTTTATTCCGGAAGCTGCAGAATCAAGTATGGAATCCACTATCGAATCATCCAGTAAATTTACCTCATCTATGTATAGAATTCCCCTGTTGCCCTCACCTAATAAACCCTCTCTTAAAACTGCCCTGCCCCTTATCGCATTTTTTATATCCAGTGAACCGACAACCCTATCCAGTGTTGCACTGTTAGGCAAATTAATTATTTTTATTTTCATGTTTTCAATTTCTAAACTGTTATTTTTTTTCCTTTCAAGGCATTCATCACACAGGTTACCGTAAGGGTTGCAGTGGAATCTACAGTTTTTAACAGCCTTAATTTCAGGTAGTATTGAAGATAATGATCTTACCATTGTGGACTTTGCTATGCCCTTTGGCCCGGTTATTAAAATGCCACCAATTTTACTATCTATTGCATTTATGATCAGGCCTAATTTCATATCATCGTCATCAACTATTGCGGAAAAAGGAAATTCATATGTTTTCATTCATTTTCACCCTCTATTTCCATATACTCATTTTCTAATTTATTTTTAATATCATCACTGGCATTCCATATATTTCTCCTATATGCTTCAATTAACCTTGACGTTATTTCTGATAATGCCCAGGGATTCTCTTTTTTAAACCACTGTTTCATCTCATTGTTTAAAACAAATTTATCTGTTATATTATTAAATATATTATCATTAACCATCTTTGTTGTTGCAGCCCAGCCATATAAATGCTCTATTTTTTTAAGCATTTCGGTAGCACCCCTATAGCCGAAGTTTTTCTGCGCATTAATCCACGAATCATTTAACAGTTTTCCTATAGCCGTTCTCTCTATTTCCTCTTTCATTGTTCTTACCTTAGGTTTGTTTGGATTAAAGGTATCCTCAAACATTAAGTTCGGTTTAGAACCCGATTTTTTAGCCATCAGATAAAATCCTCCGGCGTATGAATAATTACATGAATCATCATTTATGTCTATCTCATCGATTTCACGTTTATGCACTATTGTTTCTATATTTTTTGATATCGATAGCAGTTCATTTCTGGCTCCTTTCCCGAAATTGTTATTACCGTAGGAGTACCCCATCCATTCTATAAAAACATCGGCCAGGTCATTCTCTGTTTTCCATTTTGATGATTCCACGGCATTGCTTACTCCGGAACCATATGACCCCGGTTTAGAGGAAAATATTCTATCGAGGTGATTATACTTTCTGTAATGCTTTATTATATAGTTTGAATCCTCATCCTCATTTAGTGCAGCAACCTTTTTTATAGCCATATCTATTAATTCTATTATATTGAATAAATTATCCCTTACTATGCCACTTGATTCAATAACAACATCTATTCTTGGCCTTTTCAGGATATCCAGTGGAATTACCCTAACATCCCTTATTTTTTTTGTGCCTTCCTGCCATACCGGTTCTACACCAATTGTATATAAAATCTGTGAAATCAGTTCACCATCCGACCTATATGCATCGGTGGACCACAAAACAAAGCCTATTGTTTCCGGGAATTTATTATCCCTTTTATATTCATTTTCAATTAATTTATTTGCTAAAATAACACCGATCTGCCATGCTGAATAACTCGGTATTTTAAATGGGTCTACGGCATAGAAATTTCTTCCAGAGGGCAAAACATCATATCTACCCCTGGATAATGAACCTGATACACTGGCTTCAATATATTCGCCGTTTAATGCCTTCAGCAGGTTAATTTTCTCATTTTCAGGCGAGTATTTCAGTTTTTTAATAATATCCTTTTCAGTTTCCGGTATATCATCATTTTTCTTTAAGTGGTTATTTATAATCTCCCTGGTTTTTTCCTTGCCGTATTTCTTATATAGTGAATCGTCAAATCTTGTTGCAGTTATAACATAGTCAGATATATCATTATCATCTATGTTATTTGAATAGATATACAGCCCTTTAGATATAACCGAATCCTTGAATAAATTTAATCTGTGTTCTATTTCATGCGTGGCCTTATGATAATCATCGAAATCTATGGTTAACCCTATTTTATCTGTTATCTCCTTTATTTCCTTAATTATCATTTTTTCTCTGGCAACATTCTCTGCTTTTTCGGATTCCTCATAATCATCGATTAAATCCTCAAGTTTTTTTACATCATCAGGTACCTCATCATATTCGGTAGGCGGTGTTATATAATCCAGCAGGACAGCGTAGCTCCTTCTCTTTGCAATTATACCCTCGCCGGGAACATTGGTTGAATATAAGTATAAATTTGGTACCTCCCCTATTGAGATCTCAGGAAAATCCGATGGTGATAAGCCCAGACCCTTGCCAGGTGTAAATTCCAGTGTTCCATGTGTACCCACATGTATTATTGCATCTGCTTTAAATATATTCTGGATATACTTATAAAATGACAGCCAGTAATGCGTTACAGGTGTCAGTGAATCATGTATTGTCCTTATGCTATTAACGTTATCAGAAAACGTTATCCTTTTTGGCTGTATTCCGATAAATACATTGTTAAATAACATACCTGCTATGTAAAAATTATTGTTTAAAACCATATAGTCCCTTTCACCGTTTATATTTCCCCATTTATTTATAATCATTTTTTTTGAATCTTCCGGTAATTCAGAAAATATTTGATTATATTCATTTAAAGCCATTTTATAGACATAACCATTTTTGTTAATTATTTCATCTATGGTTGTCCATTTTCCCTCGGGTATTGCCTTTCTCTCCATTATAGTTTTTATTAATTCCTCTCCATTTTCAGGCACATGATTAATATTATATCCGTTATCCCTCAATATTTTCATTATATTTGTTACAGAATTTAATGTATCCAGGCCTGTTGCTGTTCCTATATTTGCCTCTAAATCCTTAAATGATGACCCAGAATGCAGTATAATAGCTATTCTCTTATCGCTGTTATTTTTATATTTTAAATTTATCCAGGTATTTATCCGGTTTACCATATAATTTACCTGTTCTTCAACAGGAACCAATTCCCTGTATACGGTATTTTTTTCAGTTACCTTTTTGATTAAGCCGATTAATACCGGTTCTATTGTACCGTCCATTTCAGGCAACATTGCACTCATTATTGTGGAAACAACATCCAGTCCGCTGGAATCGATCCATTCATTATATTCCTTATAATAATAGGTCAGGCCCTGGAATACGGGTACATTTAGATTTAACAACGTTGATTTGTCCTCCTTTTTAATCAATGAAAACGATAATAAATTTATGATTGCATCTACCCTTTTATTATTATAATAGAAATATTCGTTTATGCATTCCTCTGCACTTTTTATGTTTCTGGCTTTATCCCCAAAACCATTGGTAAAAACCGGTATTGCCGATATATTGTTCTCATTTAATTTATCAATAATGTAATCTATAATTTTTGTATCATTATCAACCCATGCAGTTCTATAAAACAGTATACCAACCTTTCTATCAAAATTTGTGTTGCCATAGCTATATATGCCGGAAAAAGGTAATTCCTCAGGTTCTTTATATTCATTTTTATCAAATATACTCTGAACGAACAGTACCATGTTTTTTATATTTTCATAGCCACCGTAGAAATAATAATCTGAAACCTTTTCCTCTATAAATTTATTTACGGTTGAATATTTGCTTAATATTGGGTCTATGGCTATAACATATTTCTTATTCTTTAATATGTTCTCAATATTTTCCATTATGTTATTATAAATGTTCTCTCCTGAAAAATGGTGTATGAATACTGCATCAGAATTTTTCATAGAGTCAATAAAATCATCATCTATTGGGTCTAATCTTGGATATTTTATCTTAATTTCATTACCTGTTTCTTTTCCCGCCTTTAAAAAAGATTTTATTACAGATCCATTCCAGCCTATGAGTACAGTAAACTTCATAAAATTAAAGTTAATTTTAGTATATAATTTTTTGTGTATAAAAATAATTTATTTTTATGCAGTTTAATTTATATCTTACCTTGGATGGATTATGACACCCGAAGGAGACCCTGCACCCTTTGGTTTAAACAGTATTGATAGAGCACTGTTGTTTCTTCCACCCGTGTTTACTTCTTTTAAACCCCTGAAAAGAAAAGCCGATACAAATCTGCCCGAAAAAACTATTAGATATGATAACATTAAGGCAAACCTTAATGGTTCAAAGGATAAAAATAAGGTCAGTATATACCCACCCGAAAGTGCACCGAAGAAATAGACCATGCCATTGAAACCATTCAGTATAGATATATACTCTGCCTTATTATTCTGTGGTACAATATCCAGGGTGTATGACGTTGTGATAGTATTCTGAATCGAACCGATAAAGCCACTATAAATTTCAAGTATAATAAATAATGGCAACACATTAAAAAATGCATACATTAAAGGTATGCCACTGAGCATTATTCTATTTAAAAATATTAACGGCACCCTGTTAACCCTGTCTATAAATTTACCTATGATATACTGTGTTAGTAACATTGTTAGTGTTGATGATACCGTTAATAATGCCACAATATCCAGCGAAAAATGCATTATTGAAACTATTGTTATAGGGAACATTGGCCATGCCATTGACCAGAAAAATGATTGAATGTTCGTTGCCCTGAAATATTTATAAAATATACTGTTATTTTTCAAATTTTTTAATGTTTTATACAGATTTCCGGACATAACGGTTTTACTTTTTGATTCCTTTAATCTGAATACGGTTATAGCAGAAACAATATACGAAGCCGAGGCTGCTGTAAATGGTATCATAACTTCATTTTTATTTTTATTCAGGATAAATATCATTGCTATTAAGGATATTACTGTTCCAGCAGATGCTATATTATTTATAACTGTTAAAAATTTGCCCCTTTCAGATATAATATTATCCGCTATAAAAGAAAACCAGTTAACAGTTATCATTGCAGAAAATACCGATATTAATGCATATAAAATTATTAAATTAACAGGTGTTTTTGAATAGGGAAGCATAAACCATAGAACTGCAAGTATAATGCTCCCGGCAACAAGAAACGGTGTTCTCTTACCTATTCTATCGCTGATTCTACCCCAGAGGATCTGACCCAAATTGCTCAGGGAATTCGATGAGGACTGCAACCATCCCATCTCTGCCGCTGTCGCACCAATCATAACACCGAATACCCCAACAAATGATGCCGCTACAGTGGCACCCACTGCAATTACCAGGGATCTTAATGCTATAAGCTTTCTATTGTCCATTTATCTGTAGTTTAATGTATATAAATATTTTAACATATCCTTTAAAACAATTACAGATGTGGTTGAAATGTCATTGATATGCTTATGCCACCAGGGATTCCTATTGATACTGAAAAATACAGGACACCAATTTTTCCCGCTATTTTATCTATAACATTTTTCTCTTTTTCGAACCAGTCAGACAGCATTGAAATTAAATCAGGTCTCTTAATTAAAATTGAATTAATAAAATTATTAATCTTTAAAATACCGAAATATGCCTTATATGGTTGCAGATCTTTTATTATATCTATTTTCATTTCATCGTATAACTTTTCTATAAATGATGGCAGATCCATAAAGTCATATTTAAAATCGTCGTCATTTAAATTACTGGCTTCCCACTTTTTATATATGTCGTCTATCATGGTAGATTATTATATTTACTATATTTAAATCATCGTTTTTCACCAGTGGAATCTACTTTTCCGGGACTGGAAATAAAAGCATGTAAAATTAAAACTTCATCCTATTATTCACTATATACAACTATAACTATTTCAGCAATTCGAATAAGGGAAGAAACAAAAAAGACCCCGCAGTTCATGAATCCTCCTCACAGAGAGACCCATGAAGAGGTAATAGAGGGAACGATTGAGGACATTAGTGAGCTTAATGAAGAGACAAGAGCAGAAATTGAAGAGTCACGCAACGAAATTGAATCCGGCAAATTCATCACACCATGAACAACTGAAAAAGGACCATGGTCTCTGATGGAATACAGGGAGTAATTCTTGATATTAAGCATGAATCTGTTAGAATAATAATCTTAAAAGCCGTGTATAGAAATAATGTGTATGAGCGTTAGTGTGAGATAATTAATACCCGTTTAAAACAGCAGTTGAGCTCACTCAATCCATAATTCGATGTACACGGTTCTCCTGCAGGAGCCGAAATAAATAAAACTGTTTAAGACTGAAACTATAAATATCTACTTCTAATAATATGATGGTTATATGAATGATCTAAATAGTATTATAGAAAATGCCTGGAAATACACGGGCGATCCTGAAAAACTGATAAGGACATTTCAGGAGGTTTTTGATGATTACAGAGAGAACCCAATTTATTTCTTCGAATATGCAAATGCCTTAGATTTTCTGGGAAAGGAAGCCGAAGCAATACCTCTATATCAACAGGCTTTATCGTTAGGAATTTCAGGGAAACTTAAAGTTCAAACTGAAATTCAGTTAGGGAGTTCACTCAGTGTTACAGGTGACAATGAAAGTGCCATATCCACCCTGGATAGAGTGCAAAAGGAAACAGAGGATCCTGCCGCCCTAATATTTCTCTGCATTGCATTATTCAGATCCGGAGAAATCAGAAAGTCCCTTAGAACAGCCCTAGGTTTCATCCTATCCGGAAATCAGGGACTATTGCCTGAATATAACAGGGCTCTTATGCAGTATCTTGAAGAAATACATTGATTTATTCTCAGTGCATGTTAAAATCCCGATGCCATTGTTTACATTTTCACGGCATGTAAGAAGATAGAATAATGCTCTTCAAGTGTGGTTCTTATTCTACAGGTTAGGATTCTACCACATAGGTTCTAAGTGCCCATTGCGTGAATGTCAACGTTTCTATCTCCTTTTCCACTATCATGGTTTTGTCTACCGCATTGAAGGTTATGAGTATGCTTCGTTTAGGCTTAAGGCGCTGTGTTGCACTCAGCAGAGGGCGCAGTTCTCTCTCCATATTATCACGGTTAAGTTCATAGGTAACCTGCAGCAACTCTGTTATGGATCCACCCTCTGATATTACGAAGTCTACTTCTCCATACTTATCGCTTAGATAATTTATTTCGATGGAGGGATTTCGTTCCTTCATTCGAAGAAGTTCAACAAAGACAGAGTTTTCCAGTAATTTCCCGTACTCGACATTTGATATCAGCAGACCTATTATACCGCTATCCACAATATACAGCTTCTTTCTGGATTGGTTTGACCTCTTGAAGCCTTTGAAGAACTGCATGAGCTGGTAGAAGAGAAAGGTCTGTTCGCCGAATTTGATGAAATTGTTTATAGTCTGTCTGCTTATTTTAATATTTTGACTATTGAAATAATTATGGAGTTTTACGGTACTAAAACTACCGCTATATGTATTTATTGCATATCTGAAGACCATCTCCAGCTTATTTACATCTTCTATTCTATACCTGCTTACTATATCCCTATATAGTATTGCATCATAATAGGCACTTATGATTCTCCTCCTTGTTTCCCTCTCCTCTTCAAAGGCAATCTCTGGAAATCCACCATTTATTATATATTCCCTTGCCAGGGCGTTAATTCTATGGCGTTCCTCGCCATAGAGTAGACTCTTGCCCATTTTTACTCCTTTCGCTACCAGAAACTCTCTAAATGAAAATGGGTATAGTACGTATGTTATGTTCCTTCCAGCCAATGATGTGGCAATCTCTCTACTCAGAAGTTTAGAACTGGATCCGGTTATGAATATCCTGTATTTCTTTGAATCATACATTCTTCTGATCCACAGTTCCCAGTTATTCACGTTTTGTATTTCATCCAGGAATAGAAAAATAATATTATTCTTCTCAGGAGCTGCAAGTTCCATGTAAACATCGAGCATATCATCAAGGTCGCCGCTTGCCGGGTTTACCAGCCTGTCATCATCGAAATTTATGTAAAGGGTATTCTTTCTAGGGATGTGTGTCCTGGTCAGCCTTTTTATTATATCAAGGAGCAGGTAAGTCTTGCCCGTACGCCTCACACCGGCTATAGCTATAATTTTATCGGCATTTAGGTTTACCCGTACATCTCTTTCTACCGTTTCTGGCAGATCTCTGGAAAGCCATTCGCTTATCACATACCGGAATTCTTCTTTCATAATGTCTTATATAGAAGACATAAATATTTAAATATTGTCTTTTGTAGAAGACATTATACTGGGACGGAATTTTATTGCCCAGGATAGACTTATGTATATCCTCTATATCAGTCACCGTTTCTGGTGGACATGTTATTTCTGATTTCCCTGTTTTCAATAATGGCCGGAATTTATTTTATGATGACTACCATAATGTTACAGAAGTAATATTAGAAAAGTCACAAAAATAGCTGGAGACCAAAGGATGTATGGAAAGGACCGAATACAGGAAGGCCAGTGTAATAGAACCCAGAAGTGTTGAGGAGTTAATCTGTAAAGGTACCTCACCCGCAAAGAAACCGGGATATGAGTATGCATTTACAGGAATGGCAGGTGTATCCCAGGTCTCCTCAATACCTGCAAAAATAAAATCTGTACAATAATATATCCATTTAATATTAAAATTAGCGGATAATAATTAATTTCAATAAATATTTTAAATAATTAATAATATACCTCTCATGTTATTACCTAAAAAGATATTCTTCACCAGAGGAATTGGCAGGGGTGAAACACAATTGCAATCCTTTGAAAATGCATTGCGGGATGCTGATATAGCCCCCTATAACCTGGTGAGTGTGAGCTCTATAGTACCCCCACATGCGGAGATAGTTGATAAATCAGAGGGCATTAAATTGCTATCATATGGCCAGATACTGTTTACAGTGCTGGCAAGGAATTCATCAAATGAGTTAAACAGGATGATTTCATCGGCGATAGGTGTTGCAGTGCCATCCGACAGTGATAAATGGGGATATTTAAGTGAACATCATTCATTCGGCCAGACAGAGAATGATTCCGGTTATTTCGCAGAGAAACTGGCGGCGGAAATGCTGGCAAGCACAATGGGCCTGGATGATAGTTTGAAATGGGACGATAATAAAAAGGAATATGTTCTGGGCGATAAGATATTAACTACAAAGAATATAGCGGCAACAACTGTTGTTTTAAAACCAGATGAATGGGCTACTGTTATAGCTGCCGCAGTATTAGTGGTGTAAAATGAGTGAGATAGAGGAAAAATGGAGCAAATTATGGTATGAAAATCATGTATTTGAGCCGGAAGCAGATAAGAATAGAAAAAAATTCTTTGTGACTGTTCCATGGCCATATACTAATGGTTCACTACACGTAGGTCATGGCAGGACATATACCCTTGGGGATATCATAGCGAGATACAAAAGGTTAAGGGGTTATAATGTTTTATTCCCCATGGGTTTTCATGAAAGTGGTACACCCATACTGGCATTTTCTGAGAGGTTGAGAAATAATGATGTCGATACTGTAAAATTATACAGGAGTTATTTATCGGAATATGAAAAATCCGAAAATATAGAGAAAATAATAGATAACTTCAGGGAACCTGAAAATATAGCTAATTATTTTTCAAGGGTTATAATCAAGGATTTTAAAAATTTAGGTTATTCAATAGACTGGACAAGGAACTTTACATCTGCAGATAAATTTTACCAGGAGGTTGTTAAATGGCAGTTCAGAAAATTAGAGTCGCTTGGGCTCTTAAAAAAGGGTGAATACCCAATACTGTATAGTATAAATGATGAAAATGCGGTGGGGGAAGACGATATAAAGGATGGAGATACTGATAAGGTAACAGTTGAAGAATTTACAGGTGTAATATTCAGGGGCAGAAACTATGACTTAATAGCAGCATCATTGAGGCCCGAAACATTATTCGGTGTTACAAATTTATGGATAAACCCGGAATCAAGATATGTTTTAATTGGTTATAAAAACAATAAATACGCAATGTCATATGATGGTTATATCAAGTTCTCATTACAGCATGAGGATGTGAAATTAATTTCAGATATAAATAATGATGATATATTACATGAACAGTTTAAGGTTCCTCTCTATGATATTTATGTAAGTGTAATAAAGGCATCATTTGTTGATCCCGATAACGGGACCGGTATAGTTTATTCAGTTCCAGGCCATTCAATATTCGATTATATATACTTTAAAAATAATAATATAAACGGTGAAATAAAAAAGGTTGTTAAAACCAACGACATAAGTGTTAAATCACTGGTAAAAAAATATGATTTATTCAATAACGATTCGAAATTAAAGGAAGCAACACAGGAATTATATAAGGAAGAATTTTATAATGGGACATTAATTAATTCGGAAAAATATTCAGATTTAAGTGTTCAAAATGCCAGGGAATTAATAAAAACTGATTTACTGGAAAGTAATAATGCAGTAATATTTTATGAAACAACAAGGAAAGCGGTAACGAGGTCAGGTTCAAAGGTCATAGTTGCAATACTAAAGGATCAGTGGTTTATTGACTATTCACAGAAATGGTTAAAGGAGAAATCACACGATTTAATAAATTCAATGAGATTCTACCCTGAATTATATAGAAAGGCAATGAATGATGCAATAGACTGGTTAAGGGAAAGACCTGCCGCAAGAAAAAGGGGCATAGGTACTAAACTACCATTCGATGAGAGATGGATTATAGAATCATTATCAGATTCAACAATATATATGGTTGTATACACAAACAGAAATGAGTTATATAATATATATAACCATTTAAACGGCATAGATGGTGATATTTTAGACCACATATTCCTGGATAAGGATTTAAGGAATAAATATGATAATTATACAATGGAAAATATGATAAAGGCAAAGAATGAATTCGAATACTGGTACGGCAATGATTTAAGAATAACAGCACCACCGCATATTTCAAATCACCTATCATTTTATATAATGAATCATGCAGCAATATTTTCCGGCAAGTATTTACCCGGTGGTTTAATGATTTCCGGTTTAGTGATCTCAAATGGTGCGAAGATTTCAAAAAGTAAGGGAAACGTAATATCATTACTTGAAACGGTTAAAAAATACAGTGCAGATATTTACAGGTTATTTATTGCGGTTGGTGCTGATATATCCTCCCTACTGGACTGGAATGAGCGCGATTTAGCATCAATAATAAAAAAGCAATCATCATTTTTAAACACATTTGAAAATTATTCAGACAGTAATGAGGATATTAATAACTCGATTTATAAATGGTTTTATTCATCATTTTATAAGAATTTAAAAGATTATTTTAGATATATGGAATCCATGAATATAAGAGATGCCTACATATCAATATTTTACAATGTTTTAAACGATTTAAAATATGTTGAAAACAGGGGAGGAAATATAAACACCGCATTAAAAATTGTGATGCATGACTGGTTAATTGCATTATCTCCGGTTATGCCATATTCCTGTGAAGAACTATGGCATAAATATGTTAAAAATAGCTTTGTGAGCGCAGAATGTTTAGATTTTAACATAGATAATAAAATAGATTATAACATACTGAGATCAGAGGAATACCTTGGTAGGGTTGTAAATGATATAAGGGAAATACTAAAAATCATAAAAAATAATGGTAATAATATTAATTTAACGGTTTACGGTGATAAACAGAAAATTTTCATTGAAACTTTTAATAATAAAACACTAAATAAACAATATAATATCATGATTAAGGACTATATGAAAAACAAAAATAAGATAGATAGTAATTTTCTCGATGAATATAATATATTAAATGCAAATAAAGAATTTATAGAAAAATCATTAAGCATGAGGGTAAACATAACAAAATGCAGTGATATATTACAGAAAAATCCATGGCCCGGAAGGCCACTAATAAAAATAGAGTAATCAATACAAATGTCATATTGGAGATAAACAGCCGGAAACGCTGCATTATTTTTCACAAGAAATCTGCTACAATTCTGAACAGTGTACGGTGTATTTTATGGGATGTAATTTTGCACACACATAATTACTATACAGACATTGATGATTGCTGTGCCAGAAATAGGAATTGCAGTTAAGGTTCAGTGGTATATTACCGCCAGAGTACAAATGTAAAAAATTATATATCATCTTAAAATAGACCATTCAGGGCTCGTAGTCTAGTGGTATGATGTCTCCCTGACACGGAGAAGGTCACCGGTCCGAATCCGGTCGGGCCCATTTAGATATGTAAGCAAATCCTATTTTGAAAAGATAGGCATGGTTCTATCTATACCTAAAAGCAAGTCACGGCCCTCTCGTCCTTCGTCATAACCATCCCTTCTCGATTAACGTTGATCAGGAATCGGTCAGACCAGAAAATATGGGAGGGTGTGTTGCCTAGGCGCTTACTTATGGCTTACAAACTTCACAAGTCCTATAACCATTTTCAATTGCTTCATTCTTTGTATTGTAAAAAATCACGTTCCCTCTCTTTGGTTTTTTGGCGCTGCATGAAAGCAAACAATATATCATCGTGGTTTTTACGGCAGTAAAAAAAGAACCATCATATTTCGTATTTCTCATTATCGCTCAAATCATTGTTCCTTTGTTCAAGTTTTAGCAAGCGCTTCTTTATCGTTAATCCACCTCCGTAACCGCCTAAGTCACCACTACTTTCAATAATTCGGTGGCAAGGTATTACGAGAGCAATGGCGTTTGCTCCATTGGCACTGGCTACTGCACGAACAGCTTTTGTATTGTTTATATTTTTTGCTAATTGCAAATAGGTTGAAGTGAAACCATAGGGTATTTTTATCAGTGCATTCCAAACACGCTTTTGAAAATCGGTTCCGACCATTAATAATGGAATGTCAAATTCCTTTCTGTTTCCACTCAGATATTCATCAAGTTGTTCTTTTGTTTTTGTTAGTGTTGCATCATTTCGTTCTAAAAAGTCAGCTTTAAGCCCAATTTTTATCCTATTGTCAACAGTGGTCCTCATTTTCCTATATTTGAAATCAAGCAAGCATAGATGATCATCAAAAGAACCCAGTATTAATTCTCCAATTTTTGTTTTATGATGTTGGATGTTTATTCGATTCCCGGAAAGATTACTCGTTGTTTTTTCCATCACTGTCTTCTCCTATTTATTTGTGCACCGGTCTTTATTCCCTATGTATGCTGAACACCCAATGGGTGATATTGCCAGAAGCCCCATTCATGCCACCGATGATAGAACGTTCAAAGGTTTCTGCTCCACCATTTGCGTGATTATAACATCATCTATCCCAAAAAGTTCTAGTGCTTTCTCGTGTGCATCCTGAAAATTGGAGAATGAACCATGAACAGCCTTATCTTTGATTAATATAAACATGTTTGGGTATTTCTTCATTAGTTCATTTTCATGCGCCTGATAGTATTCAAGGTCTTCTTCAAAAGTCATAAATAATTAATACAATTTCGTTTAAAAGGTTTTCTATTTTCTTTCTATTTGTACTGTCCCGTAAATATTTCCTATATATACTAATGTCATGGTCTATTAACTATACGTTATATTTATCTACTGCTTATGCATGTGTTTTTTATGAAGAGAATTGAACTTAAAATGGCTCCTAAGGCGGAGTCGGAATTGAAAGTTATTGTAAATAAAGGAATGAGAGCTGTAAGGGGGGTGACAGAGGTACGGATTTCCCTGCTTGCGCATTCTGGAAAAGCGCCATCATTTTCCGAGATAGAAATTAACACATTATATAGTGTTAAAAGCGGGGATGATATCCGTGAGTTTCTGGAAAAAGCATGAACACGAACTTTCCAATTCAGAGCTTTTAAAAAAAATCGAGGGGCTTCCATCAGAGGAGAGACTTAGGGCGGAGGATCGGTTGCACATTGTCCTTCACCGGCAGAAACATACCCTTGCATCGAGACTGGAACTCTTTTTGATGATGCTTGGACCCGGTATCCTTGTAATGGTAGCCGATAACGATGCTGGGGGCGTTATAACATATGCCCAGACCGGGTCGATATTCGGTATTGGTTTTTTCATCCCTTTTATGATTCTTATGCTGCCAGTAGCCTATTTTGTGCAGGAAATGACTGTAAGACTAGGTGCTGTGACACACAGAGGACATGCTGAAATGATATGGAAACGGTATGGAGGATTCTGGGGCTCTTTCTCTCTAGCAGATCTAGTGGCGGCGAACTTTCTCACCTTCATAACTGAATTCATAGGAATTACAGTGGGAATGTCAATTTTCGGTGTTCCACCCATAATCTCAGCAATTGTGTTTGTAGCATCAGTAATTTCTATCCAGTTATTTCTAAGATATTTTACTTGGGAAAGAGTATCCTTACTAATAGCTGCATTTAATCTGATTTTTATTCCACTTCTTCTTTTTCTGCCTAACCCTGACTGGTCACTGGTATCACAGAGCTTTGTGAGCTGGAGAATAAATGGCCCAATTGGGTCTCTGTTCATATATGTGCTGTTAGCCAATCTTGGCACAACTATTGCACCCTGGATGCTTTTCTTCCAGCAATCCTCAGTTGTTGACAAAGGCCTGACTACACACGATATAAGGAGAGGACAGATCGATACACTAATTGGTTCGGCTGTAATGGTAACTGTCGCAATCTGTATCATAATCCTTACAGGGATGACCGTGTACGGATCGGATAAAGACGGAACGGTCGGTGTTGCCAGAATTCTTCAGATCTTTGCATCAAAGGTCGGTGTTTTCCCCATGGAGCTCTTTGCAGTTGGATTGGTGGAGGCAGGGTTAATTGCTGCAATAGCCATATCAGCCAGTACCTCCTGGGCAGTAAGTGAGGCTTTTGGGTGGAAAGGAAGTATTAACCTTCCGGCAAGGGACAAGAAATCTTTGAAATTCTATCTTCCAAGTTTTGGTGCCTTGATAATTGCAGCGGGGATAACGCTAATACCAAATGTACCACTGGGGTATCTGAACCTGACGGTGCAGGTGATAGCTACAATATTTATGCCTGCCGCGATGCTGTTTCTACTGCTGCTTCTGAACGATAGGGAAATAATGGGGAATCATGCCAACAGAAAATGGCAAAATGTCGTAGGATTTGGAATAATAGGGTTTTTGATCGTGATGAATGCCCTTTATGGAATATCAATTGCACTTCCTGCTGTTTTTGCGCATCTGGCATCTTCGCTGTAAATGGTGGTGAACTTAATGTCAAAGAATAAAGTGGAAAGAAAACAGGAAAGAAAACAGGATTACTCGCAACTTCCAGACTTCAGCCATTTCATTATCGAAGAGGAGATTGAAGACTATAAAAAGGTTACAGTCAACAAAGTTGCCTTCAGCAAGCGCGTCAAGTTAGCATTCTGGTTTCTTCGAATTTACATAGCAATTATGATCATATTAGTGATTGTTGGCTTTGCCCATGTGTGATTTTCACTGACCTCATTTTATATAGGAGTCATCACATCACTGTGAAGCATTCGCCGAAATCACCTTGATAATCGCTACAGAGCCACAATAGGTTGTGAAACAGCAAATATGAGTGTAAATACCCTGTGGCAGATTATTTTGATAGCTGATAAATCCATCAAGAGAGATGTCGGTGATTATATTGGAGGACACAACTAACTGGACTAATTGGTGGGCAAGCACTCCCATCCAGTTTTCGCAGAATGTCTTCTTTTTTGGCAGGTCAATGAAATTCGTCTTGACTGTTTCAACCATCAGAGCCTGGTCTTTCACAAGGGTTCTTGAAATTATTCTTTTAATGGATTTCCCGTTCTCTTCTATAGAATTCAGCTGTGTAGAATATGGAGGCAAGAATATGGGTTCAATATCCAGGAACTCTGCAGTGATTGCTACATCTTCTGTTTTGTGTGCAGAGAAATTGCCCAGTATCACGATAATGTGGTTGAACGGATTCCTGCATCTTATCTCATGGAAGAAATCCATGGCACTTCCCTGCTTTGAATTTTGATTCATGTTCACAACGTCATATCCGGTGAATGCATAGAAGCAAAATATGTTTGCACTGAACTTTGTGGCGTTTTTTATGATCATATCCTCACGGTATTATCATTATTTATCCGACCGGCTTTTTTTAGTTTTTCCTCAGCATCTTTAGGCTTCCTGTAATCTACCTGGTACGGTTTTGCATATTTCACTTTGAATTCTTTCAGGATCCCCCTTACCCGCCTCCCGGAATATTCCACCACGAACTTTGTTCTCATGAGGTCGACAACATCCCTCCAGGTACCAGAGATCATTCACCTCAGACAGTACTTTGAGTTCTTTTCTCTGTTATACTACATTATTGTATTTTTATGATCTGGTCTGAAAAATAGGAATCTATTCTTTTATTGTACTACCACATGCAAATATGATACTTTCATTTATCTGTTAGTGTCAGGTATGTCTTTAACTGGCTTGTTGTGCCAGTTACGGCAGCCCCTATTACTATTGAAGCTTTTGTGGTTCCTATCTACACCGGTTTATTTCAGTTCCGGGCCAAAAAGTGTGGAATCATGAAAAACATGTTTTACAGATAATACACAAGCATGGCTAGAGCGCTATCACATGCGTTCTATACCAGAATGTGTGAATTCTATGTTAAGGAGAAATATGTCCACGGGGATAAGAAATAACCTATCACGGCTGAAAAAGACAGAGAAAACACTGAAAATAAATGTGCATGCTCTACGTCAGTACAGTTACATGAAACGTACGGAACCAGATCTGGCTAAATATTATATGGATATACAGGTAAAATAATTTTGTTTTTAGGCTCCTGAATAGATAGTATTATATATTGCCATTGATTTATTATAATGGGATAATATGAGTGGTGAAAGATATTATTACTACTACAAACTAATAAGTAATTCACCTTCGGAATTTGTTATGGAGTATTTTTTAGACTTATCCCAGCAGCTTGAGAACGATGATGAACTGTATGACAATGAGAGAGTAAATTTAGAAGCATTGATAAGCAAGTATATAAACGAAAAAGGCAAAGCTTCTGTAAAAGTGATAAACTCTGTAACCGGTATGGAGGAGGAGCCACCAAAAACTTCCGTAGATGATTTCGGTGGAAACGCAATTTTTATAGGTAGAGAGATAAGATATGGGATAGAATGGAATGTGTATGAACCAAGAGCAAACAACAATCTATTCTTCAAAAAATGGTATTATAATGAAAGAATTTCTTCAATACTGGATAAAGTTTTTATTAATATTGTCCCGGGTAAGCTAAGTAACTACTTTGATGTACCTCCATGGATCTTTGGTAATTTTTCATACAGAGGTATAAGTTATAAGCCCTTAAAAGAGATAATAGATAAGGCAATAGAAAAGGAAGTGATACCGAATAAATATTACCTTGCAACAAAAGGAGTACCGAAAGAGTTGCTTGATAATCTAAAAGAAGGTGATATGTGGTTATAATAAATATTCATTTCCATTTTTTATAAAATTTATAATTCCTATTTATAAACAATACGGATTTAATCTATAACTATTATTCTATAACGATAATAGATATATTTATATATTTTAGCATACTACTAATATTATGGAGAGTGTTATTACAAAAAAGGAGAGAGACTGTATAATCTCATTACACGATAATTTCAGTTTACCTGTAAGATTATTTAATATAGCTGAAATGCTTAATATCAAAGCTCCAACGGCCCATGAACTTGTAAACCGGTTAATTTCAAAGAGAATTCTGCAAAAAAATAATGGTGTAATATCCTTAACGAATTATGGGGATAGGATATACGGTGATATTATGACAGCCCATAGAACAATGGAAATAATATTCACGGAAAGCGGTGTAAATTCCGATGAAGCATGCTCAGAAATAGAAAAAATCGATTATCTCATGGATAAAAAATCTATTGAAAAATTACTTGTGAATATTGGAAGCCCGGAAAAATGCCCCCACGGAAAGCCGGTTAAGCCGTAAAAATATTTTTTATTTTCTCGGTTAGAAGTAACGATCCTATAGATAAAATCTTCTTTTTACTGCTGTTTACAAGGCTCATTGATGCATACCTTATATCAATGCCAAAGCTTTCCTCCTCATTCAGATTTAAATAATATGATAATGCACATCTTATTGGAAAAGCATGGCTAACAACTATATAATTGCCATCGTATGAGTTTATCAGATCAATCATTCTATTCTTCTGAGACTCAAATGATTCCATACCAAGTTCCTCCCTTTTTTTATCAGGTATTTCCTCTATTCTTTTGCCATTATATTCACCGAAATTAGACTCTATAGCCCTGCTATCCACCTTTACCTCTAAAACTAGGTACTGTGAAATTATATTTGCGGTTTGTACTGCGCGTAAAATAGGGCTTGAAATAATTCCATCAAATTTTAAGCCTCTTAATTGCTCACCTGTAAATGTGACCTGGTCCACTCCAGTGTCTGTTAATCTATATTTATTTAATTCACTGGAAAGTATACCGGTTCTATTCGTATAACTTTCACCGTGCCTTATTAATAAAACATAATTCATTTATTGATATATCATTATTATGTTTATAATTTTATTGATACCAAAAGCATATTTATATTTCGTAATAACCATATTTGCTTTTAAAAATACAATAATTTTGTATACAGAAATTTAATTATAAATAATGAATAAACTAAAAAGTGAAAAAAGTCCATATTTACTTGAACATTCAGATAACCCTGTAGACTGGTATCCCTGGGGAGATGAGGCGTTTAACAGGGCTAAAAATGAGAATAAACCGGTATTTTTGAGCATAGGCTATTCGACATGCCACTGGTGCCACGTTATGGAAAATGAAAGCTTTACAGACAATGAAGTAGCTGAAAAGCTTAATAACACATTTGTCTGCATTAAGGTTGACAGGGAAGAAAGACCAGATATAGATAATATTTATATGACAATGAGCCAGATGATGACAGGCAGTGGAGGATGGCCATTAAATATTATATTAACACCTGATAAAAAACCCATATTTGCATTTACATATATACCCAGGAATTCAAGAAATAATATGATAGGCATGATAGATTTATGTAATAATATAAATGATCTGTGGAAAAATAAGAGAAATGAACTGGAAGAAAATGGCAATAAGGTTATAGCTGCACTGGAATCCCATGAAAATATAAAATACGAAAACAGGGAAATAAATTATGAGGATGTAATACAGAAAACATTTAAATCAATGGAAAATAATTATGATAATGAATACGGTGGTTTTGGTTCATCTCCCAAATTCCCCTCATTCCAGCATTTAATATTTTTAATGAACTATTATAAAAGATATAATAGTAATAAAGCACTGGCTATGGTAGAAAATACACTGAAAAAAATGTATATTGGTGGTATATATGACCATGTTGGCTATGGTTTCCATAGATATTCAACGGATTCCCTGTGGAGGATACCACATTTTGAAAAGATGGGTTATGATCAGGCAATGGCTATAATGGCATATACCTATGCATATTCTATAACAAAAAATAAATTTTATAGGGATGTTGTTTACGAAATATTCACTTTTTTAAAAAATGAAATGTTTAACAAGGCATTCTATACTGCTATAGACGCAGATTCAGAAAACGAAGAGGGCAAATATTATACATGGGCATATGATGAGATAAAAAGAATTACGGATGATGAATTTATTGATTTATTTAATGTAACAAACAAAGGCAATTTCTTCGATAATAATTATAGGGCAACAGGCAAAAACATACTGTATTTAAAGGAAAATTCAGATAACGGGTACAATAAAAAGATAAACGAAGACCTAAAGAAACTGTACGATGAGAGAAATAAAAGAATAAAACCATTGAAGGACGATAAAATATTATCTGATGTTAATGGCTTGATAATAAAATCATTATCAATAGCCTCAATGATCTTTAATGATAAGGAAATGCTAGATTATGCTGAAAAAGCAGCGGATTTTATAATGAATAACATGTACAGAAATGATGTGTTATATCACAGATACCGTGACGGTGATGTTTCCATAGAGGGATTTTTAGATGACTATGCATTTCTGTCCTCAGGATTGCTGGAGCTATATGAGGCAACTCTGAATGAAATATACCTAAAATATGCAGGTGATTTAAACCGTTATGTAAAAAACAACTTCTATGATAAATTAAATGGGGGGTTCTATGAAAGTGGCAGTAACATAATAGTAAAATTAAAGGAAACTTATGATAACGCTATACCTTCAGGATTTTCAACTGAAATAGATAACCTTGTAATATTAAACTATATCAATGGAGGTTATTATGATGTCATAGACAAATCTTTAAAAAACATATACAATGACCTGAACAGGGAGCCAATGTTCTTTTCCCATACAGTTTCAGCATTTTTTAAAATCCTTAATTATTATAAAATAGATACGGGCAATGAAGAGGTAATAAATTATTTAAAATCCACTTATCCCTATAACCATTATCTCATTAAATCCAGCAATAGTGAGATAAATGTATGTGACGAAAATAAGTGCTTTATAATAAAGGATATTACGGGGTTAAAAAAATTAATATCATAATAAAACCACTGGCACTCAATGGTTAAATATTTCATTGTAATGATTAAATGATGAAGTGTATAGTATGTGGTATAAACGATGCATATAAATTTGGTTTATGCAGGGATTGTTTATCCAGCAAGATCAGGTTAAAAACCGAAAAAATGGAAATTACTGAATGCCCTAAATGTGGCTCAGTGAGATTAAATAAAAAATGGTATTATAACAGTATAGATGACAGTATAAAAAGAAATGCAATATCACACATAAAAACAGAAAAAGTTGATAGGATAAAATCAGTAAATACCTTTGAAATTTTGGATGATGAAATATTGATGAATTTAATTGTTGATGATAGAAATCTTGGTGAAGTTGAAAAAGATGTAAGGTTGGATTTAAAGGCAACAAAGGAAAGTTGCCCGGTGTGCAATAAATTTACAGGTTCATATTATGAGGGTGTAATACAGTTAAGAACATTTACCACTGAATATGACGGCATACTGGATGATGCAAAAAAAGAAATTGTGGATTTTATAAAGCATATTAATAAGACCGATCCAAATTCCTTTGTTTCAAAGGTTGACAAACTCAGGGAAGGGCTTGATATTTATTTAGGCAAAAAGGAGGACGCAATAAAAATAGATAAAATTATGGAGCACGATTATTTTTCAACGGTAAAAATAACGAAATCTATTGCTGGAAGAAAGGATGGCAAGGATCTATTCAGGTATACGCATTTAATAAGGATACTTGACCTGGTGAAAGGGTCTGTTATTTATGATAAATTATATTATATGGTAAAATCAATAACTCCCAACAATATTGAGTTACTTGACATTAAAAATAATAATTTACTGAATCTGAATTCCAAGGATTTTTTCAGGAAATCATTTGATGTAATACACAGAATACCTGAAAAGGATAAATTTATAATAATATCTGCTGACAGTAATGAAACCCAGATAATGAATTCAAAAAATTATAAAATAATGACCGTAAAACAGTTATTCGATTCCCAGGAAATTTATTTATATAAGTATAATGAGCACTATTTTTCTTTATGAAAAAGATTTTAACATCAAAGTGATTACTTTATAATGAGAATAAAGGCTGAATGGGACAGATTAAATGAGGTTATAATGCACAGGCCAGGAACAGAGATAACTTATGCCATGTTTGCACCAAAGGCATTTCTATTTGAGAGGCCATTTAATTATAATAAGGCATTGGAGGAGCATAAAGAACTGGAAAATATTTTAAAGGAAAATGGAATAAAAACACATTTATTAGATGAGTTAATAGTAAAAACAGCCGATAATTCAAGTGATTTCCGGCGTAAACTCGAAAAGAAGGTTTTATCATTAATACATTTCTACGGTACAAAAGAATCCATGGAAATGGCAAACAATGATTTAATGAAAAATATAGATTATATAGATTCAGAATCCTTATTCCAGGCTCTTATACTGGAATTATCAATAGACCTGAAGGAATATGTTTCAGGCATAGAATATCCCACAGTTTATTCAAACATACCACTGGCCAATTTATATTTTATGAGGGATCAGCAGGCAATTTCAGACGGTGTACTGATAGGCAATATGAGAATGAACCAGCGTAAAAAGGAAACAGATATAACATCCTTTGTTTTCAGGGATATTTTCAAGGAGACTGTTAAAAAAATAGATAAAGGATATTTTGAGGGCGGCGACTTTATGCCTGCGGGGGACTTTGCCTTAATAGGCGTGGGCAGTAGAACAAATGAGGAGGGTGCATTTTCTGCTATAGAATCAGGCGTTATTAATTTTGATGAAATAGCACTGGTATATAACCCTGTTTATGGTTTTATGAAGAACCGGGATTTAATGGTAAATATGCACCTGGATACGTATTTTAATATTCCCGCCAAAGGTATTGCAATAACATCAATTGAATTATCGAAAATTGCAAAGGTCAGGGTATATGCAAAAAATAGTGATGGTTATGGTTATCTGAATGAAACAACATTATATGACTATCTAAAAAGTAAGGATTATAGTATAATAAATCTGGGTATAAGTGAACAGCTGTCATATTCATCAAATTTTTTAACACTATCAAACAATAAAATTATAGCTGTAGATTCTGAGAAGGTTATCAAAAAATTATTGAGGGAAAATATATTCGATGGTGAAACAAAAAGTAGGGTTTTAAAGGATATGGATATAAAAAATAATAAACTATTCCCGGAAAATAAGGGAATAGAGGATTATGGTGTAGATTTTATAAAGATGGATTTAAGTGAATTAACCGGAGGGTATGGTGGGGCACACTGCATGACATCAGCAGTAAATAGATGAGTCGTGGACGTATCATAATTACCCTCCAGGGTTTATCAGCCGTTCAACCTTTATTTTGATGCCGGGCTCTTCCTCCAGGGATTAATTTCACCCAATCCCGCTGACCATCCGTTTATGTAAAATTAAGGGTTAACAGTATCACAGGATTTGGCATTAAAAAACTATAAGTATCTCACAATAATGTAGAAATTCGAAAATGTTATAAATTTATAAGTGATAATGTGTTTCACTAATATGTTAAATTTAATGCATAAGAGGGATTGAATGGCAGATAAAAGAAAATCAAGCACTAAGGATAAATGGAAGGAGAAAGCGTGGTACACCATAGTTGCACCTTCGTATTTCGGTGAGAAAGAGATAGGGTTAAGTCCCGGTTCTAACCCAAAGTATATGGTAAATAGAACAATTGCGGTTCCTGTATCAGATTTTACGGGTAACTTTAAAAAATCAAGTTCAATGGTTATTTTTAAGGTTGATGATGTTATAGGCAAAAAGTGTTCAACGGTTTTTACTGGACATGAGATGAGTGGGGATACTGTAAGAAGAATGGTAAGAAGAAGAAAGGAAAGAATTGATATTATAACGAATATCAAAACAAAGGATTTATACAAAATTGCTGTAAAGCTTGTTCTTGTTGCAGATGCAAAATTAACAGATACAAAAAGGATAGAGGTAAGAAATACTATTGTAGACTATATTGTACAGAAATCGTCAACCATGGAACTTGGTGAATTTGCATTGTATGTTATAGGTGATGAAGTTTATAATGAACTTGTAAATTCATTAAAAAATGTATATCCTATAAGGAAGATAGAAATAAGAAAAACCGAGGTTCTCGGAAAAGAAGCACCAGAAATTGTTCAGCATGAAACCGAAGAACCGGTTTCTAACTGAGATAAGAGCCGGGGTGGCTCAGTTGGAAGAGCGTCGGACTCATAAGTTTATGCTGAGAAATCCGAAGGTCTCGGGTTCAATCCCCGACCCCGGCACATATTCAATACATTATATACAAACGTTTTAAAATCTTAAAGTGTGGGGCACAATTCTAAAATATACCGATATTGAACGAATTGTGCCAGAGGCAGGTGCAGAATAATGCATTATTTATCCTACCTCATCTCTTCTGGGCAATATTCCATCCAAACATCTTCTTGCAAATCCTGATTCAGAATTGTTTCTCTAGCGATACTCTTCCAGGTAGAACATAGTATCAAGAATAAAATCCTTCACTGTGTTCTTCCATTTTAATTCCAGTGGAAGGGAGAATTTGCACGGCATGAGCGTGTGCTCCTTTTTCAGATTTTCAGGCAAAAAACTATAGTTTTCTCTATCGAAATTAAGGCAAAGGGAGAATGAGTTACACAGATGCAGTATCGTTTTTAAAATTTAGAACCATTCCAAGATATTGCATTAGTGGGTGCCCTACAATGGGACTATGCATGATCATATCGATTACCTTATAGAGGACCCGCTCTTTACAGATTCAAAATGGCGAAACCTATCACAAATAGTCGATTGCGTAGCTTACTGTGTCAGGAGAAACTACATGACGAATCAAAATCCAATAAAAAAAGCCACCTGGAAAGGTTATTTTAACCAAATTTATAATAAGTTTGATAAACCAAATGCAGGAACTACCTCTATTGGCTCTGGCATCAAAATATTTCCTTAAACTTGAATCGAAGCGGCTAGAGGGGAACCCTCCCCATCACCGTTTCTAGTGGCCGACTGGCCATTAACGCTACTGTTATATATCACATTCATATATTTAAATGTACCTTAGAATTCAGACTTTCCGCATGTATACTGGTGCACAATATGGATGGCTTCTCCTAAAAATCTATTCCACCTTCCAATATTAATTCATTAATTCTGTAACCACGGTTAAGACACTGTTCCTGCAGTCCATATACAACCTTGCGGATGGAAAAACACAGGATCAGGGTTTAGTTCCATGACAGGGTATCATTTATGTCAGGTACTATAAACCCAAATCAGATTTCAAACTTTTATAGGTGTACCAAAAAACCTATGGCGAAAATAGGTGGTTATTCATTTACTTTTGTATAATTCACTATATTTTCATGTTTTCACCTAGATATAGCGTATTATTTATGTTACCGGCAAGTATTATACAATTCTCCCGTCAACAGGCTTATAATAGCTGTTTTTGTCCCGCATATTTACCTTTTTTACAATCAATGTCATATATCTCATATGTATGGGATACACATAAATCCCACTCTCAGGTAGTAGATCACAGGGTCAGAAAGAAAAATTATACGAAATTCCTGGCGGCTTATTTCCGCCATAGTATGAAACTATGGGTTAACTTCAGGCTAAAGAATCTCTTAATAAAGAATTTTAATTTTATTTTTATTGTAATATAATCTATAAATTATATGATATTATTTTTATATTATAAAAAGTGGGTTGACGGTATATAATGGAATAGGGATAATTATCTATTTTTATGATATACGCATTAAACTTTTACGGTGATGCGATTGCCGGGATTTGGACCCGGGTTAGTGGCTTGGGAAGCCACTGTGATACCAGGCTACACTACAATCGCTTAATCCTATATATAAAAAGGATATTTAAATTTATAAGATTTTTATCTGCCTTCTTCTTGCAAGGTCTAAAACAGCTTCACCCATAGGTGTCGGATCATAATCTTTATTCAGCAAACCCATCCTGTATAATTTTTCCCTGCCATCAGATTCTTCCTTCCTTAGCCTTTTCAATGCAAGTAGTTTTAAACAGTCGATAAAGATATATTTTATGTACTCCCGCTCATTGATATCCTTTAAAATATAATGTCCCTTATTTGTTATCTTATAATATGTGTGATGCTTATGAACTTCATTTGCTTTTTTCAATTTTGCCTCCGTTCTTTTTACTGAAGACCCCTGATATTTTTCTATTAAGCCCATATTATATAACCTATCTATGTATATATTTACATTCATCTGTGGTATGCTTGTATATATTTTTATATTTTTTGCATAATCGAGTTTTGCAAGGTTGAAATGGTTCAGTACCGTGAATAATTCGTTGTCTTCCACCAATGCTTTTTTTATCTCACTATCTTCCATAATTAACAACGTTATAATGTTTAGATATTATAAAAATTTATAGTGTATTAAAGTTATATATTTAATACTGGATAAAAACATAACATTAGGTTTTAAGGCAAAATTTAAACTACTACCCATGGATATATGTATGGTGACAAAATGGAAGATCTTGATCCTTTTGATATAGCTGTGGAGCAGCTGGAGAAGGCTGCTGGAGTTATGAATTTGAGTAAAGAAGCACTGGAGCAATTGAGCGCTCCTAAAGAAATTTTACAGGTGAGTATCCCTGTTAAAATGGATAGTGGAGAAACCAAAGTTTTTACTGGTTTCAGGGTGCATTATAACAATGCCAGAGGGCCCATGAAAGGTGGTATAAGGTATTATATAAAGGAGAATCTTTCAGAGGTAAAAGCATTATCTGCATGGATGACCTGGAAAACTGCTCTTCTGAACCTGCCAATGGGTGGAGCCAAGGGTGGAATAATATGTGACCCAAAAAAATTAAGTATTGGAGAATTAGAAAGATTAAGTAGGGGATATATAGATGCAATTGCCAATTTTATAGGACCTGAAATAGATGTCCCTGCTCCTGATGTTTATACAACACCACAAATTATGGCATGGATGATGGACGAATACGAAAAAATAGTGCGGCATTCAGCTCCCGGTGTAATAACAGGAAAACCCATTGAGGTTGGTGGCTCACTTGGAAGAGGAGATGCGACAGCAAAAGGCGGCATGTATGTTTTAAGAGAGGGTGCAAAGGATAGGGGCATAGACCTATCAAAAGCCAAAGTTGCTGTTCAGGGTTTTGGGAATGCTGGTGAATTTGCGGTAAAATTTGCAACGGAAATGTTTGGATCAAAGGTTGTAGCAGTTTCAGATTCCACAGGCGGTATATACAAGGAAGATGGAATAGATTATGACAAATTACTGGAGCATAAGAAAAAAACAGGTTCGGTTCAAAAATTCCCAGGCTCAAAAGATATAAAGGATGAGGACGTGCTGGAAGTAGATGTTGATGTTTTAATACCGGCCGCAATAGAAGGGCAATTAACTGGAGAAAATGCAGGAAAGGTAAAAGCAAAGATTATACTGGAGCTTGCTAATGGGCCATCAACACCAGAGGCAGATGAGATATTCTTTAAAAACAATGTTCTGTTATTACCTGATTTCCTCTCAAATGCCGGTGGTGTAACAGTTTCATATTTCGAATGGGTTCAGAATGTAACTGGTGATTACTGGACAGAAGAGGATGTATATAAAAAACTTGATGCAAAAATGACAAAGGCAACGCATGATGTCCTTGAAATGCAGAAAAAATATAACACAGATCCGAGAACTGCAGCATATATGATTGCGGTTAAAAGGGTCTCTGATGCGATGAGATTAAGAGGCCTGATAAAATAATCTCATTTATAACTTTTATACTTTCTAAAAAATATTTTTTAGTATATTATAATTATTTTTGCATATGCTGTAATTGAAGGGATTTTTATTGTAACAGCCATAATTATATTTTTTGAAATTTTAAAAAGCAAAAAGAATATTTATAACCTACATATTAATCATATGATAATATGATAAGAATGAACATTTCTGTAAAAAACCTTAAGGACATAGTAGATATGTTAAGCACAGTTGTTACCGAAGCAAAATTTAAGATGGATGTAAACGGAATGTCGGTTAATGCTGTTGATCCAGCACATGTAGCAATGGTATCTCTGGAAGTACCTAAAAATGTGTTTTCCGAGTATGATGTTGATAGTGAGGAGGAAATATCTCTTGATTTAGAGAAGGTAAGGTCAATAATAAGATTATCATCGTCAAATGATTCATTGACCATAACAAAGGATAAGGATAAATTAAAATTCGAGATCGGCACAATAATAAAAAGTATATCATTGCTGGACAATGATCAGATTACAACACCGAGAGTTCCACAGATAGTTTCTGATGACTATGTTGTTATACCTAAATCTGAATTTGAGAGGGGTTTAAAGGCTGCCGAAGATGTTTCCGATGCGATAAGATTAACATTAAATTCTGATAGTTTTTCAGCAAGATCCGCTTCCGATGCAGATGAAAGTGAAATGATACTGCCAAAGGATTTACTGAAAGAGCTTGTTTGCAAGGAAGTTATAAAATCATCCTACCCGCTAGAATATTTATTAAAACTTGTAAAGTCAATATCGTCTAACGAGGATATAAAAATATCTTTTAAAAGCGATTATCCATTGAATATAGAATTCAGTTTGGGTTCAGGTGCATCAGAAAGAATAAAAGGAAGGTTCTTACTGGCACCAAGAATGGAATCATAAGCGGGCACGAGGGGATTTGGACCCCTGATTTACAGCTTAGGAGGCTGTTGCCCTATCCATGCTAGGCCACGTGCCCTTTTAACCAGTATTGTATGAAAGGATTTAATTTTTTTTAATTTTTTATGGTAATTAAAAACTATAATAATGTGGCATATTTATCCTGTAAACATTCTGAAATCTAATGAGCACTCATTTATGCATAAATCCTCAGGCAATAAAAATATTAGAAGATATAGTTTATATATAATTCCTGTGAGGATAATAGTTATATCCCTGCTCTTATTACATGATATGGGGGATTTACATACTTATAACATTGATAACAAAAATACAGAACCTAATGCCAGATAGAATGAAAATGGGAAATAGCATTACACTGAATAATAACTACAGTATATCAAAAGTTGCAGTATTTAGTAATTTGGGTGCAACTCTACCACATGCAGGTCCATGGAATCCATTTGATGAACCACCATGGGATTCTAACACGGGCGTTCAGGTTTCCACATGCATATGAGGTGATTTATATTTCAATTTTATATAGTATGTTAAATAATTTACAATCATTTATTGGGGAGGTATTGTTACCACTATGGTTTCTGGTCTGCATCGTATATCTCTATATACACATCAGGGGAATTGTTAAGAAAAAGGCCACAGCAGGAGCAATAAGGATAAGTACCTACCTTGTAATCATAGTAAGTGTATATGCTTTTAATATACTTGGTATAATTTTTGTAATTATATTAATATTGCCTGTATATATATTATGGGAATATAAGTATCATAAAATAATAAGATCTAAAAAATTAAATAATAATTGATATTATAATAAATTTTGTGCTAAAATAATCTGTTTAGCCATTTGCTCATTAGAAATTTATATTTATTTTTTATATACAAAACTTAAAAAATAGGCATTATAAAATATTTACCGATTTAAAATAGTGCTTTTTTGTTACGATCTGGTACTCATTCAACAGTTCATTTTTAAAAAATAAATATCCCTTTTTAATGTTAATGTTGTGTTTTTCAAGGAAATTATATGGATTATCTATAACCATTTTTAAAATATCCTCCGGAGCTATATAATCCAAAACTCTCTGATACCTATATAAAAAGTCCATCTCTGAGAATATATCCGGTTCAGTTACAAATACATTGTCAGTTCCGAGCATTAAATTTATATTATGCCTTAAAAATTTCTTGTAATTAGGTCTTTTTCCATAAAATATATTCGACCTTGGTGTTACTGCGATATCTATATGTTTTTCATGTATTATGTCTAAATCCTCATCAGTAGCCACTATTCCATGAATCAGGAGATCCGGTTTTAAATCAATAATTTTATTTATATCTTCCCTCAAATTCTCACTGAAATGCAACGTAAAAATTTTATTCTTTTTATGTGAACTAATACTTATATTATATATATTATCATAGTTCATATCAGATATAGCGCTTACACTCATGCCATCAGAATTATTTATTATAGTGTTTATATCATCATTTTTATATGGGCCTGCAAATGTTAAAGGCCTTATAAATCTCCTTTTAGACTTTTTTATTGCATTTATCCCACTAATACCGTTTTCACGAAAATCAAAATAGGATAATACACCGGAATTTTCCATAAATTTATTTGTACGTGATATATAATTTATTACTGTATGCGGATCAGCATTATCTAAAAACCTATGTTTTAACCCACCAGGTCCCACTATATCCGGTAATGTGCCTACAGGTTCCTCATTTATAAATGAATCACCAACATGTGTATGTGCATTTACTGGCATTGGTATTAATGTACCATAATTTTTATTGCCAATTTTATCTGTAAATTCTATATCATCATCAATTTTCAGTGTACCTTTTCTTAATTTGCCCTTATAATATACGTTGCCTGAGAACTCCATTTTTACTGATTACTGGATATTATAAAAATTTAACTCATAAATAAGTAACATCTCAAAATTGTTATATTAGTTTTACATAACCTATTATGTTGCCATATGTAATAATAAATGTAGCAATGTCACTAAACGGCAGAATCTCATCTATAAATGGAAGGTATAACATTTCAAACAGTAAGGATATGGACAGGGTAATAAATCTACGCAGAAATGTTGATGCAATTCTGTTAGGGGCCAATACTGTAATTACGGATAATCCGGTATTAAATTTCTCAAAGGTTAGAATAATACTGGATGAAAAATTAAAACTGAATGATAGTTACAGTATATTTGATGGCAGGGTTAAAACCTACATCTTTTCCGGAAATAGAGATAAAAAAATAAAAAATGCAGAGATAATAACTTTAGAAGACCTGTCAATAAAAAATATACTTGAAAATATATACAGCCTTGGAATAAGAAATCTTCTTGTCGAGGGCGGGGCAAATGTTATAAACCAGTTTATAAGCGAAAAAATATTTGATGAATTCTATGTATTTATAAATCCCGAACTGGTATTGAACGGTGTCCAGTTGTTCAGTAATGGGGAAATGGCCCTTAAATATAAAATTATAAATGAGGATAACGGAATTCTTTTAAATATTAATAGTATACACACCAGATCATAATGGATAATAATGGGTTTTTAAGACTTAAATGGGCAAGGGACCATATGCCTGTTTCAGCAAGGATAAGGGAGAGGTTTTTAAGTGAAAAGCCGTTCAAAGGTGTAAAAATTTCAATGGCACTGCACGTTGAGGCAAAAACAGGGATTTTTGCATTGCTATTAAGTGAGGGTGGAGCCGATGTTAGACTGGCATCATGCAATCCATTGAGCTCCGATGATAGCGTGGTTGAATCATTAAAAAATGACTATAATTATAAGGTGTATGCAAAAAAGGGAGAAACTCAGGAAGAATATTACAGTAATATAGAAAAAACCGTTGAGGTGCCTCCAGATATTATAATAGATGATGGCGGTGATTTAACTAACCTGGTCTCAGAAAGGCATGAACTGGTAAAAAACATTATAGGCGGTAATGAGGAAACAACAACCGGTGTTGTAAGGTTAAAGGCAATGGAAAAAGCAGGTGCGTTAAAATTCCCCATGTTTGATGTAAACGATGCACAGATGAAGCATTTTTTTGATAACAGGTATGGATCAGGCCAGAGCGCACTGGATGGTTTTATGAATGCAACAAATATATTGCTGGCAGGAAAACATGTAATCGTTGCCGGTTACGGTTATGTTGGCAAGGGTGTTGCAATGAGATTAAAGGGTATGGGATCAAACGTAACCGTCACGGAGATCGATCCGGTGAAGGCAATAGAAGCTGTTATGGATGGATTTAATGTTGATACAATGAATAATGCAATAAGGTATTCAGATATAATATTCACAGCAACAGGTATGAAAAATGTTGTAAGTTACGATGATATGCTGGTGGCAAAGAAGAGTATAATTTTAGGTAATGTGGGCCATTTTAACAATGAAATAGATTTTGATGGTCTGAATAAAAGAAGTATAAATAAAACACAGGTAAGAAACATGGTAACAGAATATAAACTGGAAAACGGCAATACGGTAAACCTTATTTCAGACGGTAGATTGTTGAATTTAGCGGCAGGTCAGGGCCATCCAGTGGAAATCATGGATTTAAGTTTTGCATTACAGGCACTTACAGCAGAATACATCGTAAAAAATAAGAGTAAACTGGAAAAAAAGGTTTATCCGGTTCCAGAAGAAATAGATATAGACGTTGCAAAAATCGAACTTGAGGCACTGAATATAAAAATAGATAATTATACGGAGGATCAGTTAAAATATTTGAATTCCTATACTGAGGGTACATAACAAAAATTATATATTATTTTAATATAATTTCTCATGAAAATTTCTGTAATAAGTATTAAAAATAAGAAGCATCTGGCATTATATAATAATGGAAAATTAGCCCTACTGGATGATTATGGCATAAATAAAACGGCATTGAAGGACCTGAATGAAAATGATTTCTCAAAAATTAGAAACGTAGATGATTTTTCAGAATATAATTTTAAATATGAATCACTGATAGATAAAACTTCAAATTTATTTTTGGTGGGATTAAACTATAGAAGCCATATAAATGAAACACATGGAAAGATCCCAGAAGACCCGGTTATATTTTCAAAAACAAATAATACTTTCTGCGGAAATAACCGTACTATAGAAATAGATGAAAACATGAATATTGATTATGAGGGGGAATTATGCGTTATGATTGGTAAAAAAGCAAGTAATGTGAATGAAAATGATGCTTTGAATTATGTTTATGGGTATTTCATAGGAAATGATATTTCATCAAGGTTAATGCAGTTTAAAACTCCCCAGTGGTTTATTGGAAAAAGTTTTGATAATTTTTATCCGACCGGACAGTATATTTCTGTAGAAGAAATAGATAATCCACAAAATCTTGAATTGAAAACGTATTTAAATGATGAATTGAGACAGAACTCATCAACGGAAAACATGATTTATAGTGTAAAAAAACTTATAAGTTATATATCAAAATATATAACACTGGAAATTGGGGACTGTATTTCTACCGGAACTCCCTCTGGAGTTATACTCGGTATGCCTGAAGATAAAAGAAAATATATTAAAAGTGGAGATGAGGTAAGGGTTGAAATAAGTGGGTTAGGATTGTTAAACAATAATTTTATATAGTTAACTATCCCGAATTTTACGGATCTGGTTTTCTGCTTCAGCAATTGTTAGCAGGATCTCCAAAGATCCGATTCCCGCTACACCGTGAGTGCTCACCACATGCTACGATTTTCCGGATAAGGGCGTAGAGTTAATATGTGTTTGCCATGTAAAAGGCCTTATATTTATTCCACTCAGATTATGGGCATCCCTGTCATATTTTGCAGGGTAATAAATTCCATAGAAGCAGTGTATAGTAATAATTCTGTAGCATAATGTGATAACATAAAATCGGAAAGCTTATTTATTAGGATTAGATTATCATAATGTGGACACAAATAATAATGATAGTGTAGAAGACTGGGTATCTAAACTCGAGATACAATCGACAAAGGATATAGAAGTACCTAAACTTTTATTTAACCAGGTAATAGGGCAGGAGCATGCGGGTGAAGTGATAAAAAAAGCAGCTGCACAGAAAAGGCATGTTCTCTTAATAGGAGAGCCAGGTACAGGAAAATCTATGATAGCGCAGTCGATGGTAGATTTCTTACCAAAGGAAGATCTGGAAGACGTTTTATGTTTCCCAAATCCGGAGGATTCAAATAAACCCAAGGTTAAAACTTTCCCTGCAGGTAAAGGCAAGGAAATTCTGAGACAGTATCAGATAAAGGCCGAAAGAGAAAAGAAGGACAGGTCAAAAAGTTTATTATTCATAGTTTTTTCAATAATATTACTGGGTATAATACTGGCAATTGTACTTTATTCAAGCGGTAATGATGGACTTGCAGTAGAAATATTATTCTTTGCAATAATAGGAGCGGCATTTTTATACATAATAATGGCTATGAATCCAGCGGCGAGAATGGAAAAGGTTATGGTACCAAAGGCAATCGTATCGCATAATCCAAATGATAAGCCACCATTTATAGATTCAACCGGAGCACATTCTGGAGCATTATTAGGGGACGTCAGGCACGACCCATTTCAGTCTGGTGGACTGGAAACCCCTGCACACGAAAGGGTAGAAGCAGGTAATATACAGAAGGCAGATAAGGGTATACTATTCATAGATGAAATAAATACATTAAGGCCAGAGGATCAGCAGGCATTATTAACTGCAATGCAGGAAAAAAGATTCTCAATATCCGGTCAGAGTGAGAGAAGTGCAGGTGCAATGGTTCAGACCGAGCCTGTACCCTGTGATTTTGTTCTTGTTGCTGCAGGAAATGTTGATGCAATAAGAAATATGCACCCAGCCTTAAGGTCAAGGATAAGAGGTTACGGTTACGAGGTTTATATGAATGATACAATGGATGATAGCGATGACAACCGTAAAAAGGTAGTTCAATTCGTGGCACAGGAAATAGCAAAGGATAAGAAAATACCTCCATTCGATACAAGTGCAATAACGGAAATTTTAAAGGAAGCACAGAAACGTAGCGGCAGAAAGGGAAGATTAACATTAAGATTAAGGGAGCTCGGTGGACTGGTAAGGGTTGCAGGAGATATAGCTGTAAGCAATAAGGCAACAATGGTAACATCAGAAGATGTTAACCAGGCAAGAGATTTAAGCAAGCCCGTAGAACAGCAGATAGCAGACCGTGCAATAGAGATCAAAAAACTATATAAAATGTTTATAGGCAAGGGCGAGGCTGTTGGTAAGGTTAATGGATTAGCAGTTCTGGGGTCTACAGATATGTCGGACTTTACAGGGGTTGTAATGCCAATAGTTGCAGAAGTTACACCAGCACAGCATCCAAACAATGGTATGGTGTATGCAACAGGCAAACTTGGTGAGATAGCAAAAGAGGCCGTACAGAACGTATCAGCAGTTATCAAAAAGATAAGTGGAAAAAATATCACGGATTCTGATATACACGTACAGTTTATAGGTACATACGAAGGGGTTGAGGGCGATTCTGCAAGTGTATCAATTGCAACGGCAGTTATATCTGCGATAGAGGACATACCAATAGATCAAACAGTTGCCATGACAGGTTCATTAAGCATAAGGGGAGATGTACTGCCCGTAGGTGGTGTGACAGCAAAGGTTGAGGCTGCCATAGATACCGGTCTTTCAAAGGTAATAGTTCCAGCATCAAACTTTAATGACATAATACTTGATGAAGCACATAAGGATAAAATTCAGATAATAGCAGCAAATACAATAGAAGATGTCCTTGACAATGCATTTATCAAAAGCCCAGAGAAAGAACAGTTTATACAGAAAGTTAAAAATATACTGAGACCTACAAAAGAACTGAGCCAGGCAAGAAGAACAGGTACAAATGCAGCATAAAATTAAATATTTTTTTTTAGATAAATTTAATATAAATGACATTCTTGATTTTATTAGATCCAGAAAATATTTTTTCCAGTTAATAGACTCTAAAACTATTGTTTCAGAGGTTCAGGTAATAAATGCCTTAAACAGAACAGCAAGATACACCAGTAACAATAAAAGGTTTAAATATCCGGGAAATCTACTATTATTATATCTATCATATACGGGTCAGATAGATACTGCTATAAATAAAATAGGCATAAAAGATTTTACTGTTAACGGTATTGCTGTATACGATTCTGATGATGATTTCAAGGAATTCTCTGAATTAAAAGGTATAAAAATTATAGACAGAAACATACCATATGATTCTGATGATGATTTCAATGTTTTTTCAAAAATGAGTTATATAGATTTTTTATTATAAATTTCATTTTTAAATTCATCGAGTTTATTTAAAATTTTATCATAACTCATATTAAAATCTATTATTTTATTTCTAATTGCATATGATGCTGTGATATTGCCAGTTATTATTGAGTCCTCGATACTATAATTATTAACCATGCTGGAATAAAAACCCGCCCTGAAGGAATCTCCAGCCCCTATTGTATCGTATATTTCTTCAGTATTAATTGATGGGAAATGCTTTTCCTGATTATCTGAATACAGTACTGTACCATTGCTCCCCTGTGTTACTATTATATACTTCACCTTCTCCAGCAGTTCATCCCTTGTTTTATTTATCATCTTAAGTAAATGATTAAATTCATTATTATTCATCATAATCATATATGATTTATCTATTATTTTAGTTGCCTTTTCACTATTATAAATATACCATATTTCCTGTCCTGGGTCGAATACCACCTTTGATTCAGTATTTTTATTAACAATTTTTATGTATTCCTCCGCCGGTCCAGTTCCTATATGTATATACCTGTAATTATCATATTCGAAATATTTTGAGGGTTCCCATTTATAAAAAGGACCCTGATACATATAGGCTATCTGTTCATTGCCATCTGAGGGCAGATAGCATATTGGACCCATCTCATTATCAAACATTTCTATATTATCAGTATTAATATTCCGCTCCCTCAAAACTTTTATGAATTTGGAATGCGTATTTTTTGATACCGCAGAATAAAGGTCAAATTTTAAGCCCAGTGACTTTGCAACAAATGCAAAATTACCTGCAGTACCCGCAAAGTTTTCGGATAAAGATTTTACATTTACAGATTCACCATATTTAGGCAGCCTTGGAACGGATATCCGGACATCTATGTTTAAATGGCCAAAAAAAGCAAGGAATTTCATTAATAAAATGTATTGTATTATTATATATAATTCTATTTAAATCATATAACAAAATTATATAACAAAATTATATAACATATATAGCTACGAAAACCTTTATTAAAGTATTTAGTATATATTTAATTACAATGAATTATAAAACGGTAGCCGCAATAGGTATAAGCATAATTGTAATAATACTCGTTTTTCCAGCAGCCAATATCATATATCCATATAATGTTTCACACCAGAAGGTTCCTATAAATATACACCCGCAGCATCTTGATGAGAAATTATTTAAAAATCAGAGCATAGAAAAATTTAATTATAATAATACATATTTCAATCCAACGGGAAATGTAACCACAACAATAGAGGGTTACGCTACCAATTCATCCAGCGGTAAGAGTATTTCGAATAATAGTCTGTATGTCATAATGGGAGATTACTATACAAAAACTAATACCAACAGTACAGGCTTTTATAAAACCAAAACCCTGTTATCTGGCAATGGAAATATGTATTTCAAGGTACCGGATTACAAAGGTATCTATAAAAAAGTATTATTAACTGGCAATACTGTTCATTATAACCTATCGTTAAGCCCTGAAAAGAGGTATAAACTTTCAGGCTATACCATATTAAATGGAACGAAGGCACCCGGTACCAATCTTATATTCTCAGGCATTTTTAATAGTTTACGCACGACGTCAAATTCTAATGGATACTTTACCGCATATCTATACAATCAAACATATAATATATCTACATATAATTATAATTTAAAGCCCAATACAGAACCCCGGGCAGTAACAATTAACGGTACAGGTTTAAATCAGAATATTACGGTTTATCAGACCACAAAGCCAGTTTATAAAATTTCAGGTTATGTATACAATAACAATGGAACACTATTAAAAAATGTAACTGTAAGTGATTTATATGGAACTGTATATACAAATAGTTCAGGTTACTATAGCATAAACGCTTCATACGGACAGAATACGGTTTATTTCTATAAAAATGGTTATAGCAGCGTAGGTAAAACAATAGATGTAACACATAATACAACATTAAATGTGACATTACCCAATACCACTCCATTTTCCGGTTCAAATAACGGTTATGGCGGTGCAGGATCCGGTTATGGCAATGGCACATCACAGAAACATGTAAGTAGTTCAAAAGTAAACTATTCAAATAAAACATCCATAATAATAACGGGCAATATCAACACAACGTACAATACATTTGCCTCATACGACTATCTCCATTTTATAATAAATGTAAACAACACATACTTTTATGATAATGTAACAACAAATTATAACGGTACATATGTAATACCCTTGAATTATACCGGTGATTACCATATAATAGTATATTCACCATTATATCATACAAGATCAATAAATGTTTCTGCACTTAATAAAATAAATTATAAAAATTTCACATTAACCCCGTTTAATAAATTTGTATATCATATAAATGGAGCAGTAAAAAATAGCTATAATAGATTAGGCATAAACGGAACAATAATAATTGAAAACTCAAAGCCAGCAATATTAATGGAATATAAATATAACAGTATATACAATATAAGCCTGCCATCCGGTTATTATAGAGTGATTTATAAATCACCAGGATTCCATAATACAATGCATAATATAACGGACTTAACCGGTAATATAACCATGGATGAAAATCTTATACCTGTGAATTCTATAGGAAAAAGTATAAACGTATACACAAATATAAACAGTATAAGCAAAACAAATATAACTAAAGATGTACCGTATATAAGTAACCACGATATAAGCAATAATTTAACATTTAACCAGCTGAATGGAACAAAAACCATAAATGTAAAACTTGATTTTGGCAGCACCAGTGCAAACCAGAAATTTATACTCTTAATAAAGGAAAATGGTGTTATATATAATTACACAGGTGTTACAGATAGTTCAGGCTACGCTACAATCGAACTTTACTATACAGGCAACTATGTAATTTCCGGTTATTTACTTAATCACACAATGGTACAGGAGAACTATGCAATATATAAGGATACGTCTGTGCCTACTACCATGCAAAAAAATACGGAACATAATTATAATGTAACAGTTAAGTCGTATAAGCCAATAAACGGTAATTATTCTGTTCCATATAAAACTATTAAAGGTTATGGAGGAATATTCAGTATATACTATAATAACGCATCATCAAACAATTCTGGTACATACTTTAATTATTTATTACCGGACGGTATCTATAACATAGGTTATAATAATATACACTATGTGAATTCAAGCTTTAACATAAATGCATCCAACTCAGATAAATACATAGACCATGTATATGCGTATATAATAAAAATAAATGTAATAACCAGTACATCATATAATTATACACTAACATATGATAATGGAAATTATACCGGGACAACAAATAGCACATATTTAACCTCTTACGGTGTAAACAATATAAAAATTTATAAAAAGGGTAATGAACTGTATAATTATAATATAAATCTCAATAAAGCAGACCCGGCATATTACGTCAATGTTACACTAAATAGTAATTCAAATAAAACAACATATAATGCTTCAGATATCCATAATGATAACTACAATTATACATATAGTTTAAACACAGATAACAATATTCATATTTATAGTATAAAGATACCTGCCAGCGTTGCAAAATACCTAAGCACATACAATTTTACAGTATGCGATAATGGAAAGGCGATTTATAACGGAACCAGCTCAGGCCAGTATATGAATTTAACAAATTATATTTCCGGCAAGGGTAATATAACAGTGGATATTCATGGGCATTTAGCCGGTAACCTTAATGATACGGCCGGTTATGCTGTAATTTATAATTATAATGTAAATATAAAAAGCGATGTATTAAAAGAGTGATAAAATGCGATTTAAAAAAAATAATGAAAAGATTAAATTAAACGATGAAAAGGAAAAAACAGTATTGAAAATAAAAACAGTGGATGATATACCGGTAATAAAGGAAATGCGTAAATATATAGGCAATGACGATATAAAAAATGCAATAATATACGGTTATACAAGTGCAAAAAAGGATTATATTAGATTTTTCAATGCAAGTGGCAATTACGGGTCAAACAGGCTTTTTATAATAAATGAACTTAAAAAGGTAAATGTTGATATTAAAGTAGATGATGCATATACAGATAATATTACAATAAAAAATGCTATAGAAAAACAGAATGTAAAAATTGAGGAAAATAAAGATAGTAAGGGCGTAAAGAATAGTGACAAAGAATATGATATGGTTGTTGAGAGTGATGAAGATAATGATAAGAGATATTATGCAATTAAAAAAATAGCATTATATTATTTCAATTATTATGAAATTGCAAGATTTGGTTATGTGGCATATGACAGAGTAGATCCTGATGAAGTTCTTGAAAAAGTGAAGGATATATACAATTATATGGACATAATGAAATTATTCTACAATGGTCAAGATGATAACGTTAACTGAAATTATTTCACTATTTACAGACTATAGGGTAGGGATAAAATTTTTTTACCCGGTACTTATATTATTCATACTAACACTCATCGTTTCGGTACATTCAAGGAAATTTAAAAATAAAAACAATGAAAATATAATAAAAAGGGCGAATCTGGAAATACCGGATAATGAATTTATTGGTGATTATACTATGTTAGAAAATGGAGAGTATGAAAGATATTTAAGGTCGATGGAGGATGATATATACGATGTCAAATATATTTCTAAAAGTTTCAAAAAACTTATAAAAAATTATAGAAAATATGATATTAAGGCCAGAACCGGGATTAAATACTTCAGGAAACATGCTGTTGAACTCAGGGATCAGTATCTAAAAGAACTTATAGGCAATTATGAGGAATTAAAAAATATAAAAATGAATATTATAGATGATGAGGTGTATAAAGAATGGAAACAGAAACAATCACACTAAGAAATACTGTAGAAAATATTGAAAACTCTATCGATAAAAAGGTTATAGGGTCAAAGAGAATGGTAAGGTTTATGATGATATCATTGCTTACAAGCAATCATATATTACTGGAGGGTGTACCGGGATTGGCAAAAACAATGCTTGCCTCAGAGTTTTCAAAACATCTCGGTATAGATTTTAATAGAATACAGTTCACTCCGGATATGTTGCCATCTGATATAACAGGCAATATGGTTTTTAATATGGAAACAAAAAAGATGGAGTTTCGCCATGGACCAATATTTGCTAATGTAATACTGGCAGATGAAATAAACAGGACACCGCCCAAGGTCCAGTCAGCATTGCTTGAGGCCATGGAGGAAAAGCAGGTTTCTGTGTATGGAATCACAACAAGGTTACCCAATCCATTTTTCGTTATTGCAACGCAGAATCCTATTGAACAGGAGGGTACTTTCCCACTTGCAGAAGCTCTGATGGATAGATTCCTTTTCAGATATTATCTGGGCTATCCCAGTATGGATGATGAACTGAGAATTTTATCATCGGTATATAAAAATGTAAAAATGGAATATGAAAAACTTGATGGGGAAAAAATAATATATTTCAGAAATACTATAAAAAATGTATATGTGTCCGATGATATAATAGAATATATAGTCAATATAATAAGGAAAACAAGGGAATATGACATGGTATACCTGGGTGCAAGCCCGAGAACATCGGTAAAATATCTAAATGCGGCAAGGGCAAATGCACTGATAAGCGGTAGAAATTATGTTATACCTGAGGATGTAATATTTATGTCAAGGGAACTATTAAATCACAGATTAATACTGAGGCCTGAAGCACTTTTAGATAACGAATCTGATTATCAAAAAATTGTATACAGTATTATAGATAAAATAATTGCTACGGTAGAGGTACCGCAATGATAAAAAAATCCGGTTACCTGATTTTATCCATAATTTCATATGGCATACTTGAATCCATATTATTAGGTTATAAATATTATATAATATTTATGATATTACTGTTCTTTATCATATCTTTTGATGTTATTATATTCAATATTGCCGGATCAAAGGCATTGAAAAAGATAAATATTTACCGTGAAATAGATGAAAAGGAATTTAAAAAAAATAGGGGCTTTAAGATAAGGATATATTTCAGGAATGATAATAAATATGGGGTTTCATTATCATTTTTTGATGAGGTTATAGATACACTGAACATATTAGGGGAATCTAAGGGTGTAATAACTATACCTGCAAATAAAACTGTATCCAGGGAATATGATGCTGTACCAAAATATATCGGGAAATATGTTCTTGGGAATATAAATGTTTCAATATCGGATTTATTCAGAATATCATATATGGAGAAGACATATTATGATGAAAGGGAAATAAAAATATCACCATCATTGAATGAAATAAATGCAAACAGGAGTGAAATGTTAAGCAATTTTATATACACATACGGTGTTCACTATTCAAAGAAAGTGGGACAGGGCTATAACCTGTACGGTGTAAGGCCATATACTGAAACGGATGATCCGAGATACATAGCATGGAACAGGTATAATGAATCCAATAACTCATTATTTATCAAGCAGATGGAAGAAGAGAGGGAGATAACTGTAATATTCCTTATAGATTATAGCAGTTCAATGAACTACGGATCATCGGACAAGGTATATGATAAATTAATAACAAATGTTATAAATGCATCCTATTACATATTAAAAAATCATGATAATATAGGTTTTTATTTATATTCAAGTGAAATTGATTACTTTATGAAACCCGATAAAAATGGTGAAAGTGTTAAATCACTGGAAAAAATAGTTGCCAATATACTGCCATCGGGTTATTTCCGCCTACACGACGCCATTGATAGCCTGAATAAAAAAATAAGGAAAAAATTTCTTGTATTTATTATTACGGCATCCGATATTACAATAAACAAACCAGTAAAAGGCTTTAACTCAACACTGTTTTTAATAAATGCCGAATCCTTTTACAGTTACATGCCAAAAAATGATTTTGATGAGGTTATGATAAAGAGTTTCAGAATAAAAGAGATAAGGAATATAAATAGCAGGGTTAAATATTTAAGAAATTCTGGAATAAAGTGCAATTATATGAATAGCAATAATATGCTTTCAAAAATTATGCTTGAGTATAATTACAACAGGAGTATAAGCATAGGTGCATCGTGATGAATAAATATGTACTGTATTTTATAGGCATTCTTATCTTTTTACCGGATTTCATCATTATTGACAGTATATATCCAGTAATCTCAAAAAATTTATATATATACTTTATAATAATAATTGCAGTAATAGTTATAGCATCAAAATTTATTAAAGATTACGGATCCTACTTTTTACCTGTTTTTGTGTTAATAATGTCCCTACTTGCATTAAAAACAGTATTTAAAAATTCCCGAATAGTTGTAAAATACTTTCATTTTTTACCGGATATACCATTAAATTACAAATTTTTAATAACAGTAATATTTTCCATAGCAATAGTTGCCATAATATCAGGCATATTCTCGGATAAATTTACACATATTATTTCGGATTATATAGTATCAACAGGAATATTACTGGATCAGATTGCCGCTGTAACATTTATGAAAATGGCATCAATAAGTTATATAGACGCACTGGTTTATGTTAACTATGGGGATTATTACTCATTATACACATTATTCACAAAGGGTTACCAGACATTTTTACCATTAAATAAAATAATATTACCTGTAAACTCATTACTTTTTTATGCTTTTATGGTATCGCTTATATTTTCGTTATTATGGTTATATACGGATGCATATTCAAATGAAAATAATACAATTGCATCCTATTCCGTAATAATAGGTATAATAGCCGGTTACCTGTTCTTTGAATTTATAGATTATATGAATTTATTTTTCTTACAGTTTCTAGGAATAGCAGTTATGGTACTGGCTGTATTTATTATAATAGCCATAACAGATAAAAAGAGTGTTGTAAATAATCAATGAGATATTAAATTACACCTCTAACGTATTATCATACATTTCCCACCCATAAACTCCATTGTAAAGGTTATAAATATCCTTTAAACCGTTCTCCTCAAGGAATTCCCCCGTATAATGGCTTCTATTCCCGGATGAGCATACAAGAACTATCTTTTTATTGCTATATTTTTTTACCAGATCCATGTCATTAAAAATATCATACATGGGTATCAGAATAGAATTTTTTATATGACCCGAATCATATTCAAATTTTTCCCTTACATCTATGATTACGCAATCCTCATTGTTAATCATTTCTATTAGATCATCAGGTATTATATTTATGACCATGAATACCCTATGCATAATTTATATTTAATTATAATTTAAATTGTATTGCTAATAATTAAAATTTCTTATTCTTTTTTAAAAGACCTTTTAGTTAAGAAATATCAACCATACTGTGATTAACTAAAAACTCCAAGAAAAAAGCGAAAAGTGCGTCAAATTTGAAGAGAAAAAAATGGTAAAGGTATAATTCTACCCTCAATTGGGATTTTAACTAAAAAATCCTTTTTGTTTTAAATATTCAATATACATTTCCTCGCTTAATACACAGTTTATAAGGTTAATTAATTCTGGTTTAGAGATATGAAGTTCTTTTTTCATATAATTTAATAGTGGATCTCCATATTCACTTTTTCCATGGCTTATTTTGGTGAATATTGCTGTTTTTTTATTATCCATATAAAATCTCAATATTATATGATCGCGTTTCGAATCTTTCTTGAAGCCTTTCTTCTCCAAAGCTTTTAATATTTTATCTGTTTTTATTTTTGTCAAAAAAATCACATAAATGATAATAGATATTTTTTAAGTTTTATTGCATCTTCAAATAATTCAGAATCATCAGCCATTACTATATCCTCCCACTGTATTGACAGATCTTCTTTGATTTTTTCTTTTAATTTTTCAATATTTGAATCGTGCTCATAAATGTTAATTAAATTGCTCGCTACACAAAAATTACATAGGATAGAATTATCACATTTAACCTTGAATGCTAATGGTTTTTTAAAGTGTACAATCTTATCAAATACCTTAATTTCTTCAATTTTAATACTACTGATATCTGTTATACTTTGGGAAACTTCATTGCTGGTTGTTGAATCTGAAATATTTATAGATCCAGCTATTATAGAATTATTAAACACTTTAATCCCCATCTCCTAATTTTTTCATAATAATATTACCAGAATCATCTATGCTTAATGTATACTCTTCCCACATTTTATATTGCGATCTCCATTCTTCTTTTGGTATGAAAATATGTATACTATGTTTGAAAATTGGGGGAGCTCCTCGCTTATCACTATCAAGTTTAAATCCAAGCGATATCTGCACGAATTTTATATCATTTAATGGCTCATCCACTTTAATATCTATAACCTGAATTTTTCTTTTATATACCATTAATATCATCCTTAATTTAGCAATTATCTTCAATACTATATATTATTGAAATATTTTCCCTTCTATGGAATATTTTACATGTAAGGTATCTTATAATCTATATATTAATTTTCCTAATAGTGATGGGAAAACATATATACACAACGTAAACTAGAAGAAGAGCTTGGAATTAAGCAAAAAGATTATCAATATCCTTCAGGTTTTTATGATTTTGCGAACGGCTTTAATTTCACAAGTAATTTATATTAAATTGAAAAATATGGCAAGATAATCAAAAATATGCAGAAAAATACATTCAGGCCAAAAAATCCGTTAATAAAGAATTTTAACAGTATATAAAGGAATAGAGGTAATTATCTATCTTTATAGTATACACATTAAACTTTATAATAGTGCGGAGAGAGACTAAGCCTAAAAGTTTAATACGCTCACAGTCAATAATAGCATTATGATTTATCAAATTGAAAGAGATATAAGGAGTGAGTATAAAAGATATGATCATATTCCTGAGAAGGAAAGAAATATTATTTTTAATTTTATTAATGAATTGAAGATTACTGGAATAACAGAACACAGGATATATTTTTATTTAGTAAGGGTAAGGGTAATATATAATTACCTTGGGGATAAATTCCTGGATCCTGAAAAGAATGATATAATAAATATGTTTTTGAAGTTCAGGGAAAAATACACTTATAAAACAATATTAGATTATGAGGGTGTATTAAAGAGGTTTTACAAATGGCGTTATGGGAAGGTGCCTGAATTTTTAGAAAAATTTAGGAATGAAATAACCAGGAAGTAAACTATTATTATTGATTTTAATTCAATTAATCTTTTTCCGGTAATAAAAACTATCCAATTATTTAATTAAAGGAATATCATTGGATCCTGTGTGAAAAAACTTCGAAATTCCACACACTACCATTAGTTAATTATACTATAGAATCCCGTGAATACCATGAACACTACAATTTTTAAATGGAAAATCAGAAAAACAAAGGATTTGTAAATGTTCACGAAATTTGGTCTCATGAATACGAGCTATTAAAAAATCCTTGCAAATACTAATTTTTAGAGTTTTAAAGCGTGAACGCCTATCGGGTCCCTGTTCACTAATTAAACTCGGTAATAGCCGCATGAAACATGTCTATGCAGATGTAGAAGGCGAAACGTTAAAGAACCTTTGGGATCGGGATTTGTTGATACTGGTAGCGTTGTTAAAAAACAAGCGTATTATAAAGTCTCATCGTCAAACAGTATGTTTTTAGAGACACCAGCAAATCAACATTTTTCAGAGTATCAATTGCCTGTAGAATTTAGAACTTGTCATGCTAATAAAAAAGAAGATTAACCCGTGCTACACAATGGAACTACAAATATTATTATATAATGCCACGATAATATCAGTAAAGCTTAAAAAGAGGTTTTAATAATGGAAAATAATATTATTTTAAGGGAAAATGTATATAATCAAATCATTAAAATTGAGGATGCTAAAGGCGTTTATGAGCTTTTTAGTATTCTCGGATATCCTGAAGGCTCAATACTAGACCTTTCCTCGAAGAGAAGAAAATCAACATTTGAATTCAAAAAGGAGGATAATGAAAGAATAAAGGAGATCTATTCTGTCTTAAACTTGGACGATAAATTGCCTGTTTTCCTTTTGGAAACAACTACATTAGTCCCATCTTTCATCAGATCTGTCACAAACACATTAGACAAGCAGTACATTCAGTACCTTCTTATTTTCACGACTGACTATAATGGGATAACCTTCGTCTTCCCAGATAAAGAGAAAGTTGAGACAGGGAAACATAAACTTAAGCTGATCAAACTCAACGTAGATAAAGAGGATATTAGAACCAAGAAGGCTTATTACAGTGTCATAGAAACCTTAGCAAACTTCGGATATGAAAACAAAACAACATGGAGAGAGGTCTGGAAAAAGTGGAAAAAAGCCTTCAGCGTGGAAAGAGTAACAGAGGCTTTTTTTGACGGTTATAAAGAAGTATTCTTCAAGCTGAGAAGTGAATTACAAAGACAGATGATTTCGAGCAAAGAATCCCACGAATTTACTCTGCAATTCCTGAACAGAATCATGTTTATCTATTTTATATCAAAGAAAGACTGGTTAGAAGAGCCGAAATTTGTTGACTGGCTATGGACAAAATACAGAGTACTTGGAAAGTACAATTCTAATGAATTTTATGAAAAATGGCTTAAACAGGTATTCCTCAAGGCATTTAACAACAGAGCAAATGAGGTCAAAGGATTGCCAGAAGACGTTGTGAAAGTAATTTCCAATGCTCCATACCTTAATGGAGGTCTTTTCAGGGAGAATGGTCTAGATAACCTCAAGATTCTCATAACTGACAAGATATTCCAGGAAGTCCTCGAATTCTTCGAGTCCTACAATTTCACAATAAAGGAAGATATGCCCCTAGAATCAGAAGTTGCAGTAGATCCCCAGATGATTGGTTATGTCTATGAGTCACTTGCTAATGTTGCCGAGGAAATCTACGATAGGAATGACCTTGGCATCTTTTACACCCCCAGAGTTGAGGTGGATTTCATGTGCCGTAGGAGTCTGGTTGAATACCTGTCCAAAAATTTGTCAGAATTACCAAAGGAAAAATTCTACTCTCTCATTTTTGACCCAGCCGAAGAGAGAGAAAAGATAGAGGATTGGTTCACGAAAAATGAACATTGGAGGAAGCTTGAAGACACCCTAAGCAACCTCTCAGTGGTCGATCCAGCCTGCGGCTCAGGTGCCTTTTTAGTGGGTATGCTGAATGTTGTTTCTGACCTCTACAGGATGATATATAAGTACATCGGTAACAGTCTATCAGACTTTGCACTGAAAAATAGAGTAATTCAATATTCCTTGTACGGGGTTGACGTAATGCCCTGGGCAATTCACGCCGCCGAGTTGAGGCTCTGGCTCCAATTGATCGTAGAAACCGAGTTTAAAAAAGAAGAATTGAGACAGCACCCACTTTTGCCAAACCTGAATCTCAACCTAAGAGTGGGGGACTCTCTTGTTCAGGAAATTGGTGGTATAAGCTTCAATTTAAGAACAAATAACTTGAAAGATCACCTGAAGAGGAAGTTGGATGACTTAAAACAGGAAAAAAGGAAGTACTTTGAAAACTCACCAACTGCCAAATTCAAGTCACCCGAGGAGGTTAAAGAGGAGGAAATTCATCTATTTGAGGAAATAATAAATGAAAGAGTTGAGAGTCTTACAACTGATATACAAGTCTTTGAGCATAACATAAAGATAGCGAGGTCTCAAAAAACTCTTGCCGGAGAGCAAGTAATAGATGAGAAAAAAGTAAATGAGAACCTACTGAGGATTAACACAAATAAGGAAGAAATTGAGAAGCTAAGAAATGTCAAGAACCATTTGAATGATCCTGAGAAGAAACCTTTCGTCTGGGACATTGATTTTGCAGAAATATTTTCAGAAAAAGAAGGGTTTGACATAGTTATTGGGAATCCACCTTATGTTAGGCAAGAAATGATTTCGCCTCCAAATAAACTAAAATCAGAGGTTACGAGTGAGGAAAAGAAAGAGTATAAAGATAAATTGATTGAATCAGTTAAAGAGAGATTTCCAGTCCTAAAAGATGTGGGGAAGAGAAGCGATTATTACATCTATTTTTATTTTCACGGTTTAAGTTTATTGAATAATAATGGGAGTTTCTGTTTTATTACATCTAATTCTTGGTTAGATGTTGAATATGGAAAGGTATTGCAGGAGTTCTTATGTAAGTATGTTCCAATAACAGCAATCTATGACAATCCAAAAAGGAGCTTTACGCATGCTGATGTAAACACTATAATTGCACTATTTGGGGCGCCTGAAGCAAAACAAAGAAGCCTGGGAGATTGGTTTAATGATGTGACTGGTGGTAATGAAAAGGTTTGGCCAAATATTAAGAGTGTTGCGAAGTTTATAATGTTCAAGAAGCCTTTTGAAGAGGTGCTATCATCTCAAAATCTTGTTAGTATTGAAAACGTCAAAGTCAAAGAGAAAAGAAAAGGAATTACTGATCTAGTTAAGAATGTTGTTAGCACAAATGATTGCAGGATTTTTCCTATGTTGCAAGAAGACCTGCTGGAAGATGGTTGGGAATATCCGGAGAATTACAAAAATGGCAGATTTAAATCAGGCAGTTATGAAGGAAATAAATGGGGCGGGAAATACCTAAGAGCACCAGATATTTTCTACATTATTATGGAAAGGGGTGAAGAGAGCATAATTCCGTTAAATAAACTAGCAGATTCAATACTTCCTGGGTGTTATACCGGTGTTAATGACTTCTTTTACATAGATGATAAAGCCATAGAGACATTTAAAATTGAAGAATATTATGTTAAACCTATAATTAGAAATGCGGATGATGTGGAGGCTCTAAATATTACCATAACTCCAAATAATTATGTTCTAGCTGTTCCATCATTATCAAAGAAGGAGTTAATATTAGAGGGACATCTGGGATTGATGAGTTACATTGAATGGGGAGAAAAACAAGTTACACGAAAAAGGCAAAAGACCGAGTCTGGGATCAGGTGGTCAAATGTCGAAACTGTAAAACACAGAAAATATTGGTACTCGATTCCGGAGAAAAACTTGATTCCCGCCCATATATTCATCCAATATGTTTCTAATGAGCGATTTTACTGTCCGTATTCCAATTTCCCTTTGGCGAGCGACAGGGCATTTCACAGATTGTTTGAGAAAACGGACATAAATTACAAAGAGTTGGCTGCAATTTTGAATTCCACAATACAAATATTTTTTGTGATGCTGCTAGGAAGGTCCAATCTGGGTCAGGGTGCACTTAAGTTTGAGACTAGTGATGCAAAGAAGATTCTAACATTAGATGTGGAAAGGTTTAATTCAAAGGTAAAGCGACAATTGCAAGATCTCCTCGATGCCTTGGGAAAAAGAAAGCCCCAATCGATTTTCGAAGAGGTTGGTATAGATAGGGAAAAACCAATAAGAGAGCAGAAACCTAACCCTCTCCCTGATAGGGCAGAACTTGACAACATTATATTCGATGAGTTGGGGTTGACTCAAGGTGAGAGGAAAGAAGTTTACTGGTCAGTTTGTGAGTTAGTGAAACAGAGGATTGACAAAGCAAAAAGTTTGAGGGATTAGAATGGCCAAATCATTTACCATTGATGTGGTGCCTGAAGTTCTCAGGTGGTTGAGAACTAGTGCAGGTTGGGAAGTAGGGGAAGTTGCCAAGAAACTCGGAACAACTGTGGAAGTGGTCAAGGACATGGAATCAGGGAAAAGGAACCCAACTATGAGGCAATTGTATATCCTTTCAGAAACCTACAAAAGGCCAATTGCGTCATTCTTCCTATCAAAACCAAAACAGGAAAGACCGATGCCTAAGGACTATAGGTTTCTACCAAACAAGACTAACATATTCGACCGCAAAACCATTCTTGCCATCCGAAGAACCCGGGGTCTTCAGAGTGTGAGCAAAGAACTGTCCCTTAATATCAATTATGCCACTGAAACTGAAATCAAAAAGGCAAAACTAACCGATAATCCAGAATTCATTGCTTCAGAATATCGGAAGATATTGAATTTTGACATTGAAGAGCAAAGGAAGTTCGGAGATGCATACAAGATGATGGGGTATTTACGAGACGTGTTAGAAGACCATAATATTCTGGTTTTTCAGTTATCCATGCCAATTGAGGATGCAAGAGGGTTTGCCTTAGCAGATGGAACTCCGAACATTATAGTGATAAACTCAAAGGACAGCATCGAAGCTCGGTTGTTCACTTTAATGCATGAGTTTGGACACATAATCTTAGGAGAGACCGTAATAGACCTCCCAGAAGAGTCTTTGCAGGCTAGAAGCAATATTGAGGGCTGGTGCGACTCCTTCTCATCGGCTTTCCTGTTGCCAAAGGAGATCTCAATTGATATATTTAACAAACACGTACATAACCTCACGGAGACGGACACACTGAATGCTCTGTCTAAGAGATATAAGGTAAGTAAGGCAGTTCTACTGGTGAAAATGGTAAATCTAAATTACATTTCAAGGCAAGAATTTGAGTCCGTGCTTGCTAGATATACTCCAAAGGAAATAAAAGTGGAGAAAAAAGAGAAGAAGTTCAAGAAAATAGCAACTGATCGGAAGTGTCTTTCGGAAATGGGCAATAAGTTTGTATCTCTTGTTGCAAACAATTTCGATAAGGAATTCATAACTTACAACGATGCACTGAGCTTCCTATCTATAAAATCTAAGAATTTCGATAAAGTTCTGGCAAGGGCGAGAAAATGACTTTCTACCACTACATTATGGACACATCTTCGTTCGTAGAACTCAATAGACACAATCCAATTGATGTGTTCCCAAGTGTATGGAATAACTTGGAATCATTATCCAAGAAAGGTCTTCTGGTCGCCCCAACAGAAGTACTATTAGAGGTCAAAGAAAGGGACGATGAGCTTGCATTGTGGGCCAAGAGGAATAGTAGTCTATTTCGGCCGCCAACGAAGAGGCAGGTTGAAATATTGAAGGATATCTTAAAGAATTATCCTGCGTTGGTAAAAGAAGATAGGAAATATGATGCTGACGCCTGGGTAGTGGCTCTGGCAGTAGAAATGGCCACAGGGTCCCAACAAACCATAGTCCAAATAAAAAGAATAGTTGTCACGGAAGAGAGACTCCGTGGATATAAAGTTCGGATACCATATGTATGCCAGAAGTACAGCATAGACTCTATTGGTATAATTGAAATGTTCAGGATAGAAGGGTGGAAATTTTAAGGTGATAATATGGCGCTGCATAAAGAGATAATAGATAATAGTGATGGTAACAAACTGGTTAGCTTCTTAAATGATGCATTGAAAGAAAATGGGAAAGGCAACTTTGACATTGCCACCGCGTTCTTTAACATAGGTGGTTTTGCTATGATCAAGGATAACCTTGACCGCTCAGTGAAATTTAGACTTTTATTGGGTAAGACTCCAGAGATTCAGAATGATATTACTCTTGGTGATGTCTTACTTGAAGAGATAAAAAAAGAAGTTGAAGGCTTTGACCTCTCAAAGGACTCTGATTCAACAGTACGGCTTTTTATCGAGTTCCTGAAACGAGACAACGTAGAAGTGAGGCTTTTTGAGAAATTTCTTCATGGAAAAGCATACATCTTTGATGATCGGATAGTCATAGGTTCTTCCAATTTCACCCGTGCAGGACTTACCAGATATGGCGAGCTGAACACCTGGAGGCAGGAATCCCAGGCCATCTATACCAGAAAAGAATGGTTTGACAAGTTTTGGGCTGAGTCTATAGATTTCAAAATGCAGTTAATAGAACTCCTTGAAAATTCCAGATTTGGCAGCAAAGAATACTCTCCATACGAAATATACATCAAAACACTTTATGAAATGCAGAAAGAGGACATAAAGGAAGGACAAAAAGAAGAAAAACCAAAAGGGTTGCCTGAGACTAAGGTAAATCTAGCACAGTTCCAGGAAGATGCCATAGCTAGAATATGGACAAGGATGAAGAAATACGGCGGATGTATAGTGGCCGATTCCGTTGGATTGGGAAAAACATGGATCGCCAAGAAGATCCTTGAACAAATTGGCTACTATGAACGGAAGAATATATTGATTGTATGTCCAGCGCAGCTTCGTGGGATGTGGAGAAACGAGCTTAAGAAAATAGATACAAAAGAGAATATACTATCGCAGGAGGACCTTGCCTCTGAAAATTATCTTGAGAAGGCGAAGAGAACGCTCGGTGGGCGTTTGGATAATGTGGAATTAATCGTTGTTGACGAAAGCCACAACTTTAGAAACCCGCTATCAAATAGGTGGGAGAACTTTTTTTCACTTGTTAATGACCATTTTTCGAATTCGGGAAATAAACCTTACATTTTGTTTCTTACCGCAACCCCTATAAACAATACTCCATGGGACCTGTACTGGCAAATTATGCTTCTAGTACTGATGGACAGGTCTGCGTTTATCAAGGAAAACATACCAGATCTGTTTAAATTCTTTAAGGATGCCAAAGACAATCCTTCGCTACTTAATGACCTGTTAAATGAAATCTCTATCAGGAGAACAAGGGACTACATTATTGAGAACTATCCCAATGCATATATAATAACAGAGCTCCCAGATGGCGAGACTGAAGAACATAAAATTACGTTCCCTAAACGTGTCCTTGAAAATATCAATTACAAACTGGACAGTGCATACAAAGGAATGTACAAAGAGATTTCGGATACTCTTACTGAAAAACTGACAATGGCATATTACCGCATTCTTGAGTACAGAAAGGAGGGCGTTAAGACCGAAGAGGAAAGGCTTGCCTTAGGCAGAATGATAGCCATTGGTGGTATTTTCAGGACGATCTTGTTGAAACGATTGGAAAGTAGTGTAGACTCCTTCAGAAAGAGCATCTTTAACCATATCCAATTTCTTGAAAAGTTGAAGAAGTACCTTAAGGATGAAAAGCTCCTGACTAAGGAGAGTTACATAAGATACATATTAAGGTCCTATGATGAAATGGAAGATGGGGATATCAAGGAAGTTCTTAATGATTTCAAACTCTCCGAATATCGTGCTGATGACCTGTTCAATGACATAGATATTGATATAGACTTGTTAAACAACATTTTGGATAAGGTTAAAAAAATTAAACCCAGTGACGATTCAAAGCTCAATGTTCTTAAGGAAAAGCTCCTGGAGCTGTCCAAAGACGGACAGATTATCCTGTTCACATATTATGCGGACACCTTAAACTACATCTATGAAGAGATCATCAACGATAAACGGTTCTCAAAACTCAAGATCGAAGCGATTTCTAGCTCTGGAACCACCAGTAAGAACCCAGGACAGCGTGAAGAGATAATAAAGAAATTTTTCGAGAAGAATGTTGACATAATCCTCAGCACAGACGTCCTATCCGAAGGCCAGAATCTTCAAACTGCGAAGTACCTGATCAATTACGATCTACACTGGAATCCAACACGCATGATTCAGAGGGCAGGTAGGATTGACAGGATTGGGTCACCCTACAAGGAAATTTACGTCTACAACTTCTTCCCTGAAGATGAGCTTGAAGAGCTCCTCAAGTTAGTGCAGGCACTACAGAGCAAGATTGTTGATATTGATAATTCTGTTGGTCTTGACCAAACTGTTCTTGGGGAGGAAATACACCCTAAGGTATTCGGGATAATCCGACGTATCAAAGGAAAGGACGAAAAGCTCTTTAAAGAATTAGAAGCCGACCTGTTTGGCGGTGGAGAGCTCTTTTATCAGCCATTGAAAGACTTCCTTAAAGATAAGGGAGTCGAGGAACTGGAAAAAATTCCATTTGGCGTGTTCAGCGGACTGAAGAGAGAAAATATCTCAGGAATATTCTTCTACTATGAGTATGAAAGGGACTTCCACTTCTGGTATATATACGATCTAAGCACTGGTAATTTTCTGACCAGCAAAACTGACATTTTGGAGTACATAAAATGCAAAAAAGGGGAAAAACGCGTGATTCCGTCTTTCTTCGAGAAAGTCTATGACACAAATAAACTGGTTTTAGAGGAAATTGAAAGGACATACAAAGAGATAGAGCTCAGCAGCACGCAAGATTCTCAGTTGAAAGAACTCAACAGATCAAACAGCACTAAATTTATTAAGAAAATGATTGATGAGATTGAGATACAGCTAAGTGATTATCTTTACGAATATCCTAACGATATCTCTGTTGAACACGTATGGGAACAGATCAAATCAAAGCTACTATCTCTTCCTCCCACTAAGAAAAGGCTTCAAGTCCTAAGGCAGATATGGAAATCTTACAAGAAAGACAGTGACTGGAAGAAAATGATAGGGGATCTTGGCAATTTTCTGGCTGAAAAAGGCATGTTTAAGAAGGCGGATGTAAAACCATTCGATTCTTCAAAGCTTAAATTGGTGACAATGGATTTCATTTCGTAAATAAGTAACTTCAAAAATCGGGAATAAAGTTTATTAACTCTTTGGGATAGTATACGCATTATGTTTGCTCACATTGACATTGAAGTTGTTTTCACAGGATGAGCACTTATATCATGAAACATCAAACACGTTAAAAGCCTATTTTTTCATTGGAGAGCCACTATTACTTTTCCGCACACCGGACATTTCACAATTCGGCTAGCAACCATAGCAACTAAAACTTTTCGATCTTGTTAGCTAATTCGGCTGAGACTAAACCGCCTATGCCATTCTTGATGTCAACTCCGCTTCTTTCAAGCTGATCCATTATAAACTCGTTCTATAGCGTTTCTATGGTAACCCCAAAGCTATCAAGATCGGATTTAGGTATACTTGCAAGCCCGGATTATGCATTGGTCATTACTATACTCATAACTTTTCAGATTTTAATACCTTTACAAAAATAAAGAAGAAAAAATTAGCTTCCAATCAATAATGATTTTCAACTTGGGTTTTAACCGGAAAAAAAAATTCATTTTGATATAATTTTAATATTATTATGTGCTAAACATTCAACCATTTATATGTTTTAAAAATAAATTTCTTAATTTCCCACAAACCCCGTGTTTTATTTTAATAATAGAAGAGAATATTATAATTTGATTTATATATCTATAAATGTGAGAGTTTTATCGTTAAAAGTATTTGAATAGTTTGAGGTGCTGATTTCCCAGTATGAAAGAATATATAAGACCGATAATTTTGATAAACGTGATCTGTATGATTTCACCTGGAAGGTAAAAAACGGCAGGATAATAAAAAATATGCGGGGGAATGTCTTCTTTGATTCATATATAAAGTATCTTCAAGTTAAAGAATCCGTTAATAAAGAATTTTAACAGTATATAAAGGAATAGAGGTAATTATCTATCTTTATAGTATACACATTAAACTTTATAATAGTGCGGAGAGAGGGATTTGAACCCTCGAATCCCTGCGGAAATGAACCCTGAATCCATCGCCTTTGTCCTAGCTCGGCAATCTCCGCTTCCTCAATTTTACGGTCTCATTATGAGCCAGTTTTAATATTTCAGGATATTTACCATTACCTAATAACATTATCTTTTTTATACTTGTCCCTAAACTTATTTTATTTCCTGGACTTACTATGGTATGTTTATTTATCATATAGCCAAGTTTTTCATTATTGTAATATATATAATTATTATTTATATTTCCCAGGAGCAGGGATTTTGCCACACCTATTGTTGTTTTATCCATTATTATTCCGGCAAATGTTGCTAAACCACATTTCCTTGGGTGTAATAATCCATTTGCATCTATTATGATAATTCCATCGAAACCCTCTGATAATTTCTCTATAAATGGTAATTCCCTATATGCTAAATATCCTGGTATATATGGAAAATCTGTACTGTTAATATATGTTTTTGTACTGTATTCATTATTTGCAGTATAAACCATTGCCGCATAACCTATTTCATTTTCATATGAAACATCTACTGCTGCTATATTACTGTTATAGTCATGATCATTTAAATCTATTTTTTCTGCTATTTTTAACTGTTCTTCCCTTAATTTTTTTAATGGATAATCTGTTTTAAAATTATCAAAAAATTTATCATCAAAATTTGTTACCTTTCCGTTTATTATTTCAACACCATCATTTTTTAGCCTTCTTATTTTTTCATCTATTCCCAGTCTATATTTGCCAGTAGTTTTATCTGTATGCACGACCTTATAACATGGAATAATATCCGGATCCTTATTTACGGACAGCATATAGCCTACCGCCCTTGATGCTTTAATATCCCCCAGAGCATTGGCCAGAGCACCATAAGTTGTAATTTTATCGTCAGGAATTTGCTTTACTAAATTATAAAAATAACCATATAAATTAATTTTAGTGTAATTCATTGGTAGATAATTGGATATAAAATATAAATATATTTTAATTTAAAAAATTTCCTTTACTATAGATTCGGTCATAAATTTTATATTATACAATTTAATAAGTAAATAATGTTTGAGACTTTTTTTCACAGGGTTGGCAAATATATTGAAAAAAACAAAAAGAAGGTTATAGTGTTCTGGATAGTACTGTTTTTGTTAATGGCATATCCTGCAACGTTAATATTTACCGATACATCATATAATGTTTCAAATTCAATTGTTACAAAACATTCCATGGCCTCTAAGGCAAATAATTTATTATCATCACAGTTTGGCAACTCTACAGATCCACAGATTATAATTGTTGCAAATAATACAAATATAGATAATAACACCACAATGCAACATTTAATGAGCTTTGACAGTTCAGTTGTATCATATTTGAAATCAATAAATATAAAATATACAAACCAGACAAATATTTTTACTGTAGAAAATTCAGCCCTAAAATCATATTCTAAGGGTATTTATAAGGAAGAAAACGGTACCTATAAATTAATATCAACAGTAAATAATGAAGGCATTAAATTTAATGCCAGTGCAAATTTATCACTGAACCTTGGATTTGGTTTACCAGCCACATATATTCAAGTTTTTAATAAGGCATATAATAGCACACACAATAAAATAAAGGCAAATAGCATAGCCTATAATGAAATTCACTCAAAGGTAAAAAACAGCAACTTATCATTAACTTATCTTGATGCATTTTCACACACATGGAATTCAACATTAAAAAATGTAAATGCAACAAATATTTACAATGAGACACATTACATGAATTCTGCAATAAACAGTACGGGAAAAAACACTAGCTTTAGAACCGAGGCCGGTGAGGGTTATCCAGTATTTTTATCTCTTGATACTAATTTTACATTAAACCAGTACATGTTTAATTCTAAAGAAATACCATACATGTTAAAAGATTACAGTATAAATTACATATCCGGCAAACTCAGTACCAATACAACTTCTTCATCATTTATTAAAACCTATTTAAATATGAGTGCTAATAACTTTGTTAAAAATGCATACAATCTCGGTGAAAATCCATCAGGCATAAATATATCAAAATTAATGGTATCTGAGGTATATAATGGAACAATAAATTCAATGAATGGCAATCCATTGTTAAAGATAAATAAACCGTATTATAGCAATTATTTATCCAATCTATATGAAAATGGCTCCAGCGGTAAAAATATAACAGCTTTCTCATCAAAGATAGTTAACAGTACACCTTACAATAGATATCCGGTATTGCCATCTAAATACATTTCGGCCTCATTGATATCCCCAGGTAATTCAACGGTGCTGTTTATATTCCATTACAATGGCAGCCTGACAACTAAAGAACAATCAACAATAACCTCTATGGAGAATAGCTATACAAAAATAATACCCGGAAGTTCATATTATTTAGCAGGTTCATCGGTTTCCAATCACCAGCTGTCAACCGAAGTGCTGAATGGTATGGTAATAGCACTGATAATAGGAATAATTATCTCTATTATAATTGTAGGTCTATTCTTTAAATCACCCATAGCAGCATTTTTACCATTTTCAATGTTTTTGTTTTCTGCTGTCATAGCCGCAGGTATAAATGGCATATTATATAAATATGTATTTAAAACAACAATATCATTTATTACGCCCACATTTTTGTTGATAATTATTCTCGGTCTATCATCAGACTATTCTGTGTATATACTGTCAAGGTATAGAAATGAGGCAAGGAATAAAAATCCCGATGCTGTACCTGAATCATCAAAATGGGCGGGACATGCTGTATTCACATCAGGCACAACAGTAGCCCTATCATACGTTGTATTATGGCTATCAAATATACCAATATTCAGTGATGCGGGTTTAACAAATGCAATAGCTGCAGTTGTTACCATTATAATTGCAAATACATTTCTGATTGCAATAATTGCACAGTTAAAAAGCAAAGTATTCTGGCCATCAAAAATTAAGGAAAAACAGAAACTACCATTCGAAAAATCAATGGAAAAGGTTGCGCATACAGTATTGAATAATAAAAAGAAAATATTAGTAATATTCATAGTGATTACACTGGGAGCCCTGTATCTATATTCGGTAACACCTACCAACATGGATTTTTTTGCCCTTCTACCACAGAGCAGTGGTATGCAATCATTATCTGTCGTTAATGATTCATTCCATTATGACCTGTTTGACCCTACATATATAATACTGAATTTTACGTCACCGTTTATGACAACCCACAATGGAACAGTACGGTATAATCAAACAGAGTATAATCAAACGCTGCAGATAGAAAATAGATTGATGGATTCTGGTAAGGTTAGTAGGGTCATGGGCCCTGGATATCCATACGGCAACATGGTTAATTATAGCTTCCTTGAGTCGTCAAACAATAACTATAAAAATCAATATATAAACCAGACAAATACGTATCTGGGTCATAAAAAGAATTATGTTGAAATAGTGGTATATTTATCAAACGTTGCGTGGAGCAGTAAATCAACAAATTTTGTTAGCGGTATACCATCAATGGTAAACAGCCACAGCGATTATAAGGGATATGTTGGTGGTTTAACCGAATATTTAAACAATGCATATTCATTTACATCATCGGCATTTAATAGGCTTGTTCCAGTACTTGCAGTAACGATATTTGCTATACTATTAATACAGCTGGCATCTGCGTTAACACCAATAAGATTAATAATAATGGTCATGGCAGCCGTTGTGGCATCATTAACGTTGACATATATAATATTCTATTACATGCTGCATATGCCATTACTGATATTTTTGCCGTTGTTTGTATTTATTACACTGCTTGCTGTTGGGCTGGATTATGATATATTCATGATAACCCGGGTTCAGGAAAATATAATGAAGGGCATGGATAATAATAATGCAATAAAAGATTCCATAAAGGAAACTGGTGGTGTTATTATAGTTCTTGGTTCACTATTATTTGCAACATTCGGTGCACTGTATTTCAGTGGTATAGGCATAATGGAAGAAATAGGCGTTGGCCTGGCCTTAGGCGTTTTAATAGATACATTTGTGAGCTGGATGTTCTTTGTTCCGGTCATAATGGCAATAATGAATAAATATAACTGGTGGCCTTCAAAAATGAAAAATACGGAAAAATAATTATACATTGCTATACTTATGTACTATGAAAACTTACCTTAAAGTGATATTCAACAGCGAGGGCACAAAGCCCAGTGAGATAATAGATAGATTAAGGTCATTGGGATTCTCCCTTACAAGGGGTGAGCATGACATGGTATACAACTGGCCAGATTCAGCATCTGCAGAAGATGCCATATGGTTTGCCGATAAAATACAGGCAACACTGCAGGGATTTAAAGTATATTTCGAGATGGAAACTATCGATTAATCCCTTACGGGCAATCTTCTTATATTCCCACAGTAGTTGCATTTTATATTTATAACCCCATTTTTTATCCTCATGTTAAAATTATTATATGGAGTTTTACATTTTTTACAGTATGATAATTTTATTCTTCTTTCAAGTGTTATATCCATCCTTTTCGCTATACTCTCCATCAATGTTATATATCTCCTTGATAAATCCATATCACTGCATTTTAAAGCCTCATTATATAGTTTATTGATGCGTTCATTTGATATTTTTATTAGAATACTGTCTTTCATCTGTTTATAAATATTTATTAATTTTATAAACATTGCCATAGATGATAAAATTAATTGTTCTGGATGTTGATGGTACTCTAACTGATGGAAATAGGTTAATATCAACCAGTGCGATAAAATATATAAGAAAAGGCATAGATAAAAATGTAACATTCTCACTGATCAGTGGAAATGTTGTACCGGTAATGTTTGCATTGCAGACATTTATAGGTATAAATGGTCCGGTATTTGCTGAAAATGGCGGAATATTATTATATAAAAATCAGATTAAAAAATTCTTTGATAAAACCAGGGCTGAAAAATTTCTGGAATATATATCAAAAAAATCATCGGTTAAACCTGTCTTTACAAACATGTGGAGGGAAACATCCATTGCATTTAATATGGACGATTCTGATGAAAATTATGTTTCGGGTGAGGCAGAAAAAAACGGTCTGTCCATTGTTAACAGCAGGTTTACATGGCATTTAATGGATAAAAACCAGAATAAGGCATATGCTGTAAATTATATGAAAGACCAATTTGAACTGAATTATGATGAAATTCTGGTTGTTGGTGATTCAGATAATGATGTACCCATGTTTAACCTGAACGTGAACAGGGCATGCCCCGCAAATGCAACAGCCACTATAAAAAGCAAAAGCGACTATGTATCAAAGCATAGATATGGAAATGAAATGGAGGATGTTCTAAACCATTACGGAATATTATAACTTGACTTCACCAAATGAACTTGCCATACTGCTATTTGCCAGATGACTTTTTTATATTATTACCACCTCAAATTCAGTGTTTTATCCTCATATCTCATGATGAAATCACCAAATAGATCTGTTATCTGGGGTGTAATGTTGCTTATGATGTGGAATCTGAAGTTAGATCTCGGGTATACAACCGTTTTTGCACATAGAATAAAGCACTTTCTGAGCGGTTTTATATTTACCATGCTCTTTTTCCTGTTTTCCTCAGGATACAGGTTAAAATGTAAAGTCTTACCAAGAAAGTGTATATAAGCGATCATTCGGTATCCAAGAATCTCTCCCAAAGCCGGCATTATAGAAAATTTTATATATAAATTATTATTATTATTATTATTATTATTATGGAAAAGCGCATAAATAAAAAAATTATTATAGCAATATTGTTTGCTACAGTTATGATAATGGCTGGCTTTACAGGGTTAATGTATTATAAACCCAAAAATAAATTGCAATCCAAAAACAATATTATACAGAGTACGATGAATGAATACGGTCTGAAAAATATCAATGAGATGAAACAATATGAAATTAAGTCAAAAAGCAATGCAAATGATGTAAGAATAGTTGAAACTTTCTATAAAGGCAGTTTATATAAAGGATATGCACTATCGACATATACTAATAATAAATTGCAATCATCACTATTTGTCATAATGAATAATAACGAAACAAACTTTGTAATTATTCCGGTGAAATCAGACACATTAAAAAACACAATGATAATAAATAATAAAACATTAGCTGATATGAACAGTAAATCTAATAATATTACACCTGATACTGCCGCGTTACTTTGTTATAGTTTATATTTAAAACTTAATTCTAATGGAAATTTAAAAGGGGAAGTATTTTCACTTGACCAGCTAAACACTGGCAGATTGTTGAACTATTTGGGTGCAGGATTTACTTTATCCGGAGTTGCTAGAGGTCTATTGGGCAGTGCAGCTAAAATAACTTCCGTTGCTTTATCTACACTGGCAAAAATACTTACTTATGCATTTGCTGTTGCATTTATAACTGCAGTTGCTATAAAAACCGTGGATGGCTATGGTGGGAATGTTGGAGTTTATATGGGTTATAATACTGGATGGTTTAATGTTCCATATCCAATATTTTCTTATAACCCCGTACCCAATGGCTATTTTTATGTAATACATTGCCAGCCAGTAAATTTATAGGGGGTAAAAAATGCAAAAAAATAATGTAGCAATAAATAATAAAAATATTCTATTAATACAGAAAATAATATCAATAGCAATAATACCATTATCAATATACTTTCTTTATATTGCTTACTATAAGCCAGTGCTCGTGTATACGAATCTGTGGGCATCATACATAACGTTTGTTTTATTTATTCTTATCCTGGACAAAATAAATCATAATAAAGCGGTCAAATTGTTTTTACTATTTACATTTGTATTTTATATTTTTGGTTATTACAGGGGATACACTTTTGATCCTAAATCTTCCGCTATATATTCATATATTTCAAGTGCCATTATGATTATATTTGTAATTTTATATTTTACATTACCGAAATATAATGAAAAAATAAAAGGGAGATGTAGCTAAAAACAATAATACATCTAATGAATATGGGTTCACAGCAAATTAATGGACAGATTTCTAAGTGCTATTAAGAAATGAAAGCCATTTTAAAGACAAACGATATAAATTCCAAAAGTTTGATAAATGCCGTGACATTATAAAACTAATGTAAATAATAATATATGTATGGACTAAATAGTAAAAACCAATCCCGCAATGTTTATGAGATTAAAATAATCCTTAACTCACGGTTTTTTTACATAACAGGTCTATATCTATCTTTAGATCCGCAATGAATTTATTTGATTTTTTTGGAATCCCATTTGTAATTTCCTGTTTTTCTAGCTGTGTCCCCTAACCCTTTAAAGTGTCAGGAGAACATTCCCACCACTGTATTTCCCATCTATTATGTTGAGAACTTAGAAGTGCAGGTACAATAATAGCTGTTGCCTACATCCTGGATACAAATACCCCCGGGTCTTATATTTTATTGCCCAATCTGAAATATTATTCACATAATGTATATACACATACCATGAATACAAATGTTTGTGTAACCGTATCTGTTATCAAAACTAGTAAAATAGCTGGTCACAAACATATATTTAAAAAAATCTTGGTTCCTGTTACGTAAAATGGATGGAGTTAAGGAATAATCGTAAGAAATTTTAAAGTTAAAAAATAATTATTGTAATTTTTTCAAATCATTTACATGTTTCCCAATTCTATCCTCTATTAATTCACGATTATCTATTACCGTGTTGCCGCGTATTATAACATCCTGTGGAAATATTACATCAAAGCCGTTAAATGGTGATGCAGGATTTTTTGAATGCAGTGTATAATCATTTAATCTCTCCATTTTTGAAAAGTCTACCGTCATGAAGTCCGCATAGTTCCCTATTTTTATCTCTCCCTTTTTCAGATTAAATAATTTATCGGGATTGTATATGCACGTATTATAAAGTGTTTCGAAGTTTATAATTTTCTTTTGTACCAGTGCCAGTAATAATGGTATTCTTGTCTCAACACCGATTATACCGGATTTTGAGTATTCAAACTCTTCCCTTTCATTCTGTGAATGTGCTGCATGGTCTGATGAAACAATATTGAACCTGTTATTTATATAATCGCCTAACAGATTTTTCTGCGTTTCTGAATCCCTCAATGGTGGATTAACCTTTCCGTATGATTTTAACGGCATTTCATCGTTTAATAATAAATGGTGTGGTGCTACCTCCTTTATATAATCCGTATTCATATAATGGGTCATATGTGTAATAACACCCTTTTTAAACTTCATGCTATTTGCAGTATTAACGGCAATGTCCTCACATGCCATTGGCCTACTCTGATTATACTCCCTTAAATTACGTGCTTTTTTGTAATTCTTATCAAGGCAGTTTTTGTCCTCTGCATGGAAAAAAACAGGTATATTCATATTATTAACATTTTCTATTTCATTTATACTAAAACTGTTAATATTATCAACGTTTGTTGTATCCCCAAGATATATTTTTATTCCAGATGAATCCTTACTTATTATACTGGAATTATTGCCATTAAACATTGAATATAAACCGAAATCACAGTATGCTTTTCTTCTCACTATTTCCAGTTTATCACTGTAAGCTGTATAATTGTCAATTTTTATTTTATTATTTGGCATATCAAATACCGTTGTTGTTCCACCAAAAATTGCGGATACTGTTCCGGTTCTAAAATCCTCCTTATACGTTTCTCCCGGGTCACGAAAATGCACATGTGTGTCAGTTCCCGCAGGTATCACGGCGTTTTTTAATCTTTTTCTTTTAAAATTTATATGTTTTTTTATATCCGTGATAATACCATCCGACACACCTATATCCAGATCCTGGAATTCCCCATTATAATAAAATTTTCCTGAAAAAACAATATCCATCATAATACTTTATACTTTTGATATTAAAATATATTTCTAAATATTATAGAAATAATTATATTCATTATTAAAATCGTCAATAATGAAAGAGAAAAGAATTTTTGATTATATCAGGGACGTCGATTCAATGCTGATAATGAACGGCGGAGAGAACCAGTGCGATAAAACATTTTTTTACCTTACAGGTGCGAAATCCGGTATATTTGAAGGTTCGGCATTATATGTTAAACCCGATGAAATAAAAATTATCACGTCAGAGCTTGAAGAGGAGGCGGCAAAGGAAACAGGCCTTGATGTTATAACATTCAAAACAGCATCAGAAAAAAGTAATATACTGAAAAAACTATTTGAAAATGATATAAACATCGGATTAAATTATTCGGCAGTAACACTGGGTATGTATAAGGGTATACTGAAAATAATTCCGGATAAGGAGTTTATAGATGTATCACAGTCGATATTAGAATCAAGAATACTGAAAGAAAATGATGAGTTAAAAAATATAAGGGAGGCGGCAAAGATAGCCAGTGATTCATTTGAGGATTTTACAGAGACAGTTCACGAGGGTATGACTGAAAGTGAACTTGCAGCAAATGTTGTATATGCAATGATGAAGAATGGTGCTTCCGGGGAATCATTCAGTACAATTGTTGCATTCGGCAAAAATTCGGCTATGCCACATTATTCACCTGGAAGAGCAAAACTAAAAAAGAATGATTTTGTCCTTATAGATTACGGTGCATTATACAACAGATACTGCTCTGATATAACAAGGACGTTTGTATTCGGCAGGGCAAACGATGAACAGAAGGAAATATATGAAACTGTAAAAAAAGCACAGCATGACAGTATGATAGCAATTAAAGCAGGAGTCAACGGGAGGGATATAGATAAAATAGCAAGGGATATAATAGACTCTACAAAGTATAAGGGTAGATTTATACACAGCCTTGGCCATGGAGTAGGTCTGGATGTCCATGATCATCCGGCATTATCACCAACATATTATTTCATACTTAAAAACAGCATGGTTGTCACAGATGAGCCGGGAATATATGTAACCAATTTCGGTGGTGTCAGGATAGAAGATGATGTTGTTGTTAAAAAGGATGGTTACGAGCAGATAACGAACGCACCAAAGGATTTAATAGAATTATGATAACATCAAATTTTTTTGTTAATTTTAATCTGATTCTGGATAAAAATAAAATAAAGGACATTCTGGTTAAAAATGGAAAACATAGACGGGATGCCTTTGATTATATAGACAATCTGATAAAAAAGTACTCGGATAATAAAAAATACAATGCAACCCTGGATAGGGAAACATTTGCCATTACACTCTGGATTATAAAATATATAAATGAAAAACCTTTAATTAACAGGTTTATAACAGATCAGAGGGATGTATTCGGGAATAGAATAGCAGAGATGTTATTGGAAAATTATGATAATGTAATTGAGTACTTCAGTACCTTTGGAATAGGAGATGCAAGTATTGAAACTGTCGGAAATAAATATTTATTTAAAATACCCTTTAATATTTTTATAAGGTATAATAAAAAGCTGTCCGGAAATAAATACAGGCTGGTATATCAGATGCTCGACAACGGCTATGTATATATTGATTTAAGGCAAGCAGCACACATTTTGAGGGAGTATTTTGCTGTAAAAATGCATGATATTTATGATAAGATGGATTATAGTGATTCAAAGGATATTTTTGAGGGGTTCTATGATAAACTGGATGAATTAAAAAAGGAATTTATTGAAATAAACAGGAAAAAAACCATGAATTTAGGTGAGATAGATTCTTCAATATTTCCACCCTGTATTAAGGAATACATCAATGAAATAAATGATGGTGGCAACCCCTCTCATATGGCAAGACTTACACTTGCCACATTTCTACATCATATTGGTATGGATAATGAACATATAGTCAAAATATTTAGCAGAACTGCAGATTTTGATGAATCCAGTGCATCATATCAGATCGGCCATTTAACAGGAAGCATTTCCGGAACGGAATATTCCCCACCAAAATGTGCTACATTAAAATCTAACCATCTCTGTTATATGGGAGATGATGCATTATGCCCACATATAAAGCATCCCTTACAGTATTATGAGATAAAGGCTAAGGACAAGATAAATTCAAGGAAAAAGTAAATTATAACCGTTTTTCTATTATTTTCAGTAATGTTGATTTCTTTACATTTCCGTCAATAACAAACATTTTTGATTCCGCGTATGGCAATCTTGGATACCTGCAGTCCCTAACTTCATAATTAAAACTCAGTTCCTTTAAAATCGATAACAGTTTATCATTACTGTACTTTTCTGCTTTGCTTTTGCTTATCCTTCTGCCGAGCCTTCTGGAAATATCCTTATTAAAATACTGCGAATATAATGTTATCATTTTACTATTACTGCGTTAACGATTCCATCCTGGCCTGGCCTTGAGGTTATCTTTGCATTGCCCAATTCTGTTGATATTATTGTTCCCCTATTCATTATATTTCTCTGGACGTAATGCGGATCTGCCTGATTTTCCTTAACTGTTAAAATCTTTAATTTTTTTGTTGTTTTATCCTCTGGGTTATATACATTTGCATACAGTTCCTTTAATAATATTAATTTTCTATTTCCCCCCATTGTTCTTAATGATCTTCTTTCGGTATCACCGACCCTTGTTAATGATGGTTCCCTACCGAGTTCATATCTTCTCTTCGAATGATTTCTTCTTAATTTGCCACCTGTAAACTTCTTTGTACTTTTACCCTGATATATCGTCATATTCTCCCTGTATTTATTAAAATTATATAAGCTTTTATTTAATAAACATTATTTATATATATAATTACAATAATGCATAAATGAAAATTGATGTTATTGATAACGGTGGTCAATGGACACACAGGGAATGGAAGGTTTTAAAATCCTTTGATGTGGAATCCGAAATATTACCGAATAATGTCGATAATGATAAATTAAATGACCTGGACGGTATAGTTTTATCCGGTGGGCCTGCAAGCATAGATAAGGAATTAAACAGATTAGGTAATATAAAGCAGTATATAGAAACCCACGAATACCCTGTATTTGGCATATGCGTCGGTGCACAGTTTATAGCCCTGAACTCTGGTGGCACTGTTGGAAAGGCAATACATTCCGAATACGGAAAAAAGGAGATAACTTTCAGTAAAAATGAATCAATTTTTTATAATTTACCAGGAAAAATAAATGCATGGGAAAATCATAATGATGAGATAAAGAGCATATCTGATGATTATATAATATGTGCATCCTCTGATACATGCAAAATCCAGGCGTTCTATCATAAAAACAGGGATATTTTCGGCGTTCAATTTCATCCTGAAGTGAATAACACAGAGTATGGAACAGAATTATTCAAAAATTTTATAGATGTATGCAAAAAATAAAATTATACTGTTGCATTTAACCATATGTTTCTTTTAAAATCCGGGGAGTACACTGGTATACTGGACGGCAGCATTGCGTATATAAGGGGAGAAAAGATAACCTTACCGGGGAATTATGTATATGACCCGGGAGATTCAATAAAAATAGGTGGTAAGGAATATGTGGTTTTAAACTGCGACCCATTATTTTATAATGAGGTAACCGGAAGGTATACACAGACAATACTGCCCCTGGATATATCGTATATACTATATTCTGCATCAATAAATTATGGTAAAAACATTCTTGAATCCGGTGTTGGGATAGGAAATTTAAGCTATTCCATATTAAAATCTATAGGGAAAAGTGGGAAATTAACAGGTATAGATATAAATGAAAAAAACATTGAAAATGCTAAAAAGAACGTTTCAAGATTTATAGATGTAGATAACTGGAATCTAATAAATGATGATATTAAAAATTATAGGAGCAATGATGTTTATGATGCGGTAATATTAGATATGCCAGATCCATGGAATGCTATTTCAAATATTAAAAATAACATAAAACCCGGAGGTTATATAATTTTATATTCGCCTAACTATAATCAAACTGAAAAAAATGTTACTGAACTTAAGAAACATAAATTTTTTGTTATTGAAACCGTTGAATTAGTTAAGAGAAATATTATAGTAAGGGAAAATGCAACAAGACCGGATAATAATATTATAGGGCATACTGCCTTTATAAACATCGCAGTAAAAACAACAAAAATTTGAATGCCCGTTATAATAATGCATTAAAATATGAATATATACTATTCACTTTGTGTCATCTAAACCCAGTGCCCTACTCATATCCTTGTATCTATTTCTTATTGTTACCTCAGTTACACCTGAAACCTTTGCAATACTCTTCTGTGTCCTTGTTTTTCCATTTTTAATGGCCGCAATATAAATAGCCGCTGCCGCAATGCCCGTGGGTCCTTTACCGGTAGATATACCAGTTTCGCTTGCCATTCTGATAATATTTTCACTATCTATTATTACATTTTTGTCCAGATCAAGTTTATTGCAAAACTGTGAAATATATGAATATGGTGTTGTTGGCTTTAAATTTAATGCCAGTTCCTTCGCTAAATGTCTGTATGCTTTTCCAACCTTCTTTTTATTAACATCAGCAATTCTCGATATTTCCTCCAGTGTTCTGGGTATATTTATCATCCTGCATGCAGCATATATTGATGCACATACGATGCTTTCTATGCTTCTTCCTCTTATAAGGTTTCTTTCCACAGCTTTCCTGTATATAAGGGCTGCGTTTTCCTTTATATCTTTTGGAATACCTAATTTTGCACCGTCCTCATTTAATAATTGCAATGCCAGGGACAGATTCCTCTCAGCCGCATTGCTTACCCTTATTCGCTGATGCCATTTTCTTACCCTGTATATCTGTGCCCTGTTTTTGTGCGGTATTCTTTTACCGTAATAATCCTTATTTGACCAGGAGATTTCCGTTGCCAGACCCTTATCATGGCTTAAAAAACTCATGGGTGACCCTGTTCTGGCTCTATTCTCATTCTGTTCCTGGTCAAAGGACCTCCATTCAGGCCCCTGGTCAATAATAGCGTCTTCTATAACCATACCACAATCATAACATATAAGTTCACCCCTTTCATAATCCTTTATAAGATGTGCTGATCCACATTCAGAACATTTTTTTACATCATCCGTCTCCATTAAACCACCAAGTTAATATAGACATTACATTATGTATTAAAATATTATTATATATTACGAAACAAATTTATGAGAAAAATTTAGTAATAAACAGTATGATAATTAAGTAAAACATTGACTACACACTTTTATACACGAATATTTTAATAACATAACACATATTTTTAATAATATTACGAAAGCTTTAAATATAGATATTACATATAGTAAATATATGAAATACGAGTGCAGTATAATACACATAATGAACAATGAAATACTAATAAACATAAATAATTGCATTGGAATACACAATAAAATTTACGATGAAAACGACAACAGCATAGGTAAAATTACCAGAGTATTAGGTCCCGTATCTCATCCATATGCTCTTGCATATCTTGCTAAAAAAGATATGGATATAAACAAAATATATGTAAAATGTTAAGGTGATTAAAATGGCAGAAGAAAAGAAAAAAAATATTTATGAAATAGATAAATGCCCGGAATGCGGTTCTTCACAGTTAGTAAGAGATTACGAACGTGGGGAACTGGTATGCTCTAACTGTGGTTTGGTCATTGATGACAGCTACATCGATGAAGGCCCGGAATGGAGGGCATTTGATTCTGAACAGAGTGAAAGCAGGGCCAGAACAGGTTCTCCAATGACATATACAATCCATGATAAGGGATTGTCCACAGATATATCGTGGAAGAACAAAGATTCATATGGCAAATCTATTCCTACAAGAAATAGGGCACAGCTGTACAGATTGAGAAAGTGGCAGAAGAGAATTAAGGTATCAAACGCTGCAGAAAGAAATCTATCACAGGCTTTGCAGGAACTTGAAAGAATGGCATCCAATTTAAGCATACCCAATGATGTAAGGGAAACATCCGCAGTAATATATAGAAAAGCAGTTAAACAGAATATGATAAGGGGAAGATCAATAGAAGGTGTTGTTGCAGGATCAATATATGCCGCATGCAGAATAACCAATGTTCCAAGGACACTGGATGAAATTGCATCAGTAACAAGGGTAAAGAAAAAGGAAATAGGAAGAACATACAGAATAATGGCAAGATACCTGAAATTAAACATATTACCATCAAAACCCGATGACTATGTCAACAGGTTCTGCTCCAAGCTAAGGCTATCAATGGAGGCAAGAAAGAGAGCAGAAGAAATATTAAAAATGGCTGTTGATAATGATTTAACATCAGGAAAAGGGCCAACAGGGGTTGCAGCCGCAGCTATATATATTGCATCATTAATTACAGGAGAAAGAAGAACACAGAGAGCAATAGCAGAAGTGGCGGGAGTAACCGAGGTAACAATAAGAAACAGGTACAAGGAACTGACAGAAAAATTAAACCTTACAATAGAAGAATAAAACTATAATCCTTTTATTTTTTTAAATGTTTCATAATCCCTTAAAATATCATCTATTAAATTATAGATTGAAATAATTTTTGCATTTTTTATATCTATTTTTAATTTATTGTTATCGCATTCCATTGAAATATTTTCATCGTTGTCTGCAATAATAGAATTATATAAGCTGTAACAATCTTCCTCATCTATTTCAATATTTATTTCCACAAATACAGTAATTATATGGTACAATAAATTTTTATTCATTTACTAAGAATGTACAAAATAATAATTATATATCATAATGCAATATTAGTAAATGCAATAAAGCATTTAAATTAAAATATATTGCATAATTTATAAAGCGGAGGTTACCGAGTCAGGTTAAAGGTGATAGACTCAAAATCTATTCCCACAGGGGTTCGCCGGTTCAAATCCGACCCTCCGCATTCCTACAAAGGTTTAATGTATATACCGTAAGAATGGATAATTATTCTTACTCTTTATATACTATCAATCCACCTTTTATAATATAAAAATAACATTATATAATTTATATATTATATTACAATTATGATATAAAAAGTTTTTATATAATAAATGAGATTGCTTTTTATGGTAAAAATAAATGGAGACTCTCTTGTTAAATATTTGCTCAGCAAATATGGTCCATTACAACAGAAGAAATTACAGAAACTTGCTTATTTTGCTGAATATGAGTATATTAAAAAATATGGCAAAAGATTATCCGATCTATCATTTAAACGTTATTATTACGGTCCGTATTCTGAAGATACAAAAAATATCGAGGATCTGGAAGAAACTATTATAATAAAAGAAGAAGGTAATTATAATACTGCAGAAGAGTCAGAACTTATTCAGAAAGATTTTAAAATAAACCAGGAAATAGCAAATATTATAGATAATCTCATAAAGCCATATATAAATAAAAATGGGAAGGCCCTTGAAAAACTTGCGGATAATACTGAACCATACATAGAAGCAAAGAATTTTAATGAATCAATAGATCTTAATGGCTATGCGTGGTTTTACAGTAAAGTTAATTCTGATAAATTCTGGAAAGAAGCTGAAGAAATAGATAACGAGAATATAAGGAAAGGAATATACGGCAAGCATATAATAAAAAGCGATACAGAACTCGACCCGTTATTTTCCTGATTTTTATGGCATGCAATGAATACGCCTTTGATGTTTCAGCTATTAAAGACAGGCTTTAGAAATATAAAGATAAAAACATCAAACGCCAGATAAGAAAGAAAATAGAGAAAGTTAAAGAGAACCCACTTATTGGAGAAACAAAGAGTCATCAAATTAAAAATATCCGTGCAGTTAAAGTGAATAACCAAAAGACTGTCATTCTTTATAAAATAGATGATATGAACTGTTTAATACTATTTGTGGATATTGGGTCTCATGATGATGTTTATGGTAATACGTTTTAATCAGTAGATGGCTGTTCCCTCCTTTAGAATTTCTTTATAATATTATTATAAAACAAAAAATAATTCTTGCTTTTCAACTATCTTCTGGGCATTGCATCATGGTTCATCCCCGGTTTTAATTTCTCTATATATGCCATACTCTACAGTGCTTATATGCAGAGCACAACAGAAAAGGAGCTCCCTGGAAGAACAGCATCAAATCTCTATGTTTTCAGAGGGGTATCAACATCCGCAGGGGCTATTTACCTGCCACTGATTATTTCAGAATACGGTGTTATGAAGTCGTTTGAGTACTTCGGGACATTCATTATTATTGTAGCTATGGTTGTCGTAATTTTCGTGCCGTCCATAAGAAATATGCCAATCGGCGGAAATGTTGATACGACCCATTGGTAAACACCTTCAGAGCCTTACGTATTTCTGGTGATGAGCCAGATCAATCAGTATGTTTGTATCCAGCACTCTAGCCAAATCCTACAACTCCTCTATATTTCCTGTCTTAGAACGCTTTCTAGCTTCCAGTATCTCTTTTTTCGTTTTGGTGGTTTCTTCATCAGAAAGGGCAGTTTCATATTTCACAATGTCACCTATTGTGGGTTTTTTACCAGATTCTTTCAGTAGATCTCTTATAACCGTGGAAAAGGACTTATTATCTTTGCGCTTTGACAGTTCCTCATAAACATCATCCCCTATTGAGATAACCTTGACCATACATATATACAGGTATATATTTAATATTTATTAGGTAAATCTAATAGCTCCATAAGTGCCATACAATGTCAATTTTGCTCTTTAGTTATTATAAAAGTTCAATGTATATAGTTTTATCACATCAGAAAAATCATTTTTTTATTAATGATAACCTGTAAAAATAGTAAAACTCAGATAATACAACTATAATAAATGAAAATGCCATGGAAAATGAATATACACTGTATTTATCGAAAAGAAATATAAAACCGGATAAACCTGCTACAATAACAAAAACAAATCCCAGTGCACTGGAAATTATTATTTTAATATCATTTATTTTAATGGCAAGGAGCATAAGAATAAATGACGCAATTAATATAAGAAAGCCCAACATCATATGAACCATAACTATTATATAATCTGCAGGGAAATGTAAATGTAATTGGCTTATGGGGGGAAATGAAACATATAAATTTATGTATATGCCAAGCAGAAACTGTAATGCAAGCAGTACCATCATTACAAAAATTCCCGTATATGCATAACTGTACTTTTGCTCCATAATAATGTTAATTTAAAACGGATATTTAAATAAATACACCAGAAATACAAATATGGATGTGGGATACAATTTTCATTCTATCCTTCGACTTTCTGGATTAGTTCACCCGCCTGGGGCAGAACATTCCAGTACCATTGCCTCACCTGAATGGCCTTTTAGCCTTATCCGACCCAGCAATGCAATATTAATGCAGGCAGCAACATCCATTAAAATTCCCACTTAACTCCCTGTATACAAATTCTGAGAGGCTGTTCCCTGATGTAATATTATTGTCTATGGCTCTGGTTATACATATATCTGTCATTGCAGTAAACTGTTTCTGTAGTTCAGTAATGGTCTGTGATGGTGTATATTTCTGTGTAACAAGTTCCGTAATTGAAAATAAGGATAAAATAATTATGTCCCAAAGCCTACAGATATAAAAATTTATTAAAGTTTGTAACATAAAGCTTTATGAGAGTTATTAATTATAATATAAAAATAGACGTTGATTTTGAAAATAAGAAATACAAGGGTTCTGAACACATAAAAATAGAAGACCCCGAAAAGGAATTAAAATTTGATTTAAATGAGATAGAAATAAAAAAAATAGAGGTAAATAATAAGGAAGTAAAATATAATTTAAATAAGGATTATGTAAGTATAAATAACAGTGAGAAAGATATCGATGTTTATATAGAATTTTCATCGTTTAATGCCAGAGGATTAAAAGGATTTTATGTTGCCGGTAATGATAAGGAATATATACTATCAACACAATTTGAGGAATCAGATGCAAGAAGGGCATTTCCATGTATAGATAACCCGTTGTATAAGGCTACATTTGATATTACACTGGTAGTTAACAGTAATTTAACTGCAATTTCAAACATGCCCATAAAAAATGAAAAACTTGAGAAAAATAGAAAAATAGTTGAGTTTGAACAGACACCTGTAATGTCAACATATCTAGTATATTTGGGCGTTGGCCATTTTGATGAAATGTCTGATTTATATAAAAACAAAAGGGTATATTTAACGGCTATGAAAAACCATTTAACAGAATCAAATTATCCGATAGAAATTGCAGAAAAATCATTGAATTACCTGGAAAATTATACAAATATAGATTACATGCTTCCCAAATTACATTTAATATCGGTTCCAGAGTTTGGTGCGGGTGCAATGGAAAACTGGGGTGCAATAACCTTCAGGGAGATATTATTAACAATAGATAAATCAACAACCAGTAGAAGTTATAAGAGAACTGCAGAGGTAATAACACACGAGCTGGTTCACCAGTGGTTCGGAGATCTTGTAACAATGAAATGGTGGAATGATTTATGGTTAAATGAAAGTTTTGCAACATTTTTTGCATTCAAAACTATAAATGATGTTTACCCTGAGTGGAATTTCTATGGTGACTTTTTACTGGATCAAACAGATGGTGCATATACCATGGACTCATTAATAAACTCACACCCGATAAATGCCGATGTTAGTGATCCCAGGAGCATATCACAGTTATCATATGAAATAAGATATGGCAAGGGTTCAAACGTATTGAGGATGATAGAAGCCTATGTTGGCAATGATGTATTTATGAATTCATTGAGAAATTACCTGAAGAAATTTTCATATAGCAATGCTTCCGGATCGGATCTATGGAATTCCATAGAGGAGGAATCGAAAAAGGGGATATCAAAAATTATGGAACAGTGGATATCGAAGAAGGGTTATCCATATTTAATTGCTGAGAAAACGGAGGATAAATTAAGAATCACACAGAAACAGTTCTATTTCCTGGATGAAAATAGTAATGAAACCTGGAATTTACCATTATTCGTAAAAAGATTTTCAGATGATGATGTAATATTGATGGATAAAAGCAGTATATCACTGGAGGGTGATATATTATCATTAAATAATAATCATTTCGGATTTTACAGGGTTATGTATGATAGTTATTTATTTGAAAATATATCCAGGAATCTGGATAGAATAAGCAACTATGAGAAATGGGGGATTATCAATGACCTTTATGCGTTTTTATTATCAAATAAGATAAAATTAAACGAGTATGTCAAAAGACTGGAAAAATTCTATCATGTAAATGATAATATAATAATCGATGAAATATCCAAGCAACTGTACAGTTTATACAGCATTACAAATAGCAATTATTTCAGGGATATTGCCAATTTCTATATAAAGGATAAAATAGAATACATAAAAAATAACAGAAAAGATGATTTTAACTTTAAAATAAGTTTATCATCATTATATACCCGGCTTGCGTACATAAATGACGATTTTGATAGAGACCTGTTAAAGACATATGATAATTACTATAATATAGACCCGGATTTCAGATTGGCATATTTAATAGCAAACGCAAGGATAAACAATGATTTTAATTATTTATCCGGTATAATCATAAATGCATTCAGTGATGAGGATAAAACAAAGGCAATAACCGCATCGGGGTTACTGAAAAACCATGATAAAATAATGGATTTTATAAATTCCGGCAGTGCAAAAAAACAGGATATTGATTCCTTTTTTGTTTCAATGGCCTCAAATGACGTATCAAGGGAATTTATAGTTGATAATATTGAAGAAATAGTAAATACAATGTTTAAACTTGAATTAAGCCCATTGAGGATAAACAGATCCGTTCAATCAATGATAGCATATGCAGGTGTTAAAAGCCCCGATAAAATGAGAGAAAATGCAGAGAAAATTAAAAGAGATGAAATATTCGGTGGAATCAAGAAGGGTTTGGAGTTCCTGGATACATATGAAAAATTGATAAAAAACGTAAATTAATATTTTTTATATCTCTTAAATTTAACGCTGAAAACGGTATAACTAATAAAAGCAAATGATGTTATGAACTTTCCCGGGATAACAGTATGCTGAACCCACCACTCCAAAAGAGATTAAACATTGCGGAAGCGTCCAGCAGGTCCATCTAAACACGATCTCTGGACATATTATACTTAATGGAAAAATGTTTTTGTAATAAATATTATATATAAAAAAATAAAAATAATATCATGTAATAAGGTATTATTGTGGGCAGGTATTCTATCATATTTAGAAATATAAAAAGTGTATGGCATCTGATAATAGTAGTTATCATAGCATCAATACTTTTTGCGTATTTAAGAATTTTAATTCCATTATATATAGGTGACTCCGTAGAAAGCCTTGTTGGCAAACATTATTCAGTAATTTTAAATTACGCCCTGCTCATATTGCTTGTTACAGCTGGTGCTGCTATATTTAACTTTACAATAGATTATTATTCAAACAAGGCAAGCCAGAAATTTGTTTACAACCTGAGGAAAAACGAATTTAAAAAACTATTATCAAAAAATTATGAATATTTTAATAAAAATTCTACAGGCAATATACTATCAAAATTTACAATGGATATAGAAACTTTGAGAAGACTGGTAAATATGAGTCTATCAAATTTATTCAGCGTTACATTCTTAATAGTAATAGCAGCATTTGAGTTAAGTAAATTATATTATGGTTTTACGATCATATTCTTTGCTGTAATAATACCAGTAATATATTTTACATTAGTAATGCAGAGGTCACAGAGAAAATTCTGGAGGTCATTAAGAGACAAATACGGTAAAATGAATGGCATATTAAACCAGAACATTCTGGGCAACAGGGTGGTAAGAAGTTTTACGGCAGAAGATAAGGAAGTAAATAGATTTAATAATGTTACGGATGATTATTATGATGATTATAAAAGCATAGCAGGCATAAGGTCATTATATAATCCACTGTTATTATTGATGTTAAACCTGGCAGTAGGATTTGTTTTGATTTACGGGGGATATGAAAGCATATTCTCAACTGTTTCAATAGGCAGTGTAATAGCAGCAGTTAATATTTTTACCCTTGTGTTAAGGCCCGTAAGATTCTATGGAAGATATATATCATTTTATGAAAACGGTATGGCAAGTCTTGATAGAATCAATTCAATAAATGATAATGCCTATGAATATAATGGTGAATTAAATCCAGAAATAACGGGTGATATAAGAATAGAAAATTTATCGTACAGGGTAAACGAAAATTATACACTTAAAAATATAAATATGGAGATAAAAAGTGGTGATAAAATAGCCATAGTTGGAGAAACTGGTGCAGGTAAAACAACATTAATAAATATTATTTCAGGTTTATATAAAAATTATGAGGGGCATATATACATTGACAGCAATGAATTAAGGGATGTAAACAATGATATAATAAGAGAAAAGATAGGCATAGTTTCACAGGACGTTATTTTATTCTCGGGATCCATAAGCTATAATATAACAATGGGAAGAAGTTATGCTCTGGACAAAATAAAAAATGCGGCACACCTGTCCATGATAGATGATTTTATAGAAAGTTTGCCAGATAAATATAACACAATGGTTGGAGAACGTGGCATAACACTGTCAGGTGGCCAGAAACAGAGACTGGCAATAGCAAGGATTGTAATAAGGAACCCTGAAATAATTATATTTGATGATTCCACATCAAGTCTGGATGCTGATACAGAGGTGGAATTTATAAAAGTAATAAAGGAGTACATAAAAAATAAAACAGTGATAATAGTAAGCCATAAACTATCATCGGTTTTACTCGCGGATTATGCTTATGTTATAAACAATGGTGAAATTGTTGAAAATGGATTAATAAAGGACCTTCTATGCAAAAGTAATTATTTCTCATCAATGTTTTCAAAACAGTTAACAGGTGATATACATGAATAATTATTTTATAAGGTTGATAAAAGAAATATTGTCATATAAAAGGAATTCCTCCATCATTATTTTTTCAATATTATTATCATCGGTAATAGCAATGCTGGGGCCATATCTAATCGGTATTGCGACGGATTCAATAATCTCACTAAAGTTTACACTGTTAATATATCTCGGCAGCTTCTATATATTAATCTATATAATTAATTATTTTTCAGAGAATAGAAGGACATTATACATGATGAACACATCGCAGATGGTAATAAAACAGTTAAGGGACAGGGCATTTGAAAATCTGCAGTATGTGCCATTAAAGTATTACTCTGAAAAAAATTCCGGAAAAATAATAAGCAGGATTACAAACGATGCAGAAACCCTTGGAGATTTTTTAACCTTCCAGATACCGCAGGTTGTTTCAGGTATAGCCGGCATAGTGGCATCATTATTTATAATGGCATATCTTGATTATAGATTAACCATATATGCAGTTTTAATAATACCCATGCTCTTAGCAACAATTTTTTTAATGAATAAAAAAATTAAATTTAATTACATAAGTGTAAGGCAAAGAATAGCAGAATTAACAGGCAATGTAAGTGAATCAATTAACGGTGTAAAGGCAATAAAAAGCTCAGGAACAGAGGATGTTTTCAATGAAAGCTTTGAAACTGTTAATAATAATAATTATAATGCAAACGTAAGGGCAGTAAGATTAACATCATTATTTTCAAGTATAGTTCAGATAATAGAAGGTTTCGGAATAATGATAGTTCTATATGAAGGTGGTACCCAGGTATTCTCAGGAATTTTAAGCATAGGCATATTAGTATCCTTTATTGTTTATGTTCAGGGATTCTTTAATCCCATAGTTCAGTTATCGCAATTTTATAATTCCTACCAGTCGTCATCAATTGCGGTTGAAAGGATATATAAGATAATAGATGAAGAAAAGGATAAAAATAACTATAAATATAATGATATAAAATTCAATGACAGTTTATCGTTTAATCATGTAAAATTTTCATACGGAAAAACAGATACAATAAAGGATATATCATTTACAGTAAAAAAAGGCCAGAAAGTAGCGTTTATAGGCAAAACTGGTGCAGGTAAAACCACAGTAACAAATCTAATGTTGAAATTTTATACTCCCAACTCCGGAAATATAACAATGGATAATATAAACGTAAATGAAATAAACACCGGAAATTACAGGAAATTATTTGGTGTTATACTGCAGGATCCATTTCTATTTGAGGGCACAATACTGGATAATATAAAATTTACAAATGAAAATATAACAGATGATTATATAAATGAAAAAATAATGAATACCGGCCTTGATAAAATACTGAGCAGATTATCACTGTATTCAGAGGTGGGAGAAAGGGGTTCAAATCTATCCGAAGGTCAGAGGCAGGCTATTTCAATTCTAAGGGCTGTTATTAATGAGCCAGAAATAATTATAATGGATGAAGCAACGTCCCAGCTGGATTCTGTAAATGAGATAAATATACAGAATGCTATTTATAAAATTATGGAAAATAAAACGGTAATTATAATTGCACACCATTTAAACACAATAATGAATTCCGATTATTTATTTTATGTCAGAAATGGTGAAATAATAGAGGAAGGCAAACCATCAGAATTAATAAAAAGCCAGAGCTATTTCTACGAGCTATACAATCAAAATAAATTAGTGCTATAGTTAATCTTTTTCATGGTCAGGTGATGGTATCTTTTTTAATTTTCCCCTTACTGTATTCACATCATATCTTTTATCAAGTTCAGACATTTTATGTATATATGCCTCTGAAATATCAAAATTTAAATGATCTGCTATTGCCAGGCATGAAAACAATATATCTGAAACCTCATTTTTTATTTTTCTTAAATTTTTCTCATCGTTGTGTGAAATAAGGTCATTCTCAAAATTTTCATCATGCCATAAAAATATTTCCATTAACTCATTTGATTCTATTGATGAATTCATAGCCAGGTCTTTTAGGGTATGGAATTTTCTCCAGTCCCTTTTATCTATAAATTCCCTTGCAATTGATTGCAACTCTTTAATATCTGTCATTATTAGCTTATGAAATTATCAGATAAATATTTTTACGGTCATAAATTAGTCATCATAAATATTTATATAGAAATAACAGTTAATCAATTAAAATTTAATGGTGAAAATTATGGATCCTGAAAAAAAGAAAGAAAGAGAAGAACTTAGACAGCAGAAAAAATACCTAAAGGAACGGAAGGAAATAATAGAGTCCCAGGAAAGGGACGATCCAGCAGTTGATGCTGGAGAGGCTGAAGAAATTTCAGGTACGGAGGGAGGATTTGAGCACAGTGAATAATTTTTATGGTACATTAATAACTCCTGCAAAAATTTAGCACCAGGGATCAGGGTATATCACCTGCAATTAAATTAAAGCAGGAGTGAAATATTATATGCTTATAGGATTAGCAGGGGGTATCATAGATATTATTTGAATTCGCTCTGGTGGGGACAGGCACCATATAATCTGTATTCCATACATGGTTCACTGGAAAATTCAATTACCATAAATTTTCTAAAGCAATTTATTATAAATGTAAACATAATAAATAAAAATCAACAGCATATATAAATTAATAAAATAAAAAAATTAAAATTTCACATATTTTCATTCTCTGGTTTTTTTGTGCTTTCCTTTGGTAGTGGGGCCTCTATAAGTCCTATATCATCGATTTTTGTACTATTTTTTATCGAAAAATAGGTAACAAACAAACCTATCAGCACAAGAAGAACTAACGTAGTTATGGAAGCCTGGAAATATGGAAAACTCGGTGGATAAACACTATAGTAAACACCAAATGCCAGTACAACAAGTGAAATTATTGGCAGAACCAGATGAAAACTCATCTTTAATTCACCTAACTTCTTGAACAGGAACGGTAATGCAAAGTCGCTCATGATATGACCGGCAAACAGGGCTATACTGGCTATTGTTATAAGAAACAGGAAACCATAATATGGTCCCAGTATGAGGCCCGCTGCTACACTGGCTATTATACTTGTAATGCCCATAAACGCTATTGCATTTGACGGAGTTCTGTATTTTGGATGTATTTTTACAAACCACGGTGGCATTACGCCATCCCTTGAAAATGAATAGGACATTCTTCCAAGAACGTTAAGTGGAGATACCATAGATACAAAGACACTATTGAAAAGTAAAACTATAACCGTTATAAGAAATGGCAATCCAAGGAATTTATTTGATAATATCAATCCCGGCACAAGGTTTGAGGCAAAGCTCCCCATTTTGGTTGGGCCCCAGCCAATTGTTAACGCATATGCAGTAAGTAAAAATATCCCCCCTGTAATAACAAAACTGACAGCCATTGCCTTTTTAATATTTTTTCTCGGGACTTTAGCCTCCTCACCTATATATACTGCTCCCGAGGCACCGGTCATAAGAAATGTCCCAAGCACTACCCCCTCAAAAAGGGGAGTAATACCACCAGACAGTGCAGGTAGGAAAACTGCACCGGTATTTTTTGGACCGGAAATAACTATTATAGCCACACTTAAAATACTAAGTATAGCTATTTCAAGCAATGCACCAACCAGGGCATATTTTACTGATGGTTTTATTCCAATATATGGCAAAATAGTAAAAATTAGCACAAATATTATTAAAATTGGTATCCAGAGATATTTAGATACTGTTATCCCGAAGAAATCTGAAAAAATAGCAGGTATTAAAACACCCGAAAAGAAAAGCGTTGTATTAGCCAGTATTGCATATTCGAACATTAAATATATAAGCCCATCAAAAAGTCCATATTTTGGCCCAATAGCTTTTCTGGTAAATGTATAAAAACCCCCTGCACTTGCAATTTTACTGGAATATTGATATGGTGTATTAACCCATATAAGCCCGCTAATAACGGCTATAAGTATTGCAAGTGGCAAGGCACCTTTAGCATAAAATGCAGCTCCAGTAAGTGATGTAACCACTGAGGCAAGTGGAGCGGTAAATGCAACAGTCTGGCCCACTAGTGGCCAAAACCCCACAGACCCTTTCATTAATCCAATTTTATTTACCTTTCTAATCATAATGTATACATATGTTTAATATATATAAATATTTTTATACTATTTAAAAATCCTTTCAATAATACTCTTATAAATACTATATTACATATAAATTTATAATAAAATCACCTATACTACTATATTTTTAATATAAAAATAACCCCAATATAGCATGATATAATAGTAAAAATTTAACGCAGTGAATGATAACCTCTTTAAGAAAGTGGATAGGATACTTCCAAAGTTATGCCTGTGAAGATTGTAGATCTGTCAGCAATGGCAACTCCAGCCGCTGAAACATGAAATCCACGACTAAAGTCGTGAGAGGATGTCACAGTAAATATTTATACCAATTAAATATTATTGAGTAGATGGCAGAATCAAATAATCACGGTGAACTGGCAAGACATTTGACATTCAAAGACGTTTTTTTTCTCTCATTTGGTGGCATGTCACCATTGCTCAGTATATTTACATACGGTGCCTTCGCTATAACACTGGCAGGATATGATGCACCTATTGTAATGATTATAGGAACATTGCTGGTTTTAATTAATGGGTTATCCGTAACGCAACTATCAAAAAGATTTTCATCTTCGGGTGGATATTATACATATGCTTTCCAGGCCCTATCAGCAAGAATAGGTTTTGATACAGGCTGGATGTACATTTTTTATTCAATACTGTTCGGTTTAGCCTATCTGGTAGGGGCAATGTTTGTAATTACAACTATCCTCGCCCCATTTGGCATAACAACATACTATGCATTTTTGATTATTATTGTTCCCTCTATTTCTTTTTTATTGATAGGAATAAGATTATCATCAAAATACGCTTTATACGCTGTGGCAATTGAAATAGTTTTTATGGTTGCCATAATTGTAACATCATTTATGATGACAAAGGGTGCTGCCTATATACCTGACCCAGCAGTATATCCAATATCAACAGGTGCCCTGTTCCTCGGAATATTATTTGCAATGGGCATACCCACAGGTTATGGTTCAATAGCCCCTGTTTCCGGAGAAATTACAAATCCAAAGAAGGTTGTTGGGAAAAGTGTAATAACTGTAATAATTGTTGGTGGTGCACTTGCAACAATGATGATATATGCAATATCAAATATTTTACTGCAGAATAATTTGATACTGCCTGTAGCAGATAAACTACCTGTAATAGGGATAATAAAAACTGATTTTGGCCGTTTCAGTATATATTTCTATTATGCTGCTGCCATAGCAACAATAAATGATGGCATACTTGCAGTTTTATCATTTGGTTCTGCGGCATCAAGAACGTTTTTCAGAATGGGTTATGACAGGACATTTCCATCCTTCTTTGCAAAAAAAATTGGTGATAATCCTATAATAGCAACATTGGTTGTAAGTTTAATAATAGTATTACTGCCACTACTGGTCCTGCATTACATATCACTCGAAATAGCCTTCATATTTCTGGGTACAATAGCAGCTCTGGGTGGTTTATTTATACACGTAAGTGCAAATTTCTCACTGTTAAGAATTGGCATAAGAAGGGGAAAGCGCCTTGTATCAAGGGCAAATAAAACGTTATGGGGTTATTTATTCGATTACAGGGAATTCATACTGGCTGTAACGGGTGCTATTATAAGTACAATAGTTCTAATATATTCTGCATATTCAACAGTTCCTTATTATACAACAATATTTTTAACGTGGATAGTTATAGGTTTTATTTTATCTGAGGTTAAAGGAATTACAACAAAAGCACCTGAAGAACTTGATATAAGCAAGGAGGGGAAAATAGTTGCTGAGAATCTTTTAAATGCTACGGTTATGGATGCAAGAATTCCCGGATCGGATATAATTGTAAACATAAATGATACGTTAAAATCCGTTATGGAAAAACTATTATCAAAAAATCTGCCATACGCTGTTGTTGTTGACAGCAATTTAAAGCCTATAGGTACATTATATATAATAGATATATTATTATTGCCAAGGGAGGCAATAGATAACGGTAAAATTAACCAGATGCATATTGAAAAGGCCGTAAGTGTAAACAAGGATACTGATGTAACAGATGCGGTACGTGTTTTAAAGGAAAATAATGTCAATATACTGGCAATAGTTGATGGAACTGGTAAGGCTATAGGCACTATAACCGAAAGAGAAATACTGCTAAAACTCGGCACCGTTGAAAAACCCGGCTCATTCGATGATTCTGGGGATGAAACGCCGGCGGATTAGTATTTTAATTATAAATTTCTTTAATACTGTATCAACCGTTTTGCAGTTATAATCCCGGCAACTGTGCCCACTATCTTCTCCCTTTGAAAATTTTTCTGCAGATATAATTCCAGATGCTGTGGAGATTATTTTTCCCTGTAAATTATCCATAGTTATAAAATCTGGAACCTTCTGTAAATTTTTTGTTATTATTAATTTTATATAAAAAATATAATTATAGATTTTTAAAGCCGTTTTCTGACAATATTTCATCTATTTCCATTCTTCTCTGTTCCATTGTATCTCTGTACCTTACCGTTACAGTATTATCTTCCATGGTCCGATAATCTACTGTAATGCAATACGGTGTACCTATTTCGTCCTGCCTGGCATATCTTTTCCCTATTGATCCGGTTTCGTCGTAATAAATATATTTATCTACCTTTTTCATTGCATTATAAAGTTTTAATGCCTGGGCTTTTAATTCATCCTTTCTCATTAATGGAAATACGGCAATATGATAGGGTGCAATATTATAATTTAATTTTAAAACTTTGAATTTATTATTCCTCTCGTAATATGATTGGGATAATAATGCTAAAATTATTCTGTCTATACCGTATGATGGCTCTATAACATATGGTATTATTTCCCTGTTATCTATTTTTATTTTCATGGATTCATTTGAATTTTCATCGTGGGTTTTTAAATCAAAATCTGTTCTATTTGCTATTCCAACTATTTCAAACCAATCATTGTCGATTAAAGCCTCGGCATCCCACGAATCGGCTGCGTAATGTGCCCTTTCATCCGGGCTATGTTGCCTGAATCTTAATCTCTCATTATTCATACCAATATTTTCAAGGATATACTGTGTTTTCAGTACAAAATATGCAAAAGCTTTATTGCTTATTATATCTCTTTCTGCGGCCTCTTTTACAGTTATATAATACTCATTACCGTCATTTGGCTTAAGATTTATTTTTTTATATTCATACAGATCCTTAAAATATAGATTATCCGGATCAAAAAAAGCCTCAATTTCACACTGATTGAACTCCTTCAACCTTATCAGGCTCTGCCGGGGTGCTATTTCATTTCTGAAACCCTTACCTATCTGCCCCCCTATTAAAGGCAATTTATTTCTATTATAGTTATACAGTAATTTAAAATTCACAAATATTCCCTGTGCCGTTTCAGGCCTTAAATATAAATCATTATTCTCAGTTTTGAACATCAGATTAAAGTTATATACATTATCAATCAGTGAATCGCATACAGGGCATTTCAGTTTAAATTCTTTAGCCAGTTCAACCGCCTCGTCAATATTTTTAGGCATTTTATTTACATTATTATATACTAAAATGGTTTCAAATTTAAATTTACTCTTACAGTTTTTACATTCTGCAGCCATATCAGAGAATCTTGCTATATGGCCCGAAGCTTTAAATACGGGTTCGGGCGTTAGATTAGGCGTGTCAACAAATACTGCATCATCATTTAAATACGATTCCTTCCATATTTTTATTATATTATCTTTTAATAGTGTACCCAGTGGACCGTAATCATAAAAGCCAGAAAAACCACCATATATGGAAAATGAGGGCCAGAAAATACCCCTCCTTTTTGCAATTTCTATTATGTCACTGTACATGTTTATCATTAAATACTTTTAATATTTCTATATCATAGATCATACCATAAATTTCCCCATGGCCTGATAGAATGGGTAGCTGATTATAATTTTTCTGGGACATTAATTTTACTGCATCTTCTATTGTTGATTCAAGGTATATAACCTTCGGGTCTGGCACCATCAGTTCTTTTACCCTTATATCTGGAACTTTTATGTTTGACTTCTCTATTATGTATGTAAAAACATTTCTTATGCCCTCCCAGGACCATGGATCCTCATCATCCGCAATACCAGCTTCTGATAAAACCGATGTATGTGACATCTTTACCTTATTGAATATATCTCTATCTGTTATCAGTCCTGTAAATTTACCGTCATCATCAAGAACTGGAAATGAGAAAACCTGTGATAATTTCATCATTACCAGTGCTACAGATAACGGTGTATCTTTCCATACGCATACGGAATTATACTCAATTATATCCTTTACCTTTAAACTTCTATATTCTTCACTGATTATATTAAGAAAGTTTTGAGGGGTTAATATGCCCGTAACCTCATTACTGTCATTAGTTACTATTAAATGTCTTTTACCCTGTTTTACCAGTTCATTCGCCGCAGTTTCTACACTATCACCCTCATTTATTGGTTTTGCCTTTCTCATTACTAAAGCTGTCTGTGTCTCATCTGGATTATAAAATATATCCCTTCTTGTTATTACACCCTGATATTTATTCTGGTTATCTACTATAGGTATACCGGTTACATTATTTTTTATTAGAACTTTTATAACCTCTGCAATAGAACTGGGAACAGTATATTTCACAGGATTCTTTGTCATTATATCTGAGACTTTATATTTCATGTCAGTGTATGTTTTCCTTATAAATAATTTTTTAGTTTTACTATGGCGGAGATAAGTGATTATTCATTTACTTTTATATAGTTCATTATATTTTTTATGCTTTCATCCGGATATAGTGTATTTTTTATGTTATCGGCAAGTATTATACTATCCTCCTGTCAACAGGCTTATAATAGCTGTTTTTGCCCCGCGTATTTACCTTTTTTACAACCAATGTCACGTATCCTATATGTATGGGATACACATAAATCCCACTCTCAGGTAGTAGATCACAGAGTCAGAAAGAAAAATTATACGAAATTCCTGGCGGCTTATTTCCGCCATAGTAGTTTTATTACAAATTTTAAGGGTAAATTAAAAATTATTTGGATAGGGTATAATTCTCCACATTTTTTTCAAGGGATGTGTTTTTTGTTTCCGGTGCCAGAAAAATAACTAAAAATAACCCAATTATAGAAAAGGCCGCAAATATGGACAGTGAGCTAAATATTGGAAATAATGGGAATAAAATAATGCCTATGATTGCTCCCACTCTTGAAACCGATGTTGCCAGTCCCTGTACGCTTGATCTTATACCCGTATCAAAGATTTCAGTTGGATAGAATAATGTTACAGCTCCAACCCACTGTTCGAACAAAACGAATAAAAAGAAAAATGGAACTGTATATAATCCAGTTATTTTTATTACAGAACCGATAATTAAAAGTACCGACATTATAAAGAACCCCGCTATTATTAAGAACCTTCTACCAAGTCTATCAGCCAGTGGCAAAGCTATTAAATAGCCTGAAATTCCACCTATTGATATTAACATGCTTATCTCTGCTATTGACCTGAACTGATACTTAAAGCCCAGAGTACTGAAAATTACCGGATAATAAAAGCCAATGCCGTAGGCAGCAATATCAAATATAAACCATGCAAGCAAAACAAATATTAACATTACATAGAATTTTGGTGATTTTTTATTGTATCTGTCATAACCGTTTTCCTCCTTTTCTTTTGATGTGATCCACCTTGGCGATTCTGGTACCTCGAACCTTAATAATATTACAGGTATTGCTATTAATCCACCCACGATAAATGTATATCTCCAGAAGTATGGATAAATAACAAAGACATAATTTACAACGGAAGAAGCAAAGGCACCAAGCCAGTACATTCCTACCATTGAAATTAATAGTTTTCCTCTGGATTTCCTTGGTGAGAATTCGGACATCATTGTTGAGCTTATGGGGTAATCTCCGCCTATGCCTATGCCCATCAGTAACCTGGATAAAAACAATTCAATAAAATTCCCGGATAACCCAGAAGTTATGGCAAACACAACAAAGAATATTAGATCCAGCCCAAAGATCTTTTTCCTTCCTATTCTGTCAGATAATATCCCCAGTATCGGGGCTCCAATTAGCATCCCCACGAAAGATGAAATATCAACAAGGATATATTCAGGCTTTGTAAAACCCAGCTGTGTAGGTATAACAAGTATAGCCATTGTTATTATAGATAAATCATATCCATCAAGGAATAACCCCATCGAAGATAATGTAAACAACTTTTTCTGCTGAAACCCTATTTTCCCGTTATCTAATTGATTAAAACCATTCATATAAACACCTTTATATTTAAGAATCCATACAAGGGTTCACAATACACAAAATTTACTACAGTATAATATGTTATAATAAACGTCTATTTAATTCTTTTTATGATAATGTGATAAATGATTAAATCAAAAATATCAACAAATTTATAACAAAAACAATTTTAATATATTATTGATATGGTTACATGAAAAAATATTACGTTGAGGCAAAAGCATATCCAACAATTGGAATAATATTACTCGGTGGTGTATCGAATAATACAAATAGAACACCAAGGCATACAACTGCTGGTATAGCATATACAGGTTTAAATGATGATATTTATGTTAAAACAGACCTGTATTTATCTGACGCAAGGTCAGGAATTATTAACGGTAAAAAAATAGATGTAAACTCCTCAAGGTCACCATTTATCGTTATCGATAAATTCAGAAATCAAATTTTAATGCGGCATCCAGAATTCAGGGAAATTTCATTTATATCTGAAAATAAAAATATTATAAGCGGGAGCTCGGATGCCGGTGCAGCTGCAATAGGGGAATGTATAGAATCTATTTTTGAATATAATATTAATATATTTACATTTGAAAACGATTTACAGAAAATCTCTGAAAGTGTTGGAAGAAGTTTATATGGTGGTTTAACTGTAAACCATGCAAATGGCAGAGAATCATTAACAGATGAAATTCTGGATGCCGGAAACTTCAGGGATTATATAATAGTTGGATGTAAATTTTCAGAGGAAAGAAAACCATCGGATGTAATACATGAAAACATAATAAATCACAGTAGATATAATGATAGGGTAAAAAATTCAGAATTAAAATCAAAGAAATTAAATGAACTTGCAAATTCCAGGAATATTAAGGGAATATTTGAACTCGCTGAAGAGGACACAGAGGAATATCATTCAATGCTAAGGGATGTAAATGTGAATATTATAACAGATGATATGAATAAATTCATTTCCAGATTAAAGGAATTAAAAAAAAGGTTCTGGAATGCATATATAGTTACAGGGGGTACAAATGTATTTGTTGCTGTAGAAAAAAATAATATGGAAAAAATATACAGTGAAGCAAAGAAATTCAATTCAGACCCCGTATACTTAAAGGTTGCCGGTAAACCCGAAGTGGTCTCAAAAAACTTTTAAATTTTAACTATTTATTCTTCTTAAAGATTTTTTTATACGGAAACAGTATAAGTGTCAGTATCGCAGCCAGTGATATGAATAAGCCTGCATAGGAATATTCAGGTACATGGTCTGCGTATTCAAGTGGCCATTTCCCCTCAACTCTCATAATATTAAGTTTTATAAGTCCATACCATGGTATATAGCCATATGCTATACCAACTATGTCGGATAATTTAACCGGTTTTATATGGAATAAAGCCTGATCAGATGCATAATACGCATTATATGTTTTATTATAATACGGCGCATAATTAGGCAGGCATGCTAAATTATGATCACCAGCAGTTATAAATCCCGACTCGTTTTTAAGGCCAGAAACATTTACAATTAAATTTCTATGTGCATAACCAACATCCTTCATTAATATGAAATTTTTATTAACTGCAATATCTTTCTGGTTATGGTATCCGAGTATTTCTGGCATTGAATTATTCCAGTATAGATAAAACATTGCCCTGTGAATAATAGTTTTGCCATTTCCGTAGTCATGGTACAGTATCACATTTCCATATTCGCCATAACTTGTGTAGTTATGTTCACTACCGGTTACATATGTTTTTATTTCGTTTATAGCCGTTACCTTTTTCACAAATACTACTGTGCCCTCATCGATCATTCCGTACTGCCATGTGTTTGAATGCTCCATACTGTATGATTCAACAACAGAAGCGGGTGGGAAAACCCCGGAATATAATGTAAGGGATATAAAAATTAATATTATGATTAAAACAGCAATAATCCATGCATTTTTATAAATCCTATTTTTATTTAATTTCACCTTTTAGTTAATAGAAAAATATTATTTAAATTGTTATAATCAACTGTTTTTTTATTATTTACAGAAATAATACCGCCTGCAGGCAATAAATATTAGTATAATATATAAATTTATATTATACAATGATAAAAAATACCTATTATTTTGTTTCATGCCTTGCGTTATCCTTAGTTATAGCATATTTCATGTCATATGGATATAAGGATTTCGCGTTTTATTATATGTTTTATACCATTGTATTATTCATCATAATAGGATCAATTACAATATTTCCATTTACATATTATAATCATTTATCAGAAACATTTTTTATAAAAAAGGTAAAAAAATATAGTTTAAATGATATAAATGGGATGGATAATAATTTTAATGCCATTGTAAAAAACAACAATTATAATGTGATAAAAAAAATTATAAAAAATAAAAATATAGAAGTAAAAATTGTTATGGATAATTATTATCTTTATTTTTACCAGCTTTTTGACACCCATATATTATCTGATACGCCATTTTTAACTATAAACATAAATAACATAATGGAAATAACACAGAAAAATACCAGAATAACCCTTAGCGTTCATGAAAATATAGATTTTAAATGCAATTTTTTTACAATAAGGACATATAGTATCGAATGTAAATTATTCATTCAAAATTGTAATGAGGACAATTTTATAGAAGATTTATACAAAAATTATAACAAACTGAAATTTTAATTTATAAATATCCCACTATAATAAAAACATTTAAATTATAGTTTTAAATCATTTATCATATGGCTAAAGATAATAACAATGAAAACTTCCAGTCGGGAGCAGGGTTGATAAGGTATTTCAACGAGGAGGAAATAAAGGGTCCCGCTATAGATCCAAAGTTAATCATTTACATGGGAATAGCAATGGCGGTAATAGTTGAACTTGCTAAAGTTTTCTGGCCAATCTGATTACCCAAAATAACAAAAAATTTATAGGATTTATCATTAACCATTCAATGGTTTATTCAATATTAAGATGTCCCGTATGTAACAGTGAATATGATATAAATAGGAGTAGTTATCTATGTGATAAATGCGGTAATATTTTAGATATTATTCAGAATGATCTTGACAGTTTTGAGTTATCCAATTATGATGGCGTCTGGAAATATAAAAATTTAATACACCCGGGAATAGACAAAAAATATATAGTAACAAAGAGGGAAGGAAACACAAATTTGTATAAAAATTTTAAAATATCTGATTACTCTGGAATAGAAAATATATTTTTAAAGCACGAGGGAGAAAACCCCACCGGCTCTTTTAAAGACCGGGGTATGACTGTTGCAGTTTCTGAGGCAATGAGATTGGGTTTTAAGAAAACATTATGTGCATCTACCGGTAATACATCTGCTGCTGCGGCAAGTTACAGTTCATTTGCCGGTATAAATAGCTATGTACTTATACCGGAAGGCAGAATATCAAAAAATAAATTGTTTCAGGCAATAGCATACGGTGCCAATATAGTTAATATAAATGGAGATTTCGATACAGCCATGGCAAATGTAAGGGAAACATTGAAAAAAAGAGATGATTTTTATGTTTTAAATTCATTGAATCCATGGAGAATAGAAGGCCAGAAAACAATAATATTTGAGATAATGGAAAAACTGGAACCGGATTTTATATCATTTCCTGCGGGAAATCTTGGTAATACATCAGCATTTGGCAAAGCCCTTATGGAATTAAAATCTATGGACAAGATAAAAAATGTTCCGAAATTAATAGCAATACAGGCAGAAGGTGCATCACCGTTTTATGATTATATAAACGGTAAAATGGATAAGATAGTACCTGTTAAGGCAGAAACAATAGCATCGGCAATAAGAATAGGCAATCCTGTAAATTTTAAGAAGGCGAAAAGATCCATAGAATTTACAAAGGGAATTGTTGAGAAGGTATCTGATAGGGAAATAATAGAAGCAAAGAGAATAATAGATGGGTCTGGAATTGGATGTGAGCCGGCATCCGCTGCATCTTTAGCCGGAGTAAAAAAATTAAGGGATAGCAATGTAATAGGCAAAAGTGATACTGTTGCATCAATTCTGACAGGAAATATATTGAAGGATCTTGATATGGATTTGAAATATAATGCTATGAATATGGAGGATGTTCTATTTTAAATTGTCCTTAGTTCCATTTATTATTGCGGACCAGAACTGGTCATCTTCGGGCTTTATATCATAATAATTATCGTTTTCCTTTATTTTTATTCCGTATGATTTATCCTTTATTTCACCTATTATTTCGGATTCTATTTTATTCTCTCTAAGTATATTAAGGAATTCATCTGCATATTCATTTTTTACTGTTATCAGCAATGTACCCTCACTTATAGACCTCAATGGATTTATACTGAATAGTTCACAGATTTTTTTTACATTATCATTTATTATTATTTTTTCCATATTTACCAGTAATCCATTATTAGATGCTATTCCTATCTCGTAAATTGAATTTAATAAACCACCCTCCGTTGCATCATGCATTGATGTTATCTTATCTATGCCATAATCTATTGACAGTTCCTCCTCACGTATGCAGGACATATCGTAAAACATGTTATTTAAATCACTTAATGTATCTATTCCAAGTTTGTCCTTAACATACTGGGGAAAGGTATATGATAATACAACAGAAGCTTCAAGGGCACATGTTTTTGTCATTATTATTTTATCATTAATTTTTGCATTTTCAGTTGTTATATAATTATCACCGATACCCACCAGTGTAACACCACCAAGCATTGGGTAATCTGTGTTTGCATACCTTGCCGTATGTCCTGTTACTATTTCTATGTTATATTTTAAGGATTCTTCATTTATAACGTCCCAGATCTCATTAAATTCCTCATCCCTTATACTTAATGGCAGATTTAAATCTATGCTCATATAATCAGCCCTTATTCCCGAGGTGTACATATCAGATAACAGTATATGGAATGCAAACCATGCAGCCTTTTTTAATCCGAATGTTTTATCAATGTATAACGGGTCTGTTGTCAGTACCATATATTTATTCCCAACTTTCACTATTCCAACATCAACACCATTTTTAGGTGGAACAACAACCTCTTCCCTAGTCTTTCCTATCCTGTTTATAATATTTTTCTCAAAAAAATCCCTTGATATTTTACCTATCATTTTATCACCCAGAAATGATTTAAAGGGCCATAACCCTTACCCATTGGAAATGAGTTTTTAATAGCTCCCTCTATATATTCCCTTGCATTCCCTATTGCCTCATTTAGTGGCATACCCTTAGCTATATAGGATGCAATTGCAGACGACAGTGTATCACCGGTGCCATGTGTATTTTTTGTATCTATTCTTTTCCTTTTAAATTCATAAAACTCATTTCCATCATACAGAATATCATCTGAAAAATATGAATTATAATGCCCGCCCTTAATTAAAACCTTTGTATTAATACTGTTATAAATTATTTTAGCGGCATTTTTTATATCATTATAATTATTTATTTTACTTTTTGAGATAACCTCAGCCTCAGGTATATTTGGTGTTATCAGGCACGCTATTTTCATAAGTTTATTTACCATGGTATCTATCGCATCCTCCTTTAATAACCTCACATTTGTTTTTGAAACCATTACAGGGTCTATAACAATGTTTTTTACATCATACTGGATAAATTTATCTGCAACCTCCCTTATTATACTGGATGAATATAGCATTCCTGTTTTGGCGGCATCTGTACCTATATCATCCAGAATTTCATCAAACTGGTCATCTATAAATTTTAATGGCAGTTCATATATTGATTTTACAGAAACGCTATTCTGTGCGGTTAATGACACAACAACAGCTGTACCAAAGACCTTTAAGGCTGTGAATGTCTTTAAATCCGCCATTGTTCCTGCTCCACCGCCAGAATCCGTGGAGGCAACAGACATAACTCGGGGCATCATAACTGTATATAGTACAACAAAATATTAAATTGTTTCCCGGATTATAGTTTGAAAGTAATAAATTACACTCTGTATCTATATAACCATGGATAGTCATGTACAATAAATATATTAAAAAGATTAATATAACCATGTTAAATTAAAACCCAGCCAATATAATCTCATGCTATGGTTATGTGATGTAAATGAACGATAAAGAATACCGGATAGTATTAAATGAAATTTCGACGATGTCTGTGCTTATACCATTTATTCTATGGGGTTTTTATGGTTATTTTAATATATATGCAATACTATTAGAATCTTTTTTCATAATATTTTCATTTATATTTCTATTTTTATCCAGTATCAATGCTAAAATAAAGATTCACGAAAATTATATTCATCTTTTAAGGTATCTAATTTTTTTATTGCCTGTTTTACTGATAATAAACCTTTTAAGAAATATTTACCTTAAAATAATCATAGTTATTTTTATTATTGCGATGGTACTACTGATAGAACATTATTATGATAAAAACAGTTATAAACTGTTAGATAAAGATTTTTTCACTCAAAAAAATATCGGGATAATAGTATTGCTGTTTATTTTAACGTTATCCGCAGGAATAATGATAACAACCTTAATGATAAACCTTTCAGTAGATGATGAATATTTAATAGATCTATACTCGGCAAAACAATTTTTAGGTGGCTTAAATCCGTATATACATTCAACAACAGCAAATATTTTCTCCATTTATAAAAATTTTAACCTTGACTATACAACGCCAACAACATATGGCGCAGTAATAACATTTATGGGATATCCTGCACTGGCCTTTATTGCATACATACCATATTTTTTTATAGGCAGGCTGGATAATACCATAATAGGATTATTATCTATTATACCGTTAATCTTAGTGTATAAAAAATTCCAAGATAAAAGACTGGCATTGCTGGGGGTAATGGCAATTATAGTGAATTTTGTGTATATGTACTCTGCGGTTGATGCCATAATAGGTATATTATGGGTTTCATCTTTAATGATTTCATATTATTTTCTCTATAAAAATCCATTTTTATCCGGAATATTTTTTGGTTTATCCATATCCGCAAAGCAGTTCCCCATTTTTATTTTTCCATTTATTATATATATGATTTACCGTGAAAGGGGATTAAAAAAGGCTATCCAGTGGCTTTTAATTGCATCTGCAGTTTTTTTACTGATAAACGGTTATTTTATTATTTTAAGTCCAGTTACATATATTACTAATGTTTTATCACCAGAATTAAACCGTCTAATAGGCATAGGCTATGGCATATCGCAGCTTTCATTCATGGGTTATATTTACATTCCATATACTGCCTTTACCATTGCATTCACTCTGGTATTTATAATGTCAATAGTTATTTATATAAAATATTATGATTTATTAAAATATGAACTGTTTGTATTTCCAGTTTTAATATTTTTCTTTAATTACCGTGTACTTCCGGGATATTTCATATACTGGCCGGTATTATCATTACTGGTTATAGAGGATATAAACTATGGTAAAGATCTTATAAGCATTAAAAAGATAAATTATAAAAAATTGAAAAGGTTTGCATATATAGCATTCATATTTATTGTAATAATTGTGGTTATATTTTCGGGCATTAATTATTACCATACCAATAAGGTAAATATAAATTCCATAAAGCCAGAAATTAAAGGTGGCAGTATAAAATATATAGAGGTTAATTTAACATATAGTGGTAGTTCAGATAAAAATCTTTATTTCCGTGCCATGGTAAACGAAACAAATTATGATGGTTATTTATTTAATGTCAGCAATAATTCAATATCACCAGGCCAGACAAAGACATTTTATCTATATCCAGTAAGGGGCGAAAATATACCCGGGAATGTTACAATAAAAGTAATAGCATATAATAATACAAATCTCGGTTATGCAACATATAAAATACATAATAACAGGGTAACAAAAATTAAAAATATACTGTTTATACCACCAAAATATAAAATATCCTTCAATAGGGTTTAACATTTTCATTCCAATATGGTGTATTATTTATGTTACCGGCAAGTATTATACTATCTTCCTGTCAACAGGCTTATAATAGCTGTTTTTACACTGTGCCTTTCCTTTTTACAATTCCTGGTGGTTTATTTCTGCCATAGTTAAAATCACAATATTTAATAATTAAATCTATATAAACTTTATATGCATGGAGTCTTTAATGGTTATGCCATTAAAAATTTTATTTTAAGCCCGCGGCATAATTCCATGGCAGTCTTTATTTATATTACCCTGTTTCTTCTAATCGGTCCGTTATTGCCGGGTGTTAGCTGGTTCAAACTGGGGGATTTTACCCCTGATATGGTTAATTATATCCACACGATAATGATACCATTTGTTTTTCTTCTGTTTATATATTCTTCTGAGCTTCTGAACCTTCTACCATTTGAAAGAAAAATTGTAAATATCGGTACATATCCATTTTTACTCATCAGCGCTTTAGGAATAGCCTTTTATTATCCAGCACGTTTTGCAAATATTGACTACGCCCTTCAGGCTATTAGGGATGTATGGATGATTATTCTTGCAGTTATATTTCTTGTATCGCTTATTCTCATGCCATTCCATGACAGGGAAAAGTTTCGAAAAATCTGGGGTGCATATACACTTCTTCTTGTGGGTACCGTATCCGGCATCATTGCATCGCTAATGGGAGTAATCTATGAATATGGTTTTCTATTTGGCTTTGCCTCGGTTCCATGGTTCAATAATTATGTAATTGCATGGGGAGGATTAAATACTTTCCTGGGCAATCTTTTTACCTCACATTCGCATCAGATGCTGCCGGCAGTAATGGGAGTGATTGTAGCCCTGGCTGCAATTTACATTGGCTATGAAAAATTATCATCCATGAAAAGAGGAATAGTAAATGTCAGCCTTTTGATTTCAGTATTTGGAGTCATTTCCATGAGTTATCTTTACTTTATATCAGCCTTTGGTACATATTCCATTCCTACATTATTTATATCCGGAACAGGAGGAATGAACGGTCTTGCCCTTGATGACAGCCAGACCGGTCTGATTGGGGCCGGTGCCCTTATTTCTATAGCTGGCCTTTATTATGCCCTCTCTTTAAAGAAGCCTGAAAGATTACTGCAGGCGCTGGAGATGTATATATGGATGGCAACTATGGCTGTAATGATAGGAGTGGGTTATTCCATGGAATTCAATGAAACATATTATGGTTTCGGGTCTCCGGGCACCCCACCGGCTGGAGGAGCAGGATATCTATATGACCAGGCATTTACAAACGGGCATCTGCTATTTGCCTTTTTCCTTATGCCATTGCTTGCAGGGATATTACTTGTATTTATCTACTTTGTCAGGGAGCAGAACATCCTGAAGAATATTATTGTGGCATTTGCAGGCACCGGTACAACAATTGGTGCGTTCGGTGTACTGGTATATACGATCACCCTTTCGTGGTATGTTGAGGCTACTGGCCTTGTCCTGGTTGTTCTGGCTATACTCCTGATAGCCATATCCTCAACTAAAGCAATGATGGAAAAGCGTATTGATTCCGGGGTTAAATGATCTGGTAATTATGCTTATATTTCAACCATGTTTTTTCCCAAAAATATAATTAAATTCATCCTTTACTCTCTCAAAAACAGAATAAATAAAAACAAGGGAAGAATCGAATGTAAGGCCATGTTTCCTGGACCAGTCTATCTCCTTCACAAGGTATGTCAGATGCCGGCTCTTATCCTCATGTGATATATATTCACCGCCATTCATATAGTTCATGATATTGTTTATAATCCTGTTCTTTTCTTCATATTGAATATATCCAAGTCTGCTGCCAATTTCAACCATTTTTATCCCGGCAAGGTAAGTTGCCTTAATAATATCCTCTCTGGACATCCATTTTGTATAATAATTCAGAAAATCCTCCCATGAAGAACCTCTATCAAGTATATTGTAATAATCCATAATGTTGCTTCCATTAATAGTGTATCCATATTTTTCCCTCATCTCGTAGAAGAGTGATCCGGGATCGAGAAATGGTGTGAGCGGTGATATAAATCCATATACAGGCATCTCCTTGCTTCCAAAATCCCTGGAAAGGTGCTCATAGTATGCCCCATCCTTCATTACATCCTCAACTGTCTGGTATGGCAGCCCGATGGAGAAATAAACATCAAACTTTTTTGACCCAAATTCCCTGGCAAGTGAAATAGATTTTTCTAGGGCATCATTGGAATAATATCTTCCGGTTATATTTCTTATATTAGGAATAGAGGAATCCGGTGATATTTCACAGGAAAAATCAACCACATTCCGGGAAAGGTCCCTGAAATAATCCCTTCCAGGTGGCACGAAATACTCTGTGAGGATGGGAAGGTCAAGTTTTCTTGAATGGATTTCCCTGAAGAGTGCAGTATAGTGCTTTTCACCCGTCTGGTTTATATCGCCTGCAATGAAAACCGGTGAACTTATTGTTTCCTTTACTGCCTCAATCTCATCTGCTATAATTTCTGGAGACCTTCTTACAGGTGACACTGGATAATAATTATTACTGTAGGCAAAGTTTGATCCACCACAGAAGCCACAGTTATACTGGCACCCTCTCTGAATCAGTGTTACTGCCACTGGATTCCTTATCCAGTTATAATATGGAAGATGGCCACGAATATCATGATATTTTATTGCATTTTTTATAAGAATCCCGTAATCAATAAATACGGAATCACCGGGGTTATCATCTTTTAATGGTTTATTTCTCCTGATTTTGTCTCCATCCCTGTAAACCAGGTTTGGAACCATCTCCAGACTTTTACCTCTCTCAACTGTATCCAAAAGTGTAACAAGCTGTTTCTCCATAAAGTCCCCTGTCAGTATAAAATCAACAGCCTCATTGCTTCTCATTATGTCCTCAGCAAAGTACGATGAGGTAAATCCACCAAATAGAACCTTTTTATCAGGATGTAGTCTCTTAACAATTTTTGCTATGTTAAAGGCACCCTGTACATGCGGAAGCCAGTGAAGATCAATGCCATATATCTCCGAATCAATATTTTTTATATACTTCTCAACTTCAAATTTATTGCTTGATAACATCAGTACTGCAATGTTTGAAATCCTGCCCCTGTACCCGTGCTTCAGTGCATAGCCAAGCATACTTACAAATCCAATGGGGTACATCTCGAATAATGGTGTGGATGGGACTACATCTCCAATTGGCCCTTCCTTAAGTGTACGTTTCCTGAAATCATAGATGCTTGGTGGGTGAAGAAAGGCAATGTCCGTATCCATATAACTTAATATACTTAAAGTACAAATCAATTTCTATCTATCCTATGGTGGCAATAGACGGCGCATGCCGGAGAGTATATACAACCAATATATGTGGAATGGAAAATGGCCAGATACTACCGTTTTATTCACAAAGTACCCGCAGGATCCTCAAGAAGTGGGATATACTATAAAGTCCGTGACTATGCCCCCATAAATCCACCCTGAAAGATACAGTACTTCCGTGCTGCATGATGTGAAGCATACAGGACAACTATACATATTTACTGTTCTGGAAACAAAAAATAAGAAAAAAAACTAACCGGCTTTTTTTCCGCCAGGGCATCACTGGAAAAATTAAATAGGATATTATCTATACACTTTTCAATGACAGTAACGTTAAAATCAAGAAATATTATATTTAAGGTAATAAATGATTATAAGAACCCTGCACTTAATACAGTATATGGAGGAATTGCAGAATATAAATAAACAGTGTTAACATGAAAATTAAAAGATTTGCAAAAACAATTGCTATAGGCTTTAAAGGGTTGAAATGCTATGATTAACCTGTATTATCTCATAATACCTGTAATAATTTTTATTCCACCAATTATAATATTATTTTTCCAGTTACTTTATTATTATATGGGTACAAAATTTAAGTATAATAAAGTGGAAATTAAAGATTTTCCATATTTATCAGTGCTTGTCCCAACAAAAGGAGAAAATGTGGATACAATAAATGATTTAATAAAAAATGTACTGGAAGCAGATTGGGACAAATCAAAAATTGAAATAATAATAATTTCAGATGACCGTGAAAGTTATTTCAATGAGATCAAATCAAAACTTATTATACCGGAAAATACAAACATTTTATTGTTCAGAAGGGGAAAAAATAGAATAGGATATAAAAGTGGAGCCCTGCTTGAAGGATATAAACGGTCACGTGGTGATCTCATTCTTACACTGGATGTGGATGCAAGACTTGATAAAAACTCATTACTGTACGCATACATGCAGTTACTGAACAGGAAAGCAGATGCGGTTACAATGAACTGGGAAGGTTATACACATAACAACACCTCATTAACCAGAGGAGTTATAATATCAACACATTTTACAAACAAATCGATAGTCCAGGGCAGGGATAAGGGCAATATGGAGGTATTTCCAATAGGCTGTGGAACAGTATTTAAAAAAAGTGCCCTGGAAGCTGTTGGGGCCTGGGACCCGCAAATGATTCAGGATGACCTTGAAATAGGCGCAAAACTTTTGAAGGCGGGCAAAAAGATAGTAAGTTCGGATGCAAGCGTTCACATAGATGTGCCGGACACATTCGGGGCGTTTTATATACAGCAAACAAGATGGGCTATGGGTTCTATTGAAGTCCTTACGAGAAGGTTCAGATCAATTTCTTCATCCAAATTATCAGTAGTAAAAAAAATAGACGCAATTGCATTCCTTTTACAGTATATACCTATAATACTGACATTTATCATGGCAATGCTTCTCATAGCCTTTATACCATTTATACACTTTGATATATTGAATAATATATTATTTTTAATATGGTTCATTTTCCTTGCATCATATGCATATGTATTTATATTGATAGGGAAAAAATTGAATTTTACCAATAAGGAGGCATTAACAGGTCTGGGACGTACATCATCATACACAGTTGCACTGTCTCCTTTTATGCTTTTATGGGCTTTCAGGGCATTTAAATCAAAGCGTATATATAAGGTAACCCCAAAGGGCAAAAAACACAATATAAGTTCAGTTATATATATAATATTAATATTTGGTATTATATTTCTAACCGGATCAATAATATATTTTCTACAGAATTTTATTTTTACAGGCATATGGTTATTATATTATTCCAGCGGTTATTTCTCAACGTCCTACCTGCTAATTAAGGAAAATAAATAAAATAAATTTAATAATATAGATATAATAAACCATTATGGTACTTGATTCATATAGGAGCCAGGGAGATAAAATACTGGTTCCATTATCAAAAATATTCGTAAAGGCAAATCCAAATACGGTTTCCATATTATCATTAGTTTTTGCAGGTTTAAGTGGATTGTTTTATTATTTCAGCCATTATTATCTAATCCTTGCATTTATTTTTGTAATATTATCGGCATTGTTTGATGCACTGGATGGAAAAATAGCAAGGTTAAAAAACATTTCATCAAAAAAGGGAGACCTGCTGGACCATGCGTTTGACCGGTATTCGGATATCTTTATTATAATGGGCATGACATTTTCAGTATATGGGAATGTTTACATTGGTTTATTTGCAATCATAGGAATTCTAATGACAAGTTATATGGGAACCCAATCACAGGCTCTTGGGTTAAAGAGAAATTATTCTGGTATAGCAGGAAGGGCAGATAGATTAGTTTTAATAATAATATTCATACTGATACAGTTATTTATTGTGTCTCATTTTGATTTATACTCAGTAAAAATATACGCTACAGATATACTGTTATTATGGTTCGGCTTTGCAGGTAATATTAATGCGATAACAAGATTTCTTGCAATGTATAAAAGTTTATAAATTTTTTAAGTAATATGGCTTCGGAATATAATTATTTTATCCACTTTCAGTTAACTGTATGCAAAACCTTTATTTTAGCTTTCCTTACATAAATTTATATAATGTTCTTATATTTTCCCGTATATGACTGCCTATAAAACTTGTTACACAGAAATATACACCATCACAAACCATTACTGAACTACAGAAACAGTTTACTGCAATGACAGATATATGTATAACCAGAGCTATAGACAATAATATTACATCAGGGAACAGCCTTACAAAGATGGTATACAGGGAGTTAAGTGAGAATTTTAATGGATGTTACTGCATATATTAATATTGTATTGCTGTGTCCGATAAGGCTAAAACGATCCCGGCTATAGCTAAAAGGTCATTCAGGTGAAGCAATGGTACTGGAATGTTCTGCCCCAGGTGGGTGAACCAATCCAGAAAGTCGATGGATAGAAGGGACTATTGTCCCACAGCCAAGTAATCTGAATACTCCCTATTATATTCTGCTGCATCATCCATGCTTTTTGATTCGGAAAATATTCTTATTATTTTCTCGGTTCCGGATGGCCTTATTAATGTCCATCCATTGTCATCATATATTTTTACGCCATCTGTAAAATCCATTTTTTTATTTTTATATTTTTTTATTAAATCATTATGTATTTCATTCCATTCCCTTTTCCGTTCAACCGATGATTTTATCATTTTATAATCCGGTATATCTTTCAGTAATTCTGATAGTTTTTTATTTTCATTTGCCAGCAGATTTAACATCAATGATAGGGTCATAGCGCCATCTCTGCAATACTGGTGTTTACCATAAATTATTCCACCATTTTCCTCTCCACCTATTACTGCCCTGTTATTTATCATTGCTCTTGCAACTATCGGTGCACCAACCCTTGTTGATATTAAATTTGCATTTTTTTCATTGCAGATCTCCTTTAATGCATCTGAACTGCTTACAGGGGTAACAACATTATCATTTTTATTTATTGAATATTTAACAATTAATGCCAGACTCTTATCACCATCTATAAAATTGCCATTTTCATCTATAAAAACACACCTATCAGCATCCCCATCATGGGCTATTCCTATATCAAACTTTTTTGTTTTCATAATATTAATCAGATCACTTAGATTTTCAGGTTTCGGTTCAGAATTTCTTGAACTGAATTTTCCGTCGGGGTTTGAATTTAATGAAACTACATGGCAGTTAAATTTTGATAATAATAATGGGCTCGTAAAATATGATGCACCGTTACCCGTATCTATTGCAACACTGAATTTTTTCTCCTTTATTTTACCGGCGTTTACAGCATTCATAATGCCGTTTATATATTCGTCTATCACGGTATTGTCGGATGAGTACTGCCCTATCTCATCCCATGGAACGTTTTTAAACTTCTTTGAAAATATTAGATCCTCTATTTCTACTTCCTTCTCCTCGTCGATTTCAGTACCATCTGAATCTATCGCCTTAATGCCATTATACTGTGGTGGGTTATGCGATGCTGTTATCATTATTCCCGGTATTTTATGGTTTTTGCAATAATACTGTAATGCCGGCGTTGGCAATATATCTAAATACACAGTATCGGTTCCAGTTGATAAAACAGCAGAGGCAACAGATAGCAGTATCATATCGCCACTTATTCTTGTATCCCTTGCAATAGCTATTTTCCCTGCATTAAAAAACGTTCCTATTGCCTTTCCTATTGCCATTGAAAATTCTGTTGTTAAATAATCATTTGGAACTCCCCTTATGCCGTTAGTTCCGAATAACTGCGGTGTTTTCATAACATAATATAGCAAGGTATTATAATAATTTTTATAGTAATTTTTTATCGGTTATGTTATATTTTCTTCCACGCCATTTTATATTTTTCATCCTTTTTGCTATTAATAGGTTTACAATATATATCTCGGGCAGGATTATTGCAGCTATTACATTTGTAAACTTTATTTTAACCAATCTTTTTAACATGTTTATTACATATAGTGTCGCCGGAATTAAAAACAGGAAAAATAGATAATTATAAAATATTCCCATTAAAATTGCGGAAAAGAACAGAAATAAATATGACCCGTAAAACGATAAACCATAATAATAAATTCTTCTGTCTGCAGATATTGATAGTGCTGTTTGCCTGTTAGCCCATTCAAAGAAATCCACAAAATTCTCTGGAGAGTTTACATACGGCATTGAATTTTTTGTATAATATATTTTTAAGTTTTTATTTTTTGCTATCTTTGTTAGTGCAGTATCATCAGATATATGTTCACTAAAAAAATTGAAATTATCCTCAATTATCTCTCTTTTAAATGCCAGGGATCCTCCCCAACCAAACCGTGTAAGTTTTGATTCCATTAATCCCATGCCAACAAACCCCCATACTTCCTTGACCTCGGACCAGAAACCATTTTTTGGGGCAAAATATGGAAATGTTGTTGATAATCCCGCATCATTATTTTTTAATGGCATTATAAGATTTATAAGCCAGTCATTTTTAACATATATATCAGAATCTGCGATTACATAAACATCATAATCATCAAATTTTTTCATTGCAGTACTTATTGCCTTTACCTTGCCACTGCATTTTTCGCATTTATAATCACTTATTATATATTCCACATTTAACTCTTTTATGATTTTTAATGCCCCTTCGTTTTCATTGTCAACCACACATACTAACCTAAAATTATTATAGTTCTGATTTTTTATTGAATTTAAATTAGACCTTAATGAATAGTCTATGCCCCTACATGGTAGCATTACCAGGGTTTTTGGATAATAATCATTTTTTATGTTGTCATCCACATATTTATGTGATTCTATAAATATATGCCCCATCGAAATAAGGATTAAAATTACTGTAAATAATATCAATAAAATAATAAATAACATTTTAAATTAGTGTAACATCTCTGGTATCTACCTGGCTTACATGTTCAACGGAAGATATTGCATTTTCTACCCTGTCTATTTTTCCTTCTTCATCAGGCACTATTATAGAAAACATTAATGCATTTAATCCAAAGCCAATCTCTTCCTGTTTTACCTCATTGATTTTGCAGAGGCCATCCAGCTTCTCTGATATATTCTCCTTTAATTCATCCAGATTAATATCAATCGATTCTGGCAATACCCTTAATAAAACCATTACATCTCCCATGAATATCACGGTCCCAAATACCCGCATTTCGGGCACTCATATGGTGTAGAATGCTCTCTACATTGCTTACATCTACCTATCATTTCTTCGCCACAGTTAGGGCAGAGGAATATTGAATATCCAACTTCAACCAGCCCTATGCCACATGAAGTACAAGTTTCTTTGGTGTTAATTTTAATCACTTCCTTACTCAATATTAAAATAATATATATAACCTTTATTTAATGTTTTTACTTAAAATGGTTTATATATGAATCCCGAGGAATGAGGGTATTAGCCCATCGACAAAATTTAAAACTATTACAAGTATGAATATGCCTGCATATAATTTACTGTTCCAGTAAAATACCTTACTTCCATCAAGGGGTGGTATGGGCAACAGATTAAACAGTGCAAACCACAGGTTCAGCAATGCAACGTAAAATAAAACAAATTCAACTATAAACATTGATGGTAATGACAGCAGTAGATATAAAACGTAAAATATTACCCCAAGGACAATATTTGTTGCCGGACCTGCTAGTGCTATTTTTCCCTCACTCTCCTGATCATATAAACCTGCAAACTCAACAGCCCCTGGTGCACCAAATAAAAATCCGAACATAGAGGTTATCAGTGCTATTAAAACACCTGCAGGCCATAATTTAAAGAATGCCACTGCACCCAATCTCTTTGCAACAGTTCTATGTGCCATTTCATGCAGTAGAAAAGCTGTTACTGTTACTGCAAACCCTGTGAGTCCCGCAAGTTCTATAGCTCCTGTACTATATGCTGTTATTCTTGTTATCCCGCCGGTTATCATTAATGTAAATGAAATGGTAAGGATTAAAACTGCTACAAGTATATCATTAGTTTCATTGTTTCTACTGTAATACATTTTTATCACTCTTATTCAAAATATCAATTATGTTTAAAGCATCTATAAGCCCTATATCAAATCTGGTAACGAGTTCCATTGGATTTATATTATTCCTGTTTATTTTATCTAATATATATTCATATTTGCTATTGAATTTTATATTATACACATTGCTCAATGATCGATCAATAAATATATAAAAGTTCTTTGCTGTTATAACATCTTTAACGATATTATATATTTTATTTATTTTTATTTTCGTTATAACCACCGAACCATTTTCATAAAGTTTTCTAATAATATCTCTTGACATATCATTATAAACATACTTATTTATAAATGTATATGGCTCCATGTTTTCAATAAATTTATACAGATTTTCTGAAATATAATCTGGAACAACTTTATAATACTCTTCAAATTTCATTTTTTTATCTTCCTTATATTCATACTCAAAAAGTTTTTTTGCCCATGATAATAAATTTTTAAATTTATATGAAGACGACAGCTTATTATTTATTTCATTAAATGCACTTTTATCTATTAAGTCCCTGTATTTTTCGCTAAGTGTCTTATAATTTTCATACATGAATAACTTTATTGAGGAAAAAATGAAATATTTAATGTTATACCTATCTATATAATTACTGTTATATATCTTCATTACAGAGTTATAATCCCTGAAATTATAATACATTGAAACAAGCCTGTTAAACAGAAATAAATTCTTTGTCTCATGGAATTTATTGTATAGTATTGATAGAGCATCTTCTTTTTCATTGTTTCTGCTTAATGCTGATATTAACTTATCTAAGATCATCAGGTCGTCGTTATATAATTCATGTAATTTCTTTAAAACAGGAATTTCATTATAATAATCCTCATCATCATCAAATTTTTTACTTATTAACTCACCTGTTATTCTGTCATTTTTTTCATTGAAAATTTTTATTATGTTATTTTTTATATAGTTTTTATTCCACGCATTCTCTATAAGGAATTCCATAATTTTTTTATTATCATATATTTTATCTATAATTTTTTCTATTTTATTATACTCCTTTCTTATAAAATATGATATAACAGTATTATAATAATCACCGTTCTCAATGAATTTATTTATGGCATTATTATATATTTCATTATCATTCCTGATTTTAATAAAATTTACATTATCTACAACATCATTGTTTCTTATAAAGGCATCATTATAATATTTAAATGAATTATAATAATCATTTACTGAATAATAATAATTTGCTATAATTTCATCAGTTTTATAGGTTTTAAATTTAAAAAACCTTAAAAATTTCACTCCTATTTTTACATCAGAATTTTTTAATATATTATACTGTTTTATCATATCATCTTCATTATAATCTCCAGCAAGGGTTAATGCGGAATATTTTACCTTTGATTTATATTCACCAAACAAATTCCTTTTTATTCTATATAGATTTATATCATGTATATTTAAATTGAAAAAATACTCGGTTATGGTGCTATCAATTTTATTATATAAAATAAATTCATATGCATCCCCGAAAATAGAGTAAAAATTTAAATTAAATGCCTCATCAAGCAATTTATTTATACTGCTATTCTGTTTCATTGCCAGTATTAATTTTAAAGAAAAGAAATCAGCATTTTTTAATATTTCAATTGCTTCATTTACATATTTTTCAGAATCACCATAATTATTTTTATGATACTCAATCAAACCACGGTAATAATAATAAAACGGATCTGGATTTTTTGAAATTAAGCTTTCTATCATATTTTTTGCCGTATCGTATTTACCGGTCTTAATTAAAGCATCTGTTACAGGGTACAGGAAATATTTCAAATCTCTGGTATCATCATTGATATTGCCGCTGTAAGCATCAAAAATACTTTTTATTATATAATTAATATTACTGAATTTGCCCTTTGATAATATATCCTTCACATATTTTTTCTTTACATTGTTTTTAAAATCTATCCCATTTACTGCTATGATATATGCACATATTTTAGATTTTCCCCTATCTACAATGTCAAAATATTTTAAATAGTCTATATTTTTATTTCCCCTTAAATAATTAATCACAAATTCAAGCAATGTATTTTTATAGTCTATTGAATCAAAAAGTTTTATATTTTTATCAGATTTTATTGCATTAAATAATGAGTCAATTACCTCGCCATTATTCAGCAATTTCGTATTATTCCTTATCTCTTCTATTACATTTTCCATTTTGTTATTATATATTAATGAGGCTACATATTTTCCCATGAAATTATCCTTTATACTGTGTTCCTCAATGAATTTTTCAAGTTCTGTATAATTTTCATTATTATACTGGTAATTAATTATTGTATTGAAAACATTAATGTCCTTTTCTCCGGTTTTTAATATTTCGTTTGCCATATTATATTCCATAGACTCATTTTCTATGTGCCTGTAATATTCCAGTTTCAGATATAATAGAGCCTTATCATTGCCATATTTCTTTGTATATAGATTTATATCATCTTCCGCATCAATATACATATCAAGTTTCATTTCAGCTTCTATTTTATACAGACAAAAGTTTTTGTCCAGTGTACCCATTTTTTCCAGGGATTTTAGATATACTATTAAGGATCCGTAATCACCTATTATGTGTTCTATTTCTATTATTTTGTATATAACACCTTTATCAATATTATAATAAATGTTTTTATAAATTTCAAGAGCCCTGCCATAGTTGCCATTGTAATAATATGAATCTGCCAGTATTTTATTTCCCCGGTCTAATTTATCCGCGTATTCTATTGCCATACCATACTTGCCCTCAAAATACAGGTATTTAGATAGTTTTTCATTTGGTTTTTTGCTGTCGTTTATTAAAAGATAATTTACAGTATCGTTCAGTGCCTTTTTATTGTTAGTCTTAATATAAATACTTCCAAGTAAATAATAACAGTTGATATCCCTTTTTAATTCTATACATTTTTTTAAAATAATCTCTGCGTTTTCATAATCATTATTGCCGGTAAAATTATCAACAATATTTTTAAAATCATTAAAATTATAATTATTTATTATGTATTTTTCAACATATGTATCATCATAAATATCCATTTTTGACAGATACAGTAGTTTATCATACACGGGTTTTGAACCAAGGAAATTATCAAATTTTTCCCTTATACCTTTTACTGATAACAGCTTCTTATTATTTTCTATTAATCCCAGAAATCTGTCAGTATCATTATTACTGTAATACAGTTTAATCTGATATAACAGTACAAGCCTGTTTTTATTATCTATTTCATTTATAAGGTCATATAATTTTTCAGGGATATCCTTATCCTTAAGGTGATTAAAAAATATACTTTCAATTTCATCATCATATACTCTTTTGATGTTATTTTCTTCCTTTAAAATGTACTGTATAAGTTCATCGTAGGACTCATTTTTTATAGAATCCTCTAAATAATTAATAAGTTTTTTATTAATCTTCTTGTATGTTAATGAAATCATTCCATAGTGTAGTTTAATTATGGTATATTATTTTTGCCATAACCCTAATGAAGTATTAATAATACATTGAAAACACCGGCAAGGCTTGCATATACGCTTATTCCTGCAAACTCAAATATCGCTATACTTATACCCGTACCTAGAAACACAGATGATAGAAGGTATGCCAGTGACCTTATTCCAAGGAATAATATTACACCAGTTATTATAGCTATCAAAGGCGCATATATCCCTGATGATATTGTAATTCCGGATGATGCATATCTAATAAAATAGGGGGCTATAACCGTTATAATTTTTTCTCCAAAAATAACGCCTATTATTATGCCTATAACAGTTTCAATGTCGTTTTTTAGTTTAATGTATTTTCTAACATCCATTTTAAAATATAATAAATTCTAATATTAATATTTTCCTAATATTTTTTTAAAACATTTATTATATCAGCCGTTTTCATAACCATTGATACGCTTGACATGGACTTCAGTGCAGCCTCATGGCTTTCCCTATCATGTGATGAGCACGAATCCGATGCAACAACTGTATAATAACCATAAACAGCAGAGTCCCTTACGCTTGATTCCACGCCTATTTCTGTTGCAATTCCTGTGAATATTAGTGTCTCTATTCCCGCAGCCTTCAACATATTGATAAAATTTGTACCAATAAATATGCTTGCTGTGTTTTTATTGAATATATAATCTTCCTTTTCCGGCATAAAATCATTATAGATTTCAGCATCTTCAGATCCAGGGGCCATAAAAGCAGGCAATTTTGCCGGATCATCAACACCAAATCTCCTCATATAGCTTCCTATCATTGCGGGTGACATATATAAAAACGGTAAGGGTGTAATTTTTGTATAGGCTATGGGCATTTTAACCTTTCTTGCATTTTCATTTAGGGATTTTACATTTTTTACAAATTCGTTTTTGTTAAAAATGTTTTTCACAAGCCCATTTTGCAGGTCCCAGTTAATTAACATGGTATGTTCAGGTTTCATTATCTCCTCAGGGGTTTCATATATCTTTTTATTTCCTATTGTTTTCATAACCTCTCATTTTTTTATCATATATCTCTTTTATCTTTTTCTCAAAGTTATAGTTATTATTAATTATATCGTCTAATAACAAATTTTTTAATTCCTTTGTTAATCCAGGCTCCTCACCATTTGTATTTATTGATATATCAATGCAATCTATTCTTATATTTACTGGCGTTATCACATCAGAATAATTATGGTCACTAACATTATCACACAGAATATTTTTATTTTTACACAGTACTGATATATTTTTATTTAATTCACTATTATTGGTTGCAGCAAAGACCATGAAATAATCATTTTTAATATCATCTTCGTTAAATTCTCTTTTATAATACGATATCATATTGTTTTTATTTAAATTTAAAATATAATCCGTTGCCTCAATTCCAATAACACATATTGAAGGTTCATAGTTTATTACATTTTTTATTTTATGTTCTGCAATCCTTCCAGATCCTATAAACAGTATTTTTTTATTCTTAATATTTACAGACAGTGTAAGAAACATTATCCTGTAATGATTAAAAATGCATAAAGTTAACTCAATAACAGTATCAAACTGTTTTATTTGTATGGTTTCGTTGCATAAAAACCAGCAATATACCATTAACGGCATTCTAAAATGGTTGTTTTATGGGTTCTGGGCAAGTGTCTAATGAAGCTATACAGATAATGATTTTTTTTAATCTGGCATTATAATTTGGCAATATTAGCATCATTTTTGATAAATTCTGCGACCTTTTTGATTCCATAATTAAGATCTCTGAAATTCTTTACCGCTGGATTCTCTGCATACAGCCTTTCACCCTCATTTACAATATAAGGCTCATTCCTTATTTTTATTCTCTTTCCCACCACATTTTCTATATTCTTTACCAATTCATTAACACTTGTTCCTACACCTGTTCCAACCTCATATCTGCCACATGGTATTTTACTGTTAATAATATTATCGACAAGATTGGAAACGTCATCTACATATACATAATCCCTTATATGGGAACCATCACCATATACTACTCCTTCTTCATTGCCCAGTGCAGCCCTGGTCAATAGATATACCGCACCTTTTCTACTTCCCGGACCATAAATGTTGTAAAATTGAAGGATGTAATACTTCAGATTATACAGTTTGTTATATAAATAAATCCATTCTTCACTCTGTTTTTTTCCAAGAGAATATGGGTTTGTAGGATCTGCTATTGATCCAGATGATGGAAAAACAAAAGTAGCGTTATTTTTCCTTGCAAGTTCAAGAAACTTTATCGACAATTCAAGGCCATCTTCAAAGTAATTATATGGATGCTTTGTTGATTCTCTTATTAGACCACGTGCAGCCATATGTACAATAATATCATATTTTACATCCTCAAGTATGCTGCCAAGATCGTAACCATAGACATTATACCCCTTTGATTTTAAGTCGTTGTAAATGTGTGACCCAATAAATCCTTTGTGCCCTGTTACAAGTATATTCATAGTGACTCTATACAACCAGTTTTAATAAATTTTTCTTTATGCACGCAGGTATAACGGACTGTGTGTTATGTATAAAATTACATAGTATTAATTTATAAATTAAGGGCTATAGTAACACGGAGAAAACAGTGTATGTTATTCTTTATTCTAACTGTATAAATTATTTTCTGGTGTTTAAAATACTGTAAGACCTTATTAATAATGCAGTTAATATATAATATACCGGGGAAAATCAAAAATATTATTATTCCAACAATAAAAATATTATTATAATAAATAATATACATATATGGTTAATGAAACTGAAAAAGACATTCTAAAATATGTGAGAGAATTTGCAGAAACAAAGATAAAACCCAGAGCCAGGGAAATAGATGAAAAGATGTATGTTCCCGAAGATATAATAAACGGTATGCGTGATATGGGATTATTTTCATCATATATACCAGAAAAATATGGTGGCAATGGATTAAGCTTTCCATTTCTTATAGATGCTATAGAAATAATATCGGAGGCATGCCCAAGCACCGCTCTTGTTCTGGATGGCGCATTAACGTTGTTTGCCGAGCCATTAATGATGTTCGGCAGTGAACATTTAAATCAAAAATATCTAACAGAAGTAGCAAAGGGTGCAGTCGGTGGTCTGGCCATTACCGAGCCAAATGCAGGTAGTGATGCGGCTTCAATAAGTGCACATGCAGAGAAATATAACAATGGTTATAAGATCAACGGAACAAAAACATTTATTTCAAATGGCAGATTAGCAAAATTCTTTGTTATGGATGTTTCAACAGATAAATCATTAAAGTATAAGGGTATAACAACATTTGTTGTTGATGCTGATTCTAAGGGCTTAGAGATTAGCAAGGATATACATAAAATGGGTATACGTGGTTCAAGTACGGTTGAATTAAGTTTTAATGATGTTTTTGTTCCAGATGGGAATATAGTAGGAAAATATAATGAAGGATTTAAGGTAATAATGGATACATTAGATGCGGGCAGGGTTGGTGTAGCCGCGCAGGCCCTTGGAATAGCAAAGGCGGCATTTAATGAGGCATTGAACTATATAAACACAAGGAAGCAATTTAATCAAAAAATTATAAATTTTGAGGGAATACAGTTTATGATAGCTGAAATGGAATCCAGAATAAAGGCATCGGAGCTGTTAATAAGGGATGCGGCGGAAAGATGGCAAAAAAAAGAAGACACAATAGAAATATCATCAATTGCAAAAATGTTTGCCTCTGATACGGCAGTATACGTCACAGAAAGGTCGCTGCAATTATTTGGTGGATACGGTTTTACAACGGATTTCGATGCGGAACGCCATATGAGGGATGCAAAAATTACACAGATATACGAAGGAACAAATGAAATTCAGAAAATAATTATCGCAAAGGAAATTATGAAAAACTTATAAAGTTTTTATACATTTTAATAATTAATCTGTAATGTTAACAGGTCAAAAAATAGAATTTAACTATAAAGACAATAATTATAAGGGTATTTTTATAAGTTCAGACGATGAAAAAACGACAGTAAAGCTCGATAATGGTTATAATATAACAGTAAGAAATGAAAATATAAAAATAAAGAATGTTTATGGTAATGGTAAAAAAAGAGAGGACATAAAAATAAAAAGTATTGAAAAACATGGCAAAAATAATGTCTGTATCCTGACAACAGGTGGGACAATAGGCAGTTCAATAGATTATGAAACCGGTGCAGTAAAACCCGTGAAAGATATTTCATATTTATATAATTATGTTAATAATATAGATGATTATCATTTATCACATAAAAATATAGATAATATATTAAGTGAAAATGTTAACCCAGAGAAATGGATCAATTTTGCAAGAAAGGCTAAGGAAAAAATGGATAATAATAACAGCGTCATAATATTCCACGGAACCGATACAATGCAATATTCTGCATCAGCATTATCATTTATGTTTGAGGAACAGACAAACCCAATAATATTTACAGGCAGTCAGAGGAGCTCTGACAGACCAAGCAGCGATGCATTCACAAACATAGAAGGTTCAATACATTTTTCCTCAACGGATATAGGTGAAGTCGGTGTGGCAATGCATTCAGGGATATCAGATAATAATATATCATTGCATCGTGGTGTAAGGGTAAGGAAAATGCATACAAGTGAAAGAAGTGCATTTAAAACAGTAGATGATTCTGAAATAGCAGTATATAATAATAAAAATATAATTTTTAATTCGGAGTATAAAAGTACCGGTAAAAATAACATTTTAAACGATAAATTGAATGACAATGTTTCACTTATATATTTTTATCCTGGGATAAAAGACGAGGATTTTTATAATACGGTTTACAATAAGGATGCTGTAATAATTATGGGTACCGGCCTGGGCCATGTTTCTGACAGCATTATAAAAACAATAAAAAAATTATCAAAGGACGTTCATTTTTTTATGACATCCCAGTGTATTTATGGTGGTGTAAATTTAAATGTTTATTCCACAGGCAGGGAATTATTAAAAGCAAATGTTATACCGTTATATGATATGTTGGCCGAAACTGCAATGGTAAAAGCTATGTATTTATTAGCCAATTATAATGACAGTTTTGTAAATTTAATGAAAACAAATCTAAGGGGAGAAATAAATAATAGAATATTATGGTGATAGATATGAAAATAGGACTGGAAATTCACTTTCAATTAAAGGGCAATAAATTATTCTGTTCATGTAGCACAGAGGGGGAAAAAACGGATTTTATTATAGAAAGAAAAATGACACCGGTAATGAGTGAACTTGGTAAAATTGATAATGCGGTAAAGTATGAGCAGATGAGAGATAGGACATTTGTATATTATTCCAGTGATAATTCATGCCTGGTAGAAAAGGATGAGGAGCCCCCACATGATGTTGATTATGAAGCATTAAAAACGGCAGTTGTATTATCAATGGCACTGCACTGTAAAATTGTTGATTATGTATCATTTATGAGGAAAATAGTTATAGATGGCTCAAATACCTCGGGCTTCCAGAGAACAGGTGTAATAGGCATGGACGGTTATATCAAAACCTCAAAGGGCAATGTGAGGATTTCAGCAGTTACACTGGAGGAGGATGCTGCAAGAAAAATAAGGGAGGATATAGATAGAGCTGAGTATTCCCTCGATAGACTTGGAATACCACTGGTAGAAATATCCACAGAACCCGATATAATAGATCAGGAACATGCCCTGGAAACAGCAAAGGCAATAGGTTATTTGGTGATGTCAACATATAAATTCAGGGGGGAGGTCGATTCAATAAGGCAGGACGTTAATTTCTCAATGGGTTACGGCAGGGTTGAAATAAAAGGTGTTTCAAGGTTATCATTTATAAGGGATACAATAGACTATGAGGTTACAAGGCAAATGTCATTAAAGGAAATTTCAGATATTTTAAAAATTAAAGGGTCCGAGATATCAGATTTTAACGATATAACATATTTATTTAAAAACACAGAGTCGTCGATGATAAAAAAAGCCATAAAAACAGGCAAATCAGTATTTTCTGCAATGATAACAAATGTAAACCATTTAATGAAATATGGCAATTACCATCTCGGCAAGGAATTTGCTGATGTTGCGAGGAATATGGGAATAGGTGGAATGATGCATTCAGATGAATTTCCCGGATATGGCATATCCGATGATGAATTAAACAGTGTTTATAAATTATTATCCAGAGGAGATAACGATAGCATTATAATTGTTTTAACATATAAAAACAATATAGGTGCATTGGCAGGCCTTTTAAGATTAAGGCTGAATAAAATCATAAACATGGATTTAGCGGAAACGAGAGCTGCAACAGAAAAGGGAGAAACAAAATATTTAAGGCCATTGCCAGGTAGGGAAAGAATGTATCCAGAAACAGATATACCATTATTTGAAATAAATAAAAGTCTACTGGATGAGGCAAATAACCTGATTCCGGAAACGATGGAAGAAGCAAAATTAAATCTAAATAATAAATATAAATTATCAACGGTTGAATCGGATGCAGTAATAAACAACAGTTTATACAGTACATTTGTTAAATTAATAAAAATTTATAATGAACCGAAAACGGTAGCAAGATTATTATTACAGACAGTTCCGGAATTAGAAAAAAAGTATAATTCCAAAATAGGCAATGAAAATCTTATAAAAATATTAAATATTGCCAAAAATAATGGCTGGGACAGAAGCAATATAGAAAAGGCTTTGGAAATTTTTACCGTTAAAAAAATTAATATAAATGAACTTATAAAAATGGATGAACTAAAATCATTAAGCGATGAAGAAATAAGAGAAATTATTAATAAATTAATCATTAATAATTCTATAAATGAAAAAAATATTATACCTTCATTTAAAAAAGAAACCAATTCAACTTTTAATGCTAAAAAAGTTATTGAAATGTATAAAAAGTTAAAAAACACTCATTAAACACTCCATTAAATTTTCAATTATTAGATTTTATTTACACTTTATATCAATATAACTGATACAAAACTATTAATTAATTTATTGTAATTGCCTGTAAATCTTTGACTTTATTACCCAACGATATAGTTATATACGGTTTAAAAATATAAGGATAATGTTAATAGGTTACATTGCTATAGCTATTGCGATAATAATTTTGAGCCTTGCATTGTACTTAGTCTTCAAGGTCCTGCCATCAATTTCACCAAACAGGTATAAAAAACGTAAAATAAGTTTCAGGCCTGAGAATATCAGGGAAAACTTATCAATAGAAAACAATCCCCCTGCAAAGGACGATTCATATCTGCATCCATTCGAAAGCGGTGAGGTTGCAAAGGAATATGAGGAAGGTAATATAACAGTACAGTACTATGCTATAATATTCTTATTTATACTGTTTGATATTGATATGTTATTATTGCTACCATGGGCATTTGACTTTTATAAACTCGGGTTATACCCATTTATAGAAACAATAGTGTTTATTGCAATGCCATTATTTGCGGTTTATTACGCATTTAAAATGGGATATATGAGGTGGATGAGGTCAACTACCCATGACTAAAACTGTGAAGGGGACAAAAGAGTTGATCAGGAGGCTTTGAAAATATGAAAGAAAAACAGAGGTTAGACCGGAGAGATACGTACACGGATGCCACACAGGCCCGTGATCCGTACAGGAATATAGTATTAATG